>NZ_JAXBQQ020000002.1:131682-754581 GCF_047520695.2 Stenotrophomonas sp. AR029 | reverse complement strand
CCCCCTGTAAGTGCCGGCCCCTGGCCGGCAACCTCATCCGCTCAACCGCCTCTACAGAACAGCGGTTGGCTGCGGCCGGTAGTGCCGGCCGCTGGCCGGCAACCTCATCCGCTCAACCGCCGCCTTCGGTCGGCAAGGGCGCTGGCACGTTCAACAACCCGCCCGCTGCCACATAGGCGGCCAATGCCTGGCCCTGGCTGAGCAGATGGCGCTCCATGGTGCGTTCGGCAGCCTGCGCATCGCGGCGGCGGAAGCACTCCATCAACTCGCGGTGTTCGGCCAGCGACTGCGCCGTGCGGCCCGGGGTCAGCAGCTGGCGGCCGCGATGCATCTTCAGGATGCGGTGCAGGTCGTGGGTGATGCGGATCAGCCACGGATTGCCCGCGTAATGCTGCACGGTTTCGTGGATCAGGTAGTTGTTGCGGTAGTACTCGGCAATGTTGCCCTCGGCCGCCGCGGTTTCCATCGCTGCATGCAGATCTTCCAGCTGCTGCACGCCGGCATCATCGATGTGCCTGACCGCCTCGTGTGCGCAACGGCCTTCCAGCATGGCCATTACCGGGAACAGCTGGTTGAGGTCTTCCAGCGTCAACCGGGTGACCCGGCTGCCACGACCTGCGTCGATCTGTACCAGGCCTTCGGCGGCCAGCAGCTTCAACGCCTCGCGCAGCGGCGTGCGGCTGATGCCCAGTTCTTCGCACAGCGCGGGCTCGTCGATCCACTCGCCCGGCGGCAGCCGGTAGTCGTAGATGCGCTCGCGCACGTGGTCGGCCACCTCTTCATACAGAGGCGCGCGCTTCTTCGGTGATCGCGGGGCGGGGGCAATGGCCATGGAGGAAGTGTACCGCCAGGTAGTGCCGACCGCTGGCCGGCAACCCGTGATCGCTGGATGGCTTCATGGGATTGCCGGCCAGCGGCCGGCACTACCGCTGGGCGGTTACATCCAGCCGGGCACCACGAATACCAGCCAGGCCAGCAGCGGTCCAAGCGCCACCACAAGACCGCTGTAGACCAGGAAGCGGCGGAACAGGGTTTCGCGCTCTTCCTTCGCTGCCGAGGCCACCACCAGTGCGCCATTGGTGGAGAACGGGCTGACATCGACGATGGTGGACGACACCGCCAGCGCGCAGATCACGCCGGCGGCGCTGAGGTGACCCTGCATCAGGAACGGCACCGCCAACGGAATCGTGGCGCCCAGCACTGCGGCCGACGAGGCGAATGCGGAGACGATGCCGCCGACGTAGCAGACCAGCAGCGCGCCGAGCAGCGGAATGCCGATGTCGGACACGCCATTGCCGATGAAGTCCACCGCGCCGGCATGTTCCAGCACGCCGATGTAGGTCACCACGCCACAGATCAGCAGCACGGTGGACCAGCTGATGCCATCGACCGCGCCCTTCTGGCTTTGTGGCGACAGCAGCGCCAGCGCCACCGCGACGGTGATCGAGACCAGGCCGACGTTGAGGTTGTAGATCAGCGCGGCCACGCCCAGGCCGAGCAGGCCGATCAGGGTGAACAACCGTTCGCGGGTCAGGCCCACCGCATCCAGTGCCGCCGGATCATTGCTGAGCGTGCCGCCGCCTGCTGCGACCAGCGCGCCATGGCCTTCGATCGCGAACTGGCGCGACGACGCCTGCGGGCCACCGGCCATCGCCAGTTCGGCATTGCCGATCGTTCCTGCCGCGGTGATCGAGCCGCGACGCAGCAGGGCGATGCCACCGAAGGCGAAGAAGCAGATCGTCGCCATCATGAAGTTGAAGCCCAGGCTGGTCAGGAACACCGCCATCTCGGTCACTTCCAGCCCGGCCTTCTGCACTACGCCATTGGTGATGCTGCCGTACACGCTGATCGGCGAGAAGCCGCCCGCCTGTGCGCCGTGGATGACCAGCAGGCCCATCATCAGTGGGTTGATGTTGTACTGCTTGGCAAAGCGCAGCGCGACCGGGCCGATGATCGCGACCGCCGCCGGGCCCAGCGCACCGAACGCGGTGAGCACCGCGGTGATCACGAACATCACCCACGGGATGGCCACGATATGGCCGCGCACGGCTTTTACAGCCCAGTGCACCAGCAGGTCGATGGTGCCGTTCTTCTGCGCGATGGCGAACAGGTAGGTGATGCCGACCAGGGTCAGGAACAGATCGCCGGGAAAGCCGGCCAGGACCTCCTTGCCGCCCATGTCGACCCACAGCCCACCGATGATGAAGGCCAACGCGAAGGCGACCGCGCCCATGTTGATCGGCATCGCCGTGGCGACGATGAACATGATCACCAGACCGATGATCGTTGCGATTTGTGGACTCATGCGCCCTCCCAGACACGTGACTCACGTACAGCACGGATGGAGACCCGCCATCCCCGGGGTAAGGCGACGTACTGCGTGTTGCGTGATACGTACTGCTCGAACCCGTTACTGCAGCCGCTCCAGCGCACTGCGGACCCACGCCGCGGCGCCTTCCAGGCTCTGGAACTCTTCCACCGCCCGCACTTCGCAGCACGGATAGGCCGGTGCGACCATGCGCGCCAGCGCGTTGCCCGGGCCCAGCTGCAGGAAAACCCGCGCGCCGCGCTCGAAGGCCTGGCGCATCACCTGCGCCCATTCGATGGTCTGCGCCAGCTGCGCCGACAGCGTGTAGACCGCCATTGCGCGATCCCGCACCGGTCGCGCATCGATGCCGGCCAGCAGCGGCAGGCGTGGGGCCTGCAGTGGCGAGGCATGGAGTGCGGCAGCAAACGGTGCGACCGCCGCCGCCAGCAACGGTGTGTGTGCAGGCACGTGCACCGGCAGCGGACGGATGTCCGCACCCTGCGCCCGTGCGGCATCGGCCAGCCGCTGCAATGCGGCGTGCGTGCCGCCCACGATGAAATGGTCCTGCCCGTTGGCGATGGCCATGTGCGCACCGTGCAGATCGCACAGCGGCTGCAGTACATGGTGTTCCAGGCCGAGCACGGCCTGCAGGCCTGCATCGGCAGGGCTGGCGCCGTCCATCAACTGCGCGCGCTGCGCAGCCAGGGCAAGGCAGGTGGTCGCATCGAAGCTGCCGGCGGCGGCATGCGCGGCCAACTCGCCGATGCTGTAGCCGGCGACCAGCGTCGGCGTTGGCACGTTGTCGCGCAGCCCCTGCCACTGCGCCAGAGTGGCCGCGCACAGCAGCGGTTGCGCCTGCGCATTGTCGAAACGGTCGTCGGCCGCAGCGGCGGAAAACACATCGCGGCCGAGTACCGTGCTGGCCACATCAAGGGTATGGCGTGCGGCCGGAAGATCGCGCACGCGGTCGAACATCGCCGCATGCTGCGCACCTTGGCCGGAGCAGAGCAGGGCAAGGCTCACGCGTCCTCCTGCTGTAGCAGGAACCAGGCACAGGCCAACAGGTCGGCACTGCCACCGGGACTCAGGCGGCGCGCGACGAAGCGCTCACCGATGCCGTGCAGGCGTGCCTGCCAGCCGGGCACGAACGCACCGCCGCCGTCGAGGAAACCATGCGCCTGTCGCTGTGCCCAGCGCAGGCCGTCGGCGCCGCCACGGTGCAGCAGGTTGAGGTCATCCACGCACGCGATCAGCTGCATCAGGGTCTGGCACATCGCGGCCTCGCGTGGCAGGCCGCTGGCCAGCGCGTGACGCATGGTAGGCAATGCCACTTCGCGCAGCAGCGGGTAGCCAGCGGCTGCTTGTTCGCGCACCCCCTGCACGCCATGCCGGGCGCGAGCGCGCTGGCCAGGGCTGTTGGCATCCAGAGGTGCGTTGGCGAGCTCGGCAGACCAGCGGCACACTTCCTGGCAGACCTGCTCGCCCGTGGCGGCATGGCCCAAGCGGGAGCGACAGGCCGCGGCGGCCGCCACCAGCAGGCCGAGACTGAAGACCGCGCCACGATGGGTATTGACGCCGGCGGTCGCGCGCAGCATCGCGATCTCGGCGGCGATGCCACACCGGCGCAAGGCGTCGAAGTCCGTCCCGGCTGCACCGAGGCGGGCCACGGCGGTGAAGTAGTGGCGCAGTGCGAACAGGCTGCGCAGGAACGTGCCGGCGTCCATGTCGTGATGGCTGCCGCTGTCGAATGGCGTGACCAGTCCGGGCTTGGGTGCCAGCGCCAGCTCCGCATGCAGGCTGGCGACGGCGAGGCGCCCCAGACGCGCGCTGTCCACGGCAGCTGCCGGCCTGACTGCCGATTGCACGACGGCGTTCATGCGCTCACCCCGGCGGAGGCGAACAACGCATCGCGGAGTTCCAGTGCGGCACCATCGAGGCGCTTGACCAGTACCTCGCGGCTGCGTCCGGCGTACTCCCGCCAGTTCACGGCGGCGTCGCCGCCCAGGCACAGCTCGCCATCGACCCGCCGGTCGTGTTCGGCTTCCCATGCCTGTAGCCGTGCAGCGAGGGCATCGGCCTGCGCGGTGGTGTCGATCGGCCACAGCAGATCGACGTCCGAGCGCGCGTGCACATAGCGCAGGCCAGTAAGGTGCTGCCACGCGAAGGCACCGAATACGCGCGCCTCAGCGATGTTCTGCAGCACTTCAAGGGGCCGCCGCCAGTCCTGCGGAACGTCGCCTTTCAGCACCGCCTGAAGTGCCGGTGGCGGGGTGGTGCGCAGCACATCGTGTGCTGGCACGCGCAGGGCCAGGCGCAGTTTGTCCTCGGCGGGCGGCAGCGGCACGCCGAGACGCAGGCGTGGATCGGCATCGTCGGCGGCACGCCGCGCGACGATGGCCGGCCGGCCCTGTGCAAACCAGTCGGCCAAGCGCGACTCATGCGCGGCGATGTCCGCCTGCCAGCCGGCGTGCGCTGACAGCCAGACCAGCGTATGTCGGGGCAGCCGCTCAGGCATCGCCCTGGCTCACGGCTTCAGCCACGCGTGCGGCAAGCATGCGCCCGCCACGTTCGGCTCCGCGCACTGCGCGGCGGTCGCCATGGGCGGGCGTGCGCAGGGCCTGCAGAAGGTGCTGGGCAAGATTACCCTCCCACAACGATTCCACCGCACCCATCGCCACGTAGTTCTCCACGCCCGGTGCGAACACCGGTGAGGTCTGGCTCAGCGCCTGCAGTTTATCCAGCGGCTGCTTGGTCACCCGGGCCATCGCGCGCAGGTCCATCACCCGCACCTGCGCATCCGGCAGGGCATGGATGTGGTCGGCCATCAGCCCGAACGAGAGGAAGCCACCACTGACGGATTCACCGTAGACCAGCGTGACCAGTCGCGCGCCACGTCGACGCGCGAGATCCAGCGTCTGCGCCAGGTGCGCGAAACAGCCGTTGATGCCGAGCAGTTCGTCGCGGCGTGCCAGGCGCTGGCCGGCGGTGTCGACCAGCATCACGATCGGTTGCTGCGGATGCGCGGCGGTGCTGGCCAGCACCGTTTCGGCCAGTGCCAGTGCGTGGTCCACGCCCACCTCGAGCTTGTTGGTGGTGCCGATCACAGTCACATCGCCGTTGTCGGTGGTGGCGCTGCCGGTCAGCACCGAATCGCTCACCGCAATGGCATGCCCATGCGGAAACAGGGCATCGAGCAGTGTCTGCAACGGCATGCTCATGGCAGGCTCCGGTCGCCGGTGGCGGTGAGGAATTCATCGGTGTCGAGCAGTGGCAGGCGTTCGGGGTGGGCAATGCCCAGCCGCGCCCAGATCTCCAGGCCATCGCGGCAATCGCCCCAGGCCCGCACGCGCGCCTTCAAGGCCGCATGGCGTTCCTGCAATGCGGCCAGTGCAGCATCCGGGTCAGTGCTGCCCGCATCGGGGTGCAGCGCGTCGCGTGCGGCCAGCGCGAATGCTTCAAGGGCATCGGGCACCAGCACCTGCGCCTGGTCGATCAGGTACCGGTGCTTGCCACCGGTCACACGCCAGACCAGCGCGCGATCGCGTGAGTCGAACTCTTCCACGCCGCGAACGGTTTCGATCACCTCCGGTCCGGACAGCGACATCCGGCCTTCCTCGGACATGATGACCGTGTTGCAGCAGCGGGCAACGATGCCCATGCCACCGAAGGCGCCGTTGCCGCTGCCGATCAGCGCGATCACCGGCACGCCCGCTGCACGCGCGTCCAGGGTGGCGCGCATGATCTCGGAGATCGCAATCAGGCCCGCATTGGCTTCGTGCAGCCGCACGCCGCCGGTATCGAGCAGCAGCAGCACGCCGTCAGGGCGGGTGTACGCCGCACGGCGCAGCAGCCCGGTCAGCTTGGCGCCATGCACTTCGCCCACGCCGCCGCCCATGAATTCACCCTGTTGTGCGGCCAGCAGCACGTGTTTGCCCTGCATCCTGGCCTCGCCGACGACGATGCCATCGTCGAACGCGGCCGGCTGGTCGAGCTGGGCCAGGTGCGGACTCATCATCCGTCGCGCCGGGCCGAGGAACTCGTGGAACGAGCCGGCGTCGACCAGCCCGGCGATGCGCTCGCGCGCATCGGCTTCGTAATAGCTGTGGCGCTGTACGTGGTTCATGGCGCGCCTCCGGCCAGCAGGGTTTCCACGGCCTGGTCCAGGCGCAGGCTGACCACGGCCGGGGTCGCACCGGCGTCGTTGATCGAGACGCGCACATCGCGCAGCGGATGACGCTGTGCGAAGTCGTTGATCACCGCCTGCCAGATGCTGCCGAAGCCCTGCGCGGCGGTGATGACGCGCACCGTCATCGCGCCCTGCTGCGCCGCCGGTTCCAGCAGGATTTCCAGGTTGCCTGACGCCAGCACGCCCACCAGCACCGCATCGCGCGCGAACGGCACGTCGGTGCGGCCTTCGAATCGATAGTCGAGGGTTTCCATGCTCAGCCCCTTACCAGTTGCGGAAGCGCTTGGGCGGGTCGTACAGACCGCCGGACCAGCGCACCAGGTCCTTCACCGAACGCGCCGCCAGCAAGTCACGGCTGGCATCGCGCACGGAGATGCCGAGGTCACCGGGACGGCGGATCACGCCGCGGTCGCGCAGGTTCTCCACCATCGCGCGGTCGCGCCCGATGCCCACGGCGGTATAGCCGGCCACGCCACGGATCGCCTGTTCGCGCTCCTCGGGGGTGCGGCACAGCAGCAGGTTGGCGATGCCTTCCTCGGTCAGCACATGGCTGACGTCGTCGCCGTAGATCATCACCGGCGGCAGCGGCATGTTCGCGCGTTCGGCCAGTTCCCAGGCGTCGAGGCGGTCAACGAATGCCGGGGCCATGTGCTCGCGGAAGGTTTCCACCATCTGCACCACCAGTTTGCGCCCGCGTGGCATCTCGCCCGGGCGTGCGGCCTGCTGGCCGGCCTTGATCCAGGCCTCGCTGGCATGGCGGCGGCCGCGCGCGTCCGAGCCCATGTTCGGTGCGCCGCCAAAGCCGGCGATGCGGTCGCGGGTGGCAGTGGAGCTGTTGCCCTGCAGGTCGATCTGCAGGGTGGAACCGATGAACATGTCGCAGGCATACAGGCCTGCGGTCTGCGAGAACGCGCGGTTGGAACGCATCGAGCCGTCGGCGCCGGTGAAAAACACGTCGCCCCGCGCGGCAATGTATTTCTCCATGCCCAGTTCCGAACCGAACGAATGCACCGATCTGACGAAGCCCGATTCGATCGCCGGAATCAGTGCCGGGTGTGGGTTCAACGCCCAGTGCTGGCAGATCTTTCCCTTCAGCCCGAGCGATTCTGCGTAGGTGGGGAGCAGCAGTTCGATGGCGGCGGTATCGAAGCCGATGCCGTGATTCAAACGATTCACGCCGTAATCGGCGTAGATGCCCTTGATGGCCATCATTGCCATCAGCACCTGGATCTCGGAGATCTGCGCAGGGTCGCGGGTGAACAGCGGCTCGATATGGTTCGGCTTCGGCGCCTGCACCACGAAGTTGACCCAGTCCGCAGGAATATCGACGCGGGGGAGGCTGTCGACGATCTCGTTGACCTGGGCGATGACGATGCCGCCACCGAAGGCGGTGGCTTCGACGATCACCGGCGTGTCTTCGGTATTCGGCCCGGTATAGAGGTTGCCGTGGCGGTCGGCGGCCTGCGCGGCGACCAGCGCTACGCGCGGCGTAAGGTCGATGAAGTAGCGGCCGAACAGTTCCAGGTAGGTGTGGATGGCACCGATCTGGATGCGCCCTTCGGCCACCAGGTTGGCCAGTCGCACCGATTGCGGGCCGGAGAACGAGAAATCCAGTTTCGAGGCGATGCCACGCTCGAATACGTCCAGGTGCGAGGGCAGTGAGAGGACCGACTGCACCATGTGCAGATCATGCACGCGGGCGGGGTCGAGGTCGGCCAGCGCCTGGGCGAGGAAATCTGCCTGCTTCTGGTTGTTGCCCTCCAGGCAGACCTTGTCGCCTGGCTCCAGCACTGCGTGCAGCAACTCGCCGACGTCGCTGCTGGCGACCTCGCGTCCCCGGGCCCACGGCGCGGCACGTTCCAGGCGGGCCTGGCGACTGCGTTCCAACGTATCCCAGCTCGGGTTCATTGACCGGCTTCCGACGGGTGTTGGGATAATTACGGCATAATTACGAAGTGGGTACAACCTGCATTGCAGCAAAAAGAAGGGCCCGCGCGGAGGCGGGCCCATTCAGGGTGTGGGGTGTGGGGTGTGCCGACCAACGGTCGGCACCCACCGGTTCGCAGGTGGCTCAGAACTTCCAGCGCAGGCTGGCCGACACGAAGCGCGGCTCGCCGTAGTTGTTGTAGTCCAGGTTGGCCCAGTAAGTCTTGTCCAGCGCGTTGCGCACGCTCAGCGTTGCAGTCCAGCTGTCGCTGATGCGGTAGTTGGCATTGAATTGCACCAGCATGTACGCCGGCTGGTTCACGGTCACCGTGCCGCCCAGCGGGTAGGCGATGTTGTAGCCCTGCACCTTGCTCTGCCACTGCAGGCCACCGCCGATGCTCAGGCGTTCCAGCGCACCGCGCAGCTGCAGTTGCGTGTTGAGCTGCAGCAGGTCCTTGGGCGGGTTGGCGTACAGCAGGTCGGTGGCGGCGCGGGTGACCTTGACGTGGGTGTAGCCGGCATTGACCGTCCAGCCCGGCAGGATCTCGCCGTTGATGTCCATCTCCCAGCCACGCGCCTTGGTACCGTCGACGCCGATGTAGGCCGAGCTGCCGTCGCTGAGCGAACCCTCCGGCACACCCATGTCACGCACAGCATAGTTGTCCTGCTTGGCCTCGAACACAGCGGCATTTGCGGTCAGGCGGCCATCGAACCACTGCGTCTTGATGCCCGCTTCCAGGTTCGAGCCCTGCACCGGTGCCAGCAGGTTCTCGTTGCGGTCCTTGTAGTTCTGCGGATTGAAGATCTCGGTGTAGCTGGCATAGGCCGACACGTTCGGGGTGATCTCGTAGACCAGGCCCACGTACGGAGTGACTTCATCGCTCACCTTGTACGCACCGCTGGTGCCGGTATAGGCGCCGGCGGCGTTGTAGGAGCGGGTGAGGGTTTCCCAGCGGCTCAGGCGTGCACCGGCGATCAGCGACAGCGGATCGGCCAGGTGCAGGCGGGTGGCCAGATAGACGCCACTCTGCGTGGTCTTGGCCACGCGGCGCGCGCCGGTGCGGCGGTAGGTCACCTCGGAGATATCGCCGTTCCAGCTGTATACGTTGGGGATGTAGTAGCAGCGCTCGCGTGCACCCGTGGCGCTGACACACGTTGCCCAGTCGCTCGGGAAGTTCAGCGCCACGGTGTTCGTGGTCCCTTCCAGATCCGACCACTGGGCACCGACCGTGAGGTCGTGGTCGCGGCCGAACAGCGGGAAGTTGCCGGTCAGGTAAGCATCGACATTGCGGCGGGTGTCTTTCGAATCACCGGCGGCCGCACGCAGGAAGATGCCCGAGCCGGTCACCGGGTCCGGGTTGCCGGTGCCGTACAGGCGCACGTTCTGCACGTTGCCGCGGGTGTAGGCGGTGTTGATCTTCAGCAGCCAGTTGTCGCCGAAGCGCTGTTCCAGGTTGGCGAAGGCGGTGTTGCTCTCGCGCTTCCAGTAGCTCCACTTCGGCGACAGGTTGGTCGAACGCGGCAGATGGGCGAAATTGCCCTGGCTGTCGAAGAACGGCACGGTGCCCCAGGTCGAACCGGTCGGGTTGTTGTCCTGGGTCTGGTAGCCGAGGGTGAGCGTGGTGCTGTCGGTGACATCGCCTTCCAGCACCGCCATGCCGGCCATCTTGTTCTCGTCGTAACGGTCGTAGTACAGCCCGCGATCGGTGTAAGCGGCGACCACGCGGCTGCGGAAACGGCCGTCATCGGTCAGCGGCGCGGTGACGTCGGCTTCCATGCGGCGGTAGTCCCAGCTACCGGCGCTGACCGCGAACGACGCGTCGAATTCCTTGCCGGGGCGCTTGCGCAGCAGGTTGACCGTGGCCGACGGCACGCCGGCGCCGCTGAGCAGGCCGTTGGCACCGCGGATCACTTCGATGCGGTCGTAGAAGGCGGTGTCGTATTCCTGGTTGGTGGAGCCGCTGTAGGTGGGGATGCCGTCGACCTGGAAGTCGGTGATGGCGAAGCCGCGCGCGTAGTACAGCGGGCGCTGCGTGTCATAGAAGGACACGCTGACGCCGGTCACGTTGCGCATCACATCGTTGATGCTGAACAGTGATTCGTCCTGCAGGCGCTGCAGGCTGATCGCGGTGGCCGACTGCGGGGTTTCCTGCAGGGTGATCGGCAGGCGCGTGGTGCTGGCCGGCGGAGCGGACTGCTCGGCCCGGACGCTGACCCGGTCCAGGGTCTTGGCATCGCCGGCGGCATCGGTGGCGGCGAACGCGGCGGGTGTGGCCAGCAGGGTCAGCGACGAAAGCAGGGCAGCGGGCAGCAGTGCGCGGCGGGGCAGGCGGTTACGGACAGGCAGGGGCATGGTGGGCTCGAGGCTTGGAAACGGGGGAAGGGCGGCAACAGTCGTCCAGCACCCGGGGCGGCGGCTTCGGGCACGGTCAGGTCCATCTGGAGCGGCGCGATCACTGCGCATGGTGCAAATGTAAATAATTCTTAACAACATTACAATTCGCGTCATTGTGCAGGGGCTTCCCGGCGCGGAGCAGTGGCGGGCCGGGGTCGGATCCCGTTGCTGCAGACAATGGGCTCTGACCCCATCATCGACGCCCAATCGCAGGTCAGAGCCCTCCCGTGCGGGAGGGATCCGACCCACCTCGCACAAAAACAAACGGCCACCCGAAGGTGGCCGTCCGTCTGCATCGAAGGAACGCGCGGGCTTACAGCGCCTGCAGTTCCTCATTGGCATTGCGCTTTTCCTTCGCCGGTGCCGGAGCCGCAGCGGCCGGAGCCGGCACCGCCGCGTTCGCATCCACCGGCACCTCCAGGTACGGCAGGTGCAGGGTCTGGCTGGTGAGCGTACGGATCTCGTTGACCAGTGCGGCGCTGTCGTTGAGCTTGCGCCCGTACGACGGCACGATCTCGCGCAGGCGGGTTTCCCAACCGGCCTTCATCTGGTCCGGGAAGGCCTTGGCCATCAGGTCCAGCATGATCGGCGGCGAGGTCGACGCGCCCGGCGATGCGCCGAGCAGCGCGGCGATGGTGTGGTCCTTGTCGGTCACGATCTCGGTACCGAACTGCAGCACCGGGCCCTTCAGCGGATCGCGCTTGATGATCTGCACGCGCTGGCCGGCGGTGACCAGCTTCCAGTCACCCGGCTTGGCATTTGGGAAGTACTTGACCAGTTCGGCCTGGCGGTCGGCATCGTTCAGGCGCGCCTGGCCCATCAGGTACTGCACCAGGTCCAGGTTGTCCTTGCCCACTTCCAGCATCGGGCCAACGTTGTTGTGGGTCACCGAGGAATACAGGTCCCACCACGAGCCGTGCTTGAGGAACTTGGTGCTGTACAGCGCGAAGGGCCCGAACAGGACCACCGGCTTGCCGTCCAGCTTGCGTGCATCCAGGTGCGGCACCGACATCGGCGGCGAACCGGTTTCGGCCATGCCGTAGGCCTTTACGCCATGGCGCGAGGTCACGTCCTGGCCCTGGAAGGCGAGGAACTGGCCACCGACCGGGAAGCCTGCGTAGTCCTTCGATTCCGGAATGCCCGACATCTGCAGCAGCTTCAGCGCGGCGCCGCCGGCACCGATGAACACGAAGCGGGTGTGAGTGGTGGTTTCGGTGCCGGCCTTGAGATCCTTCACCGTCACGTTCCAGCTCTTGTCGGCGTTCTGCCGCAGGGCGGTCACTTCATGGTTCAGGTGCAGGCTGAAGTTCGGGCTGCGCTGCAGGCCGGCGGTCAGCTGGCGGGTGATCACACCGAAGTTGACGTCGGTACCGAGCGGCATCCAGGTCGCGGCAACCTTCTGCTTCGGGTCACGGCCTTCCATCAGCAGCGGGGCCCACTGCTTGATCTGCGCCGGATCCTCGGAGTACTGCATGCCGTAGAACAGCGGGTTCTTCACCAGGGCCTGCTGGCGCTTGTGCAGGTAGGCGATGTTGTCATCGCCCCAGACGAAGCTCATGTGCGGGGTCGGGTTGATGAAGTCGCTGGGCTGGCTCAGCCGGCCTTCCTTCACCTGGTGCGACCAGAACTGGCGCGAGACCTCGAACGATTCGGCGATGCCGACCGCGCGCTTGGTCTCGATGCTGCCGTCGGGCAGTTCCGGGGTGTAGTTCAGTTCGGCGAACGCCGAGTGGCCGGTGCCGGCGTTGTTCCAGCCATCGGAGCTTTCACCGGCGACGCCGTCGAGGCGTTCGTAGACCTGGATGTTCCAGTCCGGCTGCAGTTCCTGCAGGTAGGTGGCCAGGGTGATGCTCATGATGCCGGCGCCGACCAGCACAACATCGACGGGCTTGTCGTTGCTGGCGGCGGGCACGGAGCGCTGGGTCAGTGGCCAGTACAGGAACAGCGCGGCGGCCAGCAACAGCAGCACGAGCAGGGCGAGCAGGGCCTTGCCAAATTTCTTCATGGGGGCGGGATCGTTGGCGGAGGGGAAGGGGTCAGGATGCGCGTGGGGCAGGGAAAGGGCGTGAAGAAACAACGCCTTGCAGCATCCATCCGCGATTCTAACCGGATCCGGTCGTTTTTTGATGCAACGCAGCATCCGACGTTTCGCGACGCTGTCACGTGGGCGGCAGGCGGCGCCCGGCGACGGTGGGGACCAGCTCAAGGATCTCGTCGCCGGCCTCATCGAGCTCGCCGGTCGGGCGCCAGCCCAGGCGGCGGTAGAAGCCATGCGAGCGCGAACGCGGGTCGGCCGAGCAGGCCAGGAACAGCCGCTGGTGGCCGGCATCGCGGGTCAGGCTGACCACGTCCTGCAGCAGCTGGCGGCCGATGCCGCGGCCCTCGTAGTCCGGCAGCAGGGCAAGCACCAGCACCTCGCCGCTGTCACGATCGGCGAAGCAGTAACCGGCCATGCGCTCGCCGTCCCAGGCGACGCGGCCGATCGAATCGCCCTGGGCGATGCCGGCTGCCCAGCTGTCCTCGGTGATGCCCAGTTCTGCCAGCTGGGCCGCACTGAAGGCGTTCTCGCGGGTGCGCCCGCGCAGGTCGATGCAGGCGGCGGCATCTTCGGGGCGGGCGTCGCGGACGAATACAGGCATGCAGGGCATCCTTGCAGTGATCGGCCGACCAGTATCCGCATCACGCATGGACCTGGTGTGGAGCTTACGTGGAGATCCGATGGAGCAAAAAAGGGGACGGAGGGGATTAAGTCGTTTAAGACCCAAACGACATCCGGGGCAAAGACGACTTAATCCCCTCCGTCCCCTTTTTCCCGCTGGGCGTCAGCGCTTGCGCCGGATCAGCGCGGAGGACGCATCCAGTACCGCGCGGGTCAGCAGGGCCATGGTCTGCACGTCGCCCTTCCAGTGCTGCCAGTACAGCGGCACGTCTTCCCACGCGCGCTGGCGCACGTAGACCAGTCGCCCGGCGTCCAGGTGGCGCTTGACCAGCGGCAGGGGGTTCATGGTCCAGCCCATGCCGCCGAGGTTGGCCTGCACGAAGGCCCGGGTGGAGGGAATCCACCAGGTCGGTGCGGTGCTGGGCAGGTCGTCGCCGGCCATGCGCCGGGCGAAGCGCGACTGCATTTCGTCCTTGCGGTTGAACACCAGCACCGGTGCCTGCGCCAGCGCCTGCGCGGTCACGCCCTTGGCAAAGTGGCGTTCGCGGAACTCCGGCGTGCAGGTCGCTGCATAGCGGATGCTGCCCAGCGCATGGATCTGGCAGCCCTGCACCGGCTCGTCCAGCGTGGTCACTGCGCCCAGCACCGTACCCTGGCGCAGCAGCTCCACGGTGTGGTCCTGGTCTTCCACACGCAGGTCCAGGGTGGTGCCGGTGGTCTGCGCGAACTGGTAGGCGGCCTGCGGAAACCAGGTTTCCAGGCTGTCGTGGTTCACCGCCACCGGGATGCTGGCCTGGGGCAGGTCCTCATCGGCCAGGCCCATCCGGTGCAGCGCATCGTGTTCGAGCAGGGCGGTCTGCTCGGCCAGCTGCACCAGCAGCTGCCCCTCGGCGGTGGCGGTGGCCGGGGTGCCGCGCTTGACCAGCAGGCGGCCGATCCGGTCCTCCAGTGCCTTGACCCGCTGCGAGATGGCCGAGGGCGTGACATTCAACGACTGTGCGGCGCGGTCGAAGCTGCCTTCGCGGATCACCGCGGCCAGGGCGCGCAGCTGGGCATGATCGATGCGCATCGAATTAAGCTCCGCTAATGTTGGTTTAGGAAGTTTAGCTCGTCTTTTCCATGTTGCGGCGCGACAATGGCGTCCGTTCCGGTGCTGTCCGCCTTCGCGAGGCACCGTCCCCCCAAGCAATACAAGGCAGTGAATCCCATGTTCTCGGTCATCTCCGCCAGCACCGGCCTCGGTGCCTGGTTCTCTGGTGCAGCCACCGGCATCGGCCTGTTCGCGGTGGTCGGCGCCCAGAGCGCCTTCATTCTGCGCCAGGGCATCCTGCGCAAGCACATCGTGCCGGTGGTCGCCACCTGCGCGGCCATCGATGCCATCTTCATCTTCGCCAGCGTGGCCGGCCTGCGCACGCTCACCTCGGCGCTGCCGTGGCTGACGACCGCCGTGCTGTGGACCGGTGTCGCGTTCCTGGCCTGGTATGCGATGAAGTCGGCACGCCGTGCGATCGCCGGGGGTGGTGGCATGGGCGAGGCCGACAGCGATGACGGCAGCCGCCGCGCGGTGCTGATGGCCGCGGTCGGCTTCTCGCTGATCAACCCGCACTTCTGGCTGGACATGATGGTGATCGGCTCCATCGCCGAGAACTTCGGCAACGCCCGCATGGCCTTCGCTGCCGGCGTGGTCACCGCCAGCTGCCTGTGGCTGACCGCGCAGGGCCTCGGCGCCCGCCTGCTGGCGCCGCTGTTCACCAAGCCCAGCACCTGGCGCGTGCTCGACGGCACCATCGCCGTGATCCTCAGCATCCTGGCCCTCATGTTGGCGGTGCGCGGGGTCCACTGACCCGGCGCACGTCCCCCGAACCCACGTCCTGACTCTCTCTCCAAGGTAGTGGCAACGACGGCACCGGCAACGGTGCCGTCGTCTTTTCCGGCTCTGGCGTCAAACGCTCGGCGCTGCCTAGAATCGGCCACCAGGACAAGGTGTCCACAGGAGCAGGGGAAGGATGCACAAGACCATTCTGGCGGCCGCACTGGCCGTCATCGGGGGCGTTGCCGCAGGCAGCGCGGGGGCGGTGGACCTGACGCAGTACCTGCGCCGGGAGACCTTCACCGATATCAAGATCTCGCCGGGGGGCGAGTACGTAGCGGCAACGGTTCCGAGGGAGGACAGTACCGCGATCGCGATCCTGCGGTTGAAGGACAAGGAGGTGGTCGGCAGTTTCTGGCCGCCCAGCCGCAATCATGCGCAGGAATTCGACTGGGTCAGCAACGAGCGCCTGTTGATCGGCCTGGCCCAGAAGTGGGGCTCGCTCGACCAGCCCAATCCCACCGGCGAACTCTATGCCATCGACGCCAATGGCAACCGTGGCGAGCTGCTGGTCGGCTATCGCGTCGAAAGCAAGGGCCCGGGGACCCGCATCCAGCCGAAGAAAGTCGAAGCCGTGGCCGCCTTCCTGGCCGACGACCTGCCGGGTGACGAGCGCAACGTGCTGGTGACCGTATGGCCGCTGGCCGAGGATCCGTTCACCCGCGTCGATCGCATGGATGTGACCACCGGTCGTCGCTCGCGGGTGGCGTCTTCGCCGGTACGGCGCGGTGAGTTCACCACCGACGGCGCCGGCGAGGTCCGCTTCGTGCACGGCTCGGGCAGCGACAACATCAACAAGCTGTATTTCCGCGAACGCAGTGGCGACAGCTGGAAGCTGATCAATGATGAGGCGGTCAGCAAGCGCATCGAAACCGCCCTCGGCTTCTCGGCCGATGACAGCCTGGCCTACCTCAACGTCGAGCAGGCCCAAGGCCCGGATGCGATCGTCAGCTGGAACCCGCAGACCGGCGAACGCGCGACGCTTCTACGCGACGAGGTAGTCAATCCGTACCGCATCATCCACCGGCCCGGCACTCATGTGCCGGTAGGCGCGCTGTACCTGGGTGACAAACCGCGCACGCGCTTCTTCGATGAAGGCTCGGCCGATGCGCGCCTGTACCGCAGCCTGGAGGCCGCCTTCGGAGGGCCCGTCTACATCACCTCCAGCACCCGCGATGGCCGTGTCGTGCTGGTGGAAACCTGGTCGGGCTCGAATCCAGGCGATTTCTATGTGTACGACACGGTGGCGCGCAAGGCCGATCACCTGATCAGCCGCAGCGACTGGATCGACGTGGACCGTAGCGCCAGCGTGAAGCCGATTGCACTGAAGGCGCGCGACGGGCTGCCGCTGCATGGCTTCCTGACCCTGCCGGCCGGCAGCGACGGGCGCAACCTGCCGATGGTGGTGATGCCGCATGGCGGCCCGTTCGACATCTTCGATTCCGGCCAGTACGACCGCGAAACGCAGATGCTGGCCGCGGCCGGTTATGCCGTGCTGCAGGTCAACTTCCGTGGTTCGGGCAACTACGGCCGGGCCCACACCCAGGCCGGGGCGCAGCAGTGGGGCGCGGCGATGCAGGACGATGTCACCGATGCCACCCGCTGGGCAATCAGCGAAGGCATCGCCGACGGCCGTCGCATCTGTATCTACGGCGCCAGCTACGGGGCCTACTCGGCGATGATGGGTGCCGCCCGCGAACCCGGGTTGTATCAGTGCGCGGCGGGCTATGTCGGGGTCTACGACCTGCCGATGATGTACACCCGCGGCGACATCCAGGACCGGGGTTCAGGCGTGACCTATCTGCGCGAATGGCTGGGGGATCCGGCCAAGCTGGGTGCGGTGTCGCCGGTGAACATGGCCGAACGGATCAAGGTGCCGGTGTTCCTGGCCGCCGGTGGCGAAGACAAGCGCGCGCCGATCCAGCACACCGAGCGCATGGAAGCCGCGCTCAAGCGCGCCGGCACGCCGGTGGAAAGCCTGTACTACAAGACCGAAGGCCACGGCTTCTACACCGAGGCCCATCGCAGCGAGTACTACGACAAGCTGCTGGCCTTCCTGGCGCGCAGCCTGGGCGGCAAGACTGCGACGACCGCGCCCGCGACCGGCAAGGACAAGGCGCCCTGAGCTGACAGGGCGGTGGATGATCATTCCGCCGCCCTGGTTTTCCGCAAGCGCGGGGTTTACTTCACCCCGTGCATCATCTTCTTCAGCAGCGGTGCGGCGATGAAGGCCGCCAGTGCGCAACCCAGGCCGATCCACATCAGCAGCCAGAACAGGTGCGCATAGGCGCCGGCTGCGGCCACCATGTCCAGCGATTCGCCTTCCGGCACCTCGATCGCGGCCAGCTTGCCGAACAGCGCGGCCAGCGTTTCCGAGAACGCGGTGGCCAGGAACCAGGTGCCCATCATCAGGCTCATCACCCGCGGCACGGCCAGCTGGGTCACTGCCGACAGGCCGACCGGCGACAGGCACATCTCGCCGCTGGCCAGCAGGAAGTAGGCCAGCACCAGCCACCACACGCTGGCCATCTCGCCAGTGGCGCCCACCTGCTGCGCCGCCAGTGCCAGCGGTACGAACGACAGTGCGCCAATCACCAGGCCCCAGGCCGACTTCACCGGCTTGCCCGGCTCCCAGCCGCGGCGGTCCATCCACGTCCACAGCGCGGCGAAGGCCGGCGCCAGCAGCACCAGGAACAGGCCGCCGAGGTAGGTGAGCGAACCTGCGGTCTGCGGGATCACCAGGCAGTCGCGCACCAGCAGCACCAGCATCAGCACGACAATGGCGGCGAAGAACGCGCGCGGTGCGGCCGAACCCGGGCGCCGTTCCGACAGGCGCGCGCTGACCACGAAGCCCAGCGGTGCCAGCAGCAGCGAGAGGATGGACCACGGCAGCGGCGTGCCGCCGGTGATCACCAGCGAGGGCACGATGTCCTTGGTCAGCAGGCGGTCGGTGAAGGTCACCCACGAGCCGTAGGACTGCTCGTACATCGTGAAGAACACCAGTGCCATGAAGATCAGCACCATCAGCGCGATCATCTGCTGGCGCTGCACCGGCGTGCATTTCGTGCCGGTGAACCAGGCGAACCAGACCAGCACGCCGCCCAGCACCACCAGCATCAGCATCAGCGCCAGGCTGATTTCTCCGCCCAGCGCGAACGCGCCGTTGCCGGCGGCCCACATCAGCCACGCCACCGGCAGCACACCAAGCACCGCGCACAGGTAGATGAGCCATTCGCGCGGCAGGCCCATCACCTTCTGCTTCAGCGCCGCCGGCTGCGGCGGTTCGGCGTGGCCCTGCAGGTACTTCTGGCCCCACAGGAACATCGCCAGGCCGGCCAGCATGCCGATGCCGGCTGCACCGAAACCGTACTTCCAGCCATAGGCCTCGCCGAGGAAGCCGCACACCAGCGAGGAGAACAGCGCGCCGAGGTTGATGCCGGCGTAGAACAGCGAGAAGCCCGAATCGCGGCGCGGGTCGTCCTTGGCGTACAGCTTGCCGACGATGGTGGAGATGTTCGGCTTCAGGAAGCCGACACCCATGATGATCAGCGCCAGCGACAGGTAGGTCACTGCGAGTGCGGAGGTGTCGCGCACCACTTCGCCATTCACCCGGTACGCGGCGTGGCCCTCGAAGGCCATGCCGAGGTGGCCCAGCACCAGCAGGATGCCGCCGAACAGCACCGCCCGGCGCATGCCCAGCCAGCGGTCGGCCAGCATGCCGCCGAACACCGGGATGCAGTACACCAGGCCGCCGTAGGCGCCGAGCAGGTCCAGGCCGGCCTTGTCGCCGAACAGGTGGTACTTGGTCAGGTACAGCAGCAGCAGCGCCTTCATGCCGTAGAAGGAGAAGCGCTCCCACATTTCGGTGAAGAAGCAGACGTAGACGCCCTTGGGATGGCCCAGGAAGTCGTCGGAAGCGATAGCGGTGGAATTCATCGCGGAATTATAGGCCTGTGACCTGATCCGCTTTCAGTAGATCCACGCCATGCGTGGATTGCCGGACTGGCCTGGGCGATCACAGGTATCGCAACCACGGCAGATCGCGCCTTCGCGCTTTGAACCGCGCGAAGGCCCGCGTCGGCGGGTACAGCACCACCGCCAGCGCACAGGCCACCAGCAGCAGGCCGCTGACCGAATCCAGGGCATACAGCTCGCCATGGGTCGGCCCCCAGGCCGCCAACGCGGCCAGGTACAGCCCCTTCAGTAAGTACAGGTGCAGCAGGTAGAAGAACATCGGCGCAGCGCCGATATCGGCCAGCGGCTGCAGTGCCCGCGCCAGCGGCGGCCATTCGTACAGCCGCAGCAGCAACACTCCCACGCCCAGGGTCAGCAGCAGGAACTGCAAGGACGGCGGGTACTTGGTGACGTTGAAGATGCTCAGCCAGGTACGCAGCGTGGTGGCCTGGTACTGCCACGGTGCATCCCCGTACTGGTTGGCCAACCGCAGCAATGCGAACAGGGCCAGCGCGCTGACGCCTGCCCACAGCAGCCAGCGCTGGCGCTGCTCCGGCGCGCGCGCGCGGCCAAACCAGGGCCCCATCAGATAACCCAGCGCAATCACCCCGATCCACGGCAGTACCGGATAGGAGGTGCGCAGGCGCAGCGTGCCAGCCTCGATCCAGTCGCGCTGGTGCAGTACTTTCCACAGCACCGCCAGCAGGCCATTGCCTTGCACCCGAAGGCCGTCGAACAGGTTGTGCCCGGCCACCACCGCGATTGCCAGCATCAGCAGGGCCGGGCGTGGCAGCCACAGCAGGCCGGCCAGCGCGATCATGCTCAGCCCGATGGCCCAGATCACCTGCAGGTACAGCGTGTGCGGCGGCAGCTGGAAGGTCCAGGCGAAGTTCACCAGGGTCAGTTCCAGCACCACCAGGAACAACCCGCGCTTGAGCAGGAAGGCGGCTGTGGCCCGGCGCGGATCCGGCTGGCGCTGGCCGTACAGCCAGGCCGACAGGCCGGTCAACAGGACGAACACGGGTGCGCACAGGTGGGCCAGCAGACGGCAGGCGAACAGCGCAGGGGAGACCGTGGCTGCGTCCATCGGGTCGCTCACCTGGTGCTGCAGGAAGAAGGTCTCGCGCACGTGGTCCAGCAGCATCAGCAGCATCACGGTGCCGCGCAGCTGGTCGATGGAGGCCAGGCGAGAGGAGGGGGAAGGGGGCATGCGATGCGAAAGCTACAGGGTAGTATTAAGATATAACATATCAATTCAGGTGATCCCAGCCGGACTTTGCCGTGTCTGCCGGTTCCGGCTTCACGCACAGCCTCATTGCGCTGTGGCGGCTGCCCCATCCTTTGGCACGCTGGACTTGATCTGTCCTGAACGCTAGCGTGGCAGGGATTTTTTGCCAGCAGGGGCTTCCATGAACCACGACGCTGCGCCCAAGCAGCTCACCTTCCGCGCAGTGGCCCTGGCCATCGTGCTGGCGGTGGTGCTGTCGGCCGCAAACGCCTACCTCGGCCTGTTCGCAGGCCTGACCATCGCCACCGCCATTCCCGCCGCGGTGATTTCCATGGGCGTGCTGCGCCTGCTGGGCGGTGGTTCCATCCTCGAGAACAACATCGTGCAGACCGGCGCCTCGGCCGGCTCGTCGATCGCCGCCGGTGTGATCTTCACCATCCCCGCGCTGGTGATCATGGGCTACTGGCCGGACTTCAAGTACTGGTGGGTGCTGGGCATCGCCGGCCTGGGCGGCCTGCTGGGCGTGCTGTTCTCGGTGCCGCTGCGCCGTTCGATGATCGTTGAAGACCCGCTGCCGTTCCCGGAAGGCAAGGCGGCGGCGGAAGTGCTCAAGGCCGGTGAGAACCCGGGTCCGGGCCTGAAGATCCTCGGCCTGTCGGCGGTGATCGGCGCCTTCGTCAAGCTGGCTGCGGAAAGCGGCATGCGCCTGATCCCGGACGCCTGGGCCACCTCGGCCTATGTCGGCAGCTCCAAGGTCACCGCCTTCATCGGCACCAACCTGTCGCCTGCACTGCTGGGCGTGGGCTACATCGTCGGCCTCAACGTCGGCATCGTGGTGGTATCCGGCTCGATCCTGACCTGGCACATCGCCATTCCGATCTACCAGGCGTTCTTCATGAACACCGATCCGGCATTGGCCGCGTCGGTTGCTGCGGCTTCCTCCACCGAGGCCGCGTTCGCCATCTGGGGCGCGAAGATGCGCTACCTGGGCGTTGGTGCGATGCTGATCGGTGGCATCTGGACCCTGATCTCGCTGCGCAAGTCGCTGCTCAACGGCGTCAAGAGCGGTTTCGCCGCGGCCCGCAAGAGTGGTGGCCCGGTGCTGGCGCATACCGAGCGCGACCTGCCGATGAAGTGGATGCTGGTCGCCCTGGTGGCGTTCGTGCTGCCGCTGCTGGCCCTGTATCAGGCCATCGTCGGCCAGTGGCACGTGTCGATCCCGATGACCCTCATCATGATCGTCGCCGGCTTCCTGTTCGTCTCGGTCTCGGCCTACCTGGCCGGCCTGATCGGTTCGTCCAACAATCCGGTCTCGGGCATCACCATCTCCACCATCCTGTTCGCCTCGGCCGTGCTGGTCGTGCTGCTGGGCGCTGACGGCCTCAAGCCGGTCGGTGCCGGCGGGGCGCCGCTGGGCGCGGTGGCCGCGATCATGATTGGTGCGGTGGTGTGCTGTGCCGCTGCGGTCGGTGGTGACAACCTGCAGGACCTCAAGGCCGGTTACATCGTCGGTGCCACCCCGTGGAAGCAGCAGCTGATGCTGGGCATCGGTGCGTTCTCGTGCGCACTGATCATGGCCCCGGTACTGAACCTGCTGGCCACTGCCTACGGCATCGGCGTGAAGTCCGAGCTGCACCCGAACGCGCTGGCGGCGCCGCAGGCCAACCTGATGGCCTCGGTGGCCAAGGGCCTGTTCGGTGGTGAACTGCCGTGGACCTTCATCGGCATCGGTGCTGTGGTCGGCGCTGCCATCATCGCCTTCGACAGCTGGCTGAAGTCCCGCAACGCGCGCTTCCGCGTGCCGGTGCTGGCCGCCGCCATCGGCATCTACCTGCCGCTGGAACTGATGGTGCCGATCTTCCTCGGCGGTCTGATCGCCCATCTGGTCGAGCGCTTCCACAAGGTGCGCGCCGATGACGAAGAAGGCCGCGACCGCGTGCACAAGCCGGGCGTGCTGTTTGCCGCCGGCCTGATCACCGGTGAGGCACTGATGGGCATCGCCATCGCGATTCCGATCGTGGTCAGCAGCCGCGCCGACGTGCTGGCGGTGCCGTTCCACCTGCCGGGCGCACAGTGGATCGGCCTGGCCGTGCTGTTCCTGGTCGGCTGGCTGATCTACCGCACCGGCAAGTACGCCAAGGCGTAAGCAATGGGGTCGGACGCCTTCCCGCAGGGAAGGGCTCCGACCCCGCGCTGACGGCGTCTGGGGTCAGAGCCGATTCCGCCGGAATCGGATCCGACCCCGGCGTCCCCACAAACCCCGCTTCGGCGGGGTTTGCTGTTTCTGGCGATTGCCCGCCTGCAGCCATGACCGATGGCCTTGGCAGCCCCGGCCATGCGGGCCTACCATCGGTTTTTTGCCGTCCTGCGGAGACCCCGATGAAACTGCGTCATGCCCTGCTGCCACTGAGCCTGCTGGCCGCCCTGCCCAGCGTCGCCGCTGCCCGTGGCCTGGAAGTCCGCGACATGGTGGCCATGGACCGCGTCTCCGCGCCGGTATTGACCGCTGACGGCGGCACCGTGGTGTTCGCCAAGCGCAGCGTGGATGCCAATCTCAAGGCCTCCACCGCGCTGTACGCGCGCAACCTGCGCACCCGCGACGCAGCGCCGCCGAAGCAGATCACCCCGGCCGGCTGGAACGTCAATTCCGCTTCGCTGTCGGCCGATGGCCAGACCGTGTATTTCCTCAGTGCCAGGAACGGCAGCCAGCAGCTGTACGCGCAGCCGATCAGCGGCGGCACGCCGCGCCAGCTGACCGACTTCCCGGTCGACGTGGACAGCTACCGTGTGTCGCCGCAGGACGACCGTGTGTTGTTCAGCGCCGGCGTGTTCCAGGCGTGCGCCTCGGACCTGGCCTGCACCGAGAAGAAGCTGAAGGAAAAGAAGGACGCCAAAGCCAGCGGCCAGGTGTGGGATTCGCTGTTCGTGCGCCATTGGGACACCTGGAACGACGGTCGCCGCAACACCCTGTTCGTCGCTCCGCTACCGGCAGCCAAGGCCGGTGCAGTCAAGGGCGCTTCGGCGCTGAGCGCGACCATCGATGGTGATGCGCCGTCCAAGCCGTTCGGCGGCAATGACGACTTCGTTTGGTCGCCGGACGGCGCCAGCGTGGTGGCCAGCATCCGCGTGGCCGGCAAGCAGGAGCCGTGGTCGACCAACTTCGACCTGTACCGCTTCGACGCCGCCGGCAAGCAGGCGCCGGTCAACCTGACGGCCTCCAACCCGGCCTGGGATGCCGGCCCGGTGTTCAGTGCCGACGGCAAGACGCTGTTCTACCGCGCGATGAAGCGCCCGGGCTTCGAGGCCGACCGCTTCGGCCTGATGGCGATGGACGTTGCCAGCGGCAAGACCCGCGAGATTGCCCCGCAGTGGGATCGTTCGGCCGGTGGCATCACCCTGTCCGCCGACGGCGCCAGCATCTACACCACCGCCGACGACCTCGGCGAACACCCGCTGTTCCAGATCGACGTGGCCAGCGGCAAGGCCACCAAGCTGATCGGCGACGGCAGCGTGACCGCGGTCGACGTGGCCGGCAACAGCGTGGCGATCACCCGCAACAGCCTGAAGAGCAACGACCAGGTGCTGGTCGGCCTGCTGCCGGCCGCGGGCGAAGCCATCGGCGAACTGCGCGCGCTGACCCCGGCCGCAGGCGAGGTGCTGAAGGACGTGTCCTTCGGCGACTACGAGCAGTTCGAGTTCAAGGGCTGGAACAACGACACCGTGCACGGCTACGTGGTCAAGCCGCACAACTACCAGGAAGGCAAGTCCTACCCGGTGGCGTTCCTGATCCACGGCGGCCCGCAGGGCAGCTTCGGCAATGGCTGGAGCTACCGCTGGAACCCGCAGACCTACGCGGGCCAGGGCTACGCGGTGGTGATGATCGACTTCCACGGCTCCACCGGCTATGGCCAGGCATTCACCGATGCGATCAGCCAGCACTGGGGCGACCGCCCGCTGGAAGACCTGCAGAAGGGCTGGGATGCGGCACTGAAGAAGTATTCCTTCCTCAACGGTGACAAGGCCTGCGCGCTGGGCGCCAGCTACGGCGGCTTCATGGTCAACTGGATCGCCGGCAACTGGAACGGCCCGTTCAAGTGCCTGGTCAACCACGACGGCGTGTTCGACCAGCGCATGATGGGCTACGCCACCGAAGAACTGTGGTTCACCGAGTGGGAGCAGGGCGGCACGCCGTACCAGAAGGCCGCCAACTACGAGAAGTTCAACCCGGTCAACCACGTGGCGGACTGGAAGAAGCCGATCCTGGTCATCCACGGCCAGCAGGACTTCCGCATTCCGGTCGAGCAGGGCCTGGCCGCGTTCACCGCCGCCCAGCGCCAGGGCATCGAATCGAAGTTCCTGTACTTCCCGGATGAAAACCACTGGGTGCTGAAGCCGAACAACAGCATCCTGTGGCATGACACCGTCAATGCCTGGCTGAAGCAGCACATCGGCAATTGATGATTGCAGCGCCGCCCTTCGGGGCGGCGCTTTTGTTTCACCCTCTGCTTTACCGGTGGGTGCCGACCGTTGGTCGGTGCACCTTCCGGATCTGCCGCCAACAGCAGCCGGCCAGCGGCCGGCTCTACCAGAGCGCCTGCATGCCTTCGACTGCCCTGATCCAGAACGACATCGTCGTCTTCGGTTTGATCGCCGCCACCCTTGGCGCCGTGTTCTGGACCGCCTCGCGAGAGCAGGGCCTGTGGAAGCGCGTCTACACCTTCGTGCCGGCCCTGCTGCTGTGTTACCTGATTCCCGGCATCTACAACACCGTGGGCCTGATCGACGGGCAGAACACCCGGCTCTACAACCCGATCGCGCGCGACATCCTGCTGCCGGCGGCGCTGATCCTGCTGACCCTTGCGGTCGACATCAAGGGCATCCTGCGGCTTGGCCCGAAGCTGGTGCTGATGTACCTGGGTGCCTCGGCCAGCATCATGCTCGGTGCGGTGGTGGCGTTCCTGCTGATGCGTGCCGTGCATCCGGAAACCGTGGCCGGAGACACCTGGGCGGGCATGGCCGCGCTGGCGGGCAGCTGGATCGGCGGCGGCGCCAACATGCTGGCGATGCGTGAAGTGTTCGACGTCAATGCGACCACCTTCGGACAGTTCGCGGTGGTCGACGTCGGGGTCGGCTACGTATGGATGGCCGCGCTGATCTTCCTGGCCGGGCGCGCGGCGAAGATCGACGCGCGCAGTGGCGCCGATACCTCGGCCATCGATGAGCTGAAGGAGCGCATCGCGCGCT
The DNA here is from genome assembly GCF_047520695.2 of Stenotrophomonas sp. AR029. Taxonomy (NCBI): domain Bacteria; kingdom Pseudomonadati; phylum Pseudomonadota; class Gammaproteobacteria; order Lysobacterales; family Lysobacteraceae; genus Stenotrophomonas; species Stenotrophomonas sp. AR029. The sequence continues at coordinate 728,811 of NZ_JAXBQQ020000002.1, read as the reverse complement.
TCCAGGCCGAACACGAACGCATTCCCAGCCTGACCGACCTGATGCTGATCGTGGCGGTGGCCTTCGGCGGTGTCGGCCTGGCTCACGCCATTGGCGCACCGCTGGCGGCGTGGTTCAAGGCGAATGTCAGCTGGGCTGCGCAGTTCAGCCTGGACGCGCCGTTCGTGTGGGTGGTGGTGCTGTCGACCACGCTCGGCCTCAGCCTGAGTTTCACCCGTGCGCGCAACCTGGAAGGCGCGGGCGCATCGCGCCTGGGCTCGCTGCTGCTGTACTTCCTGATCGCCTGCATCGGCATGCAGATGGATCTGCTGGCGCTGCTGGACCGCCCGTGGCTGTTCCTGCTGGGCATCATCTGGATCAGCGTGCACATCGTGCTGCTGTGGTGCCTGGGCAAGCTGCTGAAGGTACCGTTCTTCTATTTCGCCATCGGTTCGCAGTCGAACATCGGTGGCCCAGCCTCGGCGCCGGTGGTGGCCGCGGCGTTCCATCCGGCCCTGGCGCCGGTCGGCGTGCTGCTGGGGACGATGGGCTATGCCACCGGCACGTACCTGGCCTACATCGTCGGCATCACCCTGCGCGCGCTGGCCGGGCAGGGCTGATACGGTGATGGGGTCAGATCCCTTTTGCGACGCAAAAAGGATCTGACCCCGGTTCCCGGTGAATCACGCCACCGGCAAGCCGCGTTCGATCAACCACGCCTTCGCGTCTTCGGCGTCCTGTTCAAACCACGCCTGGGTAGATCCCAGCCGATACGTATATCCCCACGCATCCATGTCGGCCATCAGCCGCTGGCTGCCGACACCGGGCAGCTGCCCGGCCAGCACGATCTGCAGGTAGCAGGTCGCGTCTTCCTCGGCCACCGAGTCGGTGGCATCGGTGTGCACCTGCGCACGCCGTTCCGGCGGCAGTACGATCAGGTGGCAGGCCTCATGCAGCATCGAGTGCACGGGCGTGTCATCGCGTACGTACACGTTGCTGGCGATGATGCCGGCCTCTGGCTCGCCCCAGTAACTGCCGGGAATCGGTTCGCCGGGCGCCACGTGGTGCAGCCGAAGGCCATGCGCGGCGAGCAGGCGCTGCGCGTCGGCGAAGGCGATGTCGCCCACGCAGGTGATGTCCACGGCGGTTGTCGTATCGGTCATGCGGGTCAGACAGCCCCGCCCATGCAGGCACGGGCGGGGCAGGGGATCAGGGCTTGTCCGGACCTTCGGGCAGCGCCACGGAAATGTCCAGCACGTCGTGCTGGCCATCCTTTACCAGGTCGACCTTCACCGCATCGACGTCGATGTTCACGTACTTCTTGATCACTTCCAGCAGCTCGCGCTGCAGCAGCGGCAGGTAGTCCGGGCCACCACGGTGGCTGCGTTCCTGCGCGATGATGATCTGCAGGCGGTTCTTGGCGGTTTCGGCGGTGGTCTTCTTCGCTTTGAGGAAATCAAACAGGCCCATGCTTACCCTCCGAACAGCTTGCTGAAGAAGCCCTTCTTCTCGACGTTGGTGAAGCGCATCGGGCGTTCTTCGCCGAGGATGCGCGCGACGGCGTCTTCATAGGCCTGGCCGGCAGCGGATTCGACATCCAGGATGACCGGCTCGCCCTTGTTGGAGGCGTTGAGCACGTCGCCCGATTCCGGAATCACGCCGATCGCCTTCAGGCCGAGCACTTCCTCGACGTCGGCGATGCTCAGCATCTCGCCGCTTTCCACGCGCAGCGGGGTGTAGCGGGTCAGCAGCAGGAAGGCCGGCACGTCCTGGCCGGACTCGGCCTTGTGGGTCTTCGAGTCGAGCAGGCCGATGATGCGGTCGGAGTCGCGCACCGACGACACTTCCGGGTTCACCACCACCACCGCACGATCGGCGAAATACATCGCCAGGAAGGCACCCTTCTCGATGCCGGCCGGGGAGTCGCAGATGATGTAGTCGAAACCGTCGGCGGCCAGGTCCTTCAGGACCTTGCCCACGCCTTCCTGGGTCAGTGCGTCCTTGTCGCGGGTCTGCGAGGCGGCCAGCACGTACAGGTTGTCAAAGCGCTTGTCCTTGATCAGGGCCTGCTTGAGGGTGGCTTCGCCGTGCACGACATTGACGAAGTCATACACCACGCGGCGTTCGCAGCCCATGATCAGGTCGAGGTTGCGCAGGCCGACGTCGAAGTCGATCACCGCCACCTTCTTGCCGCGCCGCGCCAGGCCGCAGGCCAGGCTCGCGCTGGAAGTGGTCTTGCCGACGCCGCCCTTGCCGGAGGTGACTACGATGATTTCAGCCAAAGGACTTCTCCTGATGATTCTGTTTGGGGGCTGCGTCAGTCCAGCGCAGCGATCTTGATCTGGTCCTGTTCCAGCCAGACCTGCACGGCCTTGCCGCGCAGGTTGTCCGGGACATCGTCCAGTACCTTGTAATGGCCGGCAATGGCGACCAGTTCCGCATGGAAATCACGGCAGAAAATGCGTGCCGCAGTGTTGCCCTGGGCCCCTGCCAGCGCGCGGCCGCGCAGGGTGCCGTAGATGTGGATGCTGCCATCGGCAATGACCTCGGCGCCGGCGCCGACGGTGGCCATCACGGTCAGGTCGCAGTTCTCCGCGTACAGCTGCTGGCCCGAACGCACGTTGCCCAGCTGCATGCGGCCCGGCTTTGGTGCAGCCGCGTCGGCCACCTTGGCCACCGGCGTTGCCGGGGCCGGCTTCGGTTCGGCACGGGCTGCGCGGCGCGGCTCCGGTGCAGGCGGCGGCGGGGCCGGTTCGGCCTCGGCACGCTCGTACTGCGCTCGGAACTTGGCCAGCAGCGGCAGGCCGAGCTGCTGCGAGAGCAGGTCGATCGCGCTGGTGCCATAGGCAAGCGCCACCGGCAGCACGCCGGCGCTGCGCAGGCCATCGACCAGCGCCTGCGCGGTGGCCACATCCGGCACCTGGCTCAGGCCGCCGAAGTCGAGGATCACCGCGGCGCGGCCGAACAGCTTCGGGGCGCGGGTCACGCGCTCGCGCATTTCCTGCACGAGGCGTTCGACATCAAGGGTACGGATGCGCAGGTTGGCGATGCCCACCTGGCCGATCTTCAGTTCACCGGCCTGTTCGTAATCGAAATTCACCGCCACGCTCAGGTCCCCGTCGGCCGCTGTGCCTGCGCCGGCAGCTGCCGTGCGCGTGTCCATGCCACATCCGGCAGCTTGCCGCCGTAGGTCTCCTTGACCCAGGGGTAGCTGCACAGTTCCTTGGCCAGCATGCTGGCGCGCACATCGACCTGCGGCATCGTGTTCTGGCCCAGCTCGCGGAAGCCGAAGCTGCCGTGGAAGAGCAGGGCGGCATCGGCGCCATGGTCGAGGAAGACTTCGCAGGTCATCTGCGGGTAGCGCAGTTCGGCGAAGCTCTGCGCGTCGGCATAGAACGCACGGCCGACGCCGCCGCCACGACGGCGGCTGGCGACCACGATGCGGTCGATATAGAAGAACGGGGTGTCCAGCTGCTGCTTGAACCAGGCGAAATTGCTGCTGTCGTGCTGGCTGTCGCTGCCAAAGCCGATCAGGAAGCCGGCCAGGTTGCCGTCGCGCTCGGCGACGCGGAAGTATTCAGCGGTTTCATAGAACAGGCGCAGGCGAGCCGCATCCAGGGGAAGGATGGCCAGGCCAGCATTGTTGTTCAAAGCCAGGACGGAATCGAGCTCGTGCTCGCGCACGTCGCGGATGACAATCGACATTGTGACTCCGTGGGGTAACGCGGTTGGTCCATCAAGGGACCCTGCGCACGATTATTGCATGCCCGGGGTGGGCTGCGGCATGAACAGGCGACTGCAGGGGCATGACTTCCGTGGGAGTGCGCGACGCAGGCCGGGCCCGTAGAGTGCTGGCATGTTGGGAGTCCTCAGCCATACCCGCGTCCTCCGCCTGGCCGGCCTGTTCACCTGGGTCATGGTCGGCCTGCCGCTGGCGTACTCGCAGTTCGAGAACCTGCACAGCCGCGCTGACATGGGCGGCTGGGCGATCCTGCTGTTCGTTGCCTACCTGTCCTTCGGCACGGCCTACTACTGGCTGACCCGCATCCTGCGCAGCGACAGCCACACCAGCTGGCTGGACCGCAGCCTGCTGCTGTTGCTGACGGTCTCGGCGCTGGGGGTCAGCTTCCTCAGCGGGTCGGGCCTGGGCAGCATCCTGATGATGGTCGCCGCCGGGGTCATTCCGTGGATGCTGTCGGTACGGCTGGGGGTGCTGTGGCTGCTGGTCAGCCAGCTGGCCGTGGCTCCGGTCTACTACATGCTGCTGCGCTTCCCGCTGTTCGAAGCGGTGATGCAGTCGCTGCTGTACGGCGGCTTCTCCATGTTCATCTTCGTGACCAGCCTGGTTGCGCGTCAGCAGACCGAGGCCCGCGACGAGCAGCGCCGGCTCAATTCAGAGCTGCGCGCCACCCGCGCCCTGCTGGCCGAGAGCGCGCGGGTCAACGAGCGCACCCGCATTTCGCGCGAACTGCATGACCTGCTGGGCCACCAGCTGACCGCGCTGACCCTGAACCTGGAGGTCGCCGGGCACCTGGCCGAGGGCCAGGCCCTGGATCACGTGAAGCGCTCGCACGCGCTGGCCAAGCTGTTGCTGGGCAACGTGCGCGAGGTCGTGAGCCAGCTGCGCGAGACCGGCGCGATCGATCTGGCCGCGGCCCTGCGCCCGCTGACCGAGAACGTGCCCTCGCTGGACATCCAGCTGGAGATCGAGGATCCGCTGAACGTGGAGGACCCGCAGCGGGCCCACGTACTGCTGCGCTGCACCCAGGAGATCATCACCAACGCGGTGCGCCATGCCAGTGCCCGCCACCTGTGGATCAAGGTGTACCGTGAAGCCCCCGATCGGGTGGTGGTCGAGGCCCGCGACGACGGTGTCGGCGCGGATATGGTCAATGTGGGCAATGGCTTGCGCGGCATGCGCGAGCGCCTGCAACAATGTGGTGGCCAGCTGCAGATCGAAACCCGCCCCGGTGAGGGTTTCCGGCTGCGGGCGACGGTGCCGGCAACGGTGCTGGTGGCGGCCCTTACCAAGGTTCCTGAAGGAGTGCGTTGATGATTCGCGTCTGCCTGGTCGACGACCAAACCCTGGTGCGGCAGGGAATCCGCTCCCTGCTGGCGCTCGACGACGGCATCGAGGTGGTGGCCGAGGCCGGCGACGGCCGGCAGGCGGTCGAGCTGATCCCCCAGGTACGCCCCGACGTGGTGCTGATGGACATGCGCATGCCGGTGATGTCGGGGCTGGAGGCCCTGCAGGTGCTGTCGCGGCAGGAACAGCTGCCGCCGACCATCATCCTCACTACCTTCGACGACGATCAGCTGGTGCTGGCCGGGCTCAAGGCCGGTGCCAAGGGCTACCTGCTCAAGGACGTCACCCTGGCACAGCTGGTCGGTGCCATCCGCACCGTGGCCGACGGGGGATCGCTGGTGCAGCCGGCGGTAACCCAGCGCCTGCTGTCCGGCCTGGAGCACATGCGCAATGAATTCGTCAGCCTGGACCGCCCGGACCCGCTGACCGACCGCGAGACCGAGATCCTGCGGCTGATGGCCAGTGGCTTCTCCAACAAGGAGATCGCCAATTCGCTGGGCGTCGCCGAGGGCACCATCAAGAACCACGTGTCCAACATCCTTTCCAAGCTGGGTGTGCGCGACCGTACGCGTGCCGTATTGAAGGCCTTCGAACTCCAGCTGGTATAAGAAAAATCTTTCAAGTACAAAGACTTGGGTCGTGGCCGGGGGGTTCCGCCAGGGTTGACCCCTACTTGCCGGGTAGCGGTATGCGTTACCCTTCGAATCCTTTGTCCATACAAATACGCAGCCGGCAGGGAAACCGGTGCGCCAATCCCGATAAACAATGCCCGCGAAGCCTGCTAGGATTGGCGCTTCGCTTCAATCAACCCGGCCGTGGGATCGGCCCCGGAGACTCTCTGAATGACCCGTATTATCGAGTTCCTGATCGCCTTGGGGATCGTGGCTGGCCTGTTCGTCATCATTGGCGTATGTCTGCCGGGCGAGCGTCACATCACCGAAAGCATCGAGACCAACCGCAAGATGACGATCGTGTACGACACGGTCAGCAGCCTGCGCCGCTTCAAGGACTGGAACCCGCTGGTACTGCGCGATCCCGCCGTTGACCTGAAGCTGTCCGGCCCGGCCTCGGGTGTCGGTGCCACCCTCGACTTCACCTCCAAGGACCTGGGTACCGGTTCCTGGAAGATCACCGAAGCCGAAGAGAACAAGCGTGTTGTGATCGCCATCGAGGACGCCACCAAGGGTCACGACAAGGTCACCACCTTCAACCTGGAGCCGACCGGCAAGGGCGGTCGCAACGTCAAGATCACCCAGGACTACTCGGTGAAGTACGGCTTCGACCTGTTCGGCCGTTACGCCGGCCTGTATGTCAGCCGCCAGATCGGCGACGACATCAAGATGGGTCTGTCGCGCATGGCCAACATGCTCGCAACCGTGCCGAACGTGGACTACCGCACGCCGGAAGCCCCGCTGACCGACCTGGCCATCGTTGAAGTGCCGGCCGAGAACCTGCTGGTGGTCAACGCCGGCAACGTGGACCGCGGTCAGGACACCATCACCAAGTCCATCAAGGACAACCAGGAGTGGATCAAGCGCGTGATGGAGGCCAATGGCCTTGAAGCTGCCGGTCCGTTCCGCATCATCACAACCGACTTCGGCCAGGAGAAGTACGCCTTCGACATTGCCCAGCCGGTGAAGAAGAAGGGTGCCGAAGGTGCTGCTGCCGACGAGCTGACCGTCAAGATCGACGGCGGCGCTCCGGTCAAGTACGTGCACGTTGCTCCGCACCGTTCGGCGCATGCGGCCTACACCGGCCACATGGCGGGTCTGGACGTGGCGCGCAACGGCCTGCGTGCCTGGGCCGTGACCTCGGGCAACGAAGTCATCGACCGTCCGTACGAAACCTGGAAGGACGGCATCGACAAGTCGTTCACCCCGGAAGGTACCTACGACATCTACTGGGCCGTCAAGTAATCCCCGGCTGAGCCATGTAGTGTTGGACACGAAAACGCGCCGCTCATTGCGGCGCGTTTTTTTTTCATCCGGCGCCCGGCAAGGGGCGCTGCGCAAGGAGCCCTCATGTTCAATCTGGAACGTCGCGCACGTAAGCCTTCCCTGCTGGCCTGCCTCGGGGCGCTGTTGGCTGCCGTCTCGATCGGCCTGTCTGCCTATGCATCGCATGGCGTGGCCGACCCGTTGGCGCAGCAGCATCTGAACATGGCGGCGCTGTATGCGTTCGCGCATGGCGCGGTGCTGGTCGCGCTTGGGCCGCGCGCGCAGGGGGTGATCGCACACCTGGCGCTGTACGTGCTGCTGCTGGGGGTCCTGCTGTTTTCCGGCAGCCTGGTGGGTGGGGCGTTGTGGCAGTGGCCGACACGGATGGCGCCGATCGGTGGCACCAGCATGATGGCCGGGTGGGTATTGCTGGCGATCAATGCGTTGAGGCGGTGAGGGTCGCAGGGCTGTCGCTCCGATCCATGCCGATGCGATCGTGATGGTTCATGGGCGTTACTTTTCTTTTCGCGCGAAAAGAAAAGTAACCAAAAGAAACGCGCCGCCGGCCGCGAGCCGGTGCTGTGCACCGGTCCCCTGTGCTCCTCGGCCCGTCGAGGGGCGGTGCGGAGAGCAGCCGAGCATGGCTCGGCTCTACAGAATCGCAAGCACCTCTTCGCCCTCGCCGGACCTGCGGTGCTCGGCTCGCTTGAAGGCGGACCCAACAGCCGCGCGCTGATCCCTTATAGAGACTTCGAGCGAAGCGACCGGCTTCTGTCTTTGCCTTCTTGTTCCATCTCGTGGTGGGCGCGCGCGGAATCCGCCCGGACAGCTCCATGAATTTCGCCCTGCGGCCGTCACGAGGGGCTCAGCCGTTGGCCGGTCTCCAGCACCAGTGCCAGGGTTCGTAGACGATGCCGTGCGGGTTGTCGCGCGGGTAGCTCAACCGGAAGCCGTGCCCAGCGGCATGGGCCTGCAGCCAGGCGAACGCGTCGGTGGCTTCAAATGATTCCTCGGCCGGGGCATCGCCCGGCGTACCGATGTCCAGCGCGTGGCCGCTGTGGTGTTCACTGAACCCCGGCGCGGCATTCACCTTCAGGATCTCCGTCACGCTCAGCCCGCGTGCCAGCTTCCGTTCGAAGATGCCCAACTGGTAGGCATGGCTGCGGAAGCCGGAGATTGCATCCAGTGCGATGCCATCCTGCGCGGCGTGCAGGCGCATCCGTCGCCAGCCCTGCGCGGCGCCACGGCGCAGCCACAACGGGCGGCCGAAGCGGTCGCGGCCAGCGAAGTGCAGCAGGCACGGTTCGGGTTCCAGCGGCAGGCCACTGTCGTCGGCATAGCGCTGGGCATCCAGGCCGAGCTGCTGCAGGCGCTGCTGCAGCCCGGCGAGGGGCAGCCACTGCGCTTCCAGATTTGCACCGAACGGCCGGGCCGCAGCTGCATCCAGCAAGGCCAGTGCTTCCTCGGCCCCGGGCTCGCGCGCCAGGCGCGGCACCATGGCGTGCACGCCGTGTTCCACCACCGCCGCCAGGTAACGGCCATCGCACTTGCGCCGCAGCACCCAGTTCGCTCGTGACAGCAGGCGCGCGTCGAGATTGCTGCGCGCACGCAGCAGGCCGGCCGGCCACAACTCGATGGCTTCGGTATTGATCAGCAGGGGCAGGCGTCGTTGCATCGCCGCAGCTTACTGCCGCGGGCCCGGCACGGCCACCTTGCGCAGTGCTTCCAGCAGCGCCTGTGGCCGATCGAGACTGAGCAGCAGGGTGCTGCCATCGCGGACCGGCAGGGCGAGGACGCTCGCGCGGTTGGTGACCAGGGCGAAACCCTTGCCACCGCCCTGCAGGCGAAAGTGACCGGAATAGAAGCCCGGCATCGCGTAGCCGTTGGTCTTGAAGCGGATGCCATAGCGGGGGTCACGCTGCAGGTCGACCACCTCGGCCTGGTCCAGCCGCAACTGCGCCACCGGAACGCGGCGGCGGTACATCGTCGAACGCACGTCCAGCATGCCATCGGCCAGTTCCACCCGGCGGCGGAAGAATGCTGCGCCCAGCCCGATGCCTAGCGCTGCAATGACCAGCAGGCTCCAGGCGGCGCTGCCGCCCATCCGGAACCAGGGTGGCGACAGCGTTACTTCGATCCAGGGCGCCGTCGCCGGCGCCTTGTACAACTGCGCATACAGGCAGGCCACGAAGGCGGCGAGCAGGGGCAGCACGATCCACAGCACGCGCAACGGCGAGCTCTCGGCCACCTCGTACTGTTTCGGATCGCTGGCGCCCATGGCTCAGGCCTCCTTCTTGAACACCAGCATCGCCGGGCGCATCGGTGCGGGGATGATGATGTTGACCAGTTCCCAGCCCAGTTGGCCCTGGCGGCTCAGCTCGCTCTGGATGTCCTCGGCCTTGAGCAGGCCCATCATGGACGTCTTGACCTCGATCGTCTGGTAGCTCCAACGCTTGCTCATTCCTTGTCCTCCGAAGATGGCGTGGGTTTCGGCAGGCGTCCTGCCTTGCGCAGGGCGTCGCGCAGCACGTATTCGATCTGTGCGTTGAGGCTGCGCAGCTCGTCGTCAGCCCAGCGTTGCGCCGCGGCCAGGACCTCGGCGTTGATGCGCAGCGGATAGGCTTTCTTCTCACTCATGCAAGCTCCTGGCGGGGCGGTGGGGCGCCCCGTTGCGAGGGTGGTTCAGTACAGCGAACCGGCGTTGACGATCGGCTGGGTGCCGCGGTCCGAGCACAGCACGGTCAGCAGGTTGCTGACCATGTGCGCCTTGCGTTCCTCATCCAGCTGCACCACGCCGTTCTTCTGCAGTTCGGCCAGGGCCATTTCAACCATGCCGACCGCACCGGCCACGATGCGCGTGCGTGCAGCGATCACTGCGTTGGCCTGCTGCCGCTGCAGCATCGCCTGGGCGATTTCGGCGGCGTAGGCGAGGTGGCTGATGCGTGCGTCGATCACCTGCACGCCAGCGTCGGCCAGGCGTTCGGCCAGCTCGTTCTTCAGGTGCTGGGAGATCTCGCTGGCATGGCTGCGCAGCGCCAGCTGTCCCTCCTCGTGCTGGTCGTAGGGATAGCTGGTGGCCATCGCGCGCAACGCCGATTCGGACTGGATGTGCACGAAGCTCTCGTAGTCGTCCACGTTGTAGACGGCCTCGGAGGCATCGACCACCTGCCAGACGATGACCGCAGCAATCTCGATCGGGCTGCCGTCCAGCTCGTTGACCTTCAGCTTGCCGCTCTCGAAGTTGCGCACGCGCTGGCTGACCCGGCGCTTGGCATAGAAGGGGTTGTTCCAGCGCAGGCCGTTGTCCTTGACGGTGCCGACGTACTTGCCGAACAGGCTCAGCACCGCCGCCTGGTTGGGCTGGATGGTGTACAGGCCGGCCAGGATGAAGACCGCAGCGAAGATCACCAGCATGCCGGCCAGCATCAGCAGCAGGTTCGGTGAGCCGGAACCGGTCCTGGTCGTCGCCCCGAGTACGAACAGTGCGGTACCCGCCAGCGCGACCAGCAGGGATCCGGCCAGGGTGCCCAGGCCGTTGAGGGAGGCAAGCGACTTCTCTTTCATGGCGGTACGTCCTTGAGGGTTCGAATTGAAGATATCAAATTGATATCACTTGTCGACTACCGTTCGTCGGATGCCATGGTCAGGGTGCGCGGCCAGCTAGAATGCCCACCCGCCTTCACGTCGCTGCTGGAACCGCCATGGCCAAGCTTGGAACTCCGTTGTCCCCCTCCGCCACCCGCGTGCTGCTGCTGGGCTCGGGCGAACTCGGCAAGGAGGTGGCCATCGAGCTGCAGCGGCTGGGCGTGGAAGTGATCGCCGCTGACCGCTACGCCGATGCCCCGGCCATGCAGGTCGCCCACCGCTCGCACGTGATCGACATGCTCGATGCGATGGCGCTGCGCGCCCTGATCGCCCAGGAGCAGCCGCATCTGGTGGTGCCGGAGATCGAGGCCATCCATACCGAGACCCTGGTCCAGCTGGAGCAGGAGCAGGGCCTGCGGGTGATCCCGACTGCGCGCGCCGCACGCCTGACCATGGACCGCGAGGGCATCCGCCGCCTAGCCGCCGAAACCCTGGGCCTGCCGACCTCGCCCTACCGCTTCGTCGATACCGAGGCCGAATACCGCGCTGCCGTGGCTGCCATCGGCCTGCCGTGCGTGGTCAAGCCGGTGATGTCGTCCTCGGGCAAGGGCCAGAGCACCCTGCGCAGCGAAGCGGACATCGCTCCGGCCTGGGAGTACGCACAGACCGGTGGCCGTGCCGGTGCCGGCCGCTGCATCGTCGAAGGTTTCATCGATTTTGATTACGAGATCACCCTGCTGACCGTGCGCCACGCCGGCGGCACCTCATTCTGTGCGCCGATCGGCCACCTGCAGAAGGATGGCGATTACCGCGAAAGCTGGCAGCCGCAGCCGATGTCGAGCGCGGCACTGGCACGTGCCGAGGAGATCTCACGTGCGATCTCCGACGACCTTGGCGGCTGGGGCCTGTTCGGCGTCGAGCTGTTCGTGAAGGGCGACGAAGTGTGGTTCAGCGAAGTGTCGCCGCGCCCGCACGACACCGGCCTGGTGACGCTGGTATCGCAGGAGTTGAGCGAGTTCGCGCTGCATGCGCGCGCCATCCTCGGCCTGCCGATCCCGGTGATCCGCCAGAGCGGCCCGTCGGCGTCGTGCGCGCTGTTGGCACACGGCGAGGGCGTGCCGTACTTCAACAACGTCGCCGCTGCATTGCAGGTGCCGGATACTGCCGTGCGCCTGTTCGGCAAGCCGAGCGTGCATGGCCACCGCCGCGTCGGTGTGACCCTGGCGCGCGCGGAAACCATCGACGAAGCACGCGCCATCGCGCGTGATGCCGCCGACGCCATCGGCGTCGAGCTGCGCCCCTGAAAAAGGAGCGACGACCAACGGTCGTCGCCTACCGAAACCCGGTGGGTACCGACCGTTGGTCGGTACGCTCAACGTGCAGTCGACTCTACCGCACGTCCACCCACACCAGGTGGTGGTCGCTGCCGTCGGCGATCTTCGCTTCCGGGCTTTCATTGGCCGGCCAGAAGATGCCGCTGCCCACGTACTCGAAACCGGTCGAGGGAAGCACGTAGTCCAGGCGCATGGTGCCGGACTTCGGGCCGAAATCGCCGGTGGCGTGGAACGGTGCGCCCTTGCGTTCGATGCCCTTGGCCGCATAGGCCAGGCTGGTCTGCTCGCCGCCGACGCTGCGCGGGGTGGGGTAGCGCAGCACGCGCGCGTTCTCGATCAGCTCGACGATCGCCTCGTGGCGGCCATCGCCATCGACCGGGTCGTTGTTCAGATCGCCGAGGATCACGAAGCGCGCGTCCTCCGCCAAGCCGCCGCACTGGCCCTTGTCGTCGCACAGCCAGGGCTTCTCACCCTTGGACAGGTATTCCTGCCACAGGCGCAGTTCGTCGTGGTTGCGTGCCGCGTTGCGCTTTTCCGGGCCGTCGAACACCGGCGGCGTCGGATGCGAGACCAGCGCGTGCACCACGCCGGCCGGGGTCTTCACCGGCACGTCCCAATGCGACTTCGACGACAGGCGCAGCTGCGACCACACATGGTCGTTGTAGAAGCTCTGGCCGGTACGTGGGTCGACCGGGCGGATCGCGCCGGGCATCGCGCTCCACTTCAGCAGCTGGAAGCTGCGCACCTTGGCTTCGTCGATCGGGTAGCGCGACAGCACCAGCATGCCGTACTGGCCCGGGTGCAGGCCGTAGCCCCAGGCATCGTTGCCGCGGCTGCGGCCTTCGCCGCCGACCACGCCGTTGTTGTCCAGATCCAGGCCGCTGGGCACACCGGTGTTGACCGGCGCCAGGTAGCGGTAGGCAAAGTGCAGCGGCTTGCCGCCGCCGGGCTGGGCGACTTCCAGGTAGCGCTTCTGGAACAGGTCGGCGGCGCGATGGGCATCGTCGAAATCGAATTCATTCAGCAGTACCAGGTCCGGGCGCACCTGCTGCAGCACGGCGGCGATCTTGCGTGCGTGCTCGCTGTCGCCCTCCAGTTCCTTGATCAGGCCACCGGCATCATCGGAGTACAGCGAAGTGTTGTAGGTGGCCAGGCGCAGCGCAGTGGACGGCTTCTCAGTCATCGCGGGGGACGTGGCAAAGGCGGGGGCGGTGGCGCCGCAGAGCAGGGCCAGGGCGAGGATCAGGGGTTTGGCGTTCATCCCCCTATTCTGCACCCGGCCCGGTGTCAGCGGTTTGTCAGCGCCCGTCCAGTTCGTTGTCGAAATCGTGCCAGCAGCGGCCGTCGTAGGCCTCAAGGGGATGGAAGCGGCGCTTGTAGTCCATCTTCTGGTGCCCGCGGATCCAGTAGCCCAGGTACACGTGCGGCAACCCCTCGCGGCGCGCCCACTCGATCTGTTGGAGGATCGCGAAGGTACCCAGCCCGCGCGCGGCGTGGTCCGGGTCGAAGAACGTGTAGACCGCCGACAGGCCATGCTCGGTGACGTCGGTCACCGCCACCCCCAGCAACTGGCTGGGCTGGCCGTCGTGGCCGGGCAGGCGCATCTCCATGAAGCGGGTGTGCGACCAGCTGCCGATCAGGAACTGCTCGAACTCGGGCGGGCCATGGTCGTCCATGCCGCCATTGGCGTGGCGGTGGGTGAGGTAGCGGTGATACAGCGCGAACAGGTCGTCACGGGCGGTGGCGGCGGTGATCCGCACCTCCAGGTCGTCATTGCGGGCGGCACAGCGGCGCTGGCTGCGGTCCGGGGCGAAGCGGGCCACCGGGATGCGCACCGCCACGCAGGCCTGGCAGTGCGCGCAGTGCGGCCGGTAGACCAGATCACCGCTGCGGCGGAAGCCCCAGCTCAGTGCCAGCGGGTACAGGCCACCCAGCCGGCGATCGTGCGGATCCAGCACCAGGTCGCGCGCCACCCGGTCGGACCAGTACCCGCAGGGGTGCTCGCCGGTCTGGAAAAGCCGCAGTTCGTCGTCTCTATCGCCGTGTAGTGCCATGGGCACAGCATAGCCCCAGCCCGTCGCAGTGGCGGCGACTGTCCGGCGGATGAATGGAACCGGCCACGGCGTCAACCGATGTCGCGCCCGGGCGTTGTTGTCACTCGAGGGTGAAGTGATCACCCCGACGCAATTCCCATTCCCAGGAGTGACCCCATGATCCGTACCCCCCTGCTGCTGGCCCTGCTGCTCGGCACTTCCGCCTCCGGCATCGCGCTGGCGGCCGACACCCCGGCCACGTCGGCGCAGCGCCCGGCCAAGCTGGACACCAATGGCGACGGCGTGATCGACCGCAGCGAGGCGGCTGCCAACCCGCGCCTGGCCGCGAAGTTCGACGAGCTGGACAGGAACAAGGACGGCAAGCTCTCGCGCGATGAGATGCCGCGCTGGCAGCATGGCCGCCGTGGCCACGGCGGTGAGCGCTGGGCCAGGCTGGACCTCAACAAGGACGGCCGCATCAGCCGCGACGAGGCCAAGGCCGACCCGCGCCTGGCCGCGCGCTTCGACCAGCTCGACCTCAACAAGGACGGTTACCTGGACAAGGCTGACCGCGAGCTGCGCATGAAGCAGCATCGTGATGCCTGGTTTGCTGCCGCCGACACCAACAAGGATGGCCAGCTGAGCAAGGCCGAGTTCGACGCGGCCAAGGGTCCGATGCACGGTGGCCCGCGCCAAGGCGGTCCGCGCGACGGCGGTGCACCGAAGTCGCAGCGCTGATTCATCGCGCGCTGACCGACCACGACGCCGGCGTACTGCCGGCGTCGTGCGTTGAGGCCCTAGCGGCCGCTGGAATGGGCCATGGCATACAGCACGACGCCCAGCACCACGATGTTCATGGCGATGATCCCGGTACGCCCATACAGCGATTCATACACCCAGTTGGTGCCGGTGCGCCCACGCCGCGACGAATCGCGCGCGATCAGCGGCGCCATGATCTGCTGCAGCGGTCCCAGGCACTGGTAGTTCACCAGACCCATGCCGAGCACCAGCACCAGCAGATGCACCCACGTCGGGGTCTGCAGCAGTACCACCGCCAGCACTGCCAGGCAGCAGGCCATGGCTGTCCAGGTGTTCATGCGCACAAAGCGCCAGACCCGCGCGCGTTCGGCATCGGTCTTGGCATAGGACAGCAGGAATCGACCGCCCAGGTAGCTGCCGATCACGCCGCCGGCAACGCCACCAGCGAACGCGCCCCAAGTGCTGGCCGGAATCATGTGCAGGTAGCCCAGGGTGGCGGTGACCGAGCCCATGGCTGTACCCCCGGCCACGCTGGCCCCGCCCAGGCCCAGCTTGCTGCTGCCCACGCCGACGCCGGCGCTCAGCAGGATCGCGGCACTGGCGGTGCCGGGTGCGGCCACCAGCACCATCGACACCACGGCGGTGGCGAAGGCGGCGCTCGGCGCGCTGCTGCGCGCGAACTCACCGAAGCGCTGCAGCAGGCCGTCGCGCACCAGCGCGCGGGCGCGCGACAGGCGCTTGCGCACCGCAGCGTCGCTGAGCCCGAGCAGGTCGGCCACCTGTTGCGAGCGCTGGCCCTCGCGGTAGTACAGCAGCAGCACTTCGCGGCTGTCTGCGGGCAGGGCAGAGATGATCTCCTCGGCGGCGATCTCCTCTTCCACCCGCTGCAGGCGGTCGGCAGCACCCGGGGCGGGGTCGGCGGCCATGCCCATCGCCACCTCGGCCGCCTCGCCAGTCAGCGGGCGCCCGCGCTGGGCGCGCAGCCAGTCGCGGGCGAGGTTGCGGGTGATCTGCCGCAGCCACGGCAGGAAGCTGGTCGCGCTGCGCAGCTGGTGCAGCTGCTGCCAGCCCTTCACAAAGGCCTCCTGGGCGATGTCTTCGCTGGCCTGGCGGTCCCGGGTGATGGCCAGCGCGATGGCGGTGACCGTGTTCTGGCAGGCCAGCACGATGCGGCCGTAGGCGTGCTGGCAACCGCTGGCGGCGGCGGGCAGTTCACGTTCCAGGGTCTGGTCGATCGATACGGTGAACGTCGTCATGGCGGCGGCTCTCCTGCGGGGATTGTGTCCCATGACGGAGCCGCGCGCGAAGTGTGACCAGCATTCTGTGCGGTAGTGCCGGCCGCTGGCCGGCATCCTCATTCACCCGCGAATCATTTCGAGGGCTGGATGCGGACCCGGACTTCTTCCTCTTCCGGCGCGGCCTGCGGGGCCGGTTGCGCCTGCTGCGGCTGGGCCTGCGGGGCGGGCACCGGGGCGCCGCGATGGCGCAGGCCGATCACCAGCGCCACGCCAGCGATCACCACCAGCAGCGCGATGCGGATGCGCCAGGCCCAGCTGCGGCCGCCGCTGCCCGGTTCCGGCGCGTCGCGGAAGGCGAATTCGGCGGTGGGGTGGTCACGGCGGGTAGTGTCGAGCAGGCGCGCTTCGCGCAGGATTTCGCGCGCGCGCGGCTGGTCGTCGGCACGCACGATCCATACCGCCGGATAGGCGTTGGCGTTGCCCAGGTCGGTATAACTGAACTGGCCGCGGCGACGGGTCTTGTACGAGCGCCCGTTGGTCACCTTGACGTCGATCCCATGCCCGCGCAGGAGCTCGGCCACGCCTTCGACGGTTTCCACGCGCTGGCTGCTGAAGATCTGGCGCATGGGTTACTCCTTGGCCGGCACGGCGGCGGCCGCAGCCTGGTCGGGAACCACGCGGATCAGGCCTTCCTGCGCAGTGCTGGCCACCAGCACGCCGTTGCGGGTGAAGAACTGGCCGCGGGCCAGGCCGCGCGAATCCTGCGCGCTGGGGCTGTCCAGCGAGTACAGCAGCCAGTCGTCGGCGCGGAACGGGCGGTGGAACCAGATTGCGTGGTCGAGCGAGGCCATCTGCACGTGCGGGTGGTAGTAGCTGATGCCGTGCGGGAAGGTCGCCGTGCCCAGCAGGTGGAAGTCGGAGGCATAGGCCAGCAGCGCCTGGTGCAGCTCCGGGGCATCGCCGACCGGCTCGCTCAGGCGCAGCCACACCTGGTGGTAGGGCGGGCGCTTGGGCGGGTTCAACTCGTCGCGCGGGTAGACGTGGCGGAACTCGAACGGGCCGCCACGCGACAGCCAGCGCTGCACCTTGATCGGCAGCCGCTCCAGCACTTCGGCCGGCAGCGGCCGGTTCGGTTCGATGTCTTCCGGCTGCGGCACTTCAGGCATCTTGTGCTGGTGCTCGGCGCCGGTCTCGGCCTGCTGGAACGAGGCCGCGCAGAAGAAGATCACCTTGCCGTGCTGGATCGCGGTGACCCGTCGCACCGAGAAGCTGCCGCCATCGCGGGTGCGGTCCACGTCGTAGACGATCGGGTGGTCGATGTTGCCGGCGCGCAGGAAGTAGGCGTGCAGCGAGTGCACGTGGCGGCCGTTGTCGACCGTGGCCTGCGCCGCAGCCAGGGCCTGGCCCAGCACCTGCCCACCGAACACGTACTTGGTGCCGATGTCGCGGCTCTGCCCGCGGAACAGGTTGTCCTCCAGCCGCTCCAGCGTGAGCAGGTCGATCAGCTCGGAGACGACGGGTTCGGGCGTGTCGTTCAAGGGGGCGGCCACAGCAGTGAAAGAGGGCCTGATTATACCGGTCAGGGGTCAGATCCCTTTCGCCCGGCGAAAGGGATCTGACCCCGGGCGGGGCAGCCGCTACTTGCCCAGGCGCGCCGCCAGGGCCTGCAGGGCGTTCTGCGCGTCCGGGGCGAACCAGGCCTCGACGAAACGGTCCAGCTGGATCAGGTCCGGGTGCAGCGCTTCGTGCAGGTCGGCGCGAGCGATGGCGCGGGTCAGCAGCATCGGCTGCCGAGGCTGCTTGAGCAGGTTCTGCAGCCAGGCCACGGCGCGGGCCACCACCAGGTCACCCTCAGCCAGCTCGTCGACCAGGCCGATCTGCAGCGCCTGTTCGGCCGGCACCAGCGAGCCGGTGGTCAGCAGCACGCCGGCGCGGTGCACGCCCACCGCACGGCGCAGCAGGCGCTGGATGCCCTCCGGCGCGATCAGGCCCACCTGCACCTCGTTCAGGCCGATGGCATACGGCCGCGACGGATCGGCGCTGCGCGCCATTACCCGGTAGTCGCAGCACAGGGCCAGCACGCAGCCGCCGGCCGGCGCGTGGCCGGTGATCGCCGCGACCACCGGGATGCGGCTCTCGGCCAGTGTGCGCACGGCGCCAAAGAAAGCGTTCCAGGTGTCCAGCAGCTTGTGCTTGTCATCGCCATGCGAGAGCAGGTGCGGCACGTCCATTCCACCGGTGAAGATGCGCTCGCTGCCCGACAGCACGATGCCGTGCGCGTCTTCGGCCATGGCCAGTTCGATGGCATGGATCAGCTGCCGGCACAGATCGGTGTCCAGTGCATTGACCGGCGGCCGCGCCAGGCGCAGTTCGCGGATGGGGCCGTGGTTGATCACCTCGATGAGCGTCGTCATGCTGCGGTCTCGTTGCGAAGAAGGAACCTGGGCGATGATAACCAAACCATTCGTTGGCGTACTGTGGGTGCTGTGTGCGGCCGCAGCATCGGCTTCGGCTGCGGAATCACGCTGCGTCACGGTGGAGCAGGGCTGGGCGCGGTTGCCACCGAATCCGGCGATGCCGATGACTGCCGGCTATGGCGTGATACACAACGGCTGCAGCAGGGCGGTGGTGATCACCGGTGCGACCAGCAGTAGTTTCGGCGACGTGTCGCTGCACGAGACCACGATCGTCGATGGCGTCAGCCGGATGCGCGCGATCGAGCGCCTGCCGCTGGCAGCCGGCGCGCGTGCCGAACTCAAGCCCGGTGGCCTGCACCTGATGCTGATGCAGGGCCGGGGGGCGCTGAAGGAGGGGCAGGCGCTGCCGCTGCAGTTGCAGCTGGAAGGTGGTGGTGAAGCGAGCGCGACGTTGACCGTCCGCAAGGCCGCGCCGTAGCGGGATGGTAGTGCCGGCCGCTGGCCGGCAAAAACAGGAAATGCCGGCCAGCGGCCGGCACTGGCGCAGGTCTTACGACCAGTCGTACGAGAACAGCACCGTGCGGCTCACCGGCTCATACAGCATCACGATCGCGTCGGCGCCGGTGGCGCACCAGTTGTAGCCGGCGACTTCGGCGACGGCGAAGAACTTGTGGCCATCGCGGCGGATGATCGCCAGTTCGGCATCATCTGGAGCATGCCGGTCGTTGGCGGCGTCGGTGAATTCCAGGGTGAAGGCGGCAGGAATATCGGCCGTTTCGATCCAGTTGCCACAGGAAATCTGTCCCCCCAGCGTATCCAGATAAGCGCGCTCGCTGGCCTCACCCTTGCCGTAGCGCGAGTAGCAGGCGAGGCGGCCATGCATGGCGTGGTAGTCGCGGGCCTTGGCGTAGCTGTCGCGCATCTGCGCAATGTGTTCCTGCGCGTCCTTGTCCTGTACTGCATCGCCGATGAAATAGCCCTCGTTGCCGAGGAAGCGCATCTGGTTGCCGGCGGTCAGCTCGAAGGCGATCCAGTTGGTGGCGGTGAAATCGTTGTGGTGTTCTTCGGTGGTTTCGCCGATGCAGCCGTCGTACGGCTCGATCGGGCACAGCATCGTCGCCACCTGGCCGGCCAGTTCCGGGCGCAGCACACCGAGGTCGATCTTCAGCAGCGGCAGCAGATGCTGGCCGAGCCAGGCCTGGTCGGCGGGGAAGACGTCGGTGGGGAAGGGGACCATGCCGGGCAGCAGGTCGCTCAGTTCAGTCTGGTGGATCATGTCAGTCCTTTGAATTGGATCGCTAGTGCCGGCCGCTGGCCGGCATGCGCGAAGCGTCTGGAGGTTGCCGGCCAGCGGCCGGCACTACCTTCAGGTGGAAGCGTTGCGGATCGCCTCAGGCAGCGGCGCGCTCTTGCCGGTCTGGGTATCCATCCAGACCACCACCACGTTGCCATCCGAGTACAGCTTCGATGCGTCCTGCTGGTCGACGATGCGGTGGCCGATGGTCACGCTGCTGTTGCCCAGGCGCTCGACGAACAATTCGACCACGATGTCGTTGGGCCACACGATCGGCAGCCGGTAATTGACGTTGGTCGCGGCCACGACCGGGGCGATGCGGTCGGTCATCGACACGCCGTCCACGCCCAGCATCCAGCGCACGCGCGCTTCTTCCAGGTAGGAAATGTACTTGGCGTTGTTGACGTGGCCCATGCTGTCCATGTCACGCCAGCGCACGCTGATCGGGATGCGGGCCAGGATCTTGTGTTCGCTGCTCATCAGGCGTCCTTCTTCTTCGACGTGCTCTTGCTGGCCTTGCCGGTGCTCTTGGCGGCCACGGCCTTCTTCGCCACCTTGGCCGGCTTCTCGGGCTTCACCTTGCGCGGCGGGCGGGCGTCGGGCTTGTTGGCCACGGCGGCCGGCTGCTCGGGGCGCGCGCTGGTGGAGGGCAGCATGCGGGCCAGGAACTGGCCGGTGTACGACTGCGGGCAGGCCGCCACGTCTTCCGGCGTGCCGGTGACCAGGATGGTGCCGCCGCGGTGGCCACCCTCCGGACCCAGATCGACGATCCAGTCGGCGGTCTTGATCACGTCCAGGTTGTGCTCGATCACCACCACCGTGTTGCCTTCGTCGCGCAGCTTGTGCAGCACGCCCAGCAGCGCTTCGATGTCGTGGAAGTGCAGGCCGGTGGTCGGCTCGTCGAGGATGTACAGGGTGCGGCCGGTATCGCGGCGCGACAGTTCCTTGGACAGCTTCACGCGCTGCGCTTCGCCACCGGACAGCGTGGTCGCGCTCTGGCCCAGCTTGATGTAGCTCAGGCCGACGTCGACCAGCGTTTCCAGCTTGCGTGCGATCGACGGCACCGGCTCGAACAGCTTCAGCGCATCCTCGACGGTCATTTCCAGCACGTCGTTGATGTTGAAACCCTTGTACAGGATCTCCAGCGTCTCGCGGTTGTAGCGCTTGCCGTGGCAGACATCGCACGGCACATACACGTCCGGCAGGAAGTGCATCTCGACCTTGATCAGGCCATCGCCCTGGCAGGCCTCGCAGCGGCCACCACGCACGTTGAAGCTGAAGCGGCCCGGCGAGTAGCCGCGTGCACGCGCTTCGGGCACCTGTGCGAACAGTTCGCGCAGGGGAGTGAACAGGCCGGTGTAGGTGGCCGGGTTCGAACGCGGGGTGCGGCCGATCGGCGACTGGTCGATGTCCACCACCTTGTCGAACAGGTCCAGGCCATCGATCTCCCTGTACGGGGCGATCGGGTGCGAGGAACCGTTGATCTCGTTGGCGGCCAGCGAGAACAGGGTGTCGTTGATCAGGGTCGACTTGCCGGAGCCGGACACGCCGGTCACGCAGGTCAGCAGGCCCGACGGAATCGCCAGGTCCACGCCCTTGAGGTTGTTGCCGCTGGCCCCGCGCAGGTGCAGGGTCATCTTCGGGTTCGGCTTGTGCCGGCGCGCCGGGATCTCGATCGCGCGCTTGCCCGACAGGTACTGGCCGGTCAGCGAGCGCGGTGCCTCCAGGATGTCCTGCAGGGTGCCCTGGCCGACGATCTCGCCGCCATGCACGCCTGCGCCCGGGCCGATGTCCAGAACGTAGTCGGCCAGGCGGATCGCGTCCTCGTCATGCTCGACCACGATCACCGTGTTGCCGAGGTCGCGCAGGCGGGTGAGGGTGCCCAGCAGGCGTTCGTTGTCGCGCTGGTGCAGGCCGATCGACGGTTCGTCGAGCACGTACATCACGCCGACCAGGCCGGCACCGATCTGGCTGGCCAGGCGGATGCGCTGCGCCTCGCCACCGGACAGGGTGTCGGCCTTGCGCTCCAGGGTCAGGTAATCCAGGCCCACGTCGACCAGGAAGCCGAGGCGTTCGCCGATTTCCTTGACGATCTTCGCCGCGATCTCGCCACGCCAGCCCGGCAGGCTCAGCTCGCTGAAGAACTTCAGCGCCTCGTCGATCGGAAGCACCACCAGCTCCGGCAGCGGGCGGTCGGCCACGAACACATTGCGTGCAGCCTTGTTCAGGCGCGCGCCATGGCACTCCGGGCAGGGTTGTTCGCTGATGTACTTGGACAGCTCTTCGCGCACCGCCGGCGATTCGGTTTCCTTGTAGCGGCGCTCGAGGTTGGGAATGATGCCCTCGAAGCGATGCTTGCGCTGGGTGCGGCCACCGGCTTCGGTGAAGTAGGTGAAGGTGATCGCTTCATCGCCGCTGCCGTACAGCACGGCCTGCTGCACCTTGTCCGGCAGCGAGTTCCAGGCCGCGTCGACGTCGAACCGGTAGTGCTTGGCCAGCGAAGCGATCAGCTGGAAGTAGTAGGCATTGCGGCGGTCCCAGCCGCGCACCGCACCGGCGGCCAGCGACAGCTCGGGGTGCACCACCACGCGCGAGGGATCGAAGAACTCGGCCATGCCCAGGCCATCGCAGCCGGGGCAGGCGCCCATCGGTGCGTTGAACGAAAACAGGCGCGGCTCCAGCTCCGGCAGCGAGTAATCGCAGACCGGGCAGGAGTATTTGGAGGAGAACAGGGTCGGCGCGGTTTCCGTGTTGTCCAGGCTCTGCACCGAGGCCATGCCGTCGCCCAGCTTCAGCGCGGTCTCGAAGCTCTCGGCCAGGCGCTGCTTGATGTCCTCGCGCGGGCGGAAGCGGTCGATCACCGCCTCGATGGTGTGCTTCTGGCGCAGCGCCAGCGGCGGCACCGCGTCGATCTCATGCAGCTCGCCGTCCACGCGCACGCGCACGAAGCCCTGCGCGCGCAGCTGGTCGAACACCTGGGCATGCTCGCCCTTGCGGTCGCGGATGACCGGCGCCAGCAGCATGTAGCGCTGTTCCGGGTCCAGGGTCAGCACCTGGTCGACCATCTGGCTGACCGTCTGCGCTTCCAGCGGGTAGCCGTGGTCTGGGCAGCGCGGGGTGCCTACGCGGGCGTACAGCAGGCGCAGGTAGTCGTAGATCTCGGTGATCGTGCCGACCGTCGAACGCGGGTTGTGCGAGGTCGACTTCTGCTCGATCGAGATCGCCGGGGACAGGCCCTCGATGTGGTCCAGGTCCGGTTTTTCCATCACGCTCAGGAACTGGCGCGCATAGGCCGACAACGACTCGACATAGCGGCGCTGGCCTTCTGCATAGATGGTGTCGAACGCCAGCGAGGACTTGCCCGAGCCGGACAGGCCGGTGATCACGATCAGCTTGTCGCGGGGCAGGTCGAGGTCGAGGTTCTTCAGGTTGTGCGTCCGCGCGCCGCGGATGCGGATGAAATCCATCGCCATGGGGGATCCGGTTGTGGGGGCGTTGGCTGGGTGCCGGGCCAGCAGGGAACGGCAATCGGTCAGCCTACCGAGGTGACCAGATGGGGGCAATGGGCGACAATGCCAGCCCGGTGTCTCACCTTGTGAGACAGGCCGACAGGCAGGGGTCAGATCCCTTTTCACGGGGTGAAAAGGGATCTGACCCCGTTCCGACGCCGCCCCCTGTGGCGTTCAGGGGTTGACTTGACCCGCGCCCGATGATCTGCGTACAATCCCGCTCCTGTCCGCCCTCGATGGCGGCAGCTCAGACCACAATAACTACAGAGGAAGGCCTGGTCATGTACGCAGTACTGGTCACCGGCGGTAAGCAATACCGCGTGGCGCAGGGCGAAAAGCTCCGCATTGAAAAGCTCGAAGTCGAAGTCGGCAGCGAGATCAAGTTCGACAACATCCTGATGCTGGGTGACAGCGACGGCGTGAAGCTGGGCGATGCGCTGAAGGGCGCTGCCGTCACCGCCAAGGTCCTGTCCCAGGGTCGTGCTGACAAGGTCCGGATCATCAAGTTCCGTCGCCGCAAGCACCACATGAAGCGTCAGGGTCACCGTCAGTACTACACCGAAATCGAGATCACCGGCATCGCCGGCTAAGCATCAGGAGAAGCAGTCATGGCACATAAAAAGGGCGTAGGCTCCTCGCGCAACGGTCGCGACTCCAACCCGAAGTACCTGGGCGTCAAGATCTTCGGCGGCCAGGCCATCGAAGCCGGCAACATCATCGTGCGTCAGCGCGGCACCCAGTTCCACCCGGGTTCGGGCGTTGGCCTGGGCCGTGACCACACCCTGTTCGCCCTCGTGGACGGCAAGGTGGAGTTCTCGGTCAAGGGCGCCAAGAAGCGTCGCACCGTCAGCATCGTCTCGGCCGACGCCTGATCCAGGCATCGCCGGCACCCGTGCCCCCGGCATGGGAGTGCTGCATGAAGAGCCCCGCTTCGGCGGGGCTTTTCGTTAGAGTTGAAGCAAGACCGGCCAGGCCGGGCTGCCGGCCATCGGCAGGCATAACATTCAAGGCGGCGGCCTGCAGGCCACGCCCATCGCAGGCATCGAAACAATGAAACTGGTAGACGAAGCAGAAATCGAAGTGTTCGCCGGCAACGGCGGCAACGGCTGCATTGGCTTCCGTCGCGAGAAGTTCATTCCGCTCGGCGGCCCGGACGGCGGCGACGGCGGTGCGGGCGGCAGCGTGTACATCCGCGCCGACGAAAACCTGAACACCCTGGTGGACTTCCGCCATGAGCGCATCTTCAAGGCGCAGCGCGGCGAGAACGGCATGGGCCGCCAGGCCTATGGCAAGGGGGGCGAAGATCTGACCATCACCGTGCCGGTCGGCACGGTGGTGATCAACGTCGCCACCGATGAAGTCATCGGCGACCTGACCCAGCACGGCGATCGCCTGCTGGTGGCCAAGGGCGGTCGTGGCGGCCTGGGCAACATGCACTTCAAGAGCTCGACCAACCGCTCGCCGCGCCAGGCGTTGCCGGGCGAGCCGGGCGAGGAGCGCACGCTGAAGCTGGAGCTGAAGCTGCTGGCCGATGTCGGCCTGCTGGGCTTCCCCAACGCCGGCAAGAGCACCCTGATCCGCGCCGTTTCGGCGGCGACGCCAAAGGTGGCTGATTACCCGTTCACCACGCTGTACCCGAACTTGGGCGTGGTGAAGGTGGAGAACCACCGCAGCTTCGTGATCGCCGACATTCCGGGCCTGATCGAAGGCGCGGCCGATGGCGCCGGCCTGGGCGCGCAGTTCCTGCGCCATCTGCAGCGCACCCGCCTGCTGCTGCACCTGGTGGACATCTCGCCGATGGAAGGTGGCGTGGACGGCATCTCGCCGGTGGAGCAGGTGCGTGCGATCGAGCGCGAGCTGGAGAAGCACGACCCGGAACTGCTGAAAAAGCCGCGCTGGCTGGTGCTGAACAAGGCCGACCTGATGTTCGAAGACGAGGCGCAGGCCGCGGCCGAGCAGATCGTTGCCGAGCTGGGCTGGAAGGAGCCGTGGTTCCTGGTCTCCGCACTGGGGCGCGAAGGCACCTTCCCGATCATGAGCCGGATCATGGCCTTCTTCGATCGCCAGAAGGAAGAAGAGCAGGAAGCCCGCGACGCGCAGTAATGCTGTTGTGGTTCCATGCGGAAAACCCGGCTTCGGCCGGGTTTTTTGTTGCCGGGGTCAGATCCCTTTTCCGCTGGAAAAGGGATCTGACCCCGGACGTGTCAAAAGTCCCGGATCGCGGGCAACAAAAAACCCGGCCGGGGCCGGGCTTTTGTCTGCAGCCCAACCCCGAAGGGCGGGGCGGCAACGCCGGATCAGGCGGCCTTGAGGGCCTTGATGCGGTCGTTCAGGCGGCTCTTGTGGCGAGCAGCCTTGTTCTTGTGGATCAGGCCACGCGCGCTGAAGCGATCCAGGATCGGCTGGGCAACGGCGAAGGCGGCTTCGGCGCCGGCGGCATCGTTGGCGTCCAGCGCCTTGATCACTTTCTTGACAGCGGTGCGCAGCATCGAGCGCTGAGCCACGTTGCGCGCGTTGCGCACGACGGTCTGCTTGGCGCGCTTCTTGGCGGACTTGATATTGGCCACGGTGGTGGTTTCCTGAAAAAATCGGTGTTATGGGAACAGCAAGCTAGCTAGTATGATGGCGTAAGAAATGCACGTCAAGTCGATTGTCAAGAGGGACGCTGAGTGAGTTCACCCAAGTTGTTGCGGGGCCTGCTGTCGTTCAGCAGCATGACCATGGTCTCGCGCGTTCTCGGACTTGTCCGGGACTTCGTGGTGACCACCACGTTCGGCACCAACGCCATCACTGATGCTTTCTGGGTCGCCTTCAGGGTACCCAATTTCCTGCGCCGGTTGTTCGCCGAAGGGTCATTTGCCACCGCTTTCGTGCCGGTGTTCACGGAAGTGAAGGAAACCCGCAACCACGCCGAGCTGCGCGAACTGATGGCCCGCACCGCCGGCACCCTGGGCGGGGTGCTGATGCTGGTCACCGCACTGGCGCTGATCTTCGCGCCGCAGCTGGCCTCGGTCTTCTCCAGTGGCGTTGATACCGACCCGGTCAAGCAGGGCCTGCTGGTCGACCTGTTCCGCCTGACCTTCCCGTTCCTGCTGTTCGTCTCGCTGACCGCACTGGCCGGTGGTGCGCTGAACAGCTTCCAGCGCTTTGCCATGCCGGCGCTGACCCCGGTCATTCTCAACCTGTGCATGATCGCCGGCGCGCTGTGGCTGGCACCGCGGCTGGGCGGCACGCCGGAAAAGCAGATCCTGGCGCTGGGCTGGGCGGTGCTGGCCGCCGGCATCCTGCAGTTGCTGTTCCAGCTGCCCTCGCTGAAGGGCATCAACCTGCTGACCCTGCCGCGCTGGGGCTGGCGCCACCCGGGTGTGCGCAAGGTGATGACGCTGATGGTGCCGACCCTGTTTGGTTCCTCGGTGGCGCAGATCAACCTGCTGCTGGATACGGTGATCGCGGCCAAGCTGACCGACGGCTCGCAGTCGTGGCTGTCGCTGGCTGACCGCTTCCTGGAGCTGCCGCTGGGCGTGTTCGGCGTGGCGCTGGGCACGGTGATCCTGCCGGCGCTGGCCCGCCACCATGTCAGCACCGACCGCGAGGGCTTCTCGCGCTCGCTGGACTGGGGCCTGCGCATGACCCTGCTGATCTCGGTGCCGGCCATGCTGGGCCTGCTGCTGCTGGCCGAGCCGCTGATCGCGACCATCTTCCAGCACGGCCAGTTCAGCGCCTTCGACACCCGCATGACCGCGCTGTCGGTGTATGGCCTGAGCTTCGGCCTGCCGGCATTCGCCCTGCTGAAGGTGGTGCTGCCGGCCTTCTACGCCCGCCAGGACACCAAGACCCCGGTGCGCGCCGGCGTGGCGGCGCTGGTGGCCAACATGGTGTTCAACTTCGCCCTGCTGGCCGTGCTGTACCAGGTGATGGTGCCCGACGCGCTGAAGGCGCAGGGCGTGATGGCGGCCATCGGCAAGCAGCCGGGCCTGCACCTGGCACTGGGCATCGCCAGCGCGCTGTCCAGTTACCTGAACCTGGGCCTGCTCTGGTACTGGCTGGGCAAGACCGATGTCTACCAGCGCCGGCCGGGTTGGGGCGGCTATCTGCTGCGCCTGGTGCTGGCCTGTGCGGCCATGGTTGGCGTGCTGTTGGCCCTGCTGCACTGGCTGCCGGGTTTCTCCGCGATGCGTGTCTGGGAGCGGATCGGTGCCCTTGCGTTGCTGGTCGGCGGCGGCGGCGCGACCTATGCCGTGGCCATGCTGGCGATGGGCTTCCGTCCGCGCGACCTGCGCGGGCATTGATCGCGGCCCGTGGCGGCTATACTTCAGGGTTACACCATTGAAGCGGCGGCCCGGTCGGGCCGGAACGAGAGTTGATGAGCAGGCTGTTCAGAAGCGTCGAGGGCGGGGAGCTGTTCCCCAACGGAAGCGTGGTCTGTATCGGTGCATTCGACGGCCTCCACCTGGGCCATCGTGCGCTGGTCCGCCACGCGGTCGCCCGCGCGCGCGCCTTGGGCGTGGCCGCAGTGGCCGTGGCATTCGAGCCGCTGCCGCGTGAATTCTTCGCGCAGGGCACGCCGCCGCCGCGGCTGACCCTGGCGCGCAGCAAGGTCGAGATCCTGCGCGAGCTCGGTGTCGATGCGGTCGGCCTGCTGCGCTTCGACGCGGCGATGGCGGCGATGCCGGCCGAGACCTTCGTGCGCCGGTTGCTGGTGCACCGGCTGGGCGCCCGCGAAGTCTGGATCGGGCCGGAGTTCTGCTTCGGCAACCGCCGCCGCGGTGATCTGGCACTGCTGCAGGAGATGGGCGCCGAACTGGGCTTCAGCGCCGGCGAGATTGAAGCGGTGGACCTGCATGGCGAGCGCATCTCCAGCACCCGCATCCGCCAGCTGCTGCAGGGGGGCGATTTCGCCCGCGCCAACGACCTGCTCGGTCGCCCGTATGCGATCAGCGGGCGCGTGGTGCGCGGTCGCCAGCTTGGCCGTACGCTGGGCTTCCCCACCGCCAACCTGCGCTTCCCGAAGACCCCGGCGCTGTCGGGCATCTACGCAACCTGGGTGCACGACGTGTTCGACCAGCCGTGGCCGTCGGTGTCCAGCTTCGGCACTCGGCCGACGGTGGAGGGCGTGGAGCCGCTGCTGGAAGCCCACCTGTTCGATTTCCAGGGCGACCTGTACGGGCGCCACATCGACGTGGAGTTTGTCGCCAAGCTGCGCGACGAAGAGAAATTCAATGATCTGGCGGCACTGACCGACCAGATGCACCGCGACGCCGAACAGGCGCGCGCCCTCCTTTCCGAACATAGATTGCGAGCCACTGCGTGAGCCAGGACTACAAGACCACCCTGAACCTGCCAGCCACCGAATTCCCGATGCGCGGCGACCTGCCCAAGCGCGAGCCGGGCATTCTGGCGCAGTGGGAAGCGCAGGGGCTCTACCAGCAGCTGCGTGACAACGCCGCCGGCCGCCCGCTGTTCGTGCTGCACGACGGCCCGCCCTACGCCAACGGCCGCATCCACCTGGGCCATGCGGTCAACAAGATCCTGAAGGACATCATCGTCAAGTCGCGCTACCTGGCCGGCTTCGATGCGCCCTATGTGCCGGGCTGGGACTGCCATGGCCTGCCGATCGAGATCGCGGTCGAGAAGAAGTGGGGCAAGGTCGGCACCAAGCTCGATGCGGTTGAATTCCGGCAGAAGTGCCGCGAGTTCGCCGAAGAGCAGATCAACATCCAGCGCGTGGACTTCAAGCGCCTGGGCGTGACCGGCGATTGGGACAACCCGTACAAGACCCTGAGTTTCGACTTCGAAGCCAATGAGATCCGTGCGCTGGCCAAGGTCGTCGCCAACGGTCACCTGGTGCGTGGTGCCAAGCCGGTGTACTGGTGCTTCGACTGTGGCTCGGCACTGGCCGAGGCGGAGATCGAGTACCAGGAAAAGGAATCGCCGGCGATCGACGTGGCCTACGCCGCGCGCGATGCCCAGGCCATCGGCAAGGCGTTCGGTGTGAGCGTGCCGGCCGACGTCGAAGTGGCCGTGCCGATCTGGACCACCACCCCGTGGACGCTGCCAGCCTCGCTGGCGGTGTCGCTGGGCGCGGAAATCAACTATGTGCTGGCCGAAGGCCCGGCCCACAACGGCAAGCGCCGTTGGCTGGTGCTGGCCGCCGCGCTGGCCGAGCGCTCGCTGCAGCGCTACGGCGTCGAGAGCGTCGTGCTGCACGGTGAAACCACCGGTGCGGCGCTGGAGAACCAGCTGCTGGCGCATCCGTTCTATCCGGAGCGCGACATCCCGCTGCTCAATGGCGACCACGTCTCCGACGAGGACGGTACCGGTGCGGTGCACACCGCCCCTGGCCACGGCCAGGAAGACTTCGTGGTCAGCCAGAAGTACGGCCTGCTGGACAAGTACAACGCCGGGCAGGTGACCCCGATCGACGGCCGTGGCGTGTACCTGGAATCGACCCCGCCGGCCGGTGAGGTGGTGCTGGCCGGCCAGCACCTGTGGAAGGCGCAGGAGGCCATCGTCGGCGTGCTGCGTGACAATGGTTCGCTGCTGGCCTTCCACCCGATCCGCCACAGCTATCCGCACTGCTGGCGCCACAAGACACCAGTGGTGTTCCGCGCGACTCCGCAGTGGTTCATCTCGATGGACAAGGCCAACCTGCGCAGCGATGCGCTGGCTGCGATCGACACTGTCGGCTGGTTCCCGACCTGGGGCAAGGCGCGCATCCAGAGCATGGTCGACGGTCGCCCGGACTGGACCATCTCGCGCCAGCGCACCTGGGGCGTACCGATCGCACTGTTCACCCATCGCCAGACCGGCGAGATCCACCCGCGCTCGGTGGAGCTGATGCAGCAGGTCGCCGACCGCGTCGAAGCCGAGGGCATCGATGTGTGGTACTCGCTGGACGCCGCCGAACTGCTCGGCGCCGAAGCGGCCGACTACGAGAAAGTCACCGACATCCTCGACGTCTGGTTCGATTCGGGCGTGACCCATGAAGGCGTGCTCGCCGCGCGTGGCTTCGGCAAGCCGGCCGACCTGTACCTGGAAGGCTCCGACCAGCACCGCGGCTGGTTCCAGTCCTCGCTGCTGACCGGCGTGGCGATCGACAAGCGCGCGCCGTACAAGCAGTGCCTCACCCACGGCTTCACCGTGGATGAGCACGGCCGCAAGATGTCCAAGTCGCTGGGCAACGGCATCGAGCCGCAGGACATCATGAACAAGCTGGGCGCGGACATCCTGCGCCTGTGGATCGCCTCGGCCGACTACAGCAACGAGATGTCGCTGTCGCAGGAAATCCTGAAGCGCAATGCTGACGCCTACCGCCGCCTGCGCAACACCGCACGCTTCCTGCTCGGCAACCTGGACGGTTTCGATCCGGCCCGGCACCTGCAACCGCTCGAGCAGATGGTCGCGCTGGACCGCTGGATCGTGCATCGCGCCTGGGAGCTGCAGGAGAAGATCAAGACGGCCTACGACGGCTACAACATGGCCGAGATCGTGCAGCTGCTGCTGAACTTCTGCAGCGTGGATCTGGGCTCGCTGTACCTGGACGTGACCAAGGACCGCCTGTACACCATGCCGACCGATTCGCATGGTCGCCGTTCGGCACAGAGCGCGATGTACCACATCGCCGAAGCGTTCACCCGCTGGGTGGCGCCGATCCTGACCTTCACCGCCGACGAGCTGTGGGGCTACCTGCCGGGCGAACGTGCCGGCCATGTGCTGTTCACCACCTGGTACGACGGCCTGGCGCCGCTGCCGGCCGGTGCCCAGCTCAACGCCGCCGATTTCGACCAGCTGCTGGCTGTGCGCGAGCAGGTGGCCAAGGTGCTCGAGCCGATGCGTGCAAACGGCGCGATCGGTGCCGCGCTGGAAGCGGAAATCACCATCGCCGCCAGCGAAGAGCAGGCCGCGAAGTGGCAGCCGCTGGCCGATGAACTGCGCTTCCTGTTCATCAGCGGCGACGTGCAGGTGCGGCCGGCGACCACCGACGAGGTGTTCGTCAGCGCCCAGCCGACCACCAAGACCAAGTGCGTGCGCTGCTGGCACCATCGCGCCGATGTCGGCAGCAACGCCGACCATCCGGAACTGTGCGGCCGCTGCGTGAGCAACATCACCGGTGCCGGTGAAGTGCGGAGCTGGTTCTGATGGCCGCGTCCCGTCCGCATCCGAACGCCCTGGTCTGGCTGCTGCTGTCGGCCGCCATCATCGGCCTGGACCAGTGGTCCAAGGCCTGGGTGCTGTCGAGCCTGCCGGAGTTCCAGCCGGTGGTGGTCATCGACGGCTTCTGGAACTGGTACCGCACCTACAACACCGGTGCGGCGTTCAGTTTCCTGAGTGACGCCGGTGGTTGGCAGAAGTACTTCTTCACCGCGCTGGCGATCGCCATCAGCGGCCTGATGGCCTGGTGGCTGCGCGGCACCGCCCGTGGCAACTGGAAGGCCGCGGTGCCGTATGCGCTGATCATCGGCGGTGCCATCGGCAACGTGATCGACCGCCAGGTGCACGGCCATGTGGTCGATTTCATCCAGTGGTACGTGGGCAGCTATACCTGGCCCTCGTTCAACATCGCCGATTCGGCCATCGTGGTGGGTGCCATCGGCATCGCCCTGTTTGGCCTGTTCGACGGCAAGTCCGCCAAAAAGGCGGATAATGCCAATCCGAAACCGTAAGCCGGCCGCTGCCGGGAGATTGAACTGATGGATGTGCTGCTCGCCAACCCGCGTGGTTTCTGTGCCGGTGTCGATCGTGCGATCGAGATCGTCAAGCGCGCGATCGAAACGCTGGGCGCGCCCATCTACGTCCGCCATGAAGTGGTGCACAACCGCTTCGTGGTCGACGACCTGAAGCAGCGCGGTGCGATCTTCGTCGAAGAGCTCGACGAGGTTCCGGACAACAACACGGTGATCTTCAGCGCGCATGGCGTCTCCCAGGCCGTGCGCCAGGAAGCCGAGCGCCGTGGCCTGAAGGTGTTCGACGCGACCTGCCCGCTGGTGACCAAGGTCCACTTCGAAGTCGCCCGCCACTGCCGTGCCGGCCGTGACGTGGTGCTGATCGGCCATGCCGGTCACCCGGAAGTGGAAGGCACCATGGGCCAGTGGAACCGCGAAGCCGGTACCGGCCAGATCTACCTGGTCGAGGATGTCGAGCAGGTTGCCACGCTGCACATCAACCAGCCGGACAACTTCGCCTACACCACCCAGACGACGCTGTCGGTGGACGATACGCGCGGCATCATCGATGCGCTGCGCGAGCGTTTCCCGGCGATGCAGGGCCCGAAGAACGACGACATCTGCTACGCCACGCAGAACCGCCAGGACGCCGTGCGCGACCTGGCCAAGCGCTGCGACCTGGTGCTGGTGGTCGGTTCGCCGAACAGCTCCAACTCGAACCGTCTGAGCGAACTGGCCCGCCGTGAAGGTGTGGAGTCGTACCTGATCGACGGTGCGCACGAGATCGACCCGGCGTGGGTGGTGGGCAAGCAGCACATCGGCGTGACCGCTGGCGCCTCGGCGCCGCAGGTACTGGTCGATGGCGTGCTGGCGCGCCTGGCCGAGCTGGGTGCAACCGGCGTGGGCGAGCTGGAAGGCGAACCGGAATCGATGGTGTTCGCGCTGCCGAAGGAACTGCGTCTGCGCCTGGTCGACTGACCGGGAAGCGCCTCATCCACGCATGGCGTGGATCTACTGAAACTGCTCTGGTGGGTGCGAACCTTGGTTCGCACGCTTTTTGTCATGCGCGGATGGCCGGCCCGCCCATGACCTTTGGCCATGGGGCAGGGCACTTTACAGGCCTAGCATCGGAGGATTCTCCGCTGTTGGATGCTGCCCGATGAAGACCCGAGCCCTGGTGATGTCCGTGCTGTTCGCGCTGGCTGCTTCGCCTGCACTGGCGCAGACCTCGCCGCCTGCCGACGCCGCGGCTCCCGGCCTGCTGCGCATCGATGTGGATGCGCGCGATCTCGCTCGCCGCATCTTCAAGGTGACCGCCACCGTACCGGTCAAACCCGGTCCGATGACCCTGCTGTACCCGCAGTGGATTCCCGGCAACCATTCGCCCACCGGCCCGATCGACAAGCTGGCCGGCCTGCGCGTGACCGCCAACGGCAAGCCGTTGGCCTGGCAGCGCGACCAGTACAACGTCTATGCGTTCAAGGTAGACGTGCCCGAGGGCGTCAGCGAGATCGTCGCCCACTTCGACTTCCTGTCCTCGCAGGGCGGCAGCCAAGGCCGGGTGGTGATGACCCCGGAGATGCTCAACCTGCAGTGGAATGCCAACTCGCTGTATCCGGCCGGCGTCGATACACGCGACCTGCAGGCGCAGGCCAGCGTGATCCTACCCAAGGGCTGGTCGTTTGCCACTGCGCTGGAAACCGCGCGCCGCGACGGCGATACCGTGGTGTTCAAGCCGATCTCCTATGACCACCTGGTCGATTCGCCGTTGTTTGCCGGCGAGCACTACCAGCGCATCGATCTCGATCCGGGCGCGAAAGTGCCGGTGCACCTCAATGTGTTTGCCGACGAGGCCAAGTCGCTGAAGCCGAGCGAGGCACAGATCACCCTGCACCGCGCACTGGTGCGGCAGGCCGACAAGCTCTACGGTGCGCGCCACTACAACCACTATGAATTCCTGCTGGCGTTGACCGACCGTCTTGGTGGCATCGGCCTGGAGCATCACCGTTCCAGCGAGAACAGTGCCGACCCGGGTTACTTCACCGAGTGGGACGACAACGCCTGGATGCGCGATCTGCTACCGCACGAGTACACCCATTCCTGGAACGGCAAGTACCGGCGTGGCGCTGACCTGACCACCGCCAACTTCAACACGCCGATGGGCGACAGCCTGCTGTGGGTCTACGAAGGCCAGACCCAGTTCTGGGGACAGGTGCTGGCGGCACGCTCGGGGCTGTGGTCGACGGCGCAGGCGCGCGACATGCTGGCCAATGTGGCCGCGACCTATGATCGCGGCCGCCCGGGCCTGGCCTGGCGCCCGTTGCAGGACACCACCAACGACCCGACCATCGCCCAGCGCCGGACGTTGCCGTACCGCAACTACCAGATGAGCGAAGACTATTACTCCGGTGGCCAGATGCTGTGGCTGGAAGTGGAGGGCAAGCTGCGCGAACTGAGCGGCAACCGCCGCAGCCTGGATGACTTCGCGCGCGCCTTCTTCGGGGTTGGCAACGGTGACTGGGACGTCAACCCCTACACCTTCGACGACGTGGTGGCGACCTTGAACGGCATCGTGCCGTACGACTGGACGACGTTCCTGCGCGGGCGCCTGGACGGCCACGGTTCGTTGACCGGGGGGCTGGAACTGGCGGGCTGGAAGCTGGTCTACCGCGATACCCCGAACGACGCCTACAAGGCGCAGGAAAAGCGTGCCAAGGCCGCACTGCTGGCCTATTCGCTGGGCGCGACCGTGCTCGACAGCGGCGTGGTCGGCGACGTGATCTGGGACAGCCCGGCGTTCAACGCCGGTCTTGCACCCGGCATGAAGGTGATTGCGGTTGGCGGGCGCGAGTACAGCAGCCAGCGCTTGAAGGATGCGGTGGCGACGGCGGCCAAGGACAAGGCGCCGATCGTCCTGCTGGTGAAGCAGTTCGACCGCATCGAGACGATGAACATCGACTACCACGGTGGCCTGCAGTATCCGGTGCTGGAGCGTATCGCCGGCAAGCCTGACCGCCTGGCGGACCTGTGGAAGGCGCGATGAAACCGCGCGCCCGCGATGGCGTGATCCTGTTGATGGCGATCCTCGCCATCGTCGGCGCGTTCTTTCACGGTGACGGGCGCTGGCTGCATTGGCTGGCGAAGCCGGCGACCACGCTGCTGATCGCTGCCATCGCCTGGCGGGTGCGTGATCCTGCGCAGCCGTCCTACCGGCGCGCGGTGCTGGCCGGCATGCTGCTGTCGTGCCTGGGTGACATCGCGCTGATGTTGCCGATGGACGCGTTCGTACCGGGGCTGGTGGCGTTCCTGCTGGCGCACCTCTGCTACATCGTCGCCTTCCGTGAGGGCCTGCGTGCCGGGCGTGGCCTGCTCGCCGCCAGCATCCTGCTCGGTGCGTTCGCTGTACTCAATGTGCTTGGGTTGTGGCCGCACCTGCCTGCACCGATGCGTATGCCGGTGCTGGCGTACGTGGTGGTGCTGGCCTCGATGGCGGTGTTGGCCTTGGCACGGCAATGGCGCAGCCCGCAGCCTGCCGTGGAAGCCCGAAGTGCGCCCTGGGCTGCCGTCGGTGCGCTGCTGTTCGTGGCCAGCGATTCGCTGCTGGCCTGGGACCGCTTCGCCGGCGGCCTGCCACTGGCCAGCCTGCTGGTGCTGTCCACCTATTACGGCGCGCAGTACGCCATCGCCCGTTCGGTGAAATAGAAAAAGGGGACGGAGGGGATTAACTCGCAGACCGCACCAAGGCACATGCGACTTAATCCCCTCCGTCCCCTTTTTGCGTTGACTATCGTCGGTTCGCGTGGCCGGAACGACCCTGTGCGTCGAACGATAGTCGTGCGGACTGGCGATCGCCGGCGACCTCGTCCGGCAGCCACACCAGCCTGCCGCCCTTGCGCACGATCACATAGACGTGGCCGACGTCACCCGGCGTGCCCATCAGCGCGTTCCGCTGTGCCTGCAGCGCCTGGGCCACGCGTGGCACCGCCTCGAAATCGATGTTGGCCAGCGCCGTGCTGCTGCGGCGCAGGGTAATGGTGGGCGCGAAGCGCTGCGGATCGACCGGCCCGCCCTTGCGCCACTGGCCGCGCTCGAAGTGGTAGCTGTCCACGTGCGTGGGTTGCTGCGGATCGACCAGGTCCAGATTGATGCGGCCGTCATCGTAGAAGTGGATGCTGTGGAACACCATCAACCGGTGCCCGGCCAGGGCTGGCATCTGTTCCAGTGCCTGGCGGGCGGCCAGCAGGTAGTCCGCATCGAACAAGCGGTTGCTGCGTTCGGGCACCGGCATCGACCGCGGTTCGGGAATCGGTGCGGCCGAAGCAGGCCTCTCGCGCGGTGGGGGCGTGGTGATCGGCGTGGTTGCGCGGTCATCCTGCACCGCATGGCCCATAGTTTCGGCAAGGGTCTGCAGTGCCCCGCCGGCAACGGCGACGCCGGCCAGCAACAGCAGCACCATCGAAAATACCAGTCGCGTCGAGGGTGGCTGCTTCATATACCCTCCAGGCGCACGCTGCCGCGATCTTCCGGGTCGTACAGCAGCGTGACCTGCTCGCGTGGAAGGTTGGCCAGCTCGATCAACGGGATGAAGCGGCGCACGCTCGCCTGCTGTATGCCACCTTCGCGGTCGGTGTACTCCAGCTGGAACTCCACCTGCGGCTGCTCGTTGAGGTAGGTGCCGGTCTGGCGCAGCTTCAGCACCTTCGCATCCACGCCGATGCCGCGGTACTTCAGCGCGTCTCCGCGTGCATCGGCCTGCAGCAGGCGCCCCAGGACGCGCAGGCCCAG
Source organism: Stenotrophomonas sp. AR029 (assembly GCF_047520695.2). Lineage (NCBI taxonomy): Bacteria > Pseudomonadati > Pseudomonadota > Gammaproteobacteria > Lysobacterales > Lysobacteraceae > Stenotrophomonas > Stenotrophomonas sp. AR029. Next base: position 692,192 of record NZ_JAXBQQ020000002.1, on the reverse strand, counting down.
GGCGTAGCCGCACAACACCAGCGGGCACACCAGCAGTGGGTGGCCGAAGGACATGAACGTCCAGCCCAGGCCCTCGCTCTGCAGCCGATAGGCGAGAACGTAGGCGCTGGCAACCACGACGATGCCGATGACCGCGCCGGCGCCGCGGCGCCAGAGGCTGGCGACATCAAGTTCGGGCTGGGCGCCCTCCAGCACCACATTGGGGAACGCACCCGGCGTCCGGCTCAGGCGAACCTCGATGCGCTGGCCGGCCACGAAACGCTGCAGCTGCGGTTTGCTGTCCACCACCAGCATCTGTTCATTGATCGGCGTGCCGGACAGGTTCTGGAAGCCAAGCTTCAGTCTCCACTGCGCGAAGCCGCGCACGTGCACGCCGGTCTGCTCGGCCTGTTCGATCAACGCATCACGCGGCTCACCGTCGGCCAGGATGGTGCGCACCCGATGCAGCGCGCGCGGCGGGCCCAGCAGCAGGTAGTGCAGGAAGGCGAGCAGCAACGCGAGCCACAGGGCCAGCGACAGGGCGAGCAGCAGCAGGGCCAGCCATGGCGCGCTGCGGTCGGCCAGTGGCACCGGCCACGACGTGCCGAAGTAGAGGATGCAGGGGAAGGGCAACGCGAAGAACAGCAGGAACGCGCCCCAGAACCAGAGATAGGCCTTCATGGGGTGGTGGGGGACCGATGGAACAGGGCGCGTAGGGTACTACGCTCAGCGGATCTGCAGGGTCAGCAGGAAGTAGCGGCCAAGTGGATCGTCCAGCCCCGGCATCTGGCCGCCATTGCCGACCAGGTAGTTCACCGGTTGCGTGTCGAGCACGTTGTGCACGTCCAGCGCGGCGACCACGCGCGGCCCCAGCCGCCTTGCCAGGTGCAGGTTCCAGCGCAGCTGCCGCGGATTCATGCAATGGTTCTGCTCGCGCTGTTCCTCCGGGCATTCCGCACCGGGCAGCCAGGCACGCGTGCGCCCTACCTGGTTGCCGCGCAGGGCGATGTCCCAGTTGCTGTTCTGCCACTGCACATTGAGCACGGCGGCCATCGCTGGCGTGACATGGCCACGCAGGTCCACCGTCGCTTCATGGCCACGCTCGCGGCGCAGTTCCTGCTGCTTCAGCGCATCGAGCGAGAACAGCCACTGGCCGGTGCTGCCGGTGTCGATGTGGTACTCCCCGCGCAGAACAAGGTTGCGCGACGTGGTGCGGCCGATGTTGTCGAAGGACAGGCGCAGGTTGTGCAGGTTGCCGTCCTCGTCCAACTCCCACGTGCTTGAATTCCACACTGCGTCGGCCGGTTGCAGGGCCAGGATCTCGTTGCGCAGTTCGACGATGTTGTGGGTCAGCGACAGTGAAAACGCATCGGTCGGTGTCCAGGTCGCACCCAGGGAATGGCTGCGCGACCGCTCCGCTTTCAGCGCATCGTTCTCCACCACGTCCACGGTTACGCTGCAGCGTCCGTTGCCGTTGCTCTGCGCGCAGTTGGGCAGTGCGCTGGAGGCGGGTAGTTCGATCGCGCCGAAATAGCCCGGCGGCCGCCGTTGCTCGAACAGGCTGGGGGCCCGGTAGCCGCGCCCGGTGGCAAGCAGGAATGACCACTGCGGTGTCGGGCTCCAGCGTACGCCCACGCGGGGCGAGAAAGCCTGGTAATCGCCATCGCGGTCCCAGCGTGCTGCCAGGTCCATGCGCAGCGTGCGCGCCAATGGCAGGCCGAGTTCGGCGTAGGCACCGCCACTGCGGCGTGACAGGTGGCGTTGTTCCTGTGGCAGGCCCAGCGCCAGGTCGCCCTGGCTCAGCAGCGCGTCGGGATGCGACGTCCAGCGTTCCTGGCGCAGGTCGATGCCGGTGGCCACTTGTGCAGCACCGCCGGCCAATGGCATCAACTCGCGCTGCATGCCCCACCAGCCCTGCCACTGCTCGGTGCGCCCGCGGTTGCGGATCGACGGGAACAACTGCGCGGCGGTCTCTGCCGGCAACGAGGTGAAGCCGGGCAGGAAATCCATCGTCTCGGCAGCGCGCAGCAGTGGTTGGGCGCGCACGGTGCCGGACGTCGTCAGGGTGACATCGCTGCGCTGTGCGCTGATGCCGGCATCCCAGCTGCGGCGGCCCTGGTCGCGGCCCATGCCGAAGGTGACGTCGGCATCGGTGGCACGTACATGCGGACGCACGTTGCCGGCTTCGCGCAGCACGCTGTTGAAGGTGAACCCATAAAGCCCGATGGCTACGGCGGTCGGGCCGAGGTCGAAGCGTTGCCGGTTGTGGCTGGCCCGCGCCTCGGCGTAGGCGTAGCGACCTTCGCCGCGCTCATGCCGATAGCGCAGGTAGGCCGAGGCGGTGTCCGAGGCCGGTTGCAGCGAACGCGGGCGTGCGCTGTCAAACCAGCAGGCGCCATCGCGCCGTTTCAATGGCCCTTCGCAGCGCTTTGCCGGCCAGTAGCGTCCATCGCGGAACGCGCCGATCAGGTACTGCGAGGTTTCCGCATGCCATTCGCGGCGATCGCCGGCCACGTGGTCGATGCGATGCAGGTCGACGCCAGCGAACCAGCGGTCCCCTCCGTCGCGCACGCCACCGGTGGCCGCCTGCAGGCGATACTGGCCGGCGTCGCCGCGCCCGCTCAGGCCGGTCTGCAGCATGGCTTCAGGGCCATCGGCCTGGTCACGCAGGATGATGTTGACCACGCCGGACATCGCGTCGGCACCATAGATGGCCGACGCACCGCCACGCACCAGTTCGATGCGCTCGACGAAGCTGAGCGGGATGCCCCCCAGGTCGGTGAGCCCGCCCTGTTCCAGCGACACCATCGGATAGCGTGGCAGGCGCCGGCCATTGACCAGGAACAAGGTCGCACGCGGACCCATGCCGTCCAGGCTGGTGGTGGTGGCCGCACCCACCGGCAGGTACTGCGAATCGCCACTGCGCGAGGTGCTCATCGCCGGATGGCCGTTCATGCCCGGCAAGTGCCGCAGCAGGTCGAACAGGCTGCCGTAACCGCTGCGCAGGATGTCATCGCGGTCGATGATGGTCACCGGCAGCGTGGTCTGCACGGAGGTGCGCGGCAGCCGGCTGCCGGTGACATGGATCGGCGCCAGCTCCACCTGCGGTGGCGTCTCGGGCACCCCGCCCGGCGACGGTACCGCGGGCATCGCACGCGTCGCGACCGGCGGGGGCGATGGCGGTGCTGGCCGGGTGCGGCGGACGACGAATCCACCGGCAGGCGTGCGCAGGATGGTCACCGGCATGCCGGCGACCAGTTCCTTCAGGGCCGCGGCCGCATCGCGTTGGCCATGGGTGCCGGCCGTGCGCAGGCCATCCAGTTCACGCGCATCGAACAGCAGGGCGATGCCACTCTGGCGCGCCCATTGCTGCAGGGCCGGTGCGAGTGGGCCTGAACCCACATGGACCTCCAGGGTGCCGGCCTGTTCGGCTGCATCGGCAGAGGGCAGCGCGGCGATGCTCAGCGCGAAGCAGAACAGGGTGCAGAGCAGCCCCTCCCGCAGCGCGCCCGGTACTGCCTTCACTGCAGGCCTCCTCAGTACGTGCGGCGCAGTTCCAGCGCGCCATCCGGTCGCGTCTGGCCAGCTACCGACCAGCCCAGTTCCAGCGCCGACAGCAGTTCCTGCGCATCGCCGGCACGGAAGGTGCCACTCACGGCCAGGCTGGCGATCTCGGGATCGGCGATCACCAGCGGCGTGCGACCGTAGCGGTTCATGCGCTCGACCACGATCGACAGCGGCGTGGCATCGAACACCAGCTGTCCCTGCAGCCAGCCTTCGGCAGCGGCATTGGACGACAGCGCCGGGCCGGGCTGGAAGCGGCCCGATGGCAGCACCTGCAGCTGCTGGCCGGGTGCCAGGGTGTGCTGCGTCCCCCCATTGCTGACTTCCACCGCACCTTCCAGCAGTGCGACTTCGACCAGGCCGTCGTTCAGGCGCTCCACCTGGAAGGTGGTGCCGATGTCGCGGATGGTGCTGTCGCCGGCGCGCAGCTGCAGCGCCTTGCTCGACGGTGCGACCTGCAGCTGCACGCGGCCCCGTTCCAGCACCAGGTTGCGATGGCGCCAACCGAATCGGGCATGCAGCGTGGTGCCCGCATCCAGCGTGGCCACGCTGCCATCGGCCAGCGTCTGCTGCCGGGGCTGGTGGGAATCGTTGGCATAGCGCAGCGGCGTGGGGTTGCCGTCGATGGCGACCATCCAGCCGATCCCGATGGCCAGGCAGACGCCTGCGGCGGCGGCCACTGCCGGCAGCCAGCGACGCTGTGCCGGCCGTGCCGCACGTGCTGCGGCGGTGCGCAGCCACGGGTCGGCGGCCAGTTCTTCGCCCCGCTGGAACAGGGTCTCGGCCTGGATCCAGGCGCTGACATGGGCCGGGTCCTCGGCCAGCCAGTCCTCGAACCTCTCTCGCTCGCCCGGCGTGCAGTCCGGAGCCTCCAGCCGCGCCACCCAGGCGCTGGCGCGTTCAAACAGCAGGGTGTCTTCCCTGGGGCTGGCGTGACTCATCCGTTGTCCCTGTCGTTGTGCAGCGGATCCGATCCGAATTCCTGGCGCAGGCCCTGCAGGGCGCGGGCGATATGTTTTTCCACGGTCTTGGCGGTGATTCCACAGTGCCGCGCGATCTGCGTATAGCTCATGCCGGTGATCCGGTTGAGCAGGTACACCTCGCGCGCGCGCTCGGGCAGCTTGAACAGGGCCTGCCGCAGCAGGGACAGCATCTGCCCGGACTCGGCCTGGCGCAATGGATCGGGCGACGTGCTGGAGGGCTCGTCGCCGCCATCGTGTTCGGCAAGGGACAGGTGTGGCCGCGACTGCGACGAGCGGCCACGGTCTGCCAGGCGGTTGCGGGCGATACGATACAGCAGCAACCGCAGCTCGTCGGCACTGTGCGCGCGATAGCGGATCAGCCGCTCCATGCAGTCCTGCGCGATGTCCTCGGCATCCTCCGGCCCAACGCCGCGCGTGCGCAGGAAAGCGCACAACGGCGCGCGTTCTTCCCGTACGAACGCAATGAACGCGTCCGTCGGCACGGACAGGTCCGGCGCGCGATGGATCAGAGGAGAGGGGGTGGACAGGGCTGGCCTCGGGCGTCGGTGGCGGGTGCGTCTTCGAGTTTTACGCGACGATGACCGGATGGGGAAGAGTGTGCATGGCCCCTGATTTCATTGTGAATGCATTCATGTTTCGGCGGCTGGTGCGCTGGGGGAGTTTGCGCCGCCCGGACGTTGAACTCCTGACCCGTGTGTTGCGGGTGGAGAGAGAACGCATGAAACATTCGAAGTTGAGCCTGGCCCTGGCCGGGCTGATGGGCGTCACCGCCATGGCGGCGGTTGATGACGTCATGGCAATGAATTATCACGTGCGGGACGATCGCGTCTTCCTCAGCGGCGGCGTCACCGTTGCTGACGTGGTGGCGCTGCCCGCGCTGCTGGCCAAGGCACAGGCTGAAGGCCGTCCGATCCGCGAAGTCGTGCTGCGCACATCCAATGGTGGCGCGCTGATCGCCGGCGAGTGGCTGCAGGCGGTGATCCGCACCCAGGGCCTGGACACCGTCGTGTCCGGCCACTGCATCTCGTCCTGCTCGATCATGCAGTCCGGTGGCGTCAACCGTTACCTCGGCGGCGATCTGCCACTGGTCGACTCGGTGCAGATCCACGCCGCCAGCAGTGGCGGCAGGATCACCTATGCGCCGTCAGCGCGCATGACCCAGATCTACACAGGCAACTACGGCGGCGGGATGGATGCGGGCCTGTTGCACAAGGCGATGTATGAAGTGGTTCAACCCAATGGCCTGCTGGTATTCCGCGACCCGGCGCGCACCACGGGTACGTCGGTCACCTTCGATCCGGATGGCAGCGGCAGCAAGCTGGAGTCGTTCCCGGGCCAGGACATCCGCGGCAACAACATCATCAACACGGCAGGCTATCGCGATCCGGGCGACACCCTCCGTGTCACCAGCAACGTCAGCGGCGACATCAACCCGGGCTACCTGCGCACCGCGCGCCAGCTGCAGGCCTTCGTCGACGACGATTTCGCGCGCTGGAACACCGACTGGGCCAGCACCTACATCAACGATGCGGTGAGCCTGTACAACGTCTCCACGCGGGGGGCGAACGGTATCGGCGCGCAGTCGTTGCAGCAGCTGCTCGCCGATCCCGACGTCCAGAATGAACTGCGCGGTCAGCTGCGGCTGGCCGATCTGGATGCCTCAACCCTGGCCAGTTCGGCGGGCGTGATCCGTGTCAGCAATGGCGCTACCTGGCGCACCGCCGAAACCACTGGCGCCGATTTCATTCTGGTGGACAACGGCACCATCGCACTGGAGGGTGGTGCGCTGCGCACCCCCGAGCTGCGCGTGATGCCGGGCAGCATCGTGGTCGGCCATGGTGATATCGCATCGGTCGGCACCGACAGCGATGCGCTGCTGGATGGCACCGGCCCGTCCTACCGCGAAGACGGCTTCAACCGACTGCGCGTGTTCGGCACGTTGATGCCGCGTGGTGGTGATCTGGTGACCCACGGCTACGTCAACATCATGCCCGGCGGGCAGGTGCTGTTCGATGTTACCGAAACCGGTGGTACCGGCAGTGGCCGCCTGCGCGTCGGCAGCTTCTACGATGGCGGCTCCGAGGAGGGCGCGCTGGTGATCGCGCAGGGCGCACATCTGGCGCTGAACGTGGCCCAGGGCTTCTATGCCGGCACCTACCGTCGCGACCTGGTGGAAGGACCGATCTACCAGGGGGGCTTCCAGGATGCCGTGCGGCTGGGCGATGCCGGCTACAGCGCCAGCATCACGGCCGGTGAAGTGTTTCGCCCGCGCCACAATTCGCTGCTCAGCTTCAACGTCAACCAGACCGCCGACGGCCTGTGGCTGACCGCCAACCCGGGCTTCGATCAGCTGGGCCTGTTCGCCAACGGCACCTCCGGCGACGGCCTGGGGCGTGCGCTGGCCGCTGCAGCGGACCGCCAGGACAGCGGCCTGAAGTCGTTGCTCGGCGCGCTGCAGTTCAGCGACCGCGATGTGATCGCACAGCAGGCTGGCGCCCTGCGCGGTGATGCGCATGCCAGCCTGCGCCTGGCCGACAATGCACTGCTGGGCAGCATCGGCAACGTGGTGCAGCAGCACCAGGCGGCGATGCGCAGTGGCGGTGATGCAGACGGGTTGGCTTCGCAGGCGGCGCAGTCGGTGTCGGCGCAGCCGGGCATGCGCCATGGCAGCCTGTTCAACCAGCTGGCCATGCATCTGGTTGAACCGGCCGGCGAAGCTGCTGGCGACAGCCGTGTGGCGGGGCGCAGCCATGGCCTGTGGGCGCGCGGTTTCGCCAGCCATGGCCGCATCGACGCCGACGGTGGTGTGGCCGGCCTGAGCCACACTGTCGGCGGCATCGTGATCGGTGCCGATACCCGCGTGGCCGATGACCGCGTGACCCTCGGCGTGAGCGTGGCCGCCGCCGACATGTCGACCAAGGCCAGCGACGGCTCCGGCTTCAGTGGCGACGTACGCGCGCTGGATGTGGGCGGCTACCTGGATGCGACCTATTCGCGGGGCTACCTGTCGGCGGCCGTGCGCTACACCGACCTGCGGCATGACACCCGCCGCAGTGTCGGCGGCATTGATGGGCTGCAGCAGCCTCTGCGCGCGAAGTACAGCAACGATGCCATCTCGGCACGGGTGGAGCATGCGTTCTCCTTCACCACTGGAAAGGGTCTGGTGATCCAGCCGCTGCTGCCGGTGGTGGACTACGCACGGACCTCGGCCACCCGTTTCAATGAAGGGCAGGGCGCCGGTGCGCTGGTGGGCCGCAGCGGCAGCCTGGAGAGCATTCGTGTGGGTGCCGGCCTGCAGCTGTTCAAGACCTTCGAAGGCAACAACGGTGAGCGCATTACCCCGCGTGCCCGCGTGGTCTGGCAGAAGGAACTGGGTGACACCCAGGCCCGCTACAGCACCGGCTTCGCCGCAGCTCCGGACCTGCTGTTCGGTGCCAGCAGCCAGGCCGTGGGCGAGCAGGTGCTGGCCTGGAACGTCGGCGTGACCAGCCGCGCCAGCGAGCGCCTGTCGATCATGGCCGACTACGTGGGTGAGCGCCTGGACGGGCAGATCCAGAACGGCGTGATGCTGGGCCTGGGCTATCGGTTCTAAGTGGTACCCGGCCCCGGCGATATGCGTATCGCCGGGGCCATCCCATCAGGGCAGGTGCTGCGGTATGGTCGGCAGGGAACTCCAGCCAGGCCCCGTCATGCAGATCGCCGTTTTCAGTGCCCGCCCCTACGATCGTCGTTTCCTCGGCGAGGCCAACCAGCGCGATGCGGCCGGGCAGGGCTTTGTGTTCGTGTACTTCGATGCCGCGCTGGACGTGCATACCGCTGCGTTGGCACAGGAATGCGCCGCGGTATGCGTGTTCGTCAATGACCGCCTGGACGCTCCGGTACTGCACGCGCTGCATGCGCTGGGCGTGCGCGCCGTGCTGCTGCGCTGCGCCGGTTTCAACAACGTGGATCTCGTCGCCGCGAAAGCGCTGGATCTTTTCGTGGCCCGTGTTCCTGCCTATTCGCCCGAGGCCGTGGCCGAGCATGCACTGGCGCTGGTGATGACCCTCAACCGGCAGACCCATCGCGCCTACAACCGCGTGCGCGAAGGCAACTTCATGCTCGATGGCCTGCTCGGGCGCACCCTGCACGGGCGCACGGTCGGCATCGTCGGCACCGGCAAGATCGGCCTGGCTACTGCGCGCATCTTCAGGGGCATGGGCTGCATCGTGCTGGGGCACGACCCGTATCCATCGCCGGCCTTCGCCGGCGTGGGCGACATGGTTGGGCTGGATGAACTGCTGGCGCGCGCCGATATCGTGTCGCTGCATTGCCCGCTGACACCCGATACCCAGCATCTGATCAACGACGCCTCGCTGGCGCGGATGAAGACCGGCGCGATGCTGGTCAACACCTCGCGCGGCGGGCTGGTCGATACCCATGCGGTGATCCGCGCGCTGAAGTCACGGCGGCTGGGTCATCTGGCCATCGACGTGTACGAGCAGGAAAGCGCGCTGTTCTTCCAGGACCTCTCCGGCGAGATCATCGACGACGAGGCCTTCCAGCGCCTGATGACCTTCCCCAACGTGCTGGTGACCGGCCACCAGGGCTTCTTCACCGTGGAGGCGCTGCAGGAGATCTCGGCGATTACGCTGGGGAACCTGCGGGATTTCGCCGAGGGGCGGGTGTGTGCCAATGCGGTGGGGACTGGCTGATAATTCGGCCAAGTAGGCCACCGACGATGCCTGAAGAGGGAGTAATACATCCATGACCCATACGACGTTCAGGGCCATCATGAAGTGGATCAATCTGGCGGTCGCGCTGCTGATCATCCTGCTGGCGACGCGTTACCTGTGGAGCCGGGCCATCAGCGAACAGCTGGGCGGCATGCACGACGTCACCCTGGTCGGGCTTTCGTTGTTCTGCGTGTTTTTCGGGGTGCTGACCGTGAAGTCGATCCGCCGCGGCAGGGGCAGGCAGGGGGAGCGCCTGCAGGCTGACCTCGATTGACCTGCTGATCGCCACCCCCTACAATTCCCTGCTAGGCCGGAATAGCTCAGTTGGTAGAGCGGCGCATTCGTAATGCGTAGGTCGCAGGTTCGACTCCTGTTTCCGGCACCAGTTGTAGAAAAGCCCCGGCCTTTGGTCGGGGCTTTTCGTTTAGCCGATTAGCGGCGCGACGCCATCAACGCCGCGTCATACCCACATCCTTCGCCAGCCACCACGCCAGCTGCCGGATGTAGCCACCTGCAGCTCCCGCCAATGCGCCGATCAGCAGGCGTGCGAGCACTCTGATCCCGCGCGCGGCCCGCTCCCGCACCCAAGGCAGTACCGCCACCACCTGCGCACCCAGCAACAGCATCAGCACGTCCAGCCCCAGCGCATCCACCACCGGTGACAACGGCAGCAGATCCGGATTGCAGGCCAGCATGATCACCAGTGCAGCACCCAGCACGGCCATCAGGCGGCGCCCGGCGGGCAGGGTGGTCCAGTGCAGCAGTCGGTTGATCAGGCGCATGGCATTCCTTGTGTCATCTGCGGGAATCCTCATCAGGCCCGATCGGCCGCACCGGCCGCCGCAGCACGGTCTTCAACCGCGCCGCCTCGGTCCTGCGTGGGTCGCTGAGGTAGATCTCATGATGGGACCCGGCAAAGGTGTATCCCAGTGCGGGCATCACTTCGTCATGCAGCTGCGCCAGGATGGGGCCTTCGTCGTCGTAGGCGCCTACATGCAAGGTCTGCAGGCTGGGACCCTCGGCAAGGATCTGATGGCGAAGGCTGGGCGGCGCGTCCCGCAGCTTCGTGCGCGCCTTGCCGATCGCGGCCTGCCACAGTGCGGGGCCGATGCCCTCAGGCGTGCGGATCATCACGGTCCAGGCCCACTCATCCTTGCGCCGCGCGACGAAGCTGGCCGGGTCGTGGGCGCTCCACAGCGCCTCCAGCGGTGGCACCACGTAGTCGCGCCCTTCGGCCTTCAGCGCGAACTTCAGTGCATAGCTCACCGAATACAGCCACTGCACGGCCTGTGCGTAGGCGGGAGCGGTGTTCGGGTCGCCGCGACCATCGACCATCACGTAGGGCATGGGCGGTACATCCACGCGTACGAACCTGCCGGCGGGCGGTTGATAGAGCGCCCGGTCGCGCTTCCTGAAGTCGATCTTGTCCACGGGCCTTCCTCCTGCGCCGAGCATCCCACGCCAGGCACCCGCCAGCACGCCTGAACAGGTTCAGATGACTTTGCCGAACGAGGGCGGACCACCTGCCAGCACCTGATGCCAGGATGCCGCCCGCAGGCGTCCTGCCGGCCGCGCCTGCGCGGTGCGACAACGTGTCGCAGCCAGAATCGGGCCTTTCCTGCGCTCGATCAATGTCAATGCCTTTCTTAAATGGTGGGTGACGGCCTAAAATTGAAAGGCTGACTCGACCCCACCTCCCTGCCTGTCTTCCGGACCGGTGGGACCGGCTTTGGCCGGAACAGGCAGGGACGGGGAACGGCATTCCCTCGCAATTGGATCGACCGATGATTCCGTTGAAAACCCTTGGGCGCTGGTTGCGCCCGGGCCTGCTGCTGTCGTTGCTGGTGATGCTCACCGGTTGCGATGCCGTGGCCATCCTCAGTCCGAAGGGCCAGATCGGCCAGGATGAGAAGACCCTGCTGATCACGGCCACCGTGCTCATGCTGCTGGTCGTCATCCCGGTCATCATCATGACCCTGACGTTCGCGTGGAAGTATCGCGCCTCCAACACCAAGGCCCGTTACGAGCCGAAGTGGTCCCACTCGACGGCGATCGAGGTGGTGGTGTGGTCCATTCCCTGCATGATCGTGCTGGTGCTGGCGGTCCTGACCTGGCGCTCGTCGCACGCACTGGACCCGTACCGTCCGCTGGATTCGGACGTCAAGCCGGTCACCATCGAGGCGATCTCGCTGGACTGGAAGTGGCTGTTCATCTATCCGGAAGAGAAGGTGGCGGTCGTCAACGAAATCAAGTTCCCGGTCAACACGCCGCTGAACTTCAAGATCACGTCCGATTCGGTGATGAATGCCTTCTTCATCCCGCACCTGGGCAGCATGATCTACTCGATGGCTGCGATGGAGACCAAGCTCCACCTGATCGCCAACGAGACCGGTGAATTCCCGGGCATGTCCTCGCACTACAGCGGCGCGGGCTTCGCCAAGATGCACTTCACCGCCTACTCGGTCACCGATGCCGAATACCGCCAGTGGCTGGACCAGGTCCGCGCCGGCGAGCAGACCCTGGACAAGGCCTCGTTCAAGGCCCTGGGTGAAGCACGCAACGCCGAGTGGTATCCGGTCACTTACTTCGGCAAGACCGAAGAAGGCCTGTTCGACTGGGTCATCGCCAAGCACATGGGCGACAACAAGCATTACGGCATGAAGCACTCGCATGCCGGTGCCGCCGCTGCCGATGCCGCCACCCATGAAGCGCACGAGGGCCACGCCCCGAGTGACGCGCATGATTCCAAGGAATCGGGTGAAAACCTGGATGCCACCGAACACGAACACGCAGGCCATGCCGGCCACGCGGGTTCGGGAGAATGAACATGTTGGGAAAACTCTCTCTTGAGTCGATCCCCCACGATCCGATCGTGCTGACCACCCTGGTCGGCGCGGTTCTTGGTGGCCTGGGCGTCGTCGCCCTGATCACCAAGTTCAAGCTGTGGGGCTATCTGTGGAAGGAGTGGTTCACTTCGGTGGATCACAAGAAGATCGGCGTGATGTACCTCATCGTCGCCTTTGTCATGCTGCTGCGCGGTTTCTCCGACGCCATCATGATGCGTACCCAGCAGGCCATCGCCGTCGGTGGTTCCGAGGGTTACCTGCCGCCGCACCACTACGACCAGATCTTCACCGCCCACGGCGTGATCATGATCTTCTTCGTGGCGATGCCGCTGATCACCGGCCTGATGAACTTGGCCGTGCCGCTGCAGATCGGTGCGCGTGACGTTGCGTTCCCGTTCGTCAACTCGCTCAGCTTCTGGCTGTTCGTGGCGGGCGCGGTGCTGATCATGCTGTCGCTGTGGATCGGTGAGTTCGCTGCCACCGGCTGGCTGGCGTTCCCGCCGTTGTCGGGCATCGAATACAGTCCAAGCGTCGGCATGGACTATTACATCTGGGGTCTACAGGTGGCGGGTTTGGGTACCACGCTCAGTGGTATCAACTTCTTCATCACCATCCTCAAGATGCGCACCCCGAGCATGAAGCTGATGCAGATGCCGGTGTTCACCTGGACTGCCCTGGTGACCAACGTGCTGATCGTCGCTGCCTTCCCGGTGCTGACCATCACCCTGGTGCTGCTGACCCTGGACCGTTACCTGGGTACGCACTTCTTCACCAATGATGGTGGCGGCAACGCCATGCTGTACATCAACCTGATCTGGATCTGGGGTCACCCTGAGGTGTACATCCTGGTCCTGCCGGCGTTCGGTGTGTTCTCCGAGGTCATCGCGACCTTCTCGCGCAAGGCGCTGTTCGGCTACAAGGGCATGGTCTACGCCACCGCCTGCATCGGCGTGCTGTCGTTCATCGTGTGGCTGCACCACTTCTTCACCATGGGCTCGGGTGCCAACGTCAATGCCTTCTTTGGCATCACGACGATGATCATCTCGATCCCGACCGGCGTGAAGATCTTCAACTGGCTGTTCACCATGTTCCGCGGCCGTGTGCACTTCACCACCCCGGTGCTGTGGACCATCGGCTTCATGGTCACCTTCGTCATCGGCGGCATGACCGGCGTGATGCTGGCGATCCCGGCCATCGACTTCGTGCTGCACAACAGCCTGTTCCTGATCGCCCACTTCCACAACGTCATCATCGGCGGCGTGGTGTTCGGCATGTTCGCCGGCATCACCTACTGGTGGCCGAAGATGTTCGGCTTCCGCCTCAATGAGTTCTGGGGCAAGTGCGCGTTCTGGTGCTGGTTCATCGGCTTCTACGTGACCTTCATGCCGATGTACGTGCTGGGCTTCATGGGCATGACCCGTCGCCTGCAGAGCACGGTGAACCCGGCCTACGAGCCGTTGCTGCTGGTTGCCGCCTGCGGCGCGTTCATCGTCGGCGCCGGCATCCTGTGCCAGATCATCCAGGTGGCCGTGTCGATCCGCGACCGCAAGAAGACCGTCGACCTGACCGGCGACCCGTGGGATGCCCGTACGCTGGAGTGGGAAACCTCCTCGCCGCCGGCCTTCTACAACTTCGCGACCCTGCCGGACGTCACCGAGCTGGACGATTTCTGGGAGCGCAAGCAGCGGGGTGAAGCCTGGCCGAAGCCGGCCAAGTACACCGACATCCACATGCCGCGCAACACCGGCACGGGCGTTGTCATCGGTGCCTTCAGCCTGGTGTTCGGCTTCGCGATGATCTGGCACATCTGGTGGCTGGCCATCGTCGGCTTCGTCGGCATGATCGCCACGTTCATCTACCGCACCTTCGACCAGGACGTGGACTACTGGGTCCCGGCCGCCGAGGTGGAACGCATCGAGAACGAACACCGCAAGCACCTGGAAGCCCAGGGCCTGGTGAAGTCGGAGCTGAAGGCATGAGCACCAATACCTCGACCCTGAGCCACGGGCACGCCGCGCACGCGGCGGCCCATGGCCATGACGACCACGAGCACCACGATACCGGCGGCAACACCGTCTTCGGTTTCTGGGTGTACCTGATGAGCGACTGCCTCATCTTCGCCTCGCTGTTCGCCACCTACGTGGTGCTGGCGGGCGGTACCGATGGTGGTCCCACCGCGAAGGACCTGTTCGAGCTGCCGTTCGTGGCGTGGGAAACCGCGCTGCTGCTGACCTCGTCGCTGACCTTCGGCCTGGGCATGATTGCCATGCACCGCAAGCAGATGGGCCAGATGTACCTGTGGCTGGGCATCACCTGGCTGCTGGGCTTCGGCTTCATGTGCATGGAAGTGTGGGAGTTCCAGCACCTGATCCATCAGGGCTACGGTCCGGACCGCAGTGCCTTCCTGTCGGCGTTCTTCGCCCTGGTCGGTACCCACGGTCTGCACGTCAGCGCCGGCCTGCTGTGGCTGCTGGTGATGTTCGTGCAGCTGAAGAAGTACGGCCTGACCCCGACCAACAAGACCCGCATGGCGTGCCTGAGCCTGTTCTGGCACTTCCTGGACCTGATCTGGATCGGCGTGTTCTCCGTCGTCTACCTCAATGGAGCGCTGTAATGGCACATGACAACCATGCACACGACCACGGCACCGGCGGCGAAAGCCACGGCAGCGTGAAGTCGTACCTGATCGGCTTCGTGCTGGCGGTGGTGCTGACCGTCATCCCGTTCTGGATGGTGATGTCGGGCGATTTCTCGCGCACCGTCAACGGTGTGGTGATCGCGGTCACCGCGGTGCTGCAGATGCTGGTCCACCTGGTGTTCTTCCTGCACCTGGACCGCTCTTCGGAAAGCCGCTGGAACGTCAACGCTGCGGCCTTCACCGTCGTGGTGATCGGCATCATCGTGGTCGGTACCCTGTGGGTCATGCACAACATGAACGTGCACATGATGCACTGACGTCCGCGCGACGTTGCCACGCAGAAAGGCCGCCCCCGGGCGGCCTTTCTGGTTTTCCGTTGTCCGGTAGTGCCGGCCGCTGGCCGGCAATTGCGGGACGCCGGCCAGCGGCCGGCTCTACCCGTGGTTCCACCCCGTGCGTGGAGGAGCCGCGCGCCTCACCCCACCCGGCGCAGGAACTCTTCGGCCTCCATCGGCCGGCCCAGATGGTAGCCCTGCAGCTGGTCGCAGCCCAGCTCGCTCAGGTACTCGCGCTGCGCCTGGGTCTCCACGCCTTCGGCCACCACCTGCAGCTGCAGGGTGCGGCCCAGCGCGATGATCGACGAGACGATGGCGGCGTCCTCGTCATTGCGCTCCAGGTCGTGCACGAACGCACGGTCGATCTTCAGCTCGGTGGCTGGCATCCGCTTGAGGTACAGCAGGCTGGAATAGCCGGTACCGAAATCATCGATGGCGATGTGCACGCCCATTGCGGTCAGGTCGCTGAGGATCGCCAAGCTGGCATCGACGTCCTTCATCGCCGTGGTCTCGGTGATCTCCAGGGTCAGCCGTGCCGGTTCGATCCGGTGCCGCTCCAGCACCTCGCGCACGCTGTCCAGCAGTGCCGGCGAGGCGAACTGCAACGGCGATAGATTCACCGCCATGGTCCATTCCGCATGCCCGGCATCGTGCCATGCCCGCAGTTGCGCGCAGGCCTGGTCCAGTACCCAATCACCGATCGGCAGGATCAGACCGCTGCGTTCGGCGATCGGAATGAACACATCCGGCGCCAGCAGCCCCAGCTCCGGGTGCTGCCAGCGCAGCAACGCCTCGGCGCCGGTGGCCGGTGCGCCCGCGGCCGGAAATTTGGGCTGGTAATGCAGGATCAGTTCGTTGCGGGCGATGGCCTTGCGCAGGTCCTGCAGCAGGCGCAGCTGGCGATTGGCACTGAGCTGCATCGAGGGCGTGAAGAAGGTGTAGCCGTTCCGCCCGGTTTCCTTGGTGTGGTACATCGCCGCATCGGCGTGCGCCATCAGCTCGCGCTCGTTGCTGGCGTCATCCGGATACAGGGCGATGCCCAGGCTGGCGCTGACCTGCAGTTCGGCCGCATCCAGCGTGAACGGCTCACCGGCGGCGGCAATGATGCGCTCGGCCACCACTACCGCATCGTCGGGAATATCGATGGCCAGCACGATCACGAACTCGTCGCCGCCGAGGCGGGCGAACGTGTCCTGCGGGCGCAGCAGGCCGCCGATGCGCTGCGCCACCGCCACCAGCAGGCGGTCGCCAAGCTGGTGGCCATAGGCATCATTGACCGCCTTGAAACCATCCAGGTCGCAGAACATCACCGCCACCGCATGATTGCGGCGCCGCGCCTTCTCGATGGCCTGCTCGATGCGGTCCTGCAGCAGCATGCGGTTGGGCAGCTGGGTCAAGGGATCATGCAGTGCCGCCTGGATCAGCTTGTCGTTGGCGTGCGCCAGCGAATCGGCCAGCAGCCCGGTGCGCACGCGCATCTGCCGGTCGAACAGCGAGGCCACGAGGGCGATGCCCAGCGTGGCCACGGTGGTGACGATCACCAGCACGGCCAGCCAGCGCGTGTCGATGCCGCCACTGCCGAAGGCGCCACAGATGCTGCCTTCGGGGAAGCGCGCCGCCGCCATGCCGGTGTAATGCATGCCGACGATGGCCAGGCCCATCACCAGCGATGCGAGCACGCGCAGGAGCAGGGTGTGGCGCTGCTCGGCGCGCAGGCGGAAGGCGATCCACAGTGCGGCGCCAGCGGCACCGATGGCCACCGCGATGGAGGCGGCAAACCAGCCCGGGTGGTAGTCGATGCCGGGCTGCATGCGCATCGCAGCCATGCCCAGGTAGTGCATGGCTGCGATGCCCAGGCCCATCAGCACGGCCCCGGCCAACAGCCGGCGCCACGGCAGGGTGGGGCGCGACACCAGCCACAGCGCATAGGCGGAGGCGCCGATCGAGACCGCCAGCGAGTACAGGGTGATGCCGAGGTCGTAGCCCAGCGGAATCGGCAAATCGAAGGCAAGCATGCCGATGAAGTGCATCGACCAGATGCCCAGGCCCATCGCCGCCGCCCCCCCCGCCAGCCACCAGCGGGCCACGCGGCCCTCGGCGGTGGCCAGGCGCCCGGCCATGTCCAGCGCCGTGTACGAAGCAAGAATGGCCACCAGCAGGGAGATGATGACCAGGCTCTGACTGTAACTGCCAGTCATGTTGAATCCAGTGGGGGAGGAAGGGGGCGCCCGCAAGGCGCACGCCCGCGACCCCTATCGGCGCGGGTGGGCAGGACTTGAGCGGTCGCAGCAGCTGCGACCGGGCTCGGCTATCCTGCCACGCCTGTTCCCGTTGCTGGAAATCACCCGATGGCCAAAGCCCGCACCGCCTACGTCTGCAATGAATGCGGCGCCGAATTCAGCAAATGGCAGGGCCAGTGCACGGAGTGCAACGCCTGGAACTCGCTGTCTGAAATCGTGCTGGAGAGCGCGGCGGCGGCCAAGGCACCGGCGTCGCGGCGGGCGGGCTGGGCCGGCAAGATCGATCCGCCGAAGATCACCGCGCTGAAGGACGTGGAGCAGACCGAGCATCGCCGGGTCTCCACTGGCATCGGCGAGTTCGACCGCGTGCTGGGTGGTGGCCTGGTCGAAGGCGCGGTGGTGCTGGTGGGCGGCGACCCGGGTATCGGCAAGTCGACGCTGCTGCTGCAGGCGGTGGCGAAGATGGCGGCCGAACTGCCGGTGCTGTACGTCACCGGTGAAGAGTCGCTGGCCCAGGTGGCCGGCCGCGCGCACCGCCTGGAGCTGCCACTGGACGGGGTCAACGCGCTGGCCGAGACCGGGGTCGAGTCGATCCTGCAGCATGCCTCCAGGGCTGGGCCGCGGCTGATCGTGGCCGATTCGGTGCAGACCCTGTGGACCGAGAGCCTGACCGCTGCGCCGGGTTCGGTCAGCCAGGTGCGCGAGAGTGCGGCGCGGCTGGTGCGGTTCGCCAAGGAGACCGGCACTGCCGTGTTCCTGGTCGGCCACGTGACCAAGGAGGGTGGCATCGCCGGCCCGCGCGTGCTGGAACACATGGTCGACGCGGTGCTGTACTTCGAGGGCGAGAGCGGCAGCCGCTTCCGCCTGTTGCGCGCGTTCAAGAACCGCTTCGGTGCGGTCAACGAGCTGGGTGTGTTCGCGATGGGCGACAAGGGCCTGAAGGAGGTCTCCAACCCTTCGGCGATCTTCCTCTCCGGCGGCAGCACCCACCAGCCGGGCAGCTGCGTGATGGTCACCCGCGAGGGCACACGGCCGCTGCTGGTGGAGGTACAGGCGCTGGTCGATGCATCGCCGCTGTCGAACCCGCGCCGTGTCGCGGTCGGCCTGGAGCAGAACCGCCTGGCGATGCTGCTGGCGGTGCTGCATCGCCATGGCGGCGTACTGGTCGGCGACCAGGACGTGTTCGTCAATGTGGTCGGTGGCATCCGCGTGCAGGAGACTGCCGCCGATCTGCCGGTGCTGCTGGCGGTGTTGTCGTCGCTGCAGGATCGGCCGCTGGCGGAGAAGACCATCGCCTTCGGTGAAGTGGGCCTGTCCGGCGAGATCCGCCCGGTGCCCAATGGCGAAGACCGCCTGCGCGAGGCCGCCACCCATGGTTTCAAGCGCGCCATCGTGCCCAAGGCCAATGCGCCCAAGGGCGGTTCGGTGAAAGGCATGGAGGTGATCGCGGTGGAACGCCTGTCCGAGGCCATCGACGCGGCGTGAGGCCGGCTCTACAAACGTCAATCACGGCAACGGTCAGCTTCCTTGTGCTAGTTTTTCCCGCTCGACGAAGACGCCCTCTGGCGTCTTTCCGTGCCCAGGAGTAAACGATTACATGCAGGACACCGCACTCACCGCCCCCAACGCCGAGATCCGTCGTGCCGGGGTCGATCTCAATGGACTGATGACGGTGCTGGGCAAGCACCTGTATTCCACCCCGGTGGTGGCGCTGCGTGAGCTGGTACAGAACGCGCATGACTCGATCATCCGCCGCCGCATCGAGCAGCCCGGCGTTGACGTGCCTTCGCGCATTTCGGTGCAGGTTGATGCCGGTGCCGGCGTGCTGCGCATCACTGATACCGGTGCTGGCCTGACCCGCCAGGAGATCCACGATTACCTGGCCACCGTCGGCGTCGGCTACACCCGTGGCCTGCGCCAGGGCGGAGAGGACGATGAAGGGCTGATCGGCATGTTCGGCCTCGGCTTCCTGTCGGCCTTCGTGCTGGCGCGCCGGGTCAGCGTGCGCACCACCTCGTACCAGACGCCGGATCTGGGCCATCTGTACGTGTCCAGCAACGCCGAGCAATACACCGTCAGCGAAGTGCCTGCACGCGCGGTGGGCACTGAGGTGGAGCTGGAGCTGCATCCGGACTTCCTGCCGCTGGCCAACGAGGCGCGCCTGCATGAGGTGCTGGGCCGCTACTGCGCGTTGCTGTCCGAGCCGATCTTCATCGGTGCTGCGGGCGAGGCGCTCAATCCCGAGCCGCCGCCGTGGCGCGGCCAGGGGGAGGTCGCCGTGCATCCGGTGCAGGCGCGTCGGCAGGCGCTGCAGTTCGCCGCGCGGTTCGAGCACGATTTCGAACCGATCGTCACCGTGCCGCTGCGCGCCGATGGCAACAGCGATGCCACTGGCCTGCTGTGGGTGCAGGATGGCGCCACCTATGGCACCAGCGACAACCGCAACCTGTCGGTGTTCGTGCGTGGGATGCTGCTGGATGACGACGCGCGCGACCTGTTGCCGCCGTGGGCTGGATTCATCGGCGGAGTGATCGAATCCTCGCGGTTGACGCCCACCGCCAGCCGCGAAGACCTGCAGCGCGATGACCAGTACCGCGCGGTGCAGCATGCACTGCTGGAGGCGCTGATCGACGGCCTGGCCGACGTTGCGAAGCAGCAACCGGAAGCCTGGCGGCGCGTGCTGACCCGCCACAACGAGGCCCTGCTGGGTGCGGCACTGTGCGATGAGCGCCTGTTCGAACTGCTGATGGAGCATGTGCGGGTACCGACCTCGCAGGGCGACCTGCCGGCCAGTGCGCTGCCGGCGCGCGGTGCCGTGCATGTCATCCTCGACAACGGCGGCGGCTTTGAAGAGATGCTGTTCCGCGCGATGGGCGTACCGGTCGCGCATGGCCATCGCTACGCGGTGGTGCCGTTCCTGCGGCGCTGGGCCCAGGCCAAGGGCCTGCGCCTGGTCGAGCTCGGCACCGAGCAGGGCAACCGCGCACTGTTCCGCAGTGATGACAGCCTCGACGAGGCGCAGCTGGCGTGGCTGCGCGAACAGCTGGGCGACGGCGAGCAGCTGCTGCCCGCACGTTTCAGCCCGGAGGCGCTGCCGGTGGTGGTGGTGCCCGACCGCGAGGCCGAGCTGAAGCAGCGGCTGGAAGACGACGAGAACGACAAGCGCGTCTCGATGGCCGCGCTGCGCCTGGCGCGCCAGTTCACCGCGCGCATCGAATCACGCGCACCCTCGCGGCTGTACCTCAACCTCGACAACCCGGCGGTGCAGGCACTGCTGCGCGCCCAGCGCGAGGGCCACCCACAGGCCGAGGCTGCGGCGCGCCTGCTGCGCTCGCTGAAAGTCATCGTCGCCGCGCAGGGCCGCCCGCTGGCACGCGCGACCGCTACGCCGGGCCCGGATCTCAATGGTGCCTTCACCGATATCGCCGGTGCCCTGCAGCAGATGCTGCGCTGAGCACCGCACCCTCTCATCCAGCCTTCGCTAGACAGGAGCAATTATCCCCATGGACATCTGGAACTGGGTCGAAAAGCTGCAGGGTGACCTGCGCCAGGCCGGCCAGGCGCAGAACGCGCACCTGCTGAACCGTCTCGCCGACGAGGTCAGTGAACTGCAGATCGACCGCGTCGATGCGCTGCTGCCCGAAGCACGCGCCCTGGGCAAGGCACTGGACAACCCGTGGGTTGACGTCTATGTCGGCCACTGGGCGCTGCGCAACCGCGTCGGCAACCGCGTGGAAGGCGAGAGCGCACTCGGCGAAGCCGTAGCGCTGTTCGAGCGCGCGCACCGCGAGGACATCCTGGAATGCCCGCAGTCGATCTGCGTGACCCAGGACCTGGCCGCCTGCTATGGCAACATCGACGGCCCGGGCTGGGTGCCCGAGCGCATCGAGGTCTGCGACGAAACCCTTGGCCGCATCGATCCGAGCTGGGCCTGTTTCCAGTGCCTGAGCTGCGAGAAGGCCGATGCGCTGCTCGATGATGGCCGTGGCCAGGAGGCGCTGGATTACCTGCAGGTGCAGGCCGATGCCGTGGAAGCCTGTGGCAAGGAAGTGTTCGACAGCTTCCCCGAGATGCAGATCAAGATCCTGCTGGGCATGGGCCGTGCCGACGAGGCACTGGCGCTGATCGAGAAGCGCGAGGCTGAAGTGGCAGCCTCCGGGGAGTACGAACCGGCCAACTGCACGGTGCCGCGTCGCTTGTCCAAGGCCTGGGCGCTGGCCCAGCTGGGCCGCGACGAAGAGGCGCTGCAGCAGCTGGTGCCGTGGAGCGAGCTGACCCCGAACTACTGGCGGCTGTGGGCAAACACCGCCGCAGCACTGTGCCAGCGTGATACCGCGCGCAATACGTGGGATCTGGGCACGCGCTTCAACACCATCATCGAGCACTTCGCACGGGTCGGTTCGCACCGCCTGCTGATCGAAGTCGCGGCGCTGAGCCTGGAGCTGGCGCTGCAGCGTGGCGCGCGCTGGGTCGCACTGCGGCAGCTGGAACTGGCCCGCACCCATCTGGCGCAGCTGCGCCAGGATCGGGGTGCTGCGGCGCTGGTGGCAGGCCTGGCCGCGCGCATCGAGGCATTGCCGGACGTCGCGCCGCTGCCGGTGCCGGCGGGCGAGCTGCTGGCATGGCTGGACGCGCAGGGCGAACAGAACCAGTCGCGCGATCCCGAGCGCGAAGCGCAGTGGTTGCTGCAGGCGCATGCCGAGCTGCCCGATGACGAGGCGCTTGCCGAGATGGCTGCCTCCGCGCTGAATGCCTGCGGCGCGCAGGCCGAGGCGCGGTCGCTGCTGTGGCGGTTCGTACGCGGCCATGTGCAGCACGATGGCCCCGCGGCCTACACGCTGATGCGCTGGCTGGCCGAACAGGGCGACGACGACGGACTGCACCAGCTGGCCGATCTCTATCGCGGCAGCGTGCCCGTGTTCGCGCACTGGTGCGAGGTGCAGCGTGCACGCCGCGTGTCCGACTGGCCGGCGCTGGAGCAGGCGGCCCGATCGCTTCTGGAGCTGTCTCCGGGCTCGCACGGCGCGCGCGGCACGCTGGCGCGCATGTACATGGAAACCGGCCGTTTCAGCGAGGCCCAGGCCTGTTATGCACAGCTGGTGGAGCTGCTGGACGAGCCCAATGCCGCGCATTGGGACCACATGAGCGCAGCCAGCGCCGCGCGCGACTGGGACGCCGTGCGCCGCTCGGCGGCGGCGCTTGGCATGGAATTGTCCAGCCAGGATGGCGTGGTCGAGGAGCCGTGGGGCTGGGTGATCATCCGCAGCGAAGAAAACGGCGAGCCGATGGAGTACTACGCCCGTCGCAGCGGTCCGGTGACCGCGCGCATCGTCGAGAACGCGCCGTCCAACCGCGCCCAGCAGGTGGGCGACTGGGTGGTGTTCGATGCCGCGCTGGTGCATCCGGCACCAGAGGAGGAGGAAGCACGCGAGCATTTCATCCCGACCTATGCGCAGGTGCATGTGCTGGAGCGCGGCGGCTTCGCCCGCAGCTGGATGATCGATGGCGCGCACCCGGGCGAAGATGCCTGGAATGCCTTCGTCGAGGCGGCCGAAGCACAGGGCTGGAAGGTGTGGTCACACAGCCGGCCGGACTACACCGTCACCGACCCCGATGTGGAAGAGGGTACGCTGCCCGGCCTGCTGTTCACCGTGGCCCAGCCGCAGGACCACGCACCGCTGGCACTGCACCGCTTCCTGCAGCAGCACACCGCGACGTGGCCGCATCCGCATTGCTGGCTGCGCCTGGCTGAAGCCTGTGACCAGGATCGCCAGCCGCATCTGGACGTGATCGAGCGTTACGGGTTGTAGGCCGGATATCGGGTAGTGCCGGCCGCTGGCCGGCAGCACCGGGAGATCCTGTATTGCCGGCCAGCGGCCGGCATTACCTCAGGGAAAAATACATGCGAAAGACAGGGATGTTGATGATCGCCGGGCTGCTGCTGGCCCCTGCCGTGCAGGCGTCACCCGCCTGCCAGGAACCAGAGGCGGTGGCCCGCGCCTTCTACGAGGCAACGACGGGCGATGGTGATCTGCTGGAGCCACCCCCGGCGCTGGTCAGCCCTGCCTTCGGCAAGGCACTGCGTGGAGAGCGCGCCTGCCAGCAGCGCGAAGAGGGCATCTGCACCATCGATTCGGATCCGTGGCTGGATGCGCAGGACGGTGACATCGAAACCCCGGTGCGCTACAGCTGGAAGGAGGCTTCGGCCTCCGCCGGCCAGGTCGAGATGCGCTATTCGGTGTGGAAGAAGGCCTACCTGACCCGCTTGCCGATGGTGCGCCACGGGCAGGGATGCTGGCAGGTTGATGACATCGTCACCAACAGTGGTCGTTCGGTGCGGAAGATCCTGGCCCAGCCTTGACGGTAGCGCCGGTGGGTGCGGACCGTTGGTCGGCACACCGCCTATCGCGAATGCCCGAACACCAGTTCGATCACGAACTGGCTGCCGAAGAAGGCCAGCAGCAGCAACAGCATCGCCGCCAGCGTCCAGTGCACCGCCTTCATGCCGCGCCAGCCGTAGCGCCGGCGGCCGATCAGCAGCACGCCGAACACGATCCACGACAGAACGCTCAGCACGGTCTTGTGCACCAGCTTCTGCGCCAGCAGGTCGTCGACGAACAGCACCCCGGTGACCAGGGTCAGGGTCAGCAGCGCGAAGCCGACGGTGATCACCCGGAACAGCAGTGATTCCAGGTCGGCCAGCGGCGGCAGCGCGCGCAGCCAAGGCCGGAACTCGCGGCGGCGCAGGGCGCGTTCCTGCAGCCACAGCATGATCGCCAGCAGCGCGGCGATGCTCAGCGTGGCGTAGGCCAGCAGGGCCAGCCAGGCGTGGCTGGCCAGGCGCCAGCCCAGCACCTTGCTCGGTTCGTGGCCGTAACCGTGGTAGGCCAGCAGCAGCACGGCGGCCAGCGGGAACACCACCACGCCCAGCGCCGACATCCGCCCGCGCGCGCCGACCAGCGAAGTCAGCCAGGCCATGCCCAGGCCGACCAGCGACAGTGCGGCGAAGAAGTGCATGTCCGGCCCGCCGTTGGTGCGCATCGCCACCATCACGTGGTAGCCGCCGTGCAGCAGCATGGCGGGCAGGGCCGGCCACAGCCAGATGGGGGAGCCGGTCGTCTCATCGCGGCCAAGCGCGCGCACCAGCAGGGCACTGGCAGCCAGGTAGAGCAGGACGGCGATGAGAACGATTGTCATCGTTGCAGTTTCGCATACCCCCGTGATGCTGGCGACGGCCCCGTGGCCGCAGTCCGGGGAGACAGCCAGACCCGTTATACTGTCTGCCCTTATTGTCCCCCGCTTTCAGACAGGTTGCGCCGCATGTTCGAGTCCCTGACCCAGCGCCTTTCCGGCACCATCGAGCGCCTGCGTGGCCGCGGCCGCCTGACCGAGGAGAACATCCGCGAGGCGACCCGCGAAGTGCGCATCGCGCTGCTCGAGGCCGACGTTGCGCTGCCGGTGGTGCAGGCGCTGATCGAGCGCATCAAGGTGCGCGCGGTCGGCCAGGAAGTGCTGAAGTCGCTGACCCCGGGCCAGGCGCTGATCAAGGTCGTGCGCGACGAGCTGACTGCGGTGATGGGCGCTGAAGCCAGCGACCTGAACCTCAATGTGCCCGCTCCGGCCATCATCCTGATGGCGGGCCTGCAGGGCGCCGGCAAGACCACCACCGTGGGCAAGCTGGCCAAGCACCTGAAGGAAAAGCGCAAGAAGAAGGTGATGGTGGTCTCGGCCGACGTCTACCGTCCGGCCGCGATCGAGCAGCTGAAAACCCTGGCCGAGCAGGTGGGCGTGCTGTTCTTCCCGTCCAGTGCCGACCAGAAGCCGGAAGCCATCGTCCGCGCAGCCATCGACGATGCACGCAAGTCGTTCGTCGACGTGCTGCTGGTCGATACCGCCGGCCGCCTGGCCATCGACGAAGCGATGATGGCCGAGATCAAGGCCCTGCACGCTGCGGTGAATCCGGCCGAAACGCTGTTCGTGGTCGACGCCATGACCGGCCAGGACGCGGCCAACACCGCCAAGGCCTTCGGCGATGCCCTGCCGCTGACCGGCGTGGTACTGACCAAGACCGACGGTGACGCCCGCGGCGGCGCCGCGCTGAGCGTGCGCTACATCACCGGCAAGCCGATCAAGTTCGTCGGTGTCAGTGAAAAGCCGGAAGGCCTGGACGTGTTCCACCCGGACCGTATCGCCAGCCGCATCCTTGACATGGGCGACGTGCTGTCGCTGGTCGAGCAGGTCGAGCAGCAGGTCGACAAGGACAAGGCCGCCAAGCTGGCCGAGAAGGTCGCCAAGGGCAAGAAATTCGACCTGAACGACATGCGTGACCAGCTCGAGCAGATGCAGAACATGGGCGGCATCGGCGGCCTGATGGACAAGCTGCCGGGCCTGGGCAACATCCCCGACCATCTGAAGCAGCAGGTCAGCCAGGGCAAGGAAGTGCCGCGCATGATCGCTATCATCGGCTCGATGACCAAGAAGGAACGGCGCAATCCGAACCTGCTCAACGGCTCGCGCCGCGCGCGCATCGCCAAGGGCTCGGGCGTGACGCCGGCCGACGTCAACAAGCTGATGAAGCAGTACATGCAGATGGAAAAGATGATGAGCAAGATGGCCGGCGGTGGCATGAAGGGCATGTTGCGCAGCATGAAGGGCATGATGGGCGCCATGGGCGGCCGCGGCATGCCGTTCCGTTGATGACGGCCCCGTCCGCAATCTGATGTAGCGGCCGGGCCCACGCTCGGGCGGCGGCGCACAAGCGCCGCAGCAGGCCGTCGGGCAGCAGGCTCGACTCTTCCCCTGTCCTGCGCGCACCATGGGGGCCTGTCCGAAACGATGGGCCGTCATGCAGAGTTCCGCTGTAGCTTCCCGCGCCGAGGCGTTCTGCCGGCGCTTTGGCGTTTCCGTTCCGATCCTGCTGGCACCGATGGCCGGTGCCTGCCCGGTACCGTTGTCGGCTGCGCTGGCCAACGCCGGCAGCATGGGCGCAATGGGCGCGGTGTTGTCCTCTTCGGCCGATATCGGTCGCTGGATGGATGACTTCCGCGCAGCCTCCAGCGGTCCGGCGCAGGTGAACCTGTGGATGCCGGACCCTGTACCTGCCCGTGACGTTGCCGCCGAGGCCGCCAGCCGCGCCTTCCTCGCGCAATGGGGCCCGGAGGTGCCGGCCAGCGCCGCCGACGCCACGCCGGCCGACTTCGAAGAACAGTTCGCCGCACTGCTGGCGGCGCGTCCTGCGGTGGCCTCGACCATCATGGGCGTGCTGTTGCCGCGCCACGTGCAGCAGTTGAAGGACGCCGGCATCGCCTGGATCGCCTGTGCCACCACCTTGTCCGAAGCGCGCGCGGCACAGGACGCCGGCGCCGACGCGGTCGTGGCGCAGGGCGCGGAGGCCGGCGGCCATCGTGGTTCCTTTGATCCGGCGATGGCCGAGCGCCAGCTGGTGGGACTGTTTGCGCTGCTGCCGCGCCTGGCCGATCAGCTGCAGATTCCGGTGATTGCCGCCGGCGGCATCGCCGATGGCCGTGGCATCGCTGCCGCACTCACCTTGGGCGCCAGTGCGGTGCAGATCGGCACCGCCTTCCTGCGCACGCCGGAAGCGGCGATCGCTTCGGCGTGGGCCGATGGGCTGGCCGCCAGCGAACCGGAAGATACCTGGCCGACCCGCGCCTTCAGTGGTCGCCTGGGCCGTGGCCTGGCGACGCCCTATGTGCGCGCCGCTGCTGCAGAAGGCGCCCCCGCGCCGCGTCCATACCCGGTGCAGCGCGGCCTGACCGCCCCGATGCGCAGGCAGGCGGCACAGGAAAATCGTCTGGCGGCGATGCAGGCCTGGGCCGGGCAGTCGGCGTGGATGGCGCCGGCGCAACCGGCCGCCGACGTGCTGCGCGGCATGTGGGAACAGGCGCAGGCACTGCTGCCATGATGGTGAGCTGCAACGGCCGGGCGGCGCAGGTGGAAGACCTGCTGCCGGCGCTGGTGAACTATGGCCACTTCACTTCGCTGCAGGTGCGTGGTGGTGCAGTGCAGGGGCTGGGCCTGCATCTGGCGCGGCTGTCACAGGCTACGCGCGAACTGTTCGGCAGCGAACTGGACACGGTGCAGGTGCAGGCGTGGATGGCGCAGGCATTGCAGCAGTCAGGGCAGGCCGATGCCTCGTTGCGGGTGACGGTGTATTCGCGCCACTTCGATTTCCGCAATCCGCTGGCGGCGGTGCCGGTGGACGTGCTGGTGGCGGCGTCCGCGCCGGTGACGCTGACCGCCTCCAAGCGAGTGCGCAGCGTGGCCTGGCAGCGTGAACTGCCGCAGATCAAACATGTGGGCACCTTCGGCCTGTTCGCCGAGCGCCGCGCGGCGATGGCGGAAGGATTCGACGATGTGCTGTTCGTGACCGTCGATGGCGAAATGAGTGAAGGCAGCACCTGGAACCTGGCCGTGCACGATGGTGAACGGCTGCTCTGGCCGCAGGCGCCGGCCCTGCGCGGGACCGCCGAGGCGCTGCTGAAGCAGCATTGGCCGCGGGCGCAGGCCACGCAGCCATTGCGGCTGGCGGATATGGCTGGCGTGAAAGCAGCTTTTGCCTGCAACGCCAGTGGTCTGTGGGCGCTGGAGGCCATTGACGGGCATGTCCTGCCCGGCTCGCAGGCACTGGCTGAACAGGGCAGGGCGGCGCTGGCGGCGGTGGCTTGGCAGCCGCTTTCCTGAACGAGGCGCGTGGTTGCCGATCGCTGCGCATAGCCGGACGCTACCTTGAAGCGTTGCAGCCGGTAGCGGCGGGCCAAACCCGGCAGATGCTTCCGCAGCGAACAACACTCAGGAGTTCCAATCAGATATGGGTACGGTCACCGAGCAGCATCGCGCGGTAGCGATGCACGCAATCAAGGTCATGGGCGGTGAGGGGCGGCCCAAGGTCCAGGCCTTTCACGATGATCATCGCCTGCGTTCGGTCGATATCCTCACGACGTTCAGCTCTCCGGAAGCAGGGCTGAAGTCGATCTCGTCCATCGGTCTGTCGGATTTTGTTTTATGTCATGCGGAGGGACACGAACTGAAAACGCGCGTCGAGCTGTGCGCGTGTGCAGAACAGGACGCACTGCATTGGGACAACATCGTCGCCTCGACGGCTTTCGCAATCATGCGTGATCGTGCGGCGGTGCAGCCTGGTAGCGTGATTCCCGACATCCTGCGGGACTACTTCCCATCGACACGGATGCCACACGTCTATCTGGTGCCGCCCTTTTTCTGGAATGACGCCAGGTTCCCGGGACTGCAGTTCCCGCCGGTGGCGATCAACTGGCTGCAGTGCATCACCATCCACGAATCCGAGCGGCAACTTGTCGAGCGGATTGGCGGCGATGCATTTGATGACCTGCTGCAGCGGCACGAGGTAGATGTGCTGGACATGCATCGGGCGCCTGTCGCTGGAGCACGTTGACGTTATCGCCATGGGGACGTCGGCGGGGTAAGTCAGAAGTCGATCACATTGCTGAACAAGAGCCGCCGGGCATGGCCCGGCGCTACCGTGAGGGCGCGGCGTCATATGGGGTTGGCTGGGCCGGGCTCTGCCGCTATAATCGCCCGCTTACCTCGCCATCCTGGCGACTGGGCAATAGGAAAAACACCATGGTCAAGATTCGACTGACCCGCGGCGGCGCCAAGAAGCGTCCGTTCTACCACATCATCGTCACCGACGTGCGCAGCGCGCGCGACGGCCGCAACATCGAGCGCGTCGGCTTCTACAACCCGGTCGCCCAGGGCGCCGAGAAGCGCATCGAGCTGGACTTGGCCCGCGTTGACCATTGGGTCAAGAACGGCGCCCAGCCGACCGACAAGGTCCGCAACCTGATCAAGGAAGCGACCAAGTCCCAGGCCGCTGCGGCCTGATCCTGACGGGCCACGCTTCGGCGTGGCCCTCTTGGTTGAAGCAGATGAAAGATATCGAGCGCCGCATCCTGCTGGGCAGGGTTGTCGGCGCTTTTGGTGTGCGCGGCGAGATCAAACTCGAGTCCTGGACCGAGCCACGTTCCGCCATTTTCCGTTACCAGCCATGGATCGTGCGCAGCCCATCCGGCGTGGAAACCACGGTTGAAGGTGTGCGCGGCCGCGACAGCGGCAAGCACCTGGTGGCCCGTTTCCCCGGGGTCGAGGATCGCGATGTGGTCGAAGCGATGCGCGGCACCGAGATCTACGTGGCCCGCAGTGCCTTGCCGCCGCCGAAGCCCGATGAGTATTACTGGGTGGACCTGGAAGGCCTGGATGTGAAGACCACCGAGGGCGTCGCCCTGGGCCAGGTCTCGCACCTGTTCAGCACCGGCGCCAATGACGTGGTTGTGGTCCGGGGTGACCGCGAGCGGATGATTCCGTTCGTGCAGCCGGACTTCGTCAAATCGGTCGATTTCGAGGCCAACCTGATCGTGGTCGACTGGGATCCCGAGTTCTGAGTGTGAGCATGCGTTTCGACGTCATCACCCTGTTTCCCGAGTTCCTCGCCCAGTCCGCTGGACTGGGCGTGGTCGGGCGCGCGCAGGAGAAGGGACTGTTCAGCCTGCATGGCTGGAACCCCCGTGATTACGCCGAAGGCAACTACCGCCGGGTGGACGACCGTCCGTTCGGCGGTGGCCCGGGCATGGTGATGCTGATCGAGCCGCTGCAGGCCTGCCTGCAGGCGATCCGCGAGGCCGATCCAACCCCTGCGCGGGTGATCTACCTCAGCCCGCAGGGCGCGCCGTTGACCCAGGCCAAGGTGCGGGAACTGGCGGCGCTGCCGCGCATGGTCCTGCTCTGTGGCCGCTACGAGGGCATCGACGAGCGTTTCCTGGAGGCCAATGTCGACGAGGAAATCTCCCTCGGCGACTACGTGCTGTCCGGGGGCGAGCTGGGCGCGGCGGTGATCATCGACGCCGTGGCCCGCCTGCAGGACGGTGCCCTGAACGATGCGGAGTCGGCGGCGCAGGACAGCTTCGAGGGCGACCTCGGTCTGCTCGACTGCCCGCATTACAGCCAGCCGGCACAGCACCCGCTGGGGGACGTGCCGGAGGTGCTGCGCTCGGGCAACCACGCGGCCATCGCCGCCTGGCGCCGCCAGCAGTCGCTGCTCCGGACCGCCCAGCGGCGCCCGGACCTGCTGGATGAACAGGCACTGGGCAAGGCCGACCGCAAACTGCTGGAGCAGGGCCGCCAGGCCCGGAACCAGAAGGCCAGCCCCTAGCGCAGGGCTGGCTTTATCGGCTATCATGGCCAATTCCCGCCAGCCCCGGTTGGCGCGCGCAGTACCCAAAACAAACGTGCAGCACAGTCCGGTGACTGCATGAGCCCACGTTGTCGATACGACACGCCCACCCGAACAAGAATCGGTGTAACCCATGAGCAAGCTGAACAAGTCCATCGTCGCGGAATTCGAATCCGCCCAGATCACCCGTGAACTGCCGAAGTTCAGCCAGGGCGACACCGTTGTCGTCAACGTGAAGGTGAAGGAAGGCAGCCGCGAGCGCGTGCAGGCCTACGAAGGCGTCGTCATCGCCACCAAGAATGCCGGCCTGAACTCCTCGTTCACCGTCCGCAAGATCTCGCACGGCTACGGCGTCGAGCGCGTTTTCCAGACCCACAGCGCCATCATCGACTCGGTCGAAGTGAAGCGTCGTGGTAAGGTCCGCGCCGGCAAGCTGTACTACCTGCGTGGCCTGGAAGGCAAGGCTGCCCGCATCAAGGAAGACCTGGCTGCCGCTGCTGCCGCCAAGGCTGCCCGTCTGGCCGACAAGGCCTGATAAACAACTTCGGTTGTTGCCGCGACGGCCACCTTCGGGTGGCCGTTTGCGTTTCCGGCATCGCATCGGCCACGATCAGCTGATGAACGATATCAACCCGCGCTATCCCGCCGTGATCCAGTCGGCGCTGCGCTTTCTCGACGGCAAGGGGCTGGCGCGCGTGCAGTCGGCGCCGTTGCTGCACCGCCTGCTGTGGCGCGCGGGCATCGCGCTGCCACCACCGATCCTGGCTGGTTTTGGTACCAATGCGCTGGTGCAGGGCCTGCTGTTCGGGCTGTTCTGGACCGCGCTGATGTGGCTGATGCTGTGGCAGGGCAGCGAGCGCCCGCTGGCGCTGTTGCTGGTAGCCGGTCTGTTGGCTGGCGCGCTGTTCGGCATCGTGATGGCAGCGCTGATGCGCTCGCTGCGACGCCACCGCAAGCTGCCGGACTGGCGCCGGTTCCGCGCACGGCAGGCGGACTGAGCCGATGGCGCACTGCGCCGTGACCACCCGGCGGGCCTGCGCTAGGCTGCAGCTTCATCCCGATGGACGTATCGTGCGATGCCTGCCAAGCGAACCGCACCTTCCACTGCGCCCACGCTGCTGTCCGGTGGCAACCCGCAGATCGCCAAGGGCGAGGGCGATGCGCCCGTGCAGGCATACATCGCCGCCATGCCGGACTGGAAACGTGCGATCGGCGCGCGACTGGATGCATTGATCGAGCAGGCCGTACCTGGCGTGCACAAGGCGGTGAAGTGGAACTCGCCGATGTATGCGGTTGCGCCGGGCGAAGGGTGGTTTCTCAGCTTCCATTGCTTCACCCGCTACATCAAGGTGGCGTTCTTCCGCGGCGCGGCACTGGCGCCAGTGCCGCCCGAGCCGTCCAGGAGCGCCGATACGCGTTACCTGCACATCCCGCAGGACGGCCTGCTGGATGAGGCACAGTTCCTCGACTGGGTGCGCCAGGCCGCCGCGTTGCCCGGCGAGCGCATGTAACCCCGACCTTCTCATTCCTTTCCCGACGAGAGCTCCTGATGGCCACGCATGCCCCCAACCCGGCCGATGCCGGAACACCGGCCACCGAGTTGATCGATGCACGCATCGCCGAGTTGGCAGACTGGCGCGGTGAAACACTGGCACGCGTGCGTGCGTTGATCCATGAAGCGCTGCCCGACGTGCAGGAAACCTGGAAATGGCGGGGTACACCGGTGTGGGAGCACAACGGCATCCTGTGCACCGGCGAGACCTACAAGCAGGCAGTGAAGCTGACCTTCGCCAACGGTGCGGCGCTGGCCGATCCAAAGGGGCTGTTCAACGCAAGCCTGGACGGCAACACGCGGCGTGCGATCGACATCCATGAAGGCGCGATGCCGGATGCCGCTGCGTTCAAGGCGCTGCTGCGCGCGGCGGCGACGCTCAACGCGGCGAAGAAGAAGCGGTAGAGCCGGCCGCTGGCCGGCTGCTTTGCGATGCTTGCGGAGGGGTTTGAAGTTGCCGGCCAGCGGCCGGCACTACCGTGGTAATCCCCGGCGGCGAAGAAGCGGTAGAACCGGCCGCTGGCTGGCTGTTCTGCGATGCTTGCGGAGGGGTTTGAAGTTGCCGGCCAGCGGCCGGCACTACCGTGGTAATCCCCGGCGGCGAAGAAGCGGTAGAGCCGGCCGCTGGCCGGCTGTTTTGCGATGCTTGCGGAGGGGGGGGAAGTTGCCGGCCAGCGGCCGGCACTACCGCAGCGGTGCGGCATCCGGGTCGGCCACCGGCGAGGGTGGGCAGGCGGGAATCTCAGAGGGCGTGGCCAGTTCTTCGGCATGCGAGGGCTTGCCCATCATCTTCGCCTTGCGCCAGCCGCCCCAGCGGTAATACGCCAGCGACAGCAGCATCGACACCAGCGAGCTGACCGGGAAGCTCAACCAGATCGCATCGGCGCCCCAGTACGGCTGCAGCAGTTCGGCGAACGGCACGCGCACGCCCCACAGCGAGCCAGCCAGGATCAGCAGCGGCGGAATCACCGCGCCGGTGGAGCGCACTACGCCGGAGATCACGAAGCTGACGCCGAAGAACAGGAACGAGCCGATCACTACGTGGTTGAGGTGGCGCGCGACCTCCAGCGCTTGGCTGGCCGGTGGCAGGAACAGCGCCAGCAGCTGGCGATCGAACAGCACCAGCGGCAGGATCAACGCGCCGGTCAGCAGGAAGTTGAACAGCACGCCCTGGCGCGCGGTGCCGCGCACGCGATCCCAGCGCTGCGCCCCCACGTTCTGTGCGGCCATCGAAGAGCACGCTGCACCGATCGCCATCGCTGGCATCTGCAGGTAGTTCCACAGTTGCAGGGCAGCGCCGTAGCCCGCGCCGGTGTCGGTCCCGTACTGGTTGACCATGGTCATCAGCAGGATCACCGACAGCGAGATCAGCACCATCTGCAGGCCCATCGGCACGCCCTTGACCACCAGCGCCTTGAGGATGGTCATGTCGAGCTTGAACAGGCGCATGTCGGCGCGGCCCAGCCACAGGGTGTGGCGCTTGTGCCGCATGTACAGCAGCAGGCCGGCCAGCGACAGCGTCTGCGCGACCAGCGTGGCCCACGCCGAGCCGGCGATACCCAGCGCGGGAAACGGCCCCATGCCGAAGATCAGTACCGGGTTCAGCACGATGTCCAGCGCCACCGACACCATCAGGAAGCGGAACGGCGTACGCGAGTCACCGGCACCGCGCAGCGCGGCGGTGAGGAAGGCGAACGCGTACAGCGTCGGCATCGCCAGGAAGATGATCTGCAGGTAGGCCTCGGCCAATGGCAGCGAAGCGGCCGGCGTGCCCATCGCCGCCAGCAACGGATGGGCCATGAACCAGCCGGCGAGGGCGATGGTCACCGACAGGCCGATGAAGAAGGTGGCGCTGGTGCCGACCACGCGCCGCGCCTGCACGAGGTCGCGCGCGCCGATCGCCTGGCCGATCAGGATGGTGGAGGCCATGCCGAAACCGAACACCGAGCCGATCAGGAAGAACATGATGTTGTTGGCGTTCGCGGTGGCGGTCAGCGCCGCCTCGCCGAGGAAGCGCCCGACCCAGACCGCGTTCACCGAGCCGTTCAGCGACTGCGCGATGTTGCCCGCCAGGATCGGCAGGGAGAACAACAGGAGATTGCGCCCGATCGGGCCGGAGGTCAGGTCAAGCGGTGCCTTGGCCATGGAGTGGTGATCGAATCCCGGGAGGCGCACACTAGCACCAAGCCGGTTTGCGGGATGTGGCAATGCATCAACGACTGCAGGTGGAGCGGAGGCTGGCGCTGGCCTTGATCAGCGTCGGATTGGCCGCATGTTCGATGGACGACCGGCTGGGTGATACCCAGATCCGGCCAACCGACCGTCCCGAGTGTCTGGTCGGCAGCCAGCGCCAGGACCTGGCCTCCGGGGTGCGGCCATTGATCGGCGGCACCGGCTGCCGGGCCGACCCGGACAACCCGCGTCCCCTCAACAAGCCACTGGAGTAGCCTGCCCCCATGCCCGAGCTTTCCCCGCTGTCACCCAGTGTCCGCCTGGACATCTGGTTGTGGGCGGCCCGTTTCTTCAAGACCCGCAGCCTGGCCAAGCAGGCGATCGAGACCGGCAAGGTCAGCGTTGCCGGGCAGCGTCCGAAATCCTCACGCGCGGTGCGCGTGGGCGAACAGCTGCAGGTGGATCGCGGTGAGGAGCACTTCGAGATCCAGGTGCTGGGCCTGAGTGATCAGCGCGGGCCGGCGCCGGCCGCGCAGCAGCTGTATACCGAGAGCGAGGCGTCCAAGGCCCGGCGCGCCGAACAGCGCGCGCTGCGTATCGCCGCGCGTGACGGGTTCCAGCCGCCGGAGCACAAGCCGGACAAGCGCGCGCGCCGGTTGATCCGCGCGCTGGGCGATATTGACGCGCTGTAAATGATGCGGCGCCGGACCGGGTCCGGCGCCCGCAGGCGTCAGCGCTTGCCGCCGAGCAGGCTGCCGCCGATCTTCAGCAGATCGCCCACGCCGAGCTGGCCGTCACCGTCCTGGTCCAGCAGGCTGCCGAGCAGGCCACCGGCAAGACCACCCTGTTGCTGCACGTGCTGCTTTTCCTGGCCAAGCGCCTGGCTGAGCGAGCCGGCATCGGCCTGGCCGCCACCGAGACGCTGGGCGAGGAAGGCCATCACGATCGGTGCGAGGATCTGCAGCAACTGGCTGGTGCGGCCGCTGTCCAGCTGGGTAGCCTGCGCCAGCCCGCTTTCGACCTTCTGCTGGCTGCCGCCGAAGATGTGGCCGAGGATGCCGGCGCCATCGCTGGCGGCACCACCGCCACCGCCACCCAGTACCGAGCCGAGCACGCTGCCCAGGTCCAGGCCGCTGTGGTTGTTCTGCAGTGCGCCGAGCAGCGCCTGTGCGCCCTGTGGCTGCGAGGCGTTGTTGCCCAGCGCGCCCATCAGCACCGGCAGTGCGGCGCTGATCGCACCGGAAGCCTGGGTATCGCTGATACCGAGCTGCTGGGAGACCTGCTGCAGCGGCGCGCCCTGCAGTTTGGCGAGAAGTTCATCGGTCAGGCTCATCTGCGGATTCCTTGATTGGGGTGGGGCGTGCAGAAGGTACGACGCGGACCGTTAAAACGGCGACGCCGCCTCACAGGGGGGCGGCGTGCCTTACACGGGGAG
Organism: Stenotrophomonas sp. AR029; assembly: GCF_047520695.2. NCBI lineage: Bacteria > Pseudomonadati > Pseudomonadota > Gammaproteobacteria > Lysobacterales > Lysobacteraceae > Stenotrophomonas > Stenotrophomonas sp. AR029. The sequence goes on along the minus strand of NZ_JAXBQQ020000002.1, from coordinate 656,508 downwards.
GGCGATCAGAGCTCGATGTCTTCCGCGCCCGGGGTCGCAGTAGGGAAGTCCGCTTCCGGTTGCGCCGGCTTGAACGGATCCGATGGCTGGCTGGCCAGCGCCTTGAGGGCTGCGGCGACGCCGGCACCGTAGGCCGGGTCGGCCTTGCTGCAGTTGTCGATGTGGCGCTGCTTGATGAAGTCCGGTGCATCGCCCAGGGCGCGGGCGGTGTTGGCGAACAGGCGGTCCTTCTGTGCCTGGTTGTAGCTGCGGAACAGCGCACCGGGCTGGCTGAAGTAGTCGGCGTCGTCCTCACGGAAGTTCCAGAAGTCGGCGTCGCCGCGGATCTTCATCGGCGGTTCGCGGTACTGCGGCTGTTCCTGCCACTGGCCGTAGCTGTTCGGTTCGTAATGCGGCAGGCCGCCGTAGTTGCCATCCACGCGCATCGCACCATCGCGGTGATTGCTGTGCACCGGGCAGCGTGCGGCGTTCACCGGAATCTGGTGGTGGTTCACGCCCAGCCGGTAGCGCTGCGCATCGGAATAGGCGAACAGGCGTGCCTGCAGCATCTTGTCCGGCGACGGGCCGATGCCCGGCACCAGGTTGCTCGGTGCGAACGCCGACTGCTCCACGTCCTGGTACCAGTTGACCGGGTTGCGGTTCAGTTCGAACTGGCCCACTTCGATCAGCGGGTAGTCGCTCTTCGGCCATACCTTGGTCAGGTCGAACGGATGGATGCGGTAGGTTTCCGCCTCCAGCTCCGGCATGACCTGGATGAACAGCTTCCACTTCGGGAAGTCGCCCTTCTCGATCGCGTCGAACAGGTCGCGGCCGTGGCTTTCGCGGTCATGGCCGACCAGGATCTGCGCCTGCGCGTCGGTTAGCGATTCGATGCCCTGCTGGCTGACAAAGTGGAACTTGACCCAGAAGCGCTCGCTGTCGGCGTTGGTGAAGCTGTAGGTGTGCGAGCCGAAACCATGCATGTGGCGGAAGCTGCGCGGAATGCCGCGGTCGCTCATCACCACGGTCACTTGCAGCAGGGCTTCGGGCAGCAGCGTCCAGAAGTCCCAGTTGTTGCGCGCGCTGCGCAGGTTGGTGTGCGGGTCGCGCTTGACCGCTTTGTTGAGGTCGGCGAACTTGCGCGGGTCGCGCAGGAAGAACACCGGCGTGTTGTTGCCGACCAGGTCCCAGTTGCCTTCTTCGGTGTAGAACTTCAGTGCGAAGCCGCGGATGTCACGCTCGGCGTCGGCGGCACCACGCTCGCCGGCCACCGTGGTGAAGCGCGCGAACATCTCGGTCTGCTTGCCCACCTTCTCGAACAGTTTGGCGCGGGTGTACTTGCTGATGTCGTGGGTGACGGTGAAGGTACCGAACGCACCCGATCCCTTGGCATGCATGCGGCGCTCGGGAATGATCTCGCGGTTGAGGTTGGCCAGCTTTTCTAGCAGCCACACGTCTTCCATCAGCAGCGGGCCGCGCGGGCCAGCGGTCTTGCTGTTCTGGTTGTCCACCACCGGTGCGCCGAAGGCCGTGGTCATCGGCGTGACCGGATCGTCGCCGTGCTTCTGCTTCGGCGTCGTGCTCAGCTCACGCTGCTGCTGGGCGCCTTCTGCCGGCGACGGAGCGGTGTGATACGGGCACTTGGGACTGTTGTTATCGGACTGGCTCATGGCTGGCTCCTGCGGGTGAAGACGGGGTGGAACATCTTCACTCGACTTTAGCTAGGGCCAGATGAAATGAATAATCGAATGATCCGTTCAGATTGATAGATTCTGTCAATTGAAACGCAAAATCGGATTTGCAGAGACTTTCAAGAGGCCTCCTGCATGGCAGCCGGAGGCCGTCTCTATGCGTTGCAGTCACAGCAGCGCTTTCAACCGGTATAGGGCTTCCAGCGCCTGCTTGGGCGTCAGTTCGTCCGGGTCGATCGCCGCCAGCGCTTCCTGCGCCTTGCTGGCCGGGGCGCTGAACAGGCCGAACTGCTGCGGCGCATCCAATGCCTGCGGCGCCAGCTCGGCGGCATGGCTTTCACCGCCGCGCTGCTCCAGCTCGGCCAGGCGCCGCCGTGCCTGCGCCACGGTAGTGCGCGGCAGGCCGGCCAGTGCGGCCACCTGCAGGCCGAAGCTGCGGTTGGCCGGACCGTCCTTCACCGCGTGCATGAACACCAGCGCTTCACCGTGCTCGACGGCATCCAGGTGCACGTTGGCAATGCCGCTGCGGCCGCCCTCGTGTTGTTCGTCGGCCAGCGCGGTCAGCTCGAAGTAGTGGGTCGCGAACAGCGTATAGCAGCGGTTCTGGTAGGCCAGGTGACGTGCGACCGCATCGGCCAGCGCCAGGCCGTCGTAGGTGGAGGTGCCGCGGCCGATCTCGTCCATCAGCACCAGCGAATGGGCGGTGGCGTGATGCAGGATGTAGCTGGTCTCGGCCATCTCGACCATGAAGGTCGACTGCCCGCGGGCGAGGTCGTCACCGGCGCCGATGCGGGTCAGGATGCGGTCGATCGGACCGATAACCGCACGGCTGGCCGGCACGAAGCTGCCGATGTGGGCCAGCAGCACGATCAGCGCGTTCTGCCGCATGTAGGTCGATTTACCGCCCATGTTCGGGCCGGTGATGACCAGCATGCGACGGTCGGGATGCAGGTCCAGGTCGTTCGGTTCGAACGGCTGCTCACGCACCGCTTCGACCACCGGATGGCGGCCACGCTCGATCTTCAGGCACGGTGCCGTTTCCAGTTCCGGCCGCGACCAGTCCAGCGCCTGCGCGCGCTCGGCGAAGGCGGCCAGCACGTCCAGTTCGCTCAGCGCAGCGGCGCACTGCTTCAACGGTTCCAGCTGTTCGCCGAGGGTGTCCAGCAGCTGCTCGTACAGGTATTTCTCGCGCGACAACGAACGGTCGCGCGCGGACAGCACCTTGTCTTCGAACGCCTTCAGTTCTTCGGTGATGTAGCGCTCGGCATTGGTCAGCGTCTGGCGGCGGGTGTAGTGCACCGGCGCACGGTCGGACTGGCCCTTGCTGATCTCGATGTAGTAGCCGTGCACGCGGTTGTAGCCCACCTTCAGGGTGGGAATGCCGCTGCTTTCGCGTTCGCGCTGTTCCAGATCGACCAGGAACTGGTCAGCATGGGTGGACAGGCGGCGCAGCTCGTCCAGCTCTTCATCGAAGCCGTCGGCCAGCACGCCGCCGTCGCTCAGCTTCAGTGGCGGCATTTCGGCAATGGCGCTGGCCAGCAGCTGCGCGCACGCGTCATGCTCGCCCAGCGCGGCGTGCAGGGCCTGCAGGCGCGGCGAGTCCAGTGGCGCCAGCACCTCGCGCACGGCGGGCAGCAGCCCCAGGCCATCACGCAGGGTGGAAAAATCGCGCGGGCGCGCCGAGCGCAGCGCGACGCGGGTGAGGATGCGTTCCAGGTCGCCCAGGCGGCGGAACTGTTCGCGGATGTCGGCGTCGCTGCCGCGATCGATCAGGGTTTCCACCGCATGGTGGCGCTGCACCAGCACCTCGCGCAGGCGCAGCGGGCGGTGCAGCCAGCGCCGCAGCAGGCGGCCGCCCATCGGCGTCACCGTGCTGTCGAGCACGCCCAGCAGGGTATTGCGGGTATCGCCGTCGACGCGCGTATCCAGTTCCAGGTGGCGACGGGTGGCGGCATTCATCGCGATCGCCTCGCCGGCGGTTTCCATCGCGATCGAAGTCAGGTGCGGCAGGCGCTGCTTCTGGGTTTCCTCGACATAGCCGAGCAGGGCACCTGCGGCAGCGGTCGCACGTGGCTTGTCATCGATGCCGAAGCCGCTCAGGTCATGCAGCTTGAAGAAGTTCAGCAGCTGGCGGCGGCCACTGTCGGCATCGAACAGCCACTGCGCACGGCGGCGCACGCCGGTGCGCTGGCGCAGGAACTCCGGCCAGTTTTCTTCGTCGGGCACCAGTAGCTCGGCCGGCTCCAGTCGGGCCAGTTCGGCTTCCAGCGCATCGTCGGTTTCCACTTCGTTGACCAGGAAGCGGCCACCGGCCAGGTCGGCCCAGGCCAGGCCGTAGCCCTGCTTCGTGCGCGACAGCGCCATCAGCAGGGTGTCACGGCGCTCGTCCAGCAGCGCTTCGTCGGTGACGGTTCCGGGGGTGACGATGCGCACCACCTTGCGTTCGACCAGGCCCTTGGCCAGCGCCGGGTCACCGATCTGCTCGCAGATCGCCACTGACTCGCCCAGCGCCACCAGCCGTGCCAGGTAGCCCTCGTAGGCATGCACCGGCACGCCGGCCATCGGAATCGGTGCGCCGCCGGAGCTGCCACGCTGGGTCAGGGTGATGTCGAGCAGGCGCGCGGCCTTGCGCGCATCGTCGTAGAACAGCTCGTAGAAGTCGCCCATGCGGAAGAACAGCAGCAGGTCCGGGTACTCGGACTTGGCTGCGAAGAATTGCTTCATGAGGGGCGTGTGCTCTGCACTGGCCTTCGATGTAGACGGTTTCGCTTTTGAATCAGTAGTTTGCAAGAGAACTTCCTACGGTTTGTAGCGGTCGATCCCGGCAGCTGACGGCAAGTAACGGGGTTCTTCGTTGCGCCGCAGTTGCGGTGATCACTCAAAGAGGATCAAATCGATGTTGCGACGGACAGACGGCGGATCGACCATGGATACGGTTGTTGCGGCGCAGGCAGAGGCCCCGCGCCGCCGAGGCACCAAGTTTAAGCTGACCTACCGGCAAATCTGCGAGTTGAGCGTGGCCAAAGGCCCGGTCGAAGGCAAGCAGGGAAGGGTGGTCATCGCCCCTCGACTGCCCGAAGACGCCGGGAAGCCTTACCGCGTCCTGGACGGCAATCAGGGCGCGCCAACGGGCTTTGGCTTCTACGTGGGCACCACCCGCACCACTTACGAAGTCGTGGTCCGAGGCCCGGCCGGGGTTCGTCGGTTCTCCCTGGGCAGCGTCACCGACATCGGACCGGAGCAAGCCTACGAGCTGGCGCGACGGAAGTTGGCGGTCGTTCGAGAAACGGGCGAGCATCCTTCGAAGGAAGAGGCCCGAGCCGAGCAGCTGGTGGAGCTGAAGGGGCTGACGCTAGCGGATTGCTTTGCGGCCTACGTTGAGGACCTGCAGAAGCGCGTGCGCAACAAGAAGGCCAAGCCCGCAAGCATCCGAGCGATCCAGGACAGCCTGGCGCGGTTTGCCCGCCCGGAAGTCGGGCTCGCGGACAAACCGATCCTTCAGCTGTTGGACAAGGACATCCACCGTGCGTTCGACGGCCTGCGGCGATCGTCCATGGTGCGCTCCAACCGGATCCCCACCCCGATGCGCCAAGCGCTGGCTGATCAGCCGGATTGGGCCGCACTTTCCACGCAACAGCTCGAAGCGTTGGGCGTGACCGGGAAGTACATCCAGCGAGTCAAAGCGGCGGGTCTAGCATCGACCGAGCACGCGTTTACGGACGCCAAGAGAGCGATCGACCTGGTGCTGAAGCGGGAACGCAAAGCGGCGGCTCAGCAGCAGCGGGAGCCGGTGCTGCGTTACAACCCGTTCCAAGTCATCCACGACGACGACATGCTGCGGGACTCGCAAGCACTTCGCCGGCACTACGAGCGCGCGGAAGTGCGCAATCCGTTGGGGGACGACACGCTGCCCACCGTCCTGAAGGTGATTTTGGCCAGGCGGGACGAGCAGGGCGGCTTGAACGCCACCGGCGCGGACTACCTGCTGCTGACCCTGCTCTGGGGCACCCGCCGCGGCGAGGCCGCTCCCCTGTGCTGGTTTGACCGGTGCTCCCCGGGCGAGCTGCGCCAGTCGGAAGTGTCCTGGGTCTGGTTGGCCGGGCCGGATGAGGTCAACCCTTACACGAGGCGGGCAGGGTCTCAGGTCTACCTGTTTGACACCAAGAATGGCGAGGAGCGCTACCTGCCGGTGGCCTACTTTGCTGAAAAGATTTTGCAGCGGCGTTTCGACGAGCGCGCGGACGAAACCAGGCTCAAGCAAGACTTGGCGGACGCGGAAGAAGTGTTGGCCGCCGCCCGAGCCAGGCGTGCTCGCCGGGATCTGCTGGACCGGCTGGAAAAGGAGGTGGAGAGGGCGCGCCGCGCGCTGGCCAAAACCATGTTCGTGTTCCCCGCCCGATCGGACCGAAGCACGACGGGGCACTACTCGGACAGCAAGAGCATCGTGGCAAACGTGCGCCGGGACGCAGGGTTGCTCGATCTGCGGGCAGAGGTGGACATTGGTCTGACCCTCCACGACCTGCGCCGCACGCTTGGTCGCTACGCCGCCCTCCTGTTCGGCGAGAGTCGGATTGTGTCTCAACTGCTCCACCACCGCACGTTGGGCCGCGGCGAGGATCGCATGGCCGCTGTCTCCGAACGCTACACCGAGCAGGAGTGGTCCAAGCTCCGCGAGGCCATGGGCCGGGTTGAAGAGCATATGGTGGCCACGAGTCCCCGTGTTTGGAATCGTTTGAAGGGGACGGACAAGCCTCGGCTGGACGAGTCCGGCGATGCCCCAGTCTCGATTTTCTCGGCAAAAAACCGGCGTGACGCCTAGCAAGGAGCGACCCAATGGAATGCCAGCGTAAAGAAGAGGACTACCTGGAGCAGCGCTCTGCGGCACTGGATGCTGAGCTGACCAAAGCCGCCGCAGGCTTGCCGCCTCCGACCATCAGCAGCAAGGCAGCGGCGCGTTATCTGGGCGTCCACTTCGACACGCTTGGAGAGTGGCGCCGTCGAACGCCTCCTGCAGGGCCGCCCTTTGTGAAAGGCGCCGGCCGCGCTGGTGGAGGGGCGAACGAGCATGTTCGTTACCCTTACACCGAACTTGTCGCTTGGCAGGCCTCGCGCGTGGGGCGCAGCGTCAAAGAGCGTCGCCTGATCGACGAACTGGACGCAGCCCAGCAACGGGTCCGCGAGCTCGAAATCGAGTTGGCCCTCCGGCAGGCCCGGGACGATGCCAGCCGGCTGCAGAAGAAGTTGGGGCGCATCGCCACGCTGGCCACGCTCGATGACATTGCCGTGGTTACCCATGAATGGGCATTGGTGGATGGCTGGGTGGCTGGGCATGTCCTGGTGGTGAGCGACCAAGTGCTCAGCGGTGCGCTTGAACGGGGTGAAGTGTGGGATGCCACGGTTGAAGGTGCATTGCAGGCGCCCTGGATCAACGGGGAGACGCGTGAGCCCTACCATGCCGCCTACGCCAACGTGCTTCAGATAGTTGTGCAAAAACTTCGCGAAGCCCAGGCAGCCCAGCGGGCCAGCGATCTGGAGGCGCGTTGGGTACCAGGGGATGCGATGGGTGTGCCAGAGCGGCCTTTTGCCCGAGACAAAGAAGTGTCGTGACGCGGCAGACGGGTCAGGGGGGGGCGACGACGACGGGCATGTCTTACAGACAGCGCGCAATTGGCCTGAGCCGATGTCGGGGCGCGTAGCACCCACTTGGATAGGCGATGGTCCTTCAACCTCAGAGAGGAAAAGACATGAACACAAGCATTGCAGCCGCCATGGGCTTCGACGACCTCTACGGGGGCAGTGAGGCTTTTCGCGAACGCTTCGATGAGATGCTGGACGCAGTGAAGGCGCTGCCAGAAGGCCTTCAGGAGCGTGGGCGGTCACTGATGTATCCCCAGCTGCACAACGCTTGCGTGATGGGTGATGTGGAGCTGGTGAGGGCGCTTTTGGCTACCGGGCTGGGCCCGGACGCGTATACCTACACAGACGACGAAGAGGATCAGCCGCCCTTGGTCTGGCTGGCCCGTGACGGGGAGCTCGATTTCGAGGTTAAGTGTCAGGTCGCCGAGGCACTGATTGGTGCAGGGGCGAGCGTGGAAGAGGGGGATCCAGAAGCGGAGGCTAAGGACGTTGGGGACGACGATTTCGCTAGCTTCCTGCATGCCAAGAGTCTGTTTTCTGGCAAGGGCTGATACGTCGTCATCAGCGCTTTTGCCTGCCGCCATGCTCACCCTCACTGAGTCATTCCAGTGGGGAAAAAGGGGGGATCGACTCTAGTCTAACTTCTTGACCCTGCAGTAGATCGTAGATCAGGAGAGTGTTCTGCTCTTTAGGACCTACTGTTGTAGGGCTACTGACGGTTGTCCTAGCGTGCTTTCGGTCAGAATTCCCACGACCTGTTTGCACCGCGGGGCGAGGAGTTGAGGGCTTAAAACGGATGTCAGCGGGTCGCAGCCCTGATCGATCCGGATCTCATTCGGTTGGGCCTCTATGAGCGTATGGCGCGGTCAAATTCCTGCAGGAGACGAACTTGCTCCTGGTGGCTGAGCTTTGACACGAAGCATGGCCATGCAAACCGGCCTGGCGCGCGTTCTCACGCTACCTCATCAGGCCGGGGGTCACGGGCGCGGGGCGGTGGCAGGGCTTGCTCCAAAGGCCCTGACGGGAGTCCGTCATACAGCGTTGGCTGGGCTTCGGATGGAACAGTGTGGACTGGCTACCTGCGCTGAAGAATCGGCGGCAGATTCTCCGGGCACGAAGCGCGGGGAGCCGTGCGCTTGCCAGCTGTCGAGAATTTTGCTATTATCGAATCAGGTAAAAAAGGTTTATTTGTCATGAATTCAAAAACTTCGACAGTTGACCTGATCAAGCGAACATTGGACAAGAGGTTCGAGGGACAGTCGGTGTCCTATGTGACTTTCAAAGGGAATCACCTTGAGCTGGATCTCAAGGGATTTCTGGCTTCAGAAAAAGGAAAGTCAGCACTTGAGGAGGAATTAGATGCGTCCGATCGAGTTCCTTTCTTCTCGGGTCGGCGAATTAAATAGGCGAAGGAGAAGGCACGGATGCCGTATAACATACTTCTTTTGCCTCTCCTTGCGGGTTATTTTTTTCTAGCTAAAAGCAGGTTAAGGACTTACTCGACAGCAAGGCTGCCAAAGGATCAGCTTCTTTTATCGGCAGCATTGGTTGGTTTTTTTCTTCTGCTCAGTAGTAGGCTTGTTTGTCTTGTTTCTTTGAGGACGGAATTGGGTCATCGCGTTGCGGTTGCCCTCCATGAGGTTGCGCCATTTCCGTATATCGGAACTGCACTAGGGACATTAGCGATTGCTGCAGTTTTGGTATGGGCAGGGAACTTATTCGTAACTGAAAAAGTTGCGGGTTACTGGCTATATCACCGCCGCGAACTGGATCCGTTAACTAGGGTTTTATGGGGAAGTATTGTCGGTGCTGCGCCTAAGACGCCGCCGGGTGGATTGGCTTTGACTCTAATTCTAGCTAGGGCGATGTTTGGCGTCTTGAGAGATGCGGCTTCAACGCAGGGCTGGCGCCTTTATTTTTTGGAGACACCTTGGCGTGAGTTCCCTTCCATCTTTGAGGCGCTAAGGGATCGGGCTGTTGAGCTTTCTGGCATGGATCATGGTGTGCCTAGAACTATCATGATTAACTTGAAAGACGGGAAGGTCATGGTCGGGTACACGGTTGATTTGCCCACAAACAAGCATGATAGTGAGTTCGCTACGGTATCGCCGATCTGGACTGGGGTAAGGAATTCTGAAGGTCGCGTCAAGAAAATAATTGATTACAAAAAATCGCTCACGCAGGACAAAGACGATGTGGATGGTGCGAAGGACCCTAAGGACTTTTCAAGGGTGATTCGGACTTCTGAGATCCTTTCGGTATCCTTTTATTCTCCTGATGCTTTTGTTATCGATGAGGCTGAAGAGAAGGTGGAGGAAGAGTTGGGGGGTGAGGTCTCCATTAGGCCGAGTGGTGAGGGTTATTTGTCTAGGTTTGTAAATTTTCTAACAGGCAGGTGAGGCGCGTATCATTTGTTATCTGATACTCGTCTGATCTATTTGAAGATGACGTGTGTGTTGGCCGAGGAAGGCTTAGTGACGCCTTGGGGCGCTCTACTGAGGGCTCAGTCTGTCTTCAACTGCGTTCAAGCTGCCATTCGGCACCATCGATGACATTTGGCCTCTGCGCGGCTGCGGGTTTGCAGTCCCCAGATAAGCAGGGCAATGAGCAGGTCTACCCTCGCCGTGATACGCGATTTCAAAGACGTTGTGAGCCTACTTTGGCAATACAACCAACACTTCAGTGCTAAGCAGACGGCGAGAATCATGGTTGCCGTGCTTTCCAGCATTCTGTGAGGATTGGGGAGCGGGCGTCCGGAATAGAAGTACCCATGCTTCCTGACTTGCGGTTTGGGAAACAAGCCAGGCCTTCGTCGAGTCCTTTCCGCAAGTCGCGTAATACCCAAGACCGTATAAACGGAAATATTTTGGCTCTAGCTCATGCCCCTTTTAGGGTATCTAGCGCCGTGGGTTGGGAGCCTCATAAGGGCCTTGCGAGTCCCATCACGGCGCGTTGAGGCCAAGACGGTGGCTGGGGAGAGGTGGTCTAACGACCTCGGCCACTAGCTCGTATCCAGGTTGGCTATGTCACTAGACGATAGAACGAGCCGTTCCTATAGCAAGTTTGGATGATCTGGTCGCCACGGAATGTTGCTGCGACGCTCTCAATCGCTTTACAACGGCGCGCTTTTTTTATCTGTCCCGCTTAGTAAATTTCTTGTATTCCCGATCCCCGCAATGAACGCCTCTAGCATGTGAGGGATCAGCGTCGTGGCATCGACCCTATCTCCAAACGACTGTGGGTGAAATACGGCGTAGCGATCTAGGTCCGGTTTCAGTCCGATCCGCGATCCATATCTCCCTCCCGAATGAGAGAAGATCATCTTCTGCTGGCGTCGCAGTGGATGAGACTACCGATGCATCAATTCGCGGGCCCGGCCTATTCAGCGTCCGCCAACAGGCGCTCAATGGCTTGCTTTCGCTTGCCCGGCGGAAGCGCGGTCAGTTCTTCGAGAGCTTGAGACAGCTTGGCCTGCTGGGCCTCGCTTTGGACGCCCAACGCCAAAATCGCGTCCGCCATCGCTGGCGTCGTCGCCAACAAGTAAGCGGGAGGCACATCCAGCGCCTGCGCCAGCTCGAACAGTGCTTCTAGGCTCACCGTCATCGATTCGCTTTCATAGCGACTGATGCGAGCCGATGCGGTGTCTTTGTCCAGGCCCATCCTGACCCCCACTTCGCGCTGGCTGAAGCCTCGAAGGATCCTGGCTTGGCGCAGTCGCGCCGCCACGATTCCTCGCGGAGTTGTTGGCGTAGTCACAGGCTGAACGGATGCAGTGCAGGCATGCACCGATCATGACGCAAGGCCTACGCCCCGGGTAGACTCTACGTGTCACGTAAGTTTGTGGCAAGTCCATCCATCACGGAACGAGGGGCTGTATGAAGAACGGGGCAGTTCTGGTTGGCGCGCTCGCGCTGGCCGTATCGACAGGCGCCAGCGCCCAATCCACGACCGCATCGGGCCTGCTTCGGCAGATTGGTGGGGCCCTTTCTGGAAAGTCTGGGTCACAGGCCAAGGTGTCCCACCCCCTGTACGCCGAACCTGCCGGGATGTACTGGGACCTGGACGAGGACACCCTTGAGGGTGCCCAGCACCTGCGCGAAGGTCTGTCCTCCACTGGGGCGCAAGGGATCGACATGTGCGACATGGGCCTGTTGGCCATGGCCTATTCCTCCTACCAGTTGCGGCCTGACAAACGGCAGTGGTGCTTGCGGCAGGCGTGGGTGGGTGCAAAGAGGACGACTGGCAGCCAAGAGGCGGAGCCCTCCGCGGCGATGATCGAGAAGCGCTTCGGGCCTGCTTTCGACGCCCGGCTGGAGCGGTTCAAAGGGATTCGGCGGTATGCCGTTCGCCCGAACTTCAAGGCGCTGGGTGGGGTCAGCTACAACGCGGATCGGGGCGTCATGGAAGTGTTCGTTCCGATGCCGCAGATCTCGGTTGCTGGGTTGAGTGTCACGGGAAAAAACTTCGTCCCCTGGATCCGCAAGACGCCCACGGGCGTGTCCAGCCCTCCGAACGCGGGGCGCTACCGGTTGCTGATCCGGATGGACCCCGCTGAAGCGGCCAACCTCGCGCGGCAAGGGCGCTCTTTTCAGGACGACCGCGTGGTGTTCTGGGTCAATCGGGTTTGGATCGACGGCACGGAGCCCAAGATGGACGTGACCGTCGAGAAAGTGAGCTTGGGCTATCGGAACGAAACGATCGAAGTGGACGTCAACAAGAACCAAGGAGAAGGTGCATGAAGCGTGGAATGGTAGTCGCTGCTGTAGCCATTGTCGGCTTGGCCGCATGCAGCAAGGCGGAACAGGGACCGTCGGTGGAGCAGGTTGCAAAGGGGTACGAGCAGTATTTGAACGCGAACCTGGTGGCCGAGCTGGGGCAGCGGGTGGAAGTGCGTGGCTGGGGGGAGTTGAACGCCGACTGCAATCCGAGCGGGCCCGAACGAACGACGTGCGTCACGGGCGGCACCCTCGATGTGATTGGTTTCCAAGGAGGGCGTCAGCTGAAGGAGGCTCCGGCGCCCGTGCCAGCACAGGCAGACCTGGTGTTTGAGAAACGGGCGGGGCAGTGGGTGCTCATCGACGCACAGAAGAAGCCCTGATCGGTCCTTGCAACCCGCCCTCGTTTTCGCTCATTTGGAGGTTTCATGAATGCCCATGTCCGCTCTCACTCGACCGCATCCCATATGCAGTGGGGCCTGCTCGCACCCGCAACGGTCCTCCTGGGCGGTGCTGGCCTGCTCGCCTTCGCAGGCGGTGCAGAAATTTCTGGAGAGCTGGGGCTTGCCTGGCAGGCTGTGGCGGCGTTCTCGGCTGGCGTTGGCGTGCTGGCGCTCCTGCTGCTGCTTTACGTGCTGAACTGGCGGGCTGCGCGCGTTAGGGCAGCCAGGGCGGCCAACCCCTTCCTGGAACCGAAGCGCGGGGGCTTTTGGAAGGGGGCATTGATGGGCACGTTGGTTGTGGTGGCCGTGCAGATCGGAAGCATCGGGGTGGGGATCTTCTACCCTGGCCTGATCGAGTCGGAACGCAACTTCTTCGTGTCTGTCCCGCCCTTGGCGTTGGCCGCCCTCTACACCGTCTTCCCGATTGCGCCACTGATGGGCGGGTTGATCGGGCGCATGTGGCGCGCCACCAGCCTGTAGGGCGGGCCGGGTGCTTCTGACAGACATCAAAGGGGCAAATGCCCCCTTTCAGCGGTTCGCGAAAGATGCCGGCGACGATGGCCGCCTACGCCCTTCGATGCTCGATCTGGCCTCCTAGAGCCGCGGGATCGAGGGCGTCGAGGGCTAGATCCGCACGCCAAGTGCGTCCAGGGTAGGAGTCGTCATCGTTCCGGTTGCCCGGATGCCGTGGGCCAATTGGAACATTCGCAGCGCCGATTGGGTCTCAGGAGTGAGGACCCCGTCGATGGCACCTGGATCGTAGCCCTTGGAATAGAGCGCTGCCTGGACACGCATGATCAGCAGCTTGAGCGCATCGGCGTCCCGTCCCTCCGTGACCGGCTTGTCGTAGGTGCCGGGCTCCAAGGTCAGGTTGTTCGTGGATCTCGAGTTTGCTCGGGTGGCTGGATCCAGATTCTGGGTTGGGTAGCTATTCAAATGGCTGCCGCCACTGCTGCCCGTGCCAGTGGTTCGCGGGGCTGCTGGGGCCACCGGTGCCGCTGGCGCGGTGTAGCGGGTGGGCGGGGGCGTATAGGTCGCCGGTGGCGGGGTGTAGGAGCGATACGAGCTTCCCGACCCGGACGAATGGGAGCGATGGGAACTGTGTGATCGATGGGAGCTGTGGCTGCGGTGCCCTGCATACAGGTTGTGCCGGCCTGCATTCAACGAGGTGCTCAGGACGGTCGCGTATTTCCCGTCCATCTCGGAGAGCCTGGAAAGGTCGGACTGGCCCTTTGGCGGCTCCGTGCCCAAGGTCCCCAAGGTGGCGGCGCCGACGATCATCAGTGCGTTGGACATGATCAGGTTTCCAGGACGGGAGAGATGGACCGGCTGGTCCAAGCCGGTGTGACCCACGAGAAGAAGCCGCCGCACCGCTGCCGAACCGAGCAGCCGTCACAGGCGGGCAGGTAGTCGTTCTTCCAAGGCGAAATGCTTTGCGCGGCGTAGGGCCAAAGCGATCGGTCCAACGCGCACAAGGGCAGGTTGTAGAGCGAGACCGGTATTCCGCCCTCGGCCAGCAGCCCCACCGCTTCGGACAGAACGTCACCGTAGTCCGCTGGATCGGCCCAAAGCTCACGCTGATGCGCTTTGGCAAAGCCGATGGGCTCGATGCCCATCAGTGCAACGTGTTCGACGAAGGGCAGGTTGCGCCAGATGTAGCGGGCCAGCTGTACCAGCCGTTCGACCGTGGGCTTGACCAACACGACTCGGATCTCCACCCGCTGCTGGGCGGCTTCCAATGCGTAAAGCCCACGAAGGGTCTGAGCGAACGCCCCCTCGCTTTGCACCACGTAGTCGTGCAGGGCATAGCGGTCGCCGTAAAGCGGAATGCCCCAGCTCAGGTTGGGATGGAGGCCTGCAAATTTGGCATGCAGGCCAGGCCCACGCAGTCGGCCGTTGGACAGGATGTGCAGGTGCGTATTGGGCAGCACGTGCGCGCATTTGGCCACCACGTCGACCAACCCGTCGCCCAGCAGGGTGGGTTCCCCGCCGCTGATCGCCAGCGAAGGTTCTTCCGGATCGATGAGGTCAATCAGATCCAAGAGGTGCCTCACCCGCCAATCGTCTTGAACGTCTCGGGGCGGCTGGGAGCACATCAGGCAGTAACTGTTGCAGCACTCGGTGGCGAACAACACATTGCCGGTGTCCCCGCGCCGGTAGCGGATCGCCACCTTCTTCTGCAGGGGATTGAGCTCCACCACGTCCCCAGGCTTGCAAACACCCGGCGGACCCTCCAAGTGAACGAGAGGGGCCTTACCGGGTGAGCGCAACCCGCTCGAGGGCAAGACTGCACCCCAAGGCAGGTTTAGCAGCTCATTGCTGGCGTGGTCCGCTGGGACGCCCCGCAGGTCCAGGGCCAGGCGCTCGAAGGGAAGTGGTGATTGGGCAAACTCTGCCAGCGACACGACCTTGAGCAGGCTGGCCTTCGCCGACGGCGCCAGCTCGGCTTTGGTTTCAAGCGGCAGCATGGACGGCGTCCTCCATCGATGGCTTCGGGTTGGCCCAGGAGCGCATCAACCCTTGGACGTTCCGGTCAGCCTTCTCGTATCGCTCCAGCAGAAAATCAAAGAGCCCCATGTTCCGCCGGCAGAAGTCGCTGCTGGGCCGATGGCCGATGGGATCCGCTTGGCGGGCGTAGTGCTCGATCGGATCAGCCCCGCACATCGGGACAAACGCGCAGTCGGAGCACGTGGGTAGTGCCTCGGCGACGCCGGCGTCCAGCAAGCGGGCCATGGCGGGCGAGGACAGCCATTGGCTGACCGGTTGGCTGACGTGGCCCAAGGCAAAGGCATCGTCCCCCATGGCGGCCAGCATGCGTGCCTCATCCGACGGATAGACCCGCCCATCATGGTCATAAATGACGGCGCCCAACCCGGCTCCAGAAGGCGATCGGAGATCGACGTAGCCGTGCCCGAAGGACGTGAAGAGCTGGGAGAGGAGGAGAGACGCGTAGGACTCTTCCATGGCGTAACCGGCCAGGTTCACCGACAGCAAGTGATCGAAGGCGCGCCGGTAGAAGGCAAGGAAGTCTTCCGTGGGGTAGCCGGTGCGCCGGGCCGTCTTGGTGGCGAACCCGTAGGGGCTCAAGGGACGTAGGGAGATGCTGTGGAAACCCAGCTTCCGGTATTCGTCGATGATGGCCTCAGGAACTTCGAGGCTCTGGCGGGTCAGCGTCGTCAGCGCCGAGACGCCATCGTCTCCCAGCCAACGGCGTCCGCGTTCAATCCCCTCCACAGTGCGCCGGTAGCTGTCGCGGCCGGGCCGGGGGCGATTGGCGTTGTGAAGCCATTCGGGACCGTCCAGCGAGGTGGAGAGCTTGAAGCGATGTTCGGTCAGAAACGCCAGCTGGTCGTCGGTGAGGTCATGCAGGGTGGATGCCAGGACGAATCGCAGGGTGCGTCGGGCGCTCCGATTGCGCTCGACGGCCCGCCGGGTGATGGCCTTCACTTGCTCAAAATTGAGCAGGGGCTCACCTCCTTGGAATTCGATCGTCAGTTCTTGGCTCGGCCATTCGAACAGCCGTTCCACTGCCTGTTCGGCGTGCGCACTTTCCATGTCGAACGCAGTGGCGCTCGTCTCCTGCCGCGACACCTGGCAATAGTTGCAGGTGTGGTGGCAACGCAGGGAAACCACGAAGATGTGGAGAGCGGGTCCACCCATCAGGTAGGACTTTCGGCTACGGATTTGGCTAAGCAGAGGCGCCAAGCTGCTTCGGTCGGTGCCGGCAACGGTCAGGTGCCGGGCTTCCAAATCCGCAAAGAGGGCGGACTCGGTCGGAAGCTGGTGGTTCACCAGGCGCTCGACGTCCTCCATCTTCATCAAGAGCCAGTCGCCTGCCATCGACGAGACGAAGGCCCGATCGTGATCCCACGGCAGGCGCCGGAACCGCAGAGGCAACAGTTGGTAGTCCGATGGCACGGCGAAAGCCTGAGCGGGTCTAAACCTCGACATGTGGCATCACCGGCTGTGCTTGGTTCAGTGCTGCGCGAAGCAACTCCTGCTGCAGCCGGCTCGTCTCCGCTCGGACGGCCGCCCGCAGGCGTTCGTCCAGCAAGTCTCGGGAAAACCGGGCCCAGAGGTCCTCTGGCAACTTAGAGCCGTCCAGAGACCAAAAGCCAACGATGAGGTTGGCGCCTTGGCTACGAACCTCGACACCAAGCTCGCCGGTATAACGATGCGCGGCCCGAGCCGCGACGTCGTCTGAATACAGTGCGCGATCAATAGTGAATTGCGAGCGTTCCATTGCTCATCCCCCCTGGATGAGTGAACTTTGCTCCTGAGCAGCCCATGTTGCAAGTCGCCAGAAGTCGAAATTCTCCTCTGACTCGAGCCTGCCTTGAGTGCGTTCGGAGCCCGACGCTGTCGACTATTTGATCAGGAATTCACTGGGCTCTTTGCCCTTCTGCACCAGTGCAGCCAGCCACCTTGGTTGGCGGCCACGGCCGGACCACGTTTCATTAGGGTTGGCCGGATTGCGGTACTTAGGGGCGACCTTGCTTCCGGCGGACTTCGCGGGTTTGCGGCCGGTGCGCTTCTTGGTGGTCTCGGAAGAGGCCGTTGAAACCGCTCCGTAAAGCTCCTCTATCGTGTAACCATGATCTTTGACGTATTTGTTGATCTTGGCTCGCATGGCAGCAGCTTTGGGCCGAGTCAGCACTTTGGTTTGCTGCTTTTCTGCCTGAGTAATCAGGGCTTTGAGTTCTTTGGCCGACAGGCCGCTGACATCAATGGTCATCTGTGTGGTCCAAGCGTAGAGGGCTTTAGCGTAATTCCAAATGGAATTCGATGCGAACGCGCCCTGATCAGCCTAGGCCCCCTCCAGAACTTGGCTGGGGCCTGGGCAACAGCTGCTGGTATCACGGATGGAACTTGCTCGGGTCCCGCAACTGTTCCGCAAACTGCCCACGCTGGTAACGCGGCAGTTCCACGTTGGGCTGATACAACTCCAAGGCGCTGATCTGCTTGCTCCGGGTTACCTGCGGTTTCTTGTGGAGATAGTGCTTGCGCAACACCTGGACCCGATCCCGGGGATCGGTGCTGTGGCCGGTTACCAGCGCAATCTCCCTCTCCGGAACATCGTTCACATCAAGCTCGGTCGCCAGGGTGTGGCGGAAGGCATGGAACCCGATCCCTTTGGCGAACCCAAGGCTCTTCAAGTAGCGGCCGAAATCCACCACGAATTGCTGGCTGTAGCGGGCGTTGGTCTCTCCGGTCTTCCGGTTCACGCCGGCAGAGAGGAGGGGGAACAGCCGCGGGTGGCCAGTGGCCTTCATGTCTTCGACGAACTCGAGGAAACCGGCGTCCAATAGGGGCTTGGCGATGGGGACGATGCGCATGCACCCGGCTCCCTTCATGCTTTGCCGGCTATGCCGTTGGCGCTTCGGATCCGCGGCGAGGTCTTCATCGATGGTCTTTTGGAAGGCGATGCACCAGATGCCGCGCTCCTGGAGGATGTCGGTCAGCTTCAGCTGGCACACTTCGTTGACGCGAGCGCCCGTGTAGAGGCCAATCATCGGTGCCCACCAGTGCTGCGGCTTTCTCGCCCAAGGGATGAAGGCTGCCGGGTCGAAGATGGCCTGCAGGTCTCCGTCCTCGAACAGGCGGATGGCCTTGTCGGGATCGATGGCGTGATCTTCTTTTGGTTTGCGGAACGCCTTCATGGGCGAGGACGCGATGGCTTGCCCGTTGGCCAGGTGGTTGAAGAAAGCAACCAGGAAGCGGCGGTGGCGCTCTTCGGTGGCCGGAGCCAAGGGCGGTACGTCCTGCTCCTTCCCCAAAGTGATCGCGTCATCGAAGCTGAGGCGTTTCAGCAAGGGATCCGACAACAGGTTTTTCGGAGCCCAGCGCAGCAGCTGCCACAATGCTTGGATATGCTTGTAATCCACGCGGCAGGCCGAAATGTTGCCGCAGGTCAGCAGGAGGAGTTTCAGGGTCCGCTCGGTGGCGAGCACTGTCTTGGGATCCAGCTGTCGGCGGCGCATGTCCGCGAGATGATCATCGATCTCTTTGGCCAAGGGACGCGCCGGTGTACCCATGGGCAGTTGCTGGGGATACCGGGTTCCGTTCTTCAGCGCGCTCTTGCGGCCGATTTCGTCCAGCGCTGTCAGGATGCATTCCTGAAGATTGATTGCAGCTTCGCGACCTTGAATCGTAGCTCGTTCAATCCGGAAACGACCAATGTGGATGCCCTCCAGATGAAGGGTGCCAAAGGGTGCGGCAATGTAATCGGTGAGTGCTGCGGAGGGTAGAGCGGTCATCGGTTCACTTCCATCTGGGGGATGGAAGTACGGATAAAACAGGCCGCAAATTCGTCAACCGGGTTGATACAAAAATTTCCGCCCCACTCAACGCCCCTAGACGTTGCTCCGGCTGCGAGGGTGCCCTCACCACCCCGCTAAATCAGTTATCTCCGTGAAGTCCTTTAAAACAAGGGATTTCGAGCGATTTTCAAGCAATCAATAGCAGTCAATTGCGTACTGTTTGCAGAATATTAACTAACAAATTGACCCGACAAACCCACTCGGTTCTATGAATGCTTGATGAACGGCGTTATGTTTGTTAGTCTAATGTGAGAGGAATGACCGCTCGCTTACGCCGGGAGCGGCTCGGCTTTGAATTGCGGAATGGAATCAGGGGGGCGCATATGTGGTCCGATATCGAAACGAAGCGTGACTACCTCAACTATCTGGAACTGGCGGAGGTTGTCTCTGAGGTTCTGCTCAATCCGAACATGCGTCCCGTTTCCGTGGGGGTGTTTGGAACCTGGGGGACTGGCAAATCTAGCCTTCTGAACCTGATTGAGGAGAAGTTGAAGGCTGATGCGGAAGACGATGTCATCATCATCCGCTTCGATGCTTGGCTATATCAAGGCTACGACGACGCACGGGCAGCTTTGATGGATGTCATTGCTCGCCGTCTTTACGAGGCCGCGAAGCAAGACGCGGGTCTCATTGGCATCGCAACGAGCTTTCTGAAGCGCGTGAATACGATGCGCACCTTGGCGTTGGGGGTTGAAGTTGTCGCCGCCTTGCATGGAGTGCCGTTGATGGGGGCGGGCTCCAAAGCAGTAGCTGGTATCGGTAAGTTGATAGCTGGCACCCCAGATGCTGAAGGCACTCAGGATGTGGCGGACGGAGCCAAGGCGGTTGGCGGGCTGCTAGATCCCAAGAAGGTGAAGAGCCCGCCCGAGCATATTGATGCGTTTCGAGACGAGTTCCAGAAGTTGCTTGCGGGTCTGGATAAAACACTGGTGGTCTTTGTCGACAACTTGGACCGCTGTCTGCCGGAACAGACCATCCATACCCTTGAGGCACTTCGCTTGTTCCTTTTCATGGAGCAATCTGCGTTTGTGGTGGCAGCGGACGAAGACATGGTCCGTCACTCGGTGAGCCAGCATTTTGACGGCGCCAACGAACGTCATGTCACGGACTATCTGGATAAGCTGATTCAGATCCCGGTTCGTGTGCCCCGGCTTGGTGTCACAGAGATACGCGCCTACCTTTTCATGCTCTTTGCGGAAGCCAGTAAGGTCGATGCGAGGAAAGTTAGCGAACTTCGAAGCGCCCTTGAGGGGAATCTGCGTTCCACTTGGAAAGAGTCGCCCATGGCCGTCGCGGACGCCGTAAAGCTGGTGGGGGACGATGATGCCATCAGGATGAGCTTTGACATTGCGGAACGTATGTCAGGTCTGTTGGCGAACTCCACGTTCGTTGAGGGCAACCCTCGAATAGTCAAGAGACTTCTCAATGTTGTTCGCCTGCGTGCGCGCATAGCGCAGCGAAGGGGGATGCCTGTCGATGAAGCGATGGTTGCAAAGTTCGCCCTTTTCGAGCGTTGCGTCGACCCGATAGCAGTCAAGAAGCTTTACGCGCTCATCAATGATGCGGCTCAAGGAAAGCCTGACTTGATCGCCAAGTTGGAGAAGGCCGCTGATGATCCGAAGAAATTCGAGGATGCTTGTCCGGAAGAGTGGAGGAAGAGCGCCGCTTTCCTGTACGACTGGATAGGGCTGAAGCCGACGTTGAGCGGGGTCGATTTGCGGCCGCTCGTGTATCTGAGCAAAGAAACTGCGGTTCTTCGTTCCGTCTCTGGTGATATGTCGCAAGCGTCTGCAGAAGCAGTGGGTCGGCTTTTGAACGTAAAGACGATTGCTTCGCCCGCAGCGGGCATGGCGATTGCCAATATTGCTCCAGGCGAGCATGTCGCGGTCATGAGGGAGCTTCTCGCCTCGCTACGGGGACACGCGGACTGGGGTAGTCGCCCAGAAGCGATGAATGGAGCGGTTCTGTTGGCAGACTCGAATGACGACGCTGGTCGGCAGTTGGGTGCATTCTTGGCGGGTCTCCCCGGCAAGAAGTCACCTTGGCTGAAGGCCCTTGTGGGTGATAAAGCTTGGGCTAAGGGAGTAGCGTAATGGGAACGTCAACATCAAGCAGGGGCGCGAATAACCGTAGCCCCCTTGTCCCACCGTGGGCAGACGTAGACGGTGCAGGGCCCGGTCCCGAACCAGAAGAGAATCGCTTCCGTTCCTTCCGCACTCATCTTGGAAAGTTCGTTTCGAGCGGCGATGGCCAGCAGCTCAGCCGGGCACTTGCTAGTTATGCCCGTTCTTCCACAGGCGGCTCTGCCGTGGGGCCCAGGCGTTTCGGCTCAATAGCACAGGCTGGCGCGGGCCTGTTCGGAGCGCTGAATCAGCTCCGAACAAACTCTCCAAATGCACCGGTGAACCTGGCTGCTATGGCAGGAAGGCCAACGCGCGAGGTTATCGACGCGTTGGTCGATGCGTTGGTGCCGGAGAATGGGGATGCTGACCGGATCCGCAGTGCGCTCAACGAAGCGCTATCTCTCTGCTTGGATGGCGTGGCGGCATTCGATTTTGCCAGCATCACGGATGAGATCTTGGTCAATCTGATGGTTGCCTATACGGCTCTGTCGATCTTTCAGGCGGTCGTGCTGGACTCTGATAGGGCGTTTACGAAGGGCGCAACCGCAGACGCTGTGGAGCGAGCTGAGAAGGAACTGATGCAGTTGGTAGAGGTGGTCACTGACAAGCATATGAAGCCATTGCTTGCTGGAAAGATAGCGGCGCTGACCACGGACGACATGCAGGCGGTGCAACTCGCAGCTATCAAGGAAGTTTGGAAGGAATGGGAGGATTACCAGTAATGACTGTCGTCTACGTTCACCCTGATCTGGCTCAGCTTCCGCACCCCCAGGCTAATGTCATTCCAGTCCATCTTTATGGAGGTGTTCCGAACAAGGCCGGGATGGCTGCAATCGGACATGGTCTTTACAATCGGCTGGCTCGTGTAAAGGCAGCCATTGATCCAGTTGCATTCGATTTCCTGTCGCTATCGATGGCGGTCACGGCGGCTGACACGTTCGTCAATCGCGATGACGCTGCTGATGGTTGGGCGCGTGACATTCGACTCACTGTGGCGATCGCTGATCCTGCTCGGTGGACGCCCGTGGTTCCAGCTCTTACTAAGGCACTCAACTTCCTTAGTGGGGACGTTTGGGCAATCAACATTGTCGCGGGTGGAGAGACGCCGCCGGTCTTCAAAGTTAGGAGTAGGTTGATCATCGACCCGGCACCCTGCGATTGCGCCTGCCTTTTCTCTGGAGGGCTGGACAGCGCTATTGGAGTGCTGGATCTCGTAAAGCAGGGTCGCAATCCTATTTTGGTGAGTCACGCCTACACGCACGATGCCCAGCGGCAAAGGGAAATCTTGCCAAAGCTGGGACCTAAGCTTGTCAGATTTGGTGCACAAGCGAGCCCAAGCGGACGCTTGGATGCCAGTCACGACGTGCAGATGCGGACCCGGAGCTTCAACTTCCTAGCGATGGGGGTGCTGATGGCATCCTCATTGGCAGTTCCTGCAGGAAATCGTAGGACTCTGTTCGTGCCCGAGAATGGATTGATCGCCTTGAACCCACCTTTGACTCCAAGGCGGATTGGCGCACTTAGCACCAGAACAACACATCCCTATTACTTGCATCTGATTCAGGGGATTCTGGACCGTGTTGGACTGCTCGTCGATATCGAAAATCCATACGCTTCGAAGAGCAAAGGGGAGATGATGAAGGCGTGCTTAGATCAGGTGCGCCTAAGCGCCATTGTCGACAGGACTGTTTCCTGTGGAAAATGGAAACGCAAAAGAACTCAGTGCGGCCGATGTGTCCCGTGCCTAATCCGTCGTGCTGCTTATCATGGTTCCGGCATGAAAGACGAAACGGACTATCAGCCTGAGGGTCAGGATCTCCAGAACTTTCTTGACCATGGCAATGACTCCGATGATCTGATGGCAATGCTGCTTGCCGTCAGGCGTCTTCCTAAGACCGACGTGGCGAAATGGGTGTCACAAACGGGACCGATGCCACTCGCTGCGGCTGATCGCGATTCTCGCGTAGACGCTGTGCGGCGTGGCATGATTGAGGTAGAGAACTATCTCAGGTCACAAGTCCATTTTTGATGTCGGTCCCGTTTGTAGACATGCATTGCCATCTCGATCTCTACCCCGACCCTGGGGTAGAGATCGACCGGGTAGGCGCGAGTGGTGCCTATGTTCTATCGGTCACTACGACGCCTTCCGCTTGGCTGCAAACGCGAGCATTGGCAAGCCATTATCCGCGCATCAAGACTGCGTTGGGACTTCATCCGCAGTTGGCGGGGGACCGCATTGGGGAGCTTGGGCTGTTTGACCGCCTTTTGCCGGAAGCTCGATATGTCGGTGAGATTGGCTTGGATGGTGGTGCGGACTGTCGGGATTTCTGGGATCGGCAGGTCGAGGTATTTCACCACGTCCTCAACTCGTGTGCTGACCAAGGTGGAAGAATATTGACACTTCACAGCCGTAACGCTGCGACGGAGGTCATGGATGGCTTGGAGAGGCACAAAGGTTTTGGTGTCGCGATACTCCATTGGTTTTCCGGGAGCAAGAAGGAACTGGCTCGGGCAATAGAAATGGACTGCTGGTTCTCCGTCGGAAGCGCAATGGTCAGCGGAGCGAAGGGCCGTGAGCTTGTAAAGCTGATGCCGCCAGAACGTGTGCTTACGGAGACCGATGGTCCCTTTGCAAAGTCGCGCGGTCGAGCGTTGATGCCGGCGCAGTGCACCGAGATCGTTCAACACCTTTCCCAAGTTTGGGGCATGTCTGCTGAAGCTGCTTCGCAGAAGATCTTGAATAACCTGCGAGAGCTAGTTTCGCTGTAAAGGTGCTGCTCCTTTGGCTCGGGCGTTGATTCGCAGGTATTCAATGGTGCTCTGTTGAGCGCCGTTGCATATGCTTGCTCAGTGCGTCCAAGAGTTCACTGTCATCCAGTGAGTGTGCGCCTGCTAAGAAGACCAAGTCGGCCACCCGATGCCGTCGTTTCAACTCTTCCCGCCTTGCCGTTTCCTGCGCTTTTGCTGCCCTTCGTTGGTTGGCTAAGAGCTGTTTCGCTTGCAGTTGGGCCAGTCGTTCTGTAGCTCGGGTGATGCGGTCGTGGTAGTGGCTTGTAGTGGCCATATCTTTCTCCTCTCGTCGTGGCAATGAGTCAATCAGGAAAAAGCGCCTCGTCAAGCTCTTGGACATCTCAAAATGGCAGGTCGCATACGCATGGCGACTTTGGAAAAAAAGAGCATTAAAGAAAGAAGCAAGAGCGCACCTAGGCGTCACTACGTGACGCGTGCGCAAAGGGCTCCGCCCCTTGAACCCCAATCGCTTCCAGCGCTTGCGAAAATCCAAAGCCACGGCATAAACAAAGCCACATCCACTGCTTTGGAGCCGTATGGCCATCTACCATGCCAACGTCAAAACCTTCAGCCGAGCCAAGGGGCACTCGTCCGTTGCCGCTGCCGCCTACCGTGCTGGGCTTCTTCTCGAAGACGCGCGCACCGGGCAGCGCCACGACTACCGTCGGCGGGACGGCGTGGTTGAATCACGCTGCATCATTCCCGACGACGCACCAGGTTGGGCCTTGGTGCCTGCCGCACTTTGGACCGAGGCCGAGGCCGCGGAACGCCGCAAGGATTCCACCGTCGCTCGGGAGTTCGAGTTCGCGTTGCCCCACGAGTTGGACGATGACCAGCGATCGTCTCTCGCCATCGCCGTGGCGCGGGCATTGGTGGACCGCTACGGCTTTGCTGCACAAGCCAGCATCCACAGTCCCGGCAGCAAAGGAGGCATGAATTGGCATGTCCACATCCTAGCAACCACCCGCCGGCTTGGCCCTGACGGCTTCCTGGACAAAACCCGAGAGCTCGACGGAGGCCCTGCGGGCCGGGCCGAGGTCGAGTGGATCCGGGAGTTGGTGGCAGCCACGACGAATGCGCATCTGGAAGCTGCGAATCTGGACGTTCGCGTGGATCACCGCAGTCTGAAGGCCCAGGCCGACGAGGCGCTCGCGCGCGGGGATCTTGTGGCTGCCGCAGTCCTGTCACGCGCCCCCACGCGTCACTTGGGAAAAGACGCGTCAGCCATCGAGCGCCGAGGGGAGTACTCAGAGCTAGGGGAGAGGAACAGGTCCATTCAGGAGGCGAATCAACACGCCTTCGATGAAGTGCTAGCCCGGTTTGAACAGGAAAGCCGGGCCGCGGCGCCTGAGGGGCGCAGTGAAGCGCAGGCCCACCGCGAGGCAAAGCGTTCGACCATCGATCAGACGCTTGCCTTCTCCGATGGGCAGATCGTTGTATCGCACGGGTTGGGCAAAGCCATCGGCGAGAGGCGCTCCGACGGCAGCACCGAGGGTGCTCCCAGGGAGGCCCCCTCGGTGGAGGCCATCCGGATTGAGGTGGTCCGTCAAGGCGACGCGCTCAGGGATGAGTTGGCTGCCCATGCGCTCCATTCCACGCTGAAAGCGGTCAGTGCACTGGCGAGCGGAGAAGTCGTTCCAGAAGAGTGCAAGGAGCATCGTTCGGCGCTCAACGCACTGCTGCTGGGCTTGAAGCGATTTGCAGCAGCATTGGTCCGTTTCCCCAAGCGTCTTAAAGCTGTGCGCCGTGCGATCCGATTGCGGCACATGGCTGAACAGGCGTGGGACGACTTTGTGGCGAACCACCCGGAACCCGGGGTGTCTTGGACGGCTCGTGAGTGGGCCAGGCGTCGCGGCCGCCGGTTGGCCGCTCTGGAGCAGCGGTCTGCTGAGTTGGCTGCAGCCCAAGCTGCCGCAACCCCGGAGCAAGAGGCGATCTTGGCCGAAGACCTACGCTTGCGCGAAGAGTGCTTGGAGGCCGCGAGCGTGGCTGTCTTGGAACGTTGCTCTGTTCGAGCCGAGCCAACCCGGGAGGCGCAGTCGGACTTCCAGGAGTGGCCCGTCACGTCGGACGCGTCCCAGCCATCCGCCATTCCACGGCGCCCCAAGGTGCACTAAACGCAACGAGCCCCGCCTAGCGGGGCTCCTCTCGTTTCAGGTGGCATCCTTCAATGGATAGAAGGCCCCGAGTTCCGCGACACTGAAGGTGACGTGCTCTTCTTGGCGCGGCTCCGCCGCCATTCGTCTGTCGGGATGAACGTGCGGTCCACCACGGCTTCACGTGTGCGCGTCTGGGGCACTGGCGTTGGGGGTGTGAACTTGCCACGCCGTGGCTGGTCCTCCTCCCACTGTCGAATCAGTTCGGCGGACACGTCCAAGGCATGCCTGACGTCTTCGACGCGATCGCTCAGTTGGCGAGAGGAGCCTTGTGACATGAGCCCGATAAGCAGTTGGCTGGCGATTTGGAACTGTGGGTGGGAGAACATGGTTGAGCTCCTTTGAGCCGAGGTGGTGTGCTCATCAAAGCACCATCGCCTCGCTTGGCAACCCGGGATTTTGGGCCTTCTTTCACAGAAGCCGAAGTTGGTCGTGCTGAAAAACCATCAGCTTTGGCCGAGCTGAAAACGCGCATAGGCATGCCGATCGCACTTTCGCAGGGCTGGTCGATGACCGGCTCGCGCAAGGCCAGGAATTGCTCTGAAGACTAGATAGGGAAGCTCAGCAGGCTACCCTGCCTTGAGAAGCTTGATGTCCGCAATGCGCTGAAGCTGTTGAAGATGGTCTGGCTTGTTCTTGGCCAGCCACCGCACAATCGCCGCGTTTTCCAAGAGGGTCGACCCAATGTGGGTTTTGACGATTTCGAGCTGGAGGCTGGCTGGGCCATAATTCTCCTCGAGCAGCTTCGTATCGGCTTGCAACGCTGCCAGCTCCCGTTCCAAGCGTTGGAGAGCCTCGATTGGGGCACCGTTGGCCGTCTTTGCTGCCAATGGCTCTATCAACTGTTCGACCGGCGTGTTTTGGAGAAGCGCGGTTGCAAGCTTGATCGAGTAATCCCCCAGATTCACCATGGTCTGGGCAGCATCGATCTGTCGGAAAGGCTTCATCTTCCGCAGCAACCGAAAGACGCCTGCGGCGGCGGGTTTGTCGGCCAGGATGGCGGTCGCTTCGTCGCAAACGCCATCCAGAAGCCGGAATTTGTCCCGGATGGAGCTGGCCGAGATGTTGAGCACCTGCGACAGTTGTTCCACGGAAACCCCGCGCTCTGCTGCCCTGAGGATCATTCGGTGCTCTTGGACAACCGAAAGGCGGTTCACCTGCTTGTTGTAAGTGTAGCCCTCGTCGTCTGTTGAGATGAGGCAGGGGGCCACGGTTGCTCCCAGTTCCTTCAGAGCCTCCAAGCGCATTCGCCCATCCAGGACCAAGAACCGCCCGGCGGTGCCCCGGTCCAGGGTAACCACGATGGGTTCGACCAATCCCACCGTCCTAACCGAGCTCACGATCTGCTGATACTTGACGGAGGCCTTCGTACCTGCGGGCATGGCAACGCTGTAATGCAGCTGCGCCAGCTGGATATCCACGCAATCCTTTTCAAAGCCCAGGCGTACGCCCGGAGATTGCTTCTTGCTCATCGGGCTAACCCTCTGCGCGGCAGCAGGTCAGCCAGTGGTTGCGGGACGCTGATCAGCCCCTCCGATTGGAGAAGTCCGCAGAACTCTTTCGAGGCAAACAGCTCTTTGAATATCTGCCGAGCCAGGAGGAGCGATTGCTGCGTGAACTCGGCCTTCTTCTGGATGCGTTGGTGCATCTCCACGTCGCGTTTGTAGAGCTTGGCAAGGTCCTCTGGAGTCAGCTTCTTTCGCGGTGCGCCGTGAGCATAGGAGTTTGTTCCCTTCTTTCCGCTTCTAGCTCGATGAGCCAGGATATTTCGGACGACGGTAACCTTCTTTCCCTTGAGCTCACCGGCCTCGTAGGCGTCCATCAGCAACTGTTGCGCATCGCGATCATTTGCCCGGGAGATGTTGACGGCAAGGGCCAAGGAAATGTGGCCGGCCTCCGCGGCAGCGAGCAAACGTCGCTCTCCGCGCTCCATGAGGTTGGCCACGCTGTTCACCCAGGACGGAGTGCAGCCCAGCTTGGTGGCTATCTCCGGGTCCGAGTAACCGCGCTCTCTGAGCACCTGGACCTGTTCCATGGTCTCGGCCGCCCTGGGCGTGCGGCGAGCGACGTTCTCCACGATGCTCATGACGTGGCCGGTATGCTCATCCACGTCCAAGATCAGGGCGGGGATCTCGCGGTGGCCCAACAGCTTGCAGGCCTCAAGGCGGCCTTGGCCGCAGATCAGTGCATAGGGGAGGGACGTTTCATCAGGAGAAGCCCTGCGAACGCTAACCGGGCGTTTGAGTCCCACCGTTTCAATGCTTCGGGTGATGCCACGGTGGATGCGTTGGTTTCTGACGCGCGGATTGGCGACGTGGATGTCGGCAATGGGGATCATCTGAACGCTTGTGCTTTTGTTCGTCACGCGGCCTCCAGCAATGCGGCCCGACCGGCCAAGGCGAAGAACTCCTCCAGCGTGTCCATGCGGTAGGCGTCCAAGGAGAAGCCGTTGTCCTCCATGGAGGGCATGCCATCGGGAGTGAAGTCGATGGAGGGAAGCACGTAGTAATCGTGGGCATGACGGTTACAGGGATCCATCCGGATCACTACAGTCAGATGCGGCGTCAGGCTTGCATCCAGTCGGATGCGCCAGCGGTTAGAGCCAGCGGGTGTGGGCTTGCACCGTGCGATGACGACGGACGTGAGGAGCTCACCGTTCACCCGTAGCAGGCCGGTATCCCGGCATGGCTCGACCCACCCACCGTGTTGGGCTATGCCATCCACCACCAGCTGGACCATCTCGGGATGCCGCTGCCGAAGGGCGCGGTTGATCTCCAAGTAGGCGTAGTCGCGTTTGGGGGAGTAGCCAACCAAGCTATAGGCCCGCAGCAGGCTACCAAACCGATGGCGGAAGGCGCTGCTGGAGGGAACGCCTTCTTCTTCGTCGATCAGCATCCCTGACAGCGCGCCATGCCGCTCGAGCAGCGAGCGCAGGGCTTCCAGCATCTGGCGGTCGTCCAAGTGGACCGAACGTGCCGCGATGATTGCTTGAACGCGCTCGAACAGATCAAACGGAACAATGGCTTCAAACGCATGTTCCTTTCGCACCCACGCCTCTGGCGGGTTCTGAACGTGTTGCAGCTTTAGCTTGAACGACGTCCGGTTGTAGACGTTGTGGCCGACGTATTTCTCATTAGTTAGTATTTGATGGATCGTTCCTCTGCTCCATAGGCCACCCACTTCATTGGGGATGCCTTCTTGGTTCAGGACGGAGGCAATGACTCGCTCGGGCATGCCGTCCTGCAGGAACAGCCGATAGATGCGCAAGACGGTCGCGACTTCTTGCGGAGGCCCGGGCACCAGGATCACACGATCGGTCTGGATGCTCTTTTGCTCTCCTCGAGCGAGCACTGCCTTGGGCTGGAGGTGCTCGTCGACAAGTTGGCGGCGCAAGCCGTATCCCGGTGTGCCTCCTTGTCGGAACCCGTGCCGCACGATGTTGCAGGCCCCTTTGAACACCTTGTCAGATAGCTCACGGCTGTATTCGGCGGCCATGCTGCGCTTGAGGCCAATCATGATGGTGGATGGCAACGAGCCATCGTTCTTGAACGCTTCCGCGCAATAGATGACCGGCACGCCATGGCTCTTGCAGGTGTGAACGTAGGCGGCGGCCTCGTCGGGGTCGGGGAAGCGCCCCCAACGGCTGACGTCGTAGACCAAAATGGCGTTGAAGCCAGGGGAGGGGAGCTTCACATCCCGGAGAAGGGCTTGAAGAGCGCTTCGACCTTTGAGGTTTAGTCCACTCTTGCCGGAGTCCTCGTAGGTCTGGACGATCTCCATGCCGTGCGCCTTGGCATATTCGGCAATTGCCGCAGCCTGGTTCTCCGTGGAGTAGCGCTGATGCTCGGTCGACATGCGCACATACTGGGCAACCGGAATGTGCCGATCGGGAGACTGAATAGCATCGGTCACTGCGTGGTGCGAGGACACGGCCAGCGCTTCCCATCTAAGACTATGTATTCAGCGACCGTAGGCGGGTAGATTGACGGTCTTGTGACGCTTTGAGTTGTTGACTGAACCAATCAAGTTCGTGACGCACGGGTGTGGAGATTAGGCCGCGGGCACCGGAAGGCGCATTGGTTGCAAAGTGGACGCTTCAGGCACGTAAGCCAGCGCCACTTTCCTTTCCCCTAAGTGTTCTCTACCCCGGAAATGCCGGTCGGGAGAGAGGCTGATCGGCGACGGCGTCGCGCGGGAGGCAGAGTGCTTCGTAGCTTCTGAGCTTCTGCTTTTAGGGACTTCCCGCGCTGCTGGTCCAGATTGCCGATGTTCTCAAGTTGGCCAACCAACCCGCGTTTGACCTTGGTATTGGCACTGGTGCCTTTAACCAGAGTTCGAGACTCGTGCATCTCCTTGTGTTTCCTGTTGGGCGCCCTGCTGATCCCATCGCGAAAGGCTCGTCCAGTAACAACTTTGGCGCTCGCCTTCCTAAAGACCTTTGCTTTCTCCACTTTCGAGGCAAAGCCGAACCTTCTTAGGACACGATCCAGCCACCGAACGTCACCGTGTCCGATGGTGTTGCCTGTGATTGCAACGTCATCCACGTAGAGCGAGAACGTGCCTCCCTGGTCCGCAACACGCTTAGCGATCAGGTCGAACATGTCACGGCAGGCCCAAAATGACAGAAGTACACTGGCAGGGGAGCCGGTCGCTAGTTTTCCGTTGTAGCAGACCAAGTCAGCCATCGCATCAGCAACATCCCCAGGGCATTGGAATACGTTTCTGAAAAGCTTGAAGACGCGTTGACGCGTGATGCTAGGGTAGAAATCGGAGACATCCACGGTCACCGTTGCGCCTTCCGCAAGCATGTGGCGTTCGGAGTTGGTGAGGTGAGAGCGCTTCGGGATACCAGAGTGCAAATAGTCCGGGACGCAGATCTGCTTGAGCAGCACGTTAAGTCGCTTCTGAAGCGGCTTAACGACCGCGTTTGGAGCTTGAATTAGACGTTTTTTCCCGGTCCGACGATGAGTTTGGTAGAACTCGCTGAAGTTGTCGGGCCGTTTGCACAGTGCTCGCAGGGCGCTTGGGGTTCCATCCCATTGAAGCACTCGCGCGAGTGCTTTTAAGGTCGGTAGCCGAAAGAACGCGGACGACGTGATGTCATAGCGGTTAGCGCTTTTCCGGGGGAGCGTCATCGTTAGAATCCAGTGTCCATTCCAGAATTTTCATCAGCCTCTTGGCGTTCTTCTGACGTCGCTCCGAGGAGCCTTCAAGGGCTTCGGCGAAGCTTAGGAATGTTGAAGGCGGCACATCGAATACTTCTGCGAACTTGTGTAGAAGCTCGACTGACGCAGCCTTCTTTCCTGACTCGATCTCAGATAGATGAGAGCGTGATATGCCCAGGCGCTCCGCCAGCTCACCTTGTTGCATTCGGTGAACCTCGCGGACCGTCTTTAAAGCCTTGTAAAGCATTTCCTCTCTTCCTGCATGTGTAGATAAAAAGGAGGGTGCTACTGATGAGTCTTAGAGTCCGAATGTCCTGCGCCGTGCTTAGCGATCAAAGTGGTCATACAACTTCCACACGATCATCAAGAAACGGAACAACCAAGGACCACCAAAAACTCGTTTGAACCATTTCAGCAGCAGCTGGCGCTTGTCATCTTTCCTGTCAACAGGTGAGACCATGTTGGTGTCCTCGATGCACCTTTCCGGGATTGGAAAGGCTCCGTTGCTACATCGAGAATGGGGAAACGCCAGTTACTACCCTCCTCCAATCTATGGCTGCGAGCCGTTGCCGCAGCCACCTGACCCTTCCCGATGGTCCCGGCCGTTGCCGGCCGCTGACGCGTCGCTCGGGGTGTTTTGGGCTATTCGCCCTCGAGTAGTCGCCTACTCACACCATGGCACGGATTGTTGCTCCCCGCGATGACGACATCAGCCTAACAGCTAAGCGCCCGTCATGTCGCTCAGAGCGACATCATTTCGCTTCTTGTCGTTCAGTTATTGGTCATAGACCTGTTGCGGCGATGTTGCGTTGGAGCGCGGGTCTCGCGGGTGGCGCCTAAGATCCTTGCGGCACAAGGCTCCTGATGACTAAGATCTTCTTTTAGTCGTTTTGCTTCATCAGCGGGGTGTGTTCGGCGGACTTGTCTTTGGACATGGGACTCGTGGATCTGGGCATCCGGCCACGCCGGAGGGCGGCCGCAGCGGAGCGGGTACAGGGCCGTCCATGGTAACTGCTGGGGCGCAGGGCTGCCGCCACCGGTGGCAGGCCGGTACGGCACGTAAAGGAGTCAGGCCGGGACCAGCGTGATCTGCCGGTGGCTGGTGAAAATCTCCATGACGATCTCGAAGTAGGTCGGGCCTTCGCCCCGTTGCAGGGCCTGCAGCTGGTGGGCAATGGCCTGCGTGTTGAAGCTGCCCGGTGTGTCCAGCTTTGTCTGCAGCCATTGGCGGGTGGTCTCCATGCCCAGGGCCTTGCGGCTGTGGGCAATATCGCGCCAGATCAGCGTGGCCTGCGCCTGGCCGGCCAACGCGCCATAACTGCCATGCAGCAGGTCGTCCAGCGCATCAAGGCTTGGCCCGAGCTGCCACGCCTCGCCAGCCATGAACACGCGGTTGATCTCCGCGTACAGGCTGGCGATGTCATCGATGGCGGCGCCTTCAATCTGTAGGACGAT
The DNA here is from genome assembly GCF_047520695.2 of Stenotrophomonas sp. AR029. Classification (NCBI taxonomy): domain Bacteria; kingdom Pseudomonadati; phylum Pseudomonadota; class Gammaproteobacteria; order Lysobacterales; family Lysobacteraceae; genus Stenotrophomonas; species Stenotrophomonas sp. AR029. Next base: position 624,034 of record NZ_JAXBQQ020000002.1, on the reverse strand, counting down.
GGTCATGCGCCGACTGTAGCGTGACCCGCGCGCAGGGTGTGTGCGGCTGAACGGATTCGCTTTGCGGGCGTGGGCCGTGCACCGCATACTTGGCGGCTGCACTTCGCTGCACGGCTGTCGTGCAGCCGCATATGCCGCTTTGCAGGTACGAGGCGAACGCTCGTTCCGCAACCTGCCAACGCTTTGCCGCGAGCCCTTGCACCGGGCTGACGCGCGCCCTGCGGAAATTCATCCTTCAGAAACTCCCGCGCCGGCCGATCTGTACTGCGGCATTGCGCCTGTCGCGCGATGCCGTGGCTGTCCATGGTGGCGCAGCCTCGGTTCACGTTCCTGCAGCACTGCGGCTGGCAGGACGATTTCGAATGGAACGTAGCGTGGAAACAGGGAAGAAGCACCCGGGGCCGAGGCTCCATCGTGGTTGGTCGTTGATGCTCGCCGTTGCCGCATGGCCGGCGACCGCCCAGCAGGCCGGTGATCCCGCCGCGCAGGAACTGCTGCGGCAGCAGGAGCGCGAACGCGTGCTGCGCGAGCAGCAGGAACAACGTCCCGACGTCCGCCTGGAGCGGGACGCGCAGAAGGAGAGCGACCGCCTGCCGGCGCAGGAGCACCCGTGCGTACGCATCGATCGCATCGTGCTGGAAGGCGAAGACAGCCAGCGCTTCGGTTGGGCACTGGCGGCGGCCGACCCGACGGACGATCCGGCCACTGGCCGTTGCCTGGGAACCGAAGGCATCAACGTGGTGATGAAGCGTGCGCAGAACGCGATCATCGCCCGTGGCTATGTCACCACGCGCGTGCTGTCCGCACCGCAGGACCTCAACCAGGGCACGCTGGCGTTGTCGGTGGTGCCGGGCCGGTTCCGCGAGGCCGCGTTCTCCGATCCGCAGGGACGGCATCCGGCCCTCGCCAATGCACTACCGATCCGCAGTGGCGGCCTGCTCAACCTGCGTGACATCGAGCAGGGCCTGGAGAACCTGCAGCGCGTGCCCACCGTCAGCGCCGACATCAAGATCGCGCCGGCCGACGGCGAGGGCGCGGCGCCGGGCCAGAGCGACCTGCAGATCGACTGGAAGCAGCGTTCACCGGTACGCGCCAGCGTTACCCTGGACGATGCCGGAAGCCGCGGGACCGGCAAGCTGCAGGCCAACGCGACGCTGTCGCTGGACAATCCGCTGGGCCTGAACGAGCTGTTCTACATCAGCGCCGGCCGTGGCGTGTTCAACGGCCGCGGCAAGGACACCGACAGCTGGACCGCGCACTACGACGTGCCCTACGGCTATTGGCTGTTCGGTGCGACCGCCAGCGCTTACGACTACAGCCAGAACGTGGTTGGTGCCTTTGAAAGCTATGACTACAGCGGCCGCAGCCAAAACGCCGAAGCGCGGGTGGACCGGCTGCTGCTGCGCAATGCCAAGATCAAGTTCAGTGCCTACGCACGCGGCTGGCAGCGCGAGTCGAAGAACTACATCGACGATACCGAGATCGAAGTGCAGCGCCGCCGCACCGCTGGCTGGGAACTGGGCCTGACCCACAAGCAGTTCATCGGCACTGCCACGCTCGATGCCAGCGTGGCCTACCGGCGTGGCACGGGCGCCTTCCACGCACTGCGTTCGCCGGAAGAGATGGCGCAGTTGTGGAACCCGACGTTGCCGCTGGAAGGCACCTCGCGGATGAAGCTGATCACTGCCGACGCGCAGTTCAGCGTGCCGTTCCAGCTGGGCAGGCAGCGCCTGCGCTACACCGCCGCATGGCGGGCGCAGTGGAACCGCACGCCACTCTCGCCGCAGGATCGCTTCGCCATCGGTGGCCGCTATACCGTGCGCGGTTTCGACGGTGAAAGCTCGCTCAGCGGCGAGCGTGGCTGGTCGCTGCGCAACGATCTTTCGCTCGGTATCGGTGGCGGCCAGGAGTTCTACGTGGCTGCCGACTACGGCCGCATCGGCGGCCCATCCGCGCAGTGGCAGTCCGGCCATGACCTGGCCGGCATGGCACTGGGCCTGCGCGGCGGCTGGCAGCAGCTTTCCTGGAATGGCTTCGTGGGTTCGGCGCTGCGCAAACCCGCCCATTTCCCCACCGACTACACCACATTCGGCTTCAGCCTGGCCTGGCGCTACTGATCTGCCACAAGGACACGTGACATGAACACTATCTATCGTCTGGTTTTCAACCGCGCGCTGCGCGTCTGGCAGGTGGCTTCGGAGCTGGTGAAGGGCGGCGGTGGCCTGGTCGGCCATGTGCCGGGCCGGCAGAGCGCTGCGCTGTCGCCGCTGGGCTTCGCACTGATGTGCTCACTGGGCTGGGTCAGCCTGGCAACGCCTGCGCTGGCGCAGTCCGATGCGCGCATCATTTCCGATCCGAATGCGCCGGGCCGTGAACGGCCGACGATGGTGACGGCACCCAATGGCGTGCCGATGGTGAACATCACCACGCCGTCGGCGGCGGGTGTGTCGCGCAACCGCTATTCGCAGTTCGACGTGGGCCGCGATGGCGTCATCCTCAACAACGCCCGCGGCCAGGTGCAGACGCAGCTGGGCGGCTGGGTGCAGGGCAACCCGTGGCTTGCCACCGGCAGTGCACGGGTCATCCTCAATGAAGTGAATGGTCGGGCCAGCCGGCTCAACGGCTATGTGGAAGTGGCCGGGCAGCGCGCCGAGGTGATCATTGCCAACCCGGCCGGCATCCAGGTCAATGGCGGCGGTTTCCTCAATGCCAGCCGGGTGACCCTGACCACCGGCACGCCGATGTTCACGGGTGCAGGCGCACTTGAGGGCTACCGCGTCACAGGGGGCGCGATCCAGATCGATGGCGATGGCCTGGACACCAGCCGTGCCGATTACACCGACCTGATCACCCGTTCGTTGCAGGTCAACGCCGGCATCTGGGCCAATCAGTTGCAGGCGACGCTGGGCAACAACGTGGTCAGTGCCGACCACAGCCAGGCCAGTGCGACCGCGGCCAGCGGCGAGGCGCCGGCCTTCGCGCTGGACGTTGGTGCGCTGGGCGGCATGTTCGCCAACAAGATCTGGCTGGTCGGCAATGAGCACGGCGTGGGCGTGCGCAATGCCGGCAGCATTGGCGCACAGGCCGGCGAGCTGGTGGTGACGGTGGATGGCCGGCTGGAAAACATCGGCGCCCTGCAGTCGCGGCAGAACGTGCGCGTGCAGGCCGGTGGCGATCTTGCCAATGGCGGCACCATCGCCGCCACGCGCGAAGTTGCGATCACCGCCGGTGGCACGCTGGACAACAGCAACGGCACGCTCAATGCACAGCGCCTGCAGCTGCAGGCGCAGGGGTTGCGCAACCATGGCGGCGCCATTGAACAGACCGGTGTGCAAGCGCTGGCACTCAAGGCCGACGCAGCCAGCAACCGTAGCAATGGCCTGTTGGGTGCACTGGATGCCATGGCATCAAGTGGTAACGGGAGCAGCGCTGGCAGCGGCGCGTCGCCCGGCAATGGCGGTGGAACACCCGGAACCGGCACGCCGGGAACGCCGGGAACCGGAGGCGGCAATGGGGGCTCGGCGGGCACGCCGACGTCGCCGGAGCTGCCCCTGGCCGAGGGCCTGATCGCCATCGCCGGTACGCTGGACAACGACGGCGGCAGCATCAGCAACGGCGGCTCGGTGTCACTGGCCGCACGCAACGGTCTCGACAACAGCGGCGGTCGCCTGGGCGTGAGCGCGCTGCAGGCTGGGGGGGAGCTGCGCAATGACGGCGGCACGCTGCAGGTGCATGGCGATGCCGCGCTGCAGGTGGGCCTGTTGTCGAACCAGAAGGGTGCGCTGAGCGTGGCCGGCGACCTGTCGCTTGATGCGCAGGCGCTCGACAACCGCGGTGGTGAACTGCGCCACGCCGGCAAGGCGGCATCGTCGTGGACGGTGCAGGGCCTGTTCAACAACGACGGTGGCCTGCTGGCCACCAATGCCACGCAGCTGGCCTTGCGCGCGGGCCAGGTCGGCAATGCCGGTGGCCGCATCGAACACGCCGGTGGCGGTGGTCTCGCGTTGGATACGGGCGACTGGACCGGCAGCGGTGGGCGACTGAGTACCCTGGGCCGCCTGCAATGGTCGGTCGGCAACGCCGATCTGCGCAACGGTTCGCTCAGTGCGGCCGGGTTCGAGATCCTGGCCGCGACGCTGGACAACCGGGGCGGCAGCCTGCTGTCGCTGGGTAGCGGGGCCAGTTCGGTGAAGGCCACGACGCTGGACAACAGTGCCTGCGGCACGTTGGCCGGCAACGGCGATCTGGCACTGGTCGCGACCACGCTGGACAACAGCAACGGCCTGGTTCAGCAGGCTGGCACCGGCATCCTGAGCGTGCAGGCCGATACGTTGCGTGGCAGCGAAGGGCGTCTGCTCAGCAACGGCGCGCTGGTGCTGTCCGGCGGCGAGCTGGACGTGAGTGGTGGCACGACATCGGCGCAGAGTGTGCAGATCCACGCCGGGGCACTGCGCAACCGCCAGGGCCAGATCGTCTCGCAGGGTGTCTCGGCGCTGGCGCTGGACGTGCGCGATGCGTTCGACAATCAGGGCGGCCAGATCGTCGGCAACGGCGGCCTGCGCATCGACGCCGGTCGCATCGACAACCAGAAGGGCACGCTGCAGTCGGCCGGCACGCAGGGTGTGGCGCTGACGGTGCGCGACTCCCTGGACAACACGGGCGGCGCGATATCCGGAAATGGCCAGGTGCAGCTGCAGGTTGGCAGCCTGGTCAACCAGGGCGGCAAGGTGCTGGCCGCAGGCAGTGGTGCGCTGCAGGTGCTGGCCCGCGAGCTGCTGGACAACAGCAACGGTGGCCGATTGGCCGGTACTGGTGATGTGCAGCTGCAGGCAGCGCGCCTGGACAACCGCGGCGGCGCGATCGAACACGCGGGCAGAGGCACCTTGCAGATCCGGGCCGACAGCCTGCAGGGCGCGGCGGGCCGGATCCTCAGCCAGTCGTCGCTGACGCTGGAAGGGGGCGAGCTTGTGCTCGGCGCCGGCAGCGTTACCCAGGCCGAGCGCACCGCCATCGATGCGCAGCGCCTGGACAATGCCGGCGGCAGCCTCAGTGCGACTGGCAGCGAGGCGCTGCTAGTGCGTGTGGCGCAGGCATTGGACAACAGCGGCGGCACGATCGCCGGCAACGGCGCGCTGGATGTTCAGGCCGGTGAACTGATCAACCGCAAGGGCACGCTCAGCGGTGCCGGAACGGCTGACAGCACGCTGCAGATCGTCGCTGCGCTGGACAACCACGAAGGCACGATCGCCAGCAACGCCAATCGCCTGACGGTCACTTCCGCACGGCTGGACAACAGTGGCGGCAGCATCCGCCAGGCCGGCAACCAGGGCCTGGACATCACCACCGGCCGCCTGGACGGCAGCAAGGGCACGCTGGTCTCCTCGGCCACGCTGACCCTGCGTGCTGGCGACGTGGATCATCGTGACGCGACGCTGGGCGCCGATCGCCTCGACCTTGAGGCAACCACGCTCGACAACGCCGGTGGCCGCATCATCGCCAGCGGCGAAGGCGCCAGTCGCATCAAGGCCACGACGCTGGGCAATGCCGGTGGCACGCTGGCCAGCAATGGCGACCTGGCCCTGCTGGCACAGGTGCTGGACAACCGTGCAGGCAGGATCCAGCACGCGGGGAGCGGCCAGCTGCAGGTCTCGGCGAAGACCCTGCTGGGCAACGGCGGCAGCGTGCTCAGCAATGGCAGCTTCGCGCTGGACGGCGCCAACCTCGATCTGACCGCGGCAACCGCCTCGGCGCGCCGCGTCGACATCACCGCCGATACCCTGACCACCGCCGGTGGCACGCTCACCGCAACCGGTGAAGACGCGCTGCGCCTGCGCGTACAGGGTGTGCTGGACAATCGCGGCGGTTCGCTGGCCAGCAATGGCGCGCTGGCTGTCACCGCGCAGCAGCTGATCAATGCACAGGGCACGCTGCAGGGTGCAGGCGCGGGTCACTCCACGCTGGCGATCGGCCAGGCGCTGGACAACCAGAAGGGCCGCATCCTGCTCGGCGGTGCCGGCACGGTCACCGCGGCCAGCCTCGGCAACCAGGGCGGCACCGTGCATGCGGGCGGCAGCGCGCTGGTGCTGAGCGTTGAGGGTCGTCTCGACAATGGCGAGCAGGGGCTGCTGTCCAGCACCGGCACGATGACCCTGGGCGCCGGCAGTCTCGACAACCGCCACGGCACCCTGGTCGCTGGCAAGGACCTGAGCGCGACCACGGCGGCAGGCGTGGACAACAGCGACGGCGCGATGCAGGCCGGCGAACGGCTGCAGTTGCAGGGCAACGGCCTGCTCAACCAGCGCGGCACGCTGCTGGGCGGCCAGCTGGACATCGATACCCGCGGCCAGCGGCTGGACAACCGCGCCGGCACGCTGGGCACGCAGAAGGGCGACCTGATCGTTCGCAGTGGCGCGATGGACAACCAGGGCGGTCGCGTGCAGTCGGCGGCCGACCTGGCCATCAACACGGTCGGGCAGGACATCGACAACCGCGCCACCGCCGGCAGCGGTGGATTGCTGGCGGCCGGGAAGCTGCAGCTGGATGGTGGCGTGCTGGACAACCGTGGCGGCGCAGTCAATGCACAAGGCGATGCGCGCTTGCTGCTGGCCCGCGTCGACAACAGTTCCGGTGGAACACTTGCCAGCGCCGCGAAACTGTCGCTGCAGGCGGCGAGCCTGGCCAATGCCAGTGGTCGCGTGCAGGCCGGGCGCAACCTCGACCTGACCCTGGACGGGCATCTGGACAACGCCGCCGGCGCGATCGCGGCCGGCCAGCTGCTGACCCTCACGGCCGCCAGCGTGGACAACCGCAACACCCGTGGCGGCGACGGCACGCGTGGCTTGCAGGCGGGCCAGCTGCAGTTCGGTGCACAGTGGCTGGACAACAGCCAGGGCCAGGTCGTCACTGATGGCGGTGCGCGGCTGCAGATCAACGGCCAGCTGGAGAACACCGGCGGCGTGATCAGCACCGGCGGCAACCTGGACAGCCAGGCGGACAACGTCGCCAACAGCGGCGGCCTGCTGCGCGCCGATGGCAGCCAGACCCTGGTCGCACGTGCGCTCAGCGAAGACGGCCAGGTGCATGCGCAGCGTGACCTCGGCCTCACCCTGCAGCAGGGCATGCGCCAACGTGGCGAATGGATCGCCAACGGCACGCTGTCGCTGAACCTGTCCGGCGACCTCGACAACCAGGGTGTGGTGCGCGGTGGCAACCTCGACCTCAACGCCCAGAACATCACCAATGCGGCCTCGGGTGAGATATCCAGCCAGGGCACGACCCACCTCAATGCCCGTGGCCAGCTGACCAACCGGGGCCTGATCGATGGCGCGCTGACCCACCTGGAGGCCGGCGAAATCGACAATCTTGGCACCGGGCGCATCTATGGTGATCGCGTGGCGATCTCCACCGGCGTGCTGAAGAATCGCGCCGAAGAGGCCGGTGGTGCCACCCGCGTCGGCACCGTGGCTGCACGCGAGCGCCTGGACCTGGGCGTGCGCGAGCTGCAGAACACCGGCAAGGGCCTGATCTACAGCGGCGGTGATGCTGCCATCGGCGGCACGCTGAGTGCCGATCGCATCGCCAGCGGCATTGCCGGGCGGATCGACAACATCAGCTCGGTCATCGATGTCACCGGCAACCTGTCCATCGATGCGCAGGTGGTCAACAACATCCGCGAGAACGTGGTCATCACACAGACCACCGCCGTGAACGCTCCGGTGCGCATGGATCGACCCGCCTGGTGGCGCAACGGCAAGAATGGCACCGAGGACATTCGCAGTACCAGTCACTATTCGGCGCACGAGGTGTACTACCTCAACCCGACCGATATCCTGGAAGACACGCCGCACATCACGCCGGATGGCTTCACCGTGCACCGTGCGGTGGTACGACTGACCGCGCAGACCAGTGCCTACTTCTTCGGGCGCGGTGGGCTGTATGCCGCGCTGGGTGAGCGTGCGCGGCTGAACGTGCAGGACGGCACGGTGGTGATGTACTACGTCGGCCGCCAGGACAACCAGGTCAATCCGGACCAGGTTGCCGCTGGTGCCGACGATCCGTTTGCCGAGCTGGCCACCCTGCATCCCGATTCGCCGGCATTCCGCTACGTCGATGACAAACTCACCTACTCGTCAGCGTATGGCACCTGTACGACCAACTGCGTGCAGTTGTGGACTTACAAGGACTACGATCCCGACCGCATTCTGACCAGCCCACAGTTTGCGGGCGGCAACTCCACCAGTGCCAACGAGCAGTATCGCCTGGCCACGCGCACCGTGACCGAAGATGTGTTGCAGCCGAGCGTCGGTGCCGATGCGGTCATCCGGTCAGGCGGTGCGATGCGCATCCGCAGCGATGACCTGCGCAACCACTACGGCAGCATTGCCGCCGGCGGCGATCTGGACATCATCGGACTGACCGGCGCGGCAAAGGTGGAGAACCTGGCGGCCACGCTGTATCGCACGCACCAGTTCTCCAACGTCAGCCACACGTTCGGCGGGGATGTGATGACCTGGAGTGCTCCGGCCATTTCCGAGGTGACCGGTAAGATTGGCGGCAGCATTGTCAGCGGCGGCTCGTTGAGCATCGACGTCGGTGACCTGAGCAACCTCAACCAGGGGCGAAACGCGCCGAACGTGCAGAACCGTTCGGCCATGGCCAACCTCAACGTGCAGGGGCCCACGGCGCTGCCGGATGGGCCGGGCCATGGCGGTGCGCAGGGGCCGGGCCAGTCCGCCGGCACCGGTGCCGAACGCGCGCTGGCACAGGCGGCCGATGGTGCCAGTACCCAGCAAGGGAGCAGCGTCGGCGGCGTGAGCGGCAACACCGGTACGTCCGGGCCGCGCGTGGTCGCAGCCAGTGGAGGATCGCCGGATCGCATCGCGATGGGTGCACCGGACACGCGCGCGCCGAGCGCCAGCCTGTTCAACGTCAATCCCAACGGCGGCCACTATCTGGTCGAGACCGATCCGCGCTTCACCGACCACAAGACCTGGCTGAGTTCGGACCATCTGCTGGGCCAGATGGGCTACTCGCCCGATACCGTGCAGAAGCGGCTGGGTGATGGGTACTACGAGCAGAAGCTGGTGCGCGAGCAGATCGGCCAGCTGACCGGTCGCCGCTTCCTCGACGGCTACGCCAGTGACGAGGCGCAGTACCGCGCGCTGCTGGAGGCCGGTGCCACGGTCGCCAGCGAATGGGGCCTTCGCCCCGGCGTGGCGCTGACCGAAGCGCAGATGGCACAGCTGACCAGTGACATTGTCTGGCTGGTCGAGCAGACCGTCACCCTGGCCGATGGCAGCACCACCACCGCGCTGGTGCCGCAGGTCTACCTGCGCCTGCGCCCGGGCGACCTCGACGGCAACGGCGCACTGCTGGCAGGCGCCAATGTCGATATCAAACTGGGCAATGGCCTGGTCAACACCGGCAACATCGCCGGGCGCAAGCTGGTGACCATCGATGCCGGCAACATCGAGCATCTGGGCGGCAGCATTTCCGGCCAGTACGTCGGGCTGTCGTCGGACAAGGACATCCGTGTTGTGGGTGCCGCCGTGACGGCCACCGATGCGCTGTCGGTCAAGGCTGCGGGCAATGTCACGGTGGCCTCCACGGTGGAGACACAGCAGGGCGGTGGCACCTACCAGTACGAGACCAACCGCATCGATCGGGTCGCCGGTCTGTATGTGACCAAACCCAGTGGCGACGGCATGCTGTCGGTGGTGGCCGGTGGTGACATCAGCCTGCAGGCCGCACAGATCCGCAACGCCGGCGCCGACGGCCTGACCCAGCTGGCCGCAGGCGGCACTCTGGATGTTGGCGCGATTGCGCTGGAGGAGCGCCGCGACGCCACCTTCGATGAACGCAACCACCAGCGCAGCAGCAGGACGACGCACGCTGCCACATCGGTGCAGGGCGCTGGCGATGTGGTGCTGGCAGCCGGCAAGGACATCAACCTGGCCGCCGCGCAGATCAAGGCGGCGGGCGGTCTGGCATTGCAGGCCGGTGGGGACATCAACAGCCAGGCGCTGGTGGACAGCGAGAGCCGGGATTTTGCGAACGCGGGCAAGCGCAGCTCGCTGCAGGTCAGCCAGCGTGATGAGACGGTGCGCGGTAGCACGTTGCAGACCGGGGACAATCTGCTGCTGAGCGCAGGCCGGGACGTGAACCTGACAGCCGCGTTGGTCGACAGCAATGACGGCGCGGTAAGCGTGGCCGCGGGCCGCGACGTCAACCTGCTCTCAGCCAACGAGATGCACGACTACAGTCTGGACAGCTACGACAAGAAAAAGAAGGCGCTGTCTAGTACCACCACCACGCGCAGCGTCGACGCCAGCGACAGCTATGCCATCGGCACGGCGATCCAGGGCGAGCGCATCAACATCACGGCTGGCCGCGATCTGACTGCGGTAGGTGCGGTGGTCGATGCCACCGGCAACGTGATTCTGGGGGCCGGTAACAATGTGCTGATCACTGCTGCCGAAGATCATCACAGCAGTGAGTCCAGCGAGAGCAAAAAGAAATCCGGCGTTACCGGAGGCTTCGGCAACGGCGTGGCATCGGTCGGCTACAGCAGCGCGAAGAACAGCAGCACCCGCGCCGAGCAGTCCACCACCCAGGTGGGATCGGCGATCGCCTCGCGCGACGGCAATGTGCTGATCAATGCTGGCAACACGCTGACGATCGAAGCCTCGGACGTCGCCGCAGGCGAGAACCTGACATTGGTGGGCAAGGACATTGCGCTGCTGGCGCGACAGGACACCACGGACAGCCAATCCAGTCAGGCCAGCAAGTCCAGCGGCTTCTCGGTGGGCGTGACCTACGACCCGACCAAGGCCTACCGCAGCGCCCGCGATTCGACCACCGACGGTATGGCCGATAGTGGCTCGGCGATGGGGCGGATCACCCGCACCGCCGAAGGCGCCGCCTCCGGCCTGCGCGCGGCCACCACGTCGACCGTGGTGACTGCCGGCAGCCAGCGCACCAACAGCGAACAGAGCCATTCGACCAGTGATGCCCGCGTCAGCCAGTTGGCTGCAGGCGGCGATCTCACGTTGATTGCCAACGGCGGCTCGATCCTCAGCCAGGGCACACAGATGTCGGCCGAGGGCAACGCTGTGCTGCTGGCCACCCAGGACATCGTGTTCGACGTGGCCCACAACACCGAGCGCAGCGACAGCAGCAGCCGCGGCAAGGGCTGGGGCTTTGCCAACAACACCAGCGGCCTGCCGTTCGGTACCAACAACTCGCAGAGCCAGGGCAGCGGCAGCAGTGACACCATCACCGGCACGCAGTTGTCGGTCGGCGGCGGCGTGCGCATGGCCACCACCGAAGGCAGCATCCGCCTGACCGCAGCCAACATCGCGGCCGAGAAGGACGTCAGCATCCGTGCCGCCGGTGATCTGCTGGTGCGCAGCGGGCAGGATACGGTCAGCAACGCCAATACGTCCGACAGCAAGGCGATCGGCACGGTACAGATATCGGATACCGAGAAGTTCTCCGGCTGGCACCGCGAGCAGCACCAGGACGACAGCGCGCAGGTGTCACAGGTGGCCAGCAGCATCGGCAGCCTGGGCGGCAGCGTGAGCCTGACCGCCGGGGGCAAGTACACGCAGACGGCCAGCAACGTGGTGGCCGCCAAGGACGTGAACATCACCGCCGCCGAGATCGAGTTGCTGACCGCGGACGAAAGTGGTCACTACTCGCAGAGCGACAAGGACCTGAAGATCGGCGTGTTCGCGCGGGTGAAGTCGCCGTTGATCGACCTGATCAACAACGTGGACGCGGCCCGTCAGTCCGATGATCGCCTGCAGAAGATGCAGGGCATGGCAGCGGGCGCCAACGCGTACCAGGCAGCCAGTGCGATCTCGGCGCTGTCCGGCCGAGGCGGCAGTGGCGAACTGTTCCGTGCTGAAGCAGGCATCGGCTTCAAGACCGCCAACAGCAGTGCCGATGGCAGCAGCAGGGTGTCGCGTGGCTCCACCATCCAGGGCGGCGGCAACGTCAACCTCACCAGCACGACGGGCGACATTCACGTGGTGCAGGGCAATCTGAGTGCAGGCAACACCCTCAGCCTGGATTCGGCCGGCGACATTCTGCTGGAAGCAGGCAAGGCGCATGTGGCCGACCGCAGCAAGAGCAGCAATGCCGGCGCCGAAGTCGGCGTGGGCGTCTCGGTAGGGGCGCAGACCGGCGTGTACGTGTACGCCGAAGCGAGTGTTGGCAGCAGCAAGGCCAATGCCGAGAGCAGGACCTGGCAGAACACCACGCTGACCGGCAAGAACATCTCGATGAAGGCCGAGGGCGATACCACGCTGCGTGGCGCCACGGCGACCGCTGATCGCATCGACGTCAAGACCGGCGGCACGCTGACGATCGAGTCGCTGCAGGACATCGCCGAGAGCATGTCCAGGAACAGCCAGGTGGGTGGCCGCGTGCAGGTGTCGTTCGGTACCGCGTGGAATGCCGACGGGTATGCGAGCGCAGGCAAGGCCAGCGGCAGCTATCAGGGTGTCGGCCAGCAGAGCGGCCTGTTTGCCGGCAACGGCGGCTACCACGTCGATGCCGGCCACGTGAATCTGGTGGGCGGTGCGATTGCCAGCACCCATGCGGGCAACAGTGAACTGACTGCGGGCTCGCTGACGTTCACTGACCTGCAGAACCACATGGACTACACGGCCAGCTCCGGCAGCATCAGTGGTGGTGCGGGCGGGCAGATGGATGGCTGGGCGCCCAAGCCGGGAACGGCCGCACCGCGAGGTGCTCCGGGCCTGCCGATGATGGAGAAGGGCAGCGACAGCAGCTCCACCCTTGCCACCTTGACCGAGGGCAACATCACCATCGGTGGCAAGCAGACGTCGGCGGCCGAGCTGGGCATCAACACCGACGCCAGTGGAGCGCATCGTGCGCTGGAGGCATTGCCGGATGCGAGCAAGCTGCTGGCAGACCAGCAGGCGATGGCGGCTGCGGCGGGGACGGTGATGGCCACCAGCCAGCAGATTGCATGGGACGTTCAAGCCTATCAGAGCAAGAAGGCAACCCAGGCGTACTACGATGGCCTGTCAACCGATGATAAAAAGGCGTTCAACGCGCTTAGCGCAGCGCAACGCGATAAGGTGCTGACCGCAAACAGCCAAGCTTATAACGATGCGAAGAAGTGGGGTGATGGCGGTGAGTACAGCCGTGCCCTGAGCGCAGTGACGACGGCTGTGGTAGGGGGCGTAGCCGGCCAGGGCGCCGGTCAGGTCGCGTCCAATGCGCTGGCGCCCTATGCCGCTTACTTCATCGGCAGCAAGCTTGACTCGAACCACGGCAGCGATCCCAATGCGACTCTGCAATTGCTGTCGCACGCGGTATTGGGTGCACTGCTGGCGGAAGCCAATGGTGGCAATGCGGGAACCGGAGCGGTCTCTGCGGCTGGCGGCGAGTTGGCCGCGAAGGTGCTGACTAATACGTTGACCGGGGGAGATCCTTCCAGGCTGAGCCCGGAGCAGAAGGAGATGGTGCTGGCGTTGTCGCAGGCGGTGGGAGCACTGGCGAGTGGGTTGTCAGGGCAGGATCTGGCTGGGATTGCGTTGGATGCGGGGATTGCCAAGAATTCGGTTGAGAACAATTTCCTTGGCAATGACGATCATGCTCGGATGGTGCATCTCCGCGAGAAGGCCAAGCGGCAGGGGGGGCTGGATAAACAGGAATCCTTGGAACTGGTTCTGCTTGATGCTGCGGACCAGATGAGTGCGGGGTTGCTCCGGAAGGCGTTGGCAGGAGAGACCCTGACTGAGGTTCAAGCCGCAGATCTCGCGACTTATATCAATCGTTACGAACTGCAAAGCGGTCCGCTAGACCTTCCGGAGCTACAGAAGCAGTTCCTCGCCAATAGTGGTTCTCTGAATCCTGGCGAATTGCAGGGAATCAACCCGTCGCAGTCCTATGGGCGACCCTATGTCGGTTTGGGGGCTGACCAGAAGGCATACAAGGATGCAAACTATTCGTGGTTTGAAGATTTAATCTATCGTGGCAAAGGGACAAACGAGCGCCTGTACGATGCTGCGTTGAAGCAGTCTGGGCTTGAAATAACTCGTTCCGAAGACTTGCTTCCCTCAGCAATGCAGCTTAGGAACTTCTTCGCTGTACATGACGCTCAAGCTTCAAGTGCTATCGCCAGTGCCGCGTTCATTGCCGCAACGTTGGGTGGCGCGAGCGAAGAGAATCGACGAGCGCTGACGTTGACGATGGGGGCCTTGGCCAACATCGGAGCAGTGAGATTTGTGAACAGGACTGGGCTTTTGCCTCAGACGGGCGGTCTTGGTGTAACGCGGCCACGAGCGCTCAGACCAACTGATGAGGCGTCGACAACGAATTCCGTGCCGGCTGGGTACGAGAAGGGCTTCTCTCGTCCGGAAAATTCCAATCCGCCAAAGTTACAGGTAACCAATGACGGTGGGGGTTTCAGTGCTCCAGGAAATCCAGTTCAGCGTGGTGTAGTGCTTTCGCGAGTCAATCTGGCCAACGGACGGACACGAACAACGCCTTTGCGCGACTCAGGGGCTCCGGTTTCTGCGGGCTTTCAGCATGTTCTAGATGGGCACTTTGGAAAGTCACCAACTGGAAATAGATCCATCTTCAGTATTAATCCGGATGAGCTCAAGGTGGTTCTACAAAGCGCGGTTGTTGTTCGCTCTCCTGTCTATGAAATTCCTGGAGGACAATACGTTCGTATTGTTGATGTTGGAAGGCCGATTGGGATATCTTCACTGAAGGATGGGGGGCAGCCAACCTCCGTCATCAAAGTGTTTACAGATAAGGCGGGAAACTTGATTACAACGTTTCCAATAAAGGGTGGAGAGTAATGGCTCGCTTGTCGGGAATTTTGAGGAATAGACTGATTTCAGGTCTTTCGAGCGTAAATAATAATTCGGGTGCGAGGGGTGTTGTTGAGGCACTGATCCAATGGGTTATGGAATGCGAGGGCGAGGTTCGCAGAGAACCATTCCTAAGCTATGGCTTTGACTTGATTGTGAATATGGATGGTCGATTGGATGAATATCCATTCGCGGAGATCGGGGAAGCGGATGTTGGGCGCGTGCATTCGCGTGCGACCCAGTTGAGAAACGCAAGTGATGACGGTGTCGCGCAGTTTGTCAGAGATCTGATGGAGGAGTTGGTCGCCGTCGAGATTGACAGGGTGTGTTCCCGCTGCGGGGAGGCGTATATGCGGGCATATATGGGGTTGATCAGTTTTACGCCCGCATTTCAGTGTGATGTATGCGGCTATGGCGAATTCTTGAATGGTTCGGCTTTGAGAGGTGAAAGGCTTCGATTCATTACATTGAAGGAGCTTGAGTCTTTCGGGATTTCTTAGCTGTAGATTGCATGCGATTCCTGTCATCTTTGAGTGTATCTGCAGTAATCTCATTAGAAAGGATGGTGTGAGTATGGGCTTAATAAATCGTTCTAGCTTGAGTAATGTCACTGGCGCGAAGTGGGCCGTGGATACAATTTCACCAAATGAGCGTTAGACTGAGAAAGTGTAGATTAAGTTAAAGTGATTAATGATTGGTTGGATGGTCTTGATGTAAGGGGATTTATTGGTAGTGTGGGGCTTCTTGATGTTGATGTGATCTGGTGGAATTGTTTTGACTATCTTCCCGGTCTTTCGCTTGAAGAGAGGAGGGAGTTCTTCCGATGGGGGTCGGGTGCTGTTTTAAGTGAAGGGAGGGCTAGGCTCGAAGATGTGAATGGTTTTTGGGGCGGTGCCGTTAATGAGCAGATTGAGCGTTTCATGGCGGCTTGACCGCCTGAGTTGGACTGAGATCCGGACATGTTCTGGGTTGCCAAGCCTGGATATGGCTGGGTTCCTGGCGGTTTTGTCTGGAAGCTGGAAGATGGTAGCTATTTCAGTCCGTAGATCTAAGTGCTGCTGGGGGGCGGATCGAAGAAAAATGAATCCGAAACATGGACGAGGGTCTTAACCCAGTCGGTCGCTGACGGAATCGGAGAGGGTTTATTGATGAGTGACTCGTTTGAGATTGCCATGGAGGTCGTCCCGTGGGTCAACGAGTCCTAGGTGCTGGAATCGATCGGTCGCACGGCTGAGTCCGTCTCGCGGACCGAGCTGGATGGCGAGCCGATAGCGGTTGGCGACTGGCTTGCGGGAAATGTCGATGACTTCCCGTGCAGTTCTTGCATGATCCAGGAGATCAATGGTTTTAGGCTGGAATTCGCCGTTCATATTCCTACGTTGCTGATTCGCGTCTTTAGATTCGACAGAACGGTAAGTATAGATTTCTCATTCGAGATGGATTGGTCGGATGTTGCCGTGGCCATGCCCATACTCCATAGGCATTTCCAGCAATTGAAGTTGCTAAGTGAAGCGCGCACTGTGTTTGGAGGGATGGAGCCGGCGCAGGATCTGGACACTAGATTTTTCACTGATGATGCGCGCGGCCCTTTGGGGAGTTCCATTGTCTGATCTGGAAGGGAATCGCCGCTCCGTGAGGGCTTAGGCTTGATCTCTTAGGGGATTTCAACCACTGGCGATTGCGGCAAGGGTGATTCACAAGGGTTGGGTACTACGTGAAGCTGAGTGGGATCGGTTCTACGGGTGGGGGGGGCGAAGTCCCGGTTGATCGATCCGATCATCAACGTCGACGCGGCTCGAAATCCCAATGATCGCCTGCAGAAGATGCGGGGCGCGCAATAACATCTCGATGAAGGCCGGGGGCGATACCGCGTTGCGTGGTGCCACGGCGACCGATGATCGCATCCTATAATGTCAGATAGGAAGGTTTTGGTGCTCGGCCAGGAAGCTGCTGTGAAGGGTTACAAGGACGCTGTTGCTGCGGGGAAGAGGATATATGAGTCCAATGCGGGAGGCGTCTCTTTCGTTGTGTACATCGATGATGCCGGTGTAGTTAAAAATTTCCACCCTAAGTGAGGTTGGTATGAGTGATCAGTTGTTTGGATCTTGGATGGATAAGAGGGATTCTGATTGGGTGGTTTTTGCTTACTTTGATTGGATTTATTCTTCGGGAGTGTTTATTCAGATGCTCGAGTGTTTATCAAGGGGCTGGGGTTTTGGCACCGATGATGTTGACTGTAGATTCCCAGATAATAGTAGCTTCGACGTGGATGATCACTTTTCTGGGGTGGAATTTTCATATGGGCTCAAGTATGACCCGGACGTTGTGATTGTTAGTGATGAAGAGTTTAGTCGATACCTGGGTATGGCATGTCTCAAGTATATAGAAAGAACTCCGGGATCGGCTGAGTACGTTCGCTCAATGCTGTGCCGGAATGAGCTGGGAAATGGCTAATCCAGACTGCGGCCCTGCTGATGATTGCAGCATCGTTGATGCGGGCGCTGTGGCTGGCGCTGTTGCCATCGCTGATGAGCCGTCTGCTTACGCATTACTGGCGAGCTCGCTGTGCCTGTGCCATCGCCAGAAACTTATTGGGTGCTTTAGGGTAGGATTTGGCCGGGATCGCGTTGAATGCGGGGATTGCCAAGAACTCGGTTGAGAATAACTTCCTTGCTGAGGATCAAGCTCGAGTAATGAAGCAGCAACTCGACGAGTATGGCAGCGACACGTCATGCCAAAAGATGGTGCGTGACGTTGCCAAGCAACTGTCGGAGCGAATGGACTGTGAGCTGCTCTCGGTTTGTACAGCGAACTCGGCGAGCCCTGCGTGTCAGGCGTTTGTGAATGCGGCTGTTTCGTACAAGTATGGGTTCGTGGCCCGGAGAGCTTGGACTGTTCGATGATTCAAACGGAGGCGGTTCTGGCGCTCTCTAAAGCGGTGGGAGCGCTGGCGGGTGGGTTGTCGGGCAGGATCTGGCGGGGACCGTGTTGAATGTGAGGATTGCCAGGAACTTGTTTGAGAACAACTTCCACGCAGGGGATCAGGCGAGCGCAATCTGGTGCGAGTTGGGCGACTGATGTGCGGGACAAGTCGATAGGTAATGGGGGCAAGTAGGGGTGAGGCTAGAATGAGGGATGAAGTCTATTCTGCAGTGATGAATTCTTCGTTTGGGTTGTCTCTTGGTGCCGTCTGGCAGCACATGACGATGGAGATGGGGGATGTTGGGATTTCTGGAAGGAGGGGCGCGTTCTTTGAGTTGATGGGGCGTTTGCTGAGAGAGCGGAAAGTAAAACTCGCATCGGACGGGAGGACCTTGGAGGGTGACTGGCGGGAACAATTGTTGTTCATCTCAAAGGCATGGCTTGAGAGTCCTGGCGAAGATGATATTGATGGATTCGGCCTTTGGTTCTTGATCGATGCTCCGGCGGGCTTGGTTTGGATTGGCGCAGATGGCCGTGAGCATTGGACGTAGCATTCCAGTCCAAATCGATCACACCTCACCATCGATGGCAAACAGATGTTGGCGGCTGAGCTGGGCGTCAACATCGATACCAGCGCAGCGCGCGGTGAAGGCATTGCTGATGCAAGCACTTTGCTGATGGACAGGCAGGCGACGGCGGCTGCCGCAGGTACGGTGACGGCCACCAGCCAGCTGATTGCCAATGGTGTTTGCAGTGCGCATGTGAGCCGGTTCAGAAGAGAGGGGGCGGGATGAGTGTTGGTGATATGGGAGATTTCAAAGAAATTTCTGTTCAGGCTGCATATGTGTTGATGTGCGTTTTCCTGCAAAATTATTTGGATAGGGGTAGTAATCAGGACGCTCTTGTTGATCTATTATCTTCGGCGCGCTCTTTTTTGTGGGCAGATGACCTGCCCAACGATCCGGTAATGTGGGATGACTGGCGCGACGCGTTTGCAGAGGTCAACACCGCTGGGGGCGCACTTAATGCTGAATTCTGTGTCGCACAAATGAGTTCATCGGGTGGGTGTTTGACGTTGCTGAATTCGTTCTCAGTAATGCTGGTATTCCTCGAGGCGATTTTTGATCGATCCGGTGAGGGTCTTCCACTGTTCGAAGTTATTGGGCGTCTCACGTCGCCTTTAAATGATTCCAGTTGCCTGAATGATGCCGCTGTCTGGGTTGAGTGGATGGAGTCGGTTGGAAAGGTTAGGTCGCAGGGGTTTGGGTAGCGGCTTCTCTGATGGCAATAGCGATTGAATGGGGTGGGGCGGGCGATGCAAGAGGATCTTGAATTCGGTTGTGAATTCGAAGTCGAGATTCTTGCCGGCCGCAGTAGGCCTCATGTTGAGGTGACAGAGGAGCCTGCCTGGAGCAAGGTTTAGTTTCGTGGCGAGTTTGGATAGAGGATAATGAAAGTAAGGATTGAACCCACCTTCGGCAGCGCCGTCGGTGAAGCGGTGCAGAGCACAGATGCAACCTCAGATGGGTTGAGCGAGAAGGAAGCACTGGCGATCGTGGTAGGTGACAGGTTCCGCGCCTATCTCCGTCACTGGAGGCTGTACGAAGCAAGCGGCAGGGCGCCAAGGCGATGGAACTGGCCGGCATTCCTGTTCTCGTCACTCTGGTTCTTCTTCCGGCGCATGCATGCGTGGGGCGCGATCTGGTTCATCCTTTCGCCGTTGCTGATGACCACCTTCGTGCTGCTGGGGCTGCCATGGTTGTCCTTGCTCTCTTTCCTGGTGTTTCGCGTACTTGCAGGAATTCTGGCGAATCCGCTGTACCTGTCGCATTGCCGAAGGATTGTCCGCAAGGTTGATGCCGAGCATCGCGGGGCACATCGGCGGCACCTTGAGCTGCAGAAGGCTGGTGGTGTCAGCTACACCGCTCTGGTGATCGCCTTGGCGGTAACGGCCTCACAGAACACCCTGATCAAACTGATCGTTGGTTCGATATCAGAGCCAACGCCCACGCAGTCTGCTGTGCACGTGGCGGCGAACCCGCCGTATCTGCCGGACCCGCAGATGGAGGAAGCAGAGCGGGTGGCGTACCAGGAGCAAATGCGTGCGATCACAATGACGGCGTGGCCAGCAGGTGTCCCCATCGAGGGCAATGCCTGCATTGTCGAGCTGCGACTGGCGCCCCCGGGGCGAGTGCTGGAGGCCAATGTTCTGGAGCCGTGCACGTTGAACGACGCCCAACGCGAGATGATGCTGGGTGAAATCAGGCGCACGGACTTCACGATCGAGGGGAAGATGCGGTTCTTCAACCGGCATACCCTCATTGGATTGTGATCGCTGACATCCGGCGAGAGTCGCTCTGGAAATGGTGCATGCAGGGAGATTATTGGTGAAAGAACAGCTCTTGACGATCGAGGAAGCTTACATGGCGATGTTCTACTTCCTCCAGATCGACTATTCCCGCGGCCCCAGCGATGAGATCGGGGGGCTGCTGGGTTCACTTGGCTGGAGTCTTAAGGAGGATCGAAGCCCCACGGATCCAGGTGCGTGGGAGGACTGGTTGGACGCGGTGAGAGCGTCCATGGGGAACAGCGAGGAGGGCATAAAGGATATGAGTGCTACCTACACTGATCTGAAGCGGTAGCCGGATTGTTGCGAGCTCCCATGGGTGAGGTGGGCAGGGGTAGTCCGTATGAATCAGGAATTCTTCAGGACAGAAATGAAGCCGAAGACGAAAGCGGCCATGCCGAGTCATGAAGCTGTTGGCTTCAGATTGATGGTTCGATAATGAGCATTTCGCTGTTTCTGGAAGTCGAAGCCGGTGCCGATCTGGGTGCCGTGCTGCACGCCCTGGATTCGATCCAGGCCGAGTACTCCGACGGTACTGACGGTCTGCGTGGATATCTTCCAGCATCCAACACTGGCTTCGGGTTCGGCATCGTCGACCCGCCGGAAGCTGTCGTAGCGGAAGGGATTGAGGCCTCGTGGCAGGTGGGCCTGCTCGGCTCGTTTCATTTCCGCGCGAGCGGGTTTGAACGTGCCTGGGAGGAAATATGCCACTTCATCAAGCGTTACGCCGCGACGTGCGAGTTCCAGTTTGTGCTCTCCTTCCAGTTCGAGAGCGTCTATGCGGCAAGTCTCGGGAAGGCTCTGGTCTTCCCGGGGCCTGTTGCCCTGTAATGCCAGATAGCGGGGCGGCAGGCCCCGGCCTTATCCTATTCTCGGTACACGTGGCGATATGCCTTCTGGATATAACGCCCTCGTGGGTCGCCCGCTTTCACACCTGTCTGCACAGTTCCAGAGTTTTGGATCGATATAATAATATCGCCCTATAAAGTTTCCCTTGCCTGCGCCGCCATCGATCATACGGCCATGATCAAGGGAATTGAGATGCTCGCCTTACGCAACCTCCGAGTGGGATCCCGGCTGGGTGCCGGGTTCGGTTTGCTGCTGCTGTTCATCGTGGCCATCGTCGGCCTGGCGCTGTACGGAAACCATCTGAAGTCTGCCCAGTTCTCGAAAGTGGTGGACGTCAACATGGTGAAGATGCGGCTGTTGAACGAGATGCTGGATACCAACAACGCAGTGTTGATGCACCGCAGGCTGATGGTGATCAAGCGCGGCGAGGATTTCGACAAGGATTATCAGAAAGCGCAGGAGCTGTCGCAGACCTACGATGGTATCTGGGCCAAGTACATCAAGATTCCACGCGACGCCACCGGCGATGCCCTGGTTGCGAAAATCGACGCGGCACGCAAGGCGACAGACGCCTCCACCCAGCATCTGCACGAGCGCATGAAGGCGGGTGATTTTGACGGTGCGGCCAAGGAACTGCTCGCCGAGCACGGACTGGCTACCGCATGGAACGAGACGATCTCGACCCTGCTGCGGCATCAGGAGACACTGACCGCGCGCAGCCGCGAGGAATACCGTTCAACCGAATCCTGGACCGGCACGCTGTCGATCGTGTTCGGCGTGCTGAGCCTGATACTGGGCTCGCTGGCCGCGTGGGCCATCACCCGCAGCCTGACCCGCCCGCTGGAAGGTGCGGTGAAGCTGGCCGACGGCATCGCCAACGGGCGGCTGGACAACAGCATCGACGCGTCCGGCAACGATGAGGTGACGCAGCTGCTCAGGTCGATGCAGCACATGCAGGCGCAGTTGCAGTCGGTGATGGCGGCGCAGGGCGAGTTGGCCCGTCAGCACGATGCAGGCAGCCTCAGCTATCGCATGGACGAAGGTGCCTTCCCCGGCGACTACGGGCGCATGGTGCACGAGACGAATGCGCTGGTCGGCTCGCACGTGCAAGTGCAGAACCGGCTGATCGAAGTGATGAAGCATTACGCCCGTGGCGACCTGTCGGTGGACATGGATCCGCTGCCGGGCGAGAAGGCGGCGATCACCCAGGCAATGGACGAGACCAAGACCAGCCTGTCGGCGATCAACAGCGAGATCCGCCGGTTGGCGACAGCGGCCGCGGCAGGCGACTTCAGCCTGCGCGGTGACGAAGGTCGCTTCGCCTACGATTTCCGCGACATGGTGGCCGGGCTCAATCGTCTGATGCAGACCACCGACGAGAACCTGGTACAGGTGTCGACGCTGCTGCAGGCTATTTCGCGCGGTGACCTCACCGTACGCATGCAAGGTGATTTCCACGGCGTGTTCGCCCGCATGCGCGATGACTGCAACGCCACCGTCGATCAGCTCAAGCAGATTGTCGGCCGCATCCAGTCCAGTGCGTCCAGCATCAACCTGGCAGCGGGCGAGATTGCCTCGGGCAACACCGATCTGTCGCGGCGTACCGAGCAGCAGGCGGCGAACCTGGAAGAGACGGCGGCGTCGATGGAGGAACTGACCTCCACCGTGAAGCAGAACGCCGAGCATGCACGCCAGGCCAACCAGCTCGCGATCGGCGCGCACGGTGTCGCCTCGCAGGGCGGCGAGGTGGTCGGCCAGGTGGTCACCACGATGTCGGCCATCGAAGCCTCGTCGAAGAAGATCGCCGAGATCATCAGCGTCATCGACGGCATCGCCTTCCAGACCAACATCCTGGCCTTGAACGCGGCGGTGGAAGCCGCGCGTGCCGGCGAGCAGGGCAGGGGCTTTGCGGTGGTGGCCAGTGAGGTGCGCACACTGGCGCAACGCTCAGCCGGCGCGGCCAAGGAGATCAAGGGCCTGATCGAGGATTCGGTCGGCAAGGTCGCCGATGGATCGGCGCTGGTCCGCCAGGCAGGCACTACGATGGGTGAGATCGTGGCGTCGGTGCAGCGCGTGACCGACATCATGGCCGAGATCTCTGCCGCGTCGCAGGAGCAGAGCTCGGGCATCGAACAGGTCAACCAGGCGGTGGTGCAGATGGACGAAACCACGCAGCAGAATGCGGCGCTGGTGGAAGAAGCCAGCGCGGCGGCACGCTCCATGGCGGAGCAGGCCACCCTGCTGGCCGAGGCGGTATCGGTGTTCCGCACCGGTGCGGCAACCGCGGCTGCACCCGTGCGTCCGGCCCTGGCTGCGGTGGCCGCGACGGTTACTCCGGTGCGCAGGCCGGCGGCACTGTCGCCGCGCATCGAGCCGACACTGGCTGCCAATGCCGGTGGTTGGGAAGAGTTCTAGGGGCGTGGCGCGCCATTAGGGAGACGGCGCCCATCACGATGGCTGATCGTGATGGGCGCAACTTTTTTCCTGAACGCGCGATGGCCGATGAGGTGGCGGACACGCGCATTTCACTTCCGGTTGCCGACCGCAGGAGGAGACTTGCGCCATACCGGAACTCAGGAGATGGCCATGAAGACCTCGACCCGATTGCTTGTGCTGGGCACCCTGCTGGCGGCTTCGTCGGTGGCCGGCGCGCAGACGTATGGCCCGCGCGATGAGGGACGCAAGTTCAACGACGGCAGCCGCGTGGTCTGCAAGAACGTGGAAGTGCAGCGCAACTCGCGCGATCCGAACCGCATTGCGGGTACGGCCACGGGCGCATTGATCGGCGGCCTGCTGGGCAACCAGGTGGGCGGCGGCAATGGCAAGAAGCTCGCTACCGTGGCCGGTGCCGTGGCCGGTGGTGCGGCCGGTCGCCAGATCCAGGGCAACAGCCAGCAGAAGAACGGCGACCGCGTGGTCGAGCGCCGTTGCGAGCGCGTCTATCGTTGATCGGTTGCCGGCAGCGCCCGTTCCCCCTTACACATCGCAGTACTCGAACGCCGGCCCCGCGCCGGCGTTCTTCGTTCCGGACCTGTATCGCTGACTCCGGCGTCGTGCCTATACTGCGCCGACTCAACGGATGAATGTTCAGTGAACGAATCGGCTCCAGCTCCCCAACCGGCACCGCTCGCAAGGCAGGACCCGATACCGGAAGCGACTGCCCATCCCCATCGGGTGCGTGATCGCACCGATGAACTCGAGCTCTTCATTTCGGGCCTGCTGGCGTTCGCGCTGCTGGCTGTGCCGGGTTATCTGTTCGACGCCTGGGCGCGCAGCAGCCTGCACACCGAAGGCATGTACTTCCAGATGCTCTGGTTCGGTTTCAGCATCAGTGTCGGCATGTGCTATGTGCTGGCAGTGGCCTTGATCATCCATCTCACGGTGCGCGGCTACTGGATCGGGCTGATCGGCCTCAGGTCGCATTTCCCCGATGGCATTGACTGGGGGCGCCTGCCAAGAATGGGGGCGGTCACGCGCGCCTTCCTGCAGGCCCGGGACGGAGGCCTAGATGGCAGCATCGAACGTGCCGACCGGCTGGCGACGATGCTGTTCTCGACCACCCTGCTTGCCGTACAGACATTGGCGGGCACGCTGGTATTGGCCGTCCTGACGCTTGGTGTGTCGATGGTGATCGGCGCGCTGTCCGGTGGCGCCGATCATGTCGCCATGCTCGCCCTGTGCACCGTGCTGGCCGCAATGTTGGCGCTGGCTGTTACCCCCGGGATCCTGGAGAAGATCGTGGCGCGGCGGCAGGCGCGCGGGCGGCCCCATGAGCGACCGCAGCGACTGCTGCAGGGCATGCTGGCGGCACTGCAACGGGTTCCGCTGTTGCGCCTGATGCAGACCATGCAGCTGACCATGCAGAGCAACCTGCGCTCGCGCTCGTTCATGGCGGCCTACCTGTTCGCGGTGCTGGTAGCGATGCTGCTGGCGGCCGTGCAGGTGATGGCGTCGTTGAAGTTCTCGCTGTTCAACCGTTACCAGATCGTCACGGAAGCGGCGGTTGAGCACGGCATGCTGAGTGCGCATTACGAATCGATGCGTTCGGCGCATGACCAGCTGCTGCCGTACCCGATGATCCCGTCGGACACGATCAGCGGTGCGCAGCTTCGTTTGTTCATTCCGCATCGCCCGCAACGCGACAATCCGCTGGCGCGCCAGCATTGCACCGCACTTCCGGACGCGCGCAATGAGGCCACCGGGCAACAGGCCGCCAATGCCGCAGTGGAGTGCCTTTCCCGGCTCTGGCTGGTCAAGCTGGACGGCACCCCGGTCGACCTGCATGGCTTCGTGCCCATGGAGCGGCGTGACCTGGATATGCGGGGCCTGGTGGGGTACCTGCCTACCCGGGGACTCGCACCCGGACGCCATGACCTGGAGCTGGTGTGGAATGCTGCAGGCGGCGAGCGGGGGGCCGGACGGCGCCGCGCGTTCCGCATCCCGTTCTGGTACGCCCCGGACCCCTGAACCTTGGATCAAAGCGGCCATGCCGCGCCGCTTGAACAGGCCGCTTACGACTTAATTCCCTCCGTCCCCTTTTGGGCGAGGAGGCGCCAGGAGGCGAGGCTGCCGTAGAGCAGCAGCAGGACGGTGAGGGTGATCAGTTCGTGTCTGACGTCGGCCAGGCGGGCGTCCATCTGGTTCAGGCGCACCATCAGATTGATGCCCGAGGTGGTCGGCAGCAGCTGTGCCAGCCAGACCAGCGGTTGCGGCGTCATCACCGCCGGCCACGACAGGTTGGCCAGGAAAAACAGCGGGATGGAGGTGGCGATGATGTACTGGAAGGCGCGCTCGCGGGTGCGGAAGAAGCTGCCGACGAACAGGCCGAAGGCCACGGTGGTGGCGATGAACAAGGTGCCGCCCAGCAGCTGGCCCATCGGGTTGCCGCCGCGCGGATAGTCCTGCACCCAGGCGGTGAAACCGGCGTACCAGAACAGGCCGAACAGGCCGATCAGGCCGAAGCCCAACGCCATGCCGGCCAGCGTCGGCAGGTCGAAGCGCAGGCGCCGGCCCAGTGCGAGGCGGCGGCCGCCGAGCAGAACGCCGATGCCCATCAACAGCGTCTGGTGCACGATCAGCTCGGCCACGCCGGGCACGATGGCGCTGCCATAGCCTTCCTGCGTGTTGTACAGCGGGCGCTGCACCAGGGTGACCGGCGGTGCCTGCGGCGCACCCATGAAGGCGGCCTGGCCGACCACCGCATCACGCCCGAACGCACCCAGCGCATCAGCTACGCTGCCCAGCACCCAGCTGGCGCGGCCCAGGTAGGCACCGTTGCCAAGCAATACCAGCTTGGCCGGATGGCCGCGCAGGATGTCGCGCTCCAGGTTGGCCGGGATCACGACGATGCCTTCGGCGTGGCCGGCTTCGAGCTGCTCGCGTGCGCTGTCGACGTCCGCCGGTTGCCCGACCACGCGCGCAACGCGCAGTGCGTCGAGCTTGCGCAGCAGCTCGCGGCTGGTCGCGCTATGGTCTTCGTCCACCACCAGCACCGGCAGGTTGCCGGCCACCTGGTGCCGGTAGGCGGCTGGATAGAAGAACGAATACAGGATCACCGCACCGACCATCACCACGATCGCGTAGCGGTCGCACAGCACCGCCATCAGGGTCTGCCGCAGGCTGCGCCAGAGCATGCTCATGCGTCAGCCCCTGCGGATTGTGCGGCGGCAGGCGTGCGTGCAAAGGCGATCAGGCGCAGGCCGCCGATGCCACCGGCCACCACCGTCATCAACAGCAGCGTAGCCAGCGGCCATGCCGAAACCTGCAGCGGCGCGCCGATGAACTGCTGCTGGGTCTGCAGCTTGATGTAGGCGCTCAATGGCAGCAGCTGGTGCCAGACGCGGGTAAACAACGGCCCGTCCAGCACCGGGAAAGTAGCGCTGGAGAACGCCAGCGCGGTGCCGATGCTCAGACCGACCGCAGACAACGCGGTGCCCATGTCGCGGGTGACGCCGACGAAGAACAGCGCGTAGGCGGCCGTGGCCAGGTAGAACAACGGCTGCGCGAGCAGCAGCAGAAGCACGCTGCCGGCCACACCATCGCCGCGCAGCCACGCCAGGTAGCCGATGCCGAGCGCGCCATACAGCGAGAACAGCAGGAGGTACGGCGCGACCTTGCCGGCAATCGCCGACCACGGCGTGCGAGCCAGCCAGGCGGGCAGGGTGCCATCGCGGATCTCGCGGCCGAGGCTGCCGGCCACCGCAAGTGCCAGTACCAGTGACAGCACCGCCGGGAAGATCAGTGGCAGCAGGAACAGTTCGTAGCTGCGAGCCGGGTTGTAGAGGATGTCAGACTGCACCGCGATCGGCGCCGCGCGCAGCTTGCCCGGGCCGACCTGCAGGCCGATGCGCTCGCGCAGCAGGCGTGCGTTCCATGCGGAAACCGCGTCGCCGATGTCGCGCGACGCCGACTGGCCGGTGGTCATGTAGGTGGCGTTGTAATAGGCGAACACCGTGCCCTGGCGCCCACGCAGCGCCTGCCGGGTGACATCGCGCGGCACCAGCACGATGGCGAACACGTCCAGGCTGCGCAGCTGCGAACGTGCCTCCTCCAGGTCCGCTGGCTGGCTGGCGACGCGTACGCCGGGACTGGCGTCGAGCATGCGCAGCAGCAGGCGGCTGTCACTGCTGTGGTCAAGGTCGACCACAGCAATCGGGATATCGCGCATCACCGACGGCGTGAACATCCATGCCATCACTACCAGCATCAGTAGTGGCAGCAAGGTGACCAGCAGCAGGTCGGCACGGTTGCCGCGCAGCGACTGCAGCTCGCGCCGCCACGAAGCGGCGAAGCCGTTGCGGTCCGGGCTCAGTGCTGGGGCCATGCGAACAGCACGCTCATGCCGGGGCGGAAGCCCTCGATGCGGCGTACCGGGCGCACCCGCACCTCGAAGCTGCGGACGTCATAGCCGGACGACTGGCGGGTGGTACGCCAGGTTGCGTAGTCGCCGGCCGGATTGATGAAGTAGACCTCGAACTCGCCATCCAGGCCCAGCGCCGGCACGCTTCCCTGCAGTTTGCTGCCGACCTTCAGGCCCTGCATCTGCGATTCGCGCAGGTTCATCGCCACCCACATGCGGTCGATGTCGACCAGGGTGAACACCGGATAGCCGGCCGGCACCAGCTCGCCCGGATCGGCCATGCGCTTGTTGATCTCGCCCGCCACCGGCGCGCGTCCTTCCACTTCTGCTCGCGCGGCGTTGACCTCGGCCACCGCGCCCTGCGCCTGCTGTACCTGGCCCTGCGCGGCGCGCTTGTCCTGCTCGCGGGCGCCGGCCAATGCCATGTCGTACTGCGCGCGGGCGGCGCGGGCCAGTTCGCGCGAACTGGTGGCCTGGGCATGCGCTTCATCGCGCTTCTGCCGGGTCATCACCCCTTCGTTGAACAGGTTCTGCACGCGCTGGTAGGTCGCTTCGGCCAGCGTCGCGCCGGCTTCGGCCCGCTTCCAGTTCGCTTCGGCGGCACGGATGTCTTCGCTGCGCGCGCCTTCATCGGCCTTGTCGGCCACCGCCTGCGCAGCGGCCAATGCGCCGTGCGCCTGCTGTTCCTTGGCGGCCACTTCGGGACTGTCGAGCAGGAACAGCACCTGCCCGGGCTGCACGCGATCGCCCTCGCGCACCTTCAGCTCGGCCACGCGCGCGGTGATCTTGGCGGCCACGTTGATCGTGTCCGCATCGGCCATGCCCTGGATCTGGTCGGCCGGGCTGCGCCAGGCCAGCCACAGGCCGAGCACCACCGCGACCAGCAGGACCACCAGCAGGATCGGTCCCAGCCGTCGCTTGCCGGGGGGCGTCGTCGCATCGTCGTGCAGCACATCACTCATGGTCCATCACCTCGTCCGCACGCCGCCGGAATTCTTCGAAACGGTCCATCTGTCCACTGATCTCCAGCAACTGTGCCAGCGCAATGTCGTATTGGTAGGCGGCCTGTGCGCGCTCGACACGGGCGCCGCCCAGGCCGAGCCGCGCATCGATCACATCCAGCGAGGTGGCCTGGCCTTCGCGGAATGCCAGCTCCTGCAGGCGCAGGTTTTCCTGTGCCTGGGCGATGCTGCTGTCGAGCAGCACGAACTGCTGGCGCGCGGTCTCAAGTTCGTTCCAGGCCTTGCGCACGCCCAGTGCGACCTGGTTCTCGGCCTCGCGCAGGCCCGCTTCGGCCTGGTCCTGCTGCGCACGCGCGGCGCTGATCTGCGCCGGCCGCGAGTTCGGCGACAGGAAGGTGTACTTCAGGCCGATGCCGAACGCCCAGTCCGGGTCGGTCAGCATCTCGTCGCGGCGACGGAAGTCGTACTGGCCGAAGGCGAAGATCTGCGGCTTCAGCTTGGCCTGCTGCACGCGCACGCCCTGTTCGGCCTGCGCCACCATCGCGCGCAAGCGCGCGATCTGCGGCTGGCGCGCCTGCGCCGTGCGCTCGAAGCTGGCCACCGGTTCCATCGGCACGCGCTGCACGAACAGCGGCGACACCGGCTGCACCTCGCCACCACTGCGCAGCAGCGTGGCCAGCGCGGCCTTCAGCGTAGCCAGATCGTTCACCGTCTTCTGGTATTCGCGCTCGGCCTTGTCGCGGGCCACGGTGGCCTGCAGGCGCTGGGCGCGGGTGGCGAAGCCCTCGCGCTCCAGCTTTTCTGCATCGGACAGGTGGCGGTTGAGGCCGTCGCGTACGTCGCGGCGCACGTCCACCGCCTGCTCGGCCAGGCGCTGGCCGAAGTAGGCCTGGGCCAGCTGCACGGTCAATGATTGGCGCTGTGCCTCGCGCTCGGCGTTGGCCTGCTCATGGGCGGCGCTGGCCGCACGTTGCGCGGCCGGGATCACGCCGCCGGTGTACAGCGGCAGCACCGCGGTCACTACCGGGCGTGTACGCCAGTCGCGCTCGGTGAACGACAGCGGCGAATCGATACCGAAGGCTTCAGCCACGGGCGCCAGCGAACCCAGTGGCAGGGTCAGGGTCTTCTGGAACTGCAGGCGGCGTACTTCGCCGGTGATCTCCGGCAGGCGCAGCAGGCGCGTGGCGTCCTGCAGGTCCTGCTTGTTGCGTACCGCTGCATCAGCCGCCGCCAGCGCATCGGAGACCTGCTCCAGGCGTTGGCGTGCCTGTTCCCAGTCCAATGCGGGGGTGTCGTTGCTGTTCTGCGCGGACGCAGCGGTTGGCAGGCAGGTCGCCAGCACCAGCGCCAGCGCGGCCTTCGCGCGGTGCATCCTTGTACGTCGGCCGATCACGCCCATGCCGTCCCAGTGGTAAAGAAGTGCGCAAACGGTAGTGCGCGCGGCGTGAAGCCCGAGTCTGCGGTCATCGGATTGTCCTCAACGAAGGGTGCCGCTGGCTGCAGTGCGCAGCGCCTGGGTGATGTGCTGCAGCGTGCTTGAGCGCACGGCGGCATGTTGCCAGTACAGCGGCACATCCAGCCAGCGGCGGGGTTCCAGTACCACCACGCGGCCGGCGCGCACGGCGGGCGCGACCAGGGTTTCCGGGGCCATGCCCCAACCGAGTCCGCACGCGGCGGCTTCGACGAAACCGGTGGAAGAGGGCAGGTAGTGTAGCGGCGGCTGCAGTCGCGCGCGGGTCAGGCGCCGCACGAAGCGCCATTGCAGTTCATCCTTGCGGTTGAACACCAGCATCGGTGCGCGCGCCAGGGCCGCGGCCTGCATGCCATCGTTGAAGTATTGGCGGGCGAAGCCGGGCGAAGCGATCGCGTGGTAACGCATGGCGCCGAGCGGGTGCACGTTGCAGCCCTTCACCGGCTGGCTTTCGGCGGTCACTGCGCCGAGCACGCTGCCATCGCGCAGCAACTGCAGGGTGTGGTCCTGGTCGTCCATGCGCAGGTCGAACAGGTAGCCATGGCGCTGGTGCAGGTCAGCGATGGCGGGCACGAACCAGGTATCAAGCGAGTCGTCGTTGACCGCCAGGGGGATGGGCGTACGCGTAGCGTCGTTGCCACGCTCGGGTAGCAGCTCGGCCAGCGCCTCGGCTTCCAGTGCCTGCATCGGGCGTACCCGGCGCAGCAGCGCTTCCCCCGCAGCAGTCGGTCGGCAGGGTGCCTGGCGCACCACCAGGACCTGCCCGAGCCTGTCTTCCAGCGCCTTGATCCGTTGCGACAGTGCTGATGGGCTGATCGACAGGCGGCGTGCCGCAGCCTCGAAGCTGCCTTCTTCCAGCACCGCAGCGAATGCGGCCAATTGTGGATGTACCAGATCCATGCCGGTGCCCCTTCAGTTTTCCTGCACAGGATAAAGAAAAATCAGATTGTCTAAACATCGCCATTGGCCTCACCCTGCGTGTCCCCTCGCTGCCTGGCCTGTCCTGATGTGGATCGCCGCTACCGCCGCCGGCCTGTTCGCAGGTGCCGGCCTGATCATCGCCATCGGCGCACAGAATGCCTTCGTGCTGCGCCAGGGCCTGCAGCAGCGGCATGTGGGCAGGGTGGTGCTGGCCTGCGCCGGCGCGGACATCGCGTTGATCCTGGCCGGCGTCGGTGGCATGGGCGCGCTGGTGCTGCAGTGGCCGTTGCTGCTGCAGGTGCTGCGCTTCGGTGGTGCGGCGTTCCTGCTCTGGTATGGCGTGCAGGCGGGACTGCGTGCGTGGCGCGGTGGTGGCGTACTGGCCGCCACCGAGGCGCAGGGCGGCAGCGGACGGCAGGTGCTGCTGACCTGCCTGGCGTTCACCCTGCTCAACCCGCATGTCTATCTGGATACGGTGGTGCTGCTGGGCAGCCTGTCCACGCGTTACCCGGGTGACCTGCGCTGGGCGTTCGCCGCCGGTGCGTGCGCCGCCAGCGTGGCCTGGTTCTGCACGCTGGGCTATGGCGCGCGCCTGTTGCAGCCGGTGTTCCGCAGGCCGGACGCCTGGCGGGTGCTGGATGGGGGCGTCGCGATCTTCATGTTCTGCCTGGCAACGGTGCTTCTGTTGCGTCCGCTCTAGGCCGCATCCACCGCGCACAATGGCGCTTCGCCGGGGCGCAGGGTCAGTACGCGCACACCGTTGCGGGTGACCGCCACCGTGTGCTCGAACTGCGCCGACAGCTTGCCGTCGCGGGTGTAGACCGGCCATTGGTCCGGCTGCTGGCGGATGGCCGGCTTGCCCTGGTTGAGCATCGGCTCGATGGTGAACACCATGCCCTCCTCCAGCACCCTGCCGGTGTTGGGATGGCCGTAGTGCAGGATCTGCGGTTCCTCGTGCATTTCCTGGCCGATGCCATGGCCGCAGTATTCCTTCACCACGCTGTAGCCGTGGCTGCGCGCGTGGCGGGCGATGGCGTGGCCGATGTCGCCCAGGCGTGCACCGGGGCGCACCGCAGCGATGCCTTTCCACATCGCCTGGTAGGCGGTCCGCACCAGCCTGCGCGCGGCGTAGTCGACCTCGCCCACCAGGTAGGTGGTGCTGGAGTCGGCGATGTAGCCGTTCTTCTCCAGGGTGATGTCGAGGTTGACGATCTGGCCGTTACGCAGCACGTCGGTGGTGCTGGGTACGCCGTGGCAGATCACGTTGTCGATCGAGGCGTTGAGCACGTACGGGAAGCCGTACTGGCCCTTGCTGGCCGGCCGCGCCTGCAGCTCGTCAACGATCATGCGTTCGACGAAATCGTTGATCTCCATCGTGCTGCGGCCCTGCAGTGGCAGCCGGTCGAGCGCGGCGAACACCTGCGCAAGCAGGCGCCCGGATTCGGCCATCAGCGCGATCTCGTCGGGGCGCTTGATGATCGCCATCTGCTCAGACCTGTCCCGGTGCCAGCAGCGGCGGCTGCACGCCGGCAGCCCGCAGTTCGCTGGCGACGATGTCCTGGAAGCTCAGCGTGGGATTCATTTCGCACAGCATGCCGACCCGGATCCAGAAGTTGGCCTGGGCGTTGATCGAACGGCTGGAGACAGTGCAGGCACGGCGCAGCTGGTCGTGCAGGGTGTCATCGATGTTGACGATGCCCATGGGCGGTCCTGGCGGAGTTGATATACGAAGCATATATGTTTCGTATATATGCCTCAAGTCCGCATTGTTCAGTCCAGGTGGGTGGCAAAACGCAGGCGGTTGCCGTCGGGGTCGCGCAGCAGCATCTCGCGGCTGCCCCAGTCGGTGTCATGCGGTGGCTGCTCGATCGGCACGTTGGCGGCGCTGAAGGCGCGGTACAGGCTGTCGACGTCGTCGACGATGAAGTACACCGCGCCGCCGACCTCGCAGTCACCGCTGTGCTCGGTGAGGAAGATCGTCTGGCCATCGCGGGTGAGCTGGGCGAACAACGGCAAACCGGCTTCGAAGCGGTGTTCCCAGTCGACCACGAAACCCAGCCCCTGCACGTAGAACGGCAGGGTGGTATCGGCATGGCGCATGCGCAGTTGCGGGATGACGGTCTGGGGCATGGCGAGGGCTCCGGGTCGGGAGTCCAGTGTAGTGCCGGCCGCTGGCCGGCATTCCTGTGAGCCCGGGAACAACGAGGTTGCCGGCCAGCGGCCGGCACTACCGAAGCCACGCCGGCCAACGGCCGGCATTGCCGACGCGGTCAGCAGGCCGTCGGTGCGGCGGCGATTGCCGCCAGCAGTTCGCGGTTCACCTTCTGGTGACGCGCCTGCCAGACGGGAAGATCATCGGCCCTGATGTCCGGTTGGCCATCCAGCGACGACAGCCAGCGCTTGAAGCGGCTCTGGTAGCTGGCCAGCGAAACTTCGCCGGTGATGTCACTGCCGACCAGGCCACCGGCGCGCAGTGCTTCGATCACCACCAGTGCGTGTTCCAGCTGGAAGCGGCCCTGGTCCCAGTTGCTGCGCGCAACGTCCTCGGCGAATACATCCTTGTCGATCGACAGGTAGGTGGGCTGCGGGGATGTGGCCTGCTCGGCGGCGAACGCGGCGACCAGTGCCTCCGGGTGCTCGAAGCGTCGGAACGCACGGCCCATGCCGAGGCGGTGGCCCCAGCCCACGTCCACGTCCATGCACCAGTACGTCAGGCGTCCACCCATCAGCGGTCGCCAGTGGTTCTCCCAGGCATGACCGAGGCCGATATCGCTGGAAGTGATGCCGAGCACATGGATGTGCGAGATCTGCGGCAGCTTGCTGGCGGCGTTCACCCACGAGCCGCAGTGCATGCCGAGCGGGAACCGCATGTTGTCCGGATGGTTGTCCAGCACCACCAGCTGGAACGGGGCCTGCCCGCGCATGCGGCGCAGCAGTGGCAGGCTGAGGTGGTGGAAGTCGCCACTGCCGAGCATGACGGTTCCGAGCTGGGCCGGCAGTGGTGCCAGCACGTCAGCGGCGAAACGGTCCAGGGTGGCATTGCTGCAGGCAAAGCGCAGCGGGTCATGCCACTGCGGCAGGGCCAGGGTCTGCGCCTGTGGCAGCGGCAGCACGCCACCGTCCAGGTCCAGGATCAGCGGGGAACGCAACGGCATCATTCAACCGCCTCCATCAGGTTCGCCCTGCAGATAGGGTGCCAGCCTGCGCAGCGCAGCGCGCAGCAGCGGGGAGCGTGCGTGGATCGCGTGCCGGGTGGAGGTGAAGCGCGCACCCAGTTCGGCCTTGATGCGCGAGTCGGTCCAGCCGGCCACGTAGTGGCTCAGGCCGTGCCGCAGCGCGTACTCGAGGTTGTGCATCCAGCTGACCGCGTACAGGTTGTGCTCGCGCGACTGCGGATAGGCCAGGCCGATGTACTTGTCCACCAGCTTGCCGGCATGCACGTAGCACAGGTTCCAGCCGATCAACCGGCCCTGGTGGCGGTACAGGAACATCCGTCCCTGGCCCTGGCTGTCGGCCAGCAGGTACTGGAAATAGGGCAGGTCGAGCTGGTCGAAATGCACCGCGCTCTGCGCGTATACGTCCAGGTACAGCGCGTACAGTTCGGCCTGCAGTTGCGGGTCGGCCAGGGCCGGGTTGCCGGTGGCGATGCAGTCGATCTGCAGGTCATCGCGCGAACGCAACTTGCGACGGATGTTCTTGCGGCGCGAGGATGACAGGCGGCCGAGATAGTCGTCGAGCGAATCGAAATCGATCGCCACCCAGGCCAGCGGCATGCCTTCCAGTTCGACGAAGCCGCGTGCCAGCAGCGCCTGCAGGAAGGCGCCGCTGTGTGCGTTGGCCGCGTCGTCCAGCAGCGGTGATTCGACTGCCAGGTCCTTCACCACCAGCAGCCGGGTATCGCCGATCGCGTGACGCGTCACGTCCTCAGCCAGCGCCTCCGGGGCAACGTGTGCCGGCAGCGGGGTGTACTCGGTGCTGGTGGCACCGACGAAGCGCGTCTTCCAGGTGATCCACGGCCGCCACAGGCGCGACAGCGGCAGGCCGAGTAGCCTGCTGCGCAGTTCGTCATCCATCGTGGTGGTCAGGTCCAGCGGCGCACGGAAGGTCGGCAGGCCGCTGGGAAGGCGGCCTGCCTCGAATCCGAGCGGCGGGTGGGCCAGGAAGCCCTCCAGCAGCGCGCTCGGTTCCAGCGCGGTGCTGGAGGGGCGTGACGTCATCTCCATCGGCACGGGAACCGGCAGCGCATCGACCTCAGCCCTTGGCCTTGGTCAGCGCCTGGTCGAGCAGGGTGATCGCCAGGTCGATTTCTTCGTAGCTGATGTCCAGCGACGGCGCGAAGGTGATCACGTTCTTGTACCAGCCACCCACGTCGAGCACGAGGCCCATGCGCTTGCCGTCGTGCAGCAGGTCACCGGCCAGGCCGATGTCGACCATGCGGTCCAGCAGCTCCTTGTTCGGGGTGTAGCCGTCGGCCTGGCAGATTTCCGCACGCAGCGCCAGGCCCAGGCCGTCGACGTCGCCGATTTCCGGGTGGCGCTTCTGCAGGCCGCGCAGGCCGTCGAGGAAGTACGCGCCCTTTTCCGGCACGGTGCGCTCGTAATCCATTTCCTTGCCCAGCTTCAGCACTTCCAGGCCCAGGCGGGTGCCCAGTGGGTTGGAATTGAAGGTGGAGTGGGTGGAGCCCGGCGGGAACACGGTCGGGTTGATCAGCTCTTCGCGCGCCCACAGGCCCGACAGCGGGTTCAGGCCGTTGGTCAGCGCCTTGCCGAACACCAGCACGTCCGGGGTCACGCCGAAGTGCTCGATCGACCACAGCTTGCCGGTGCGCCAGAAGCCCATCTGGATTTCATCGACGACCATCAGGATGCCGTACTTGTCCAGCACGCGCTTGAGGCCGGTGAAGAAGTTGCGCGGCGGGATGACGTAGCCACCGGTGCCCTGGATCGGCTCGACGTAGAACGCGGCGTACTCGGCCTGGCCGACCTTGGGATCCCACACGCCGTTGTACTCGCTTTCGAACAGGCGCTCGAACTGCCACACGCAGTGGTCGGAGTACTCGTCCGGGGTCATGCCCTTCGGGCGACGGAAAGGGTACGGGAACGGGATGAACATCGCGCGCTCGCCGAAGTGGCCGTAGCGGCGGCGGTAGCGGTAGCTGGAGGTGATCGACGACGCACCCAGGGTGCGGCCGTGGTAGCCGCCCTCGAAGGCGAACATCAGGCTCTTGCCGCCGCGCGCGTTGCGCACGATCTTCAGCGAGTCTTCAATGGCCTGCGCACCGCCGACGTTGAAGTGCACGCGGCCGTCGAGGCCGAACTTCTCGTGCATGTCCACGGCAATGGTCTTGGCCAGCTGCACGCGGGTCGGGTGCAGGTACTGGCTGGCGACCTGCGGCAGGGTGTCGATCTGGTCCTTCAGTGCATCGTTCAGGCGCTTGTTGCTGTAGCCGAAGTTGCACGCCGAGTACCACATCTGCAGGTCGAGGTAGGGCACGCCCGCGCCGTCGAACATGTAACTGCCTTCGCCGCGCTGGAAGATCTTCGGCGGATCGACGTAGTGGACGGTGTCGCCGAAGGAGCTGTAGCGGGCTTCGTCGGCCAGCAGCTGCGCATCGGAGGCAGCGGCGTCGGCGTTCTTGTCAAAAATATTCATGCAGTTCGGTTCCGTGAAGGACGTTCGAAAGGGGTAACAGGGGAGCGCGCCTGGAAGGGAGTGCTCAGGCGGTGGCAAGCAGCAGGGGCAGTGCGGCGGGCTGCGGGCTGGCGTCGAGGCGACGTGGCTGCAGCAGGCTGCCATCGAGCAAGCGCGGCAGCAGTGCGATTGCATCGTGGAAGGTGTCGATGGCGGCATGCTCGATGCCGGCATTCGTGCAATGGGTAATCAGGCGGCGCTTGGCGAACACGAAGTCGGCGTCTTCGGACACGCAGAAGTCCGAGCTGCCGTCGCCGATCATCAGCACGCGCGGTGCTTCGTTGGCGCGCGCCTGCGCGGCGCAGGCGCATTTGCAGGTGCCACTGCGGCAGCCTTCGGCCTGGTAGGGCGATTCCAGTTCCCAGTGGTCATCGCACCAGCGCAGGTGGTTGGCCACCACCGGCAGCTGCGCCAGGCCGTGGTTGGCGAGGATGCGATGGATCGCATAGTCCAGGCCGTCGCTGACGATGCGCAGTGGCAGGCCCAGCTGCTCGGTGCGAGCGACGAAGGCGACGAAACCTGGATCGATCTGCACCTGGTCCAGATGGGCATCAAGCGTGGCCGGATCCAGTTCCAGCCGCCGCACCTGGCCCTGCATGCATTCACGCGAGCCGATCTTTCCCGCCTTCCACTGGTCTTCCAGTTCCTGCCAGCCCGGTTGGCCGTACTTTTCCAGCAGCGAGTCGATGACATCTTCGAGGCTGATGGTGCCGTCGAAGTCACACAGGATGCTCCAATGCATGGGCAGGTCCGTCGATGAGAAAGGCGTCCGGCACATTGCCGGGGCAGGCTCAATGTAGGCAGGCCGCCTTTCTCGTTCCTTTCCTGTTGAAAGGCGCTTTTGACGGGCTGGGAAAGCGTTCAGGAAAGTACATGGATGAATGCGCGGAGCGCAGGCCACGCATGCACGTGCGGGTCAGGCGCGGGCTAGGACCTGCAGTATTTCGCCCGTTTCCTCACGGGTCTGCCAGGCGCTGTTGCCAAGGGTGAGCATGCGTGCGGCGAAGTCACGTGCATTGGGCACGTCCTCCTGCGGCACGATGCCACGCAGGTAGGCGTAGTCGGGCAGGGCATGGATGAACATGCGGCTGGCACCGAGGCCGCGCGGCCACAGGTCGTCCAGCGCGGCATCGCGCGCGCGCTGGCTGGGCAGCAGCAGCATCAGCATCGGCCAGGTGCCGCCGGTGCCGGCCAAGCCATCGACCACCTCCACCGCTGGCAGTTGTGCCAGCTGCACGCGCAACTGCAGTGCGCGCAGGCGCCCGGCCTGCAGGAACGCCGGCAATCGCCGCGCGGCATGGGCACCGATGTTCTGTCGCCATCGACTGACCCGGTGCTGCGGTATGTCCAGCGGGAAAATGTCACCGACCGCGTCTTCCAGATCGCCACGCTGCAGTGCGCTGCGCAGCGGATTGCCGTACACCAGCGACAGCAGCGAGGGGCGATAGCAGGCGGCAAGGCCAAGCAGCTGCACACTGCGAAGCAGCTCCCAGCGCAGGTTGAAGCGCACCTGTTCGGCGGCATGCTCGGCCAGTTCGGCGCGCAGTTCGTCATCGCGGCTGACCAGCAGGCCGCCTTCGTGCAGGCTCAGCCCCTTGCCGGCGGCCAGGCTGAAGAATCCGATGTCGCCACGCAGGCCGACACTGCTGTTGCCCACCCGTGCGCCCAGCGCCTGTGCGGCATCTTCGATGACCCAGGCGCCGGCGCTGCGGGCGATGTCGCAGGCCCGTTCGACATCGGCGATGCGACCGCCGAGGTGGGTTGGCAGGATGGCCAACGTACGCGCATCGGCCAACCGTTCGAGCTGGCCGGGATCGAAGTCGAAGTGGCCGCGCCGGGTATCGCACAGCTGCACGCGCAGGCCGAGGCTGTGCACCGCGATCGGCACCAGCGGGCAGGTGTAGGCCGGCATGATCACCGTGTCGCGCCTGGGTGCGCGCTTGCGCAAGGTGCGCAGGGCGATCAGCAGCGCGTGCGTGCCGGAACAGGTCAGCTGCAGCGGCGGCGTGCCCAGCTGGTTGGCCAGGATCCCGCGCAGGTCACCACCACCGGGAAGGAAGTCGCTGGCCTGCATCGGCAGGCCGGCGGTCGGTGGCAGTTCGCGCGCGAACAGGCTCATCGCAGCCCGCTCACGAGGTGCTTTCGGCGGGGCTGTGCGGGTCGTCCGCTTCCGCGCGGCCGAGGCAGACGATGCCGGCCACGATCAGTACCGCACCGACCAGGTGGTGCAGGGTGAGCGGCTCTTTCAGCAGCCAGGCCGACAGCAGCAGCACACTGATCACTTCCAGGTGCGAGGCCGCGAATGCCGGGCCGATCGGCGCATGCCGCAGCAGGCTCATCCAGGTGAAGAACGCACCCACGTAGCCCAGGATGGCGCCGTACACCCAGGGTTGCGACAGCACGCGCAGCAGCCAGGTGGTGTTGGCCTCGACCGGCAGCGCAGCATCGCCGGCGTACTTGAAGCACAGCTGGGCCAGGGTGTCGAAGGCCATCAGCAGGGGGAAGCCGATCACATACAGGCGCCTCATGAGCCGGCCCCCACCACCGCCACGCCTGCTGTGACCAGCAGCATCCCGGTCACCCGCAATGGCGTGAGCTTCTCGCGGAACAGGATGCGGCCGGCGATCATCAGCGCCACGATGTTGATCGAGCCCAGCAGCACGCCCTTGGACAGCGGAACCAGTGACAGGAAGGCGATCCAGGCGACGAACTCAAGCACGTAACAGGCGATGCCGATCCACAGCCAGGGGCGGCTGAGCATGTGCTTCCAGCGCTGCAGTCCCTCGCCCTCCTGCGGGTCGCTGGCGGCGGCCTTGAAGGCGAGCTGGCCACCGGTATCGAGCACGACATTGGCCAGCCACAGCAGCGTGGCAAGTGCCCCCATCTCAGGCCACCGCCTTGAGGACGCCGCTGCGTTCACCGATCCCGGTGAAGAAGCGCGCGCTGCGGCGGATCACCTCGCGGCGTTCGCGGTCGATCGTGATCATGTGGTAGCTGTCCTCCAGCACCACCAGTTCCTTCGGGCCACTGACCCGCGACATCACCAGTTCGGCATTGCCCATGCTGGCCACGTCGTCTTCGCGCGCGTGCATCACCAGGCACGGGGCGGTGACCTGGTGCAGGTGGCGGCGGGTCCAGTTGCTCAGCGCACGCATCTCGGCCAGCGCGTGCCAGGGATTGCCCGGAAGGCCTGCCGCCGCGCTGTCGCCGGACAGCATGGCGGCGCTGACCTGCGCACGCAGGCGCTCGTCGCGCAGGCCGTACGGCGGTTCTTCCATGAACATGCGGTCGCGGCCGATATTGAAGCGCTTGAACCACGGCAGCAGGAACGAGAGGCGGGCGACAGCGGGTATGTTCCAGCCGTCGTAGCGGAACGTGGCGCCATACACGCCGACGCCGGACACCCAGTCCGGTCGTCGAGCAGCAAGTGCCAGCGACAGCACCGCGCCCATCGACAGGCCACCGACGAACAGCTGGTCGACCTTGCCGCGCAGGCTTGCCGCCGCATCTTCCACGCCCTGGTACCACTGTTCCCAGGTGGTCGCCAGCAGGTCATCCACGGTGCCGCAATGGCCGGGCAGCTGCACGCCGTGTACGGTGAAGCCGGCGTTGTTCAGCCCTTTGCCCAGCATGCGCATTTCCGCCGGGGTACCGGTCAGGCCGTGAACCAGCAGCACGCCCTGCGGGCCACCGGGGAGGAAGAAGTCGTGCGAGTCGGTCACCTGGCGGCTCCGGGACGGCAGTGGGGAGGGTCAGGATCGCAACCGCGATTTTCGCCAGCCTTTCAGCGCCCCGGTCCGGGTCAGGGGGCCTTCAGCAGCGGCAGTGTGATGGCGACCTTGAGTCCGCCGCCGGGGCGGTTGAGGAAGGTCAGGCGCCCGCCGAAGTGCTCCACCGCCTCGTGGGCGATGGCCAGGCCCAGGCCGGTGCCGCTGGCGGTGTTGCCGGGGGCGCGGAAGAAGCGCTCACCCAGCCGCGGCATCACGTCCTCGGGTACGCCGGGCCCGTTGTCCTCCACGTACAGTTCGACGTCATTGTCATCCAGCGCGTGCACGCCGACGGTGACGGTCGCATCGCGGCCGGCATAGCGCAGCGCATTGTCGATCAGGTTGTCCAGTGCTTCCTGCAGCTGGGCACCGTTGCCGAGCACGCGCAGCGGCTGGGGGCTGCCGCGGTAACCCAGATCGATGCCATCGCGGATCGCTTCAGGCACGCGTGTACCGACCCACTGCGGCACCCGTTCGCACAGGTCCAGTGCCTCCACCGTCTCCGGCACGGTCTGGGCCCGGCTCAGCGCCAGCAGCTGGGTGCTGACCCGCGCGGTGCGCTGGTTGAGCCGGCGGATGTGCTGCAGTGCCTCGCGCACCGTGTCCGGGTCGCCATGCGCCAGTGCCTGGTCCACGTGCAGGGCCATGCCGGCCAACGGCGAGCGCAGCTGGTGCGCGGCGTCGGCGATGAAACGGTTCTGCAGGGTGATCATTTCCGCCTGGCGGGCAAACAGATCGTCGATGGTGCTGATCAGTGGCTGGATTTCCTCCGGCACGTCGGCGTCGGAGATCGGCGCCAGTTCGCCGCGGCGCTGTGCCAGGCGGGTCCTCAGCGGGGTCAGGATGCGCAGGCCATGGGTCACCCCGAACCAGACCAGCGCGGCAGTGCCCAGCGCCAGCATGGTCATCAGCGGGATGATGATCATCAGGATCTCTCGCGCGCGCTGGCGTCGTTCGGCCATGCTTTCGGCCACGGTCACCGCCAGCTGGTCCTGCGGATCGTTCATCGCACGCGTGCAGACGGTGGCCATGCGCACCGGCTGGCCGTTGAGAATGCCATCGTACAGGGTGGTGTCCACGCCGGTGCATTCCTGCGAAGGCGCGTAGGCACTGAAATCCGCATTGCCGCTGAGCGTCCCCTGGCGGCTGCTGTCGACGTTGAAATAGCGATGGCCGTCGGGTTCGTACTCGATCAGGAAGCGCGCCTGCGGAGACAGGTCGCTGGTCACCGGCATGGTGCTCAGCATCTGCGCGAACGAGTGAGTGTCGTCGATCAGGTTGCGGTCGTGGATGCGGTTGGAATAGTCCAGCGCAACGTAATAGGCCAGGATCGTATTGAAGGTGAGCAGGCCCAGCATCGGCAACGCCAGGAAGGCGAGCAGGCGCCGGCGCAGGCTGGGCGGTCCACTGATCACGGGGCGCTGTCGTCCTGCGCGTCTTCCAGCATGTAGCCCAGCCCGCGCACGGTGCGGATGCCCATGCCGCCCGGCTGCAGCTTGCGGCGCAGGCGGTGCAGGGCGATGTCCAGGCCGTTGTCGGTCAGGTCCTGGCCCCAGTCGCACAGCGCTTCCACCAGTTGCGCGCGTGACACGATGCGCTCGGCGCGTACCGCCAGCGCCGACAGCAGCCCGAACTCGCGTGCGGTCAGTTCAAGTGATTGGTCGTCGATCCATACACGGTGCCCGGCCAGGTCGATGCGAAGGCGGCCGATGCGCAGGTCCGGGTTGCCATTGCTGGTGACCCGGCGCAGCTGGGCGCGCACGCGCGCTTCGAACTCGTCCAGCGCGAACGGCTTGACCAGGTAGTCATCGGCACCCAGGTCGAGCACACGCACGCGCTCGGCCAGGCCGTCACGGGCGGTCACCACCAGCACTGCGAGGCCATCACCACGCTGGCGCAGGCGCTGCAGCACGTCGCGGCCATCCAGCTGCGGCAGCCCCAGGTCCAGTACCAGCAGCGCGTACTGCGTCGAGCCCAGTGCAGCATCGGCGTGCGCACCGTTGTCGACGTGGTCGACCACGTGCCCCTGCCGGCGCAGCGAGGCGCACAGGCCGGAGGCGATATCCGGGTCGTCTTCAGCAATCAGAACGCGCATGCGCGGGGCTCCTGTAACGGTCAGGCCCACCGGATGGACGGGGTGGGCCTCTCGGCTGCCGAGGGTAGCCGCAAACCGGCTGCAGGTGGAGCGCGCCGGCACCTCCCGGCACCGTCGCGCTGTCCCTCCATTCAGTCCTGCAGGCCCGGCTCACCGAGCGCCAGCGGCACCCGCGAACCATCCAGCAGGCCACGGCTGAGCTTGCCACCCTCGATGAACAGCAGTTCGCCGTTCTCGCCGTTCTTGATGCTGCTGTCGATGGCGATCACGCGGTCGCCGTGGAAGCTGCTGACGTGCGGCATCGAGGTATGGCCAACCACGATGCGCTTGAGCTGCAGGCGGTCGAGCACAGCCTGCACACCCGCGGTGTCGAGGCGGCCATCGAAATAGCCGCGGTACCAGATCGGGCTGGTCTTGCCGTCATACAGCGGTGCGGTGGCCGGGTCGGCCTTCACTTCGGCCTTGGGCAGGCCCAGCGAGGCCTGGTAGGCCGCGTTGGTGCGTGCCGGGTCCAGCGCCAGCTGCACCGCCTCGGGCGAGATGCCGCCGTGCAGGAACAGGGTATCGCCGATCTTCAGCAGTACCGGTCGGGTGCGCAGCCACTGCCCGATCACCGAGTCGGCGCCATACAGCTGCGGGTAGCTGCGGCCCAGCAGCTGGGCGCTGCGCAGGTACTTGGGGTTGACGTAGCGCAGGTCGTCGTACAGCACCATGGTTTCGTGGTTGCCGAGCACGAAGTGCACGGCGCCACCGGCGGCGGCCGCCTGCTGCTGCAGGCCGTAGAGCAGCCAGAACGCCTCGGTCACCTGCGGGCCGCGGTCGAACACGTCGCCGGCGATGACCAGCGTGTCCTTGCCCAGCGCCCAGCGATCCTCCGCGTCGATCACGTGATGGGCACGCAGCAGGCGCACCAGCAACCCGTACTGGCCGTGAATGTCGGACAGCGCGACGATGCGCGGTGTGGCCGGCAGCACCGAGACCGAGGCTGCATTCGGCGCAGCCACATGCACGGTGTGTTCGTAGCCGCAGCGCGGTGCGATATCGGTCCCTGTTGCCCCGGAGGCAAGCGTGCGCGATTCGACCTTGTCGGCGCAGATCCACTTGGCCTGCACCCGGTCGCCCTGGCGGAACACATAGGGGCCATCGGCCTGCACGTGGTCGGCGGGCGCGGCAACCTCGCGGGCCTGCGTGGTTCCGGCGCTGCAGGCCAGCAACGGCAGCAGCAGGGCGGTCATCAGGGAAGGGCGATAGCGCGACATCGTCGTTGTCCGGCGGCGGAAACATCCGATGCTAACCGGCGCGACCGGGTCGCGGTGTGCGCGAATGGGCGGGTCAGGCGCTGTGCCCGTCGTCCCTGAACTTGCGCACACGGGTGGCGGCGGCCTGCAGGGGCCGACCGTCGCGCCCGCGCGGCTGCATGTACGGCAGCGGTCGCCGCGTGCTGGATTCGATCAGCTGCGAATGAGCTTCGTCTGCACCGAAGCGATGGCGTTCACCCCATTGGCGCAGCGCGACCAGCACCGGGAACAGCGCCTGGCCCGCGGCGGTGAGCACGTATTCCTGGTAGGCCGAGCCGTCGGAGGCCGGTTGCAGTTGCAGGATGCCGGCCTCGACCAGCCTGCGCAGGCGATCGCTGAGGATGTTGCGGGCGGCGCCCAGGCTGCGCTGGAAGTCGCCGAAGCGGCGGACGCCGTCGAAGGCATCGCGGATCACCAGCAGTGCCCAGCGATCACCGAGCAGGTCGGCGCTGCGGGCAACGGGGCAGGGGCTGTTGGCGTGCATGCTGTGGCCTCCGAATGTGGTTGCAGTTTAAAACCAAAGTGGCTAGCCTGCATCTGGTTTCAATATG
Organism: Stenotrophomonas sp. AR029; assembly: GCF_047520695.2. Taxonomy (NCBI): domain Bacteria; kingdom Pseudomonadati; phylum Pseudomonadota; class Gammaproteobacteria; order Lysobacterales; family Lysobacteraceae; genus Stenotrophomonas; species Stenotrophomonas sp. AR029. Next base: position 579,446 of record NZ_JAXBQQ020000002.1, on the reverse strand, counting down.
AAACTAGATGACGAATGCCATGCCGATTCCACGCCCCCTGCTGGTGCTGCTTGCGGTTGCCGCCGGCGCCAGCGTTGCCAACGTCTATTACGCGCAGCCGCTGCTGGATCAGCTTGTACACGCCTTCGCGCTGGAACGGGCGGTTGCCGGCGCGGTGTTGGCCGCGACCCAGGCCGGCAGCGTGCTGGCATTGCTCGGGTTGCTGCCGCTGGCTGATCGCGGTGACCGGCGGCGCCTGCTGCGGCTGCAGCTGGCGGCACTGGTGGCGGCCCTGCTGTGGCTGGCAGCGGCACGCACGGCCGGTTGGCTGTTGTCTGGCATGCTGCTGGCCGGGCTGTTGGGCACCGCGCTGACCCAAGGCTTGATCGCCTATACGGCAGCGATGGCTCCGGCCGTGCAGCGCGGACGCGTGGTGGGGGTGGTGCAGGGTGGGGTGTTCATCGGGCTGCTGCTGGCGCGCGTGCTGTCCGGCACGGTGGCGGCCATTGCCGGCTGGCAAGCGGTCTATCTGCTGTCGGCAGCGCTGATGGCAGCCCTGGCCGTACTGCTGTGGCGGCGCCTGCCGGCCGTGCCGATACCCGCGGTACCGCCGCGGTGGCTCGACCTGCTGGGCTCGATGCTGGGCATGCTGCGCCGGGATCGAACGCTGCGCGAGCGTGGTCCGCTGGCATTGCTGCTGTTTGCCGGACTCAACGTGTTCTGGGCGGCGGCTCCCTTGCCGCTGTCGGCCCCGCCGCTGCAGTGGTCCACTGCGGCCATCGGTGCGCTCGGCCTGGCCGGGGTGGCAGGTGCATTGATGGCGTCGCGGGTCGGGCACTGGATGGACCGCGGTTTTGCCGATCGGGTCAGTCTTGGCGCGCTGCTGTTGATGCTGGTTGCGTGGTGGCCGCTGCTGGGCCTGCCGCAGTCGCTGTCGTTGCTGCTGCTGGGCGTGATCGTGCTCGACCTCGGCGGCCAGGCACTACATGTTTCGAACCAGGCATTGTTGCTGCGTGCACCGGCGGAACAGCATGGGCGCCTGGTGGCGTTGTACATGCTGTTCTATGCGGTGGGTAGTGGTGCCGGTGCGGCTGCCGGGCCCTGGATGCAGGCCCAGCACGGCTGGCCTGCCGTGTGCCTGCTGGGTGCAGGCATCGCGTTGCTGGCGCTGCTGTGGTGGGCGGGGTGGGGAGTGGTGGCGTTCAATGCATCGGCTGGCGCGCGGACCGGTAAAGTCGACTGTCGGTAGAGTCGACTGTCAGTCGACTGCTCTTCGCCCCGCGTGCGAAAAATTCCGCGCTGCGCGCGATAGTCGACCAGCGGTCGACTCTACCTGTCCTGTCGTCATCGCTGCAACGCACGCCGGCCCGGGGCTTCCTGCAGGTCCCCGCTGGCCACCACCACGCGGTTGCGGCCGCTGCGCTTGGCCTCGTACATCGCCGCGTCGGCACGTGCCATCAACCGTTCGTAGTCCGGGTGGCCATCATGGCCGGCCACGCCGATGCTGGCAGTCAGCGACAGAACCTGGCCGTTGGCCAGTGCCACTGGCGACTGCGCGATCTGCCGGCGCAGGCTCTCGGCGATCACCGAGGCCTGTGACTCACTGGCGGCAACCAGCACCACCACGAACTCCTCGCCGCCGTAGCGGAACAGGTAGTCGCTGCCGCGGGTCAGCTGGCCGAGCAGGCCGGCGACGTGCTGCAACGCGCGGTCGCCGGCATCGTGGCCGTGGCCGTCGTTGATCGCCTTGAAGTGATCCAGGTCGAGCAGCAGCAGCGAGAACGGCGTGCGATTGCGCGTGGCCAGCTCGATCTCCCTGCGCAGCACGGTAGGCAGGAAGCGGCGGTTGAGCAGGTTGGTCAGGGCATCGCTGCCGGCATCCAGTTCACCGATGCGTTCGAACAACAGCGTCATCAGGGTACGGATGGCGGCCAGGTCCTCGCGAATGGCCGGCAGCACCGCCAGTCGTTGCGCCGGGGTGTCATTGCTTGCCCGCTGCAGGTTGCCGTCGATGCGGGCCATCAGCTGGCCGACCTGCTGGGTTTCGCTGCTCTCGCCGAAGCTGGGGATGCCCTTGTGGGTGAACCACAGGCCGAATTCCGAGGTCGCCAGGCTGGCGCTTTCGCCGGCCTGCACGTGGCCGGCGAGTGCGTAGAGCAGGGCGTTCTCCCAGTCCAGCAGCAGTGCACGCTGGCGCTCGCGTTCGGTACCGACATTCTGCACCAGCGAGAACAGCCGGTAGGCAGCATCGGCACGGGTGGAGCGCTCACGTGCATGGGTGTAGGCCAGGGTCATGCCTTCCATGGCGATGTCCATGATCGCGCTGAGGCAGTCGATGGCGGCGAACGCGGTGGCGCTGTCGGGCGCGTCGTCGCGCAGGCGCACGAACAGCTCGTGCTTGAGTACGCGCGCGCCGCGGGTGACCAGGTCGACCGGAATGCCGACCCGGGCATGCACATCGCCGATCACCCGTTGCGAGGCAACGGTGGCGGCAATGCCGTCGGCATCAGTGGTCAGCAGCTGCACCAGCCAGCGCTGCATGGCCGGTTGCAGGCGTTGCTTGACCTGATCGTGGGACAGGAAGCGGCGTGCACGCCCGTCCTGCAACAGCACTTCGTAGAAGCGTTGGGCCAGCGCCGGCGGGGCATCGGTTGCGGCGGCGTGCAGCAGCGCGGTGGCGGCCGGGCCGGCCTGTTGCAGGCAGTGCTGCCAGGCCTCGGCCAGCGGCTGGCTGGCATCGTCCAGTTGAGGTGGTTCCACGTCGATCTCTGACTGCGTACGGCAAACCACGGGTATCGGCCGCGGCGGCGTGCGGTTGATGGTGGGCAAGCCAGCCAGTTTAAGCCCGATGCAGGGTCGTTCGGCACGCAGGGCACATCACGCCTGCGGTAGCAATGAGTGAACGCATTTGAGAATCACTCGCATTGATGGGAGAATGCACGCACGGATCGGGCCGCAGGCGACTGCAGCGACGCTCCGCCTCCCCCTCGTCGTTGCCTCAAGCCCTTTGCCAGAGGCCCCGTTGCCCTGCCAGAAGGTCCAGATCATGTCTCCTGCCGTTGTCCTCTCGCCGCGCCCGCTGGCGCTCGCCGTTGCCGCCCTGCTGGCGGGCAGCGCGCTGACCGCCCAGGCTGAAACCGACGCCACCGATATCGACACGGTGCACGTCACCGCCTCGCAGATTGCCCGCCAGGCGTTGGGTACCTCGACCATCACCGCCGAGGACATCGCCAGGCGCCCACCGGCCAACGACATCGCCGAACTGTTGCGCACCATGCCGGGCGTCAACCTCACCGGCAACAGCGCCTCGGGCCAGTACGGCAACAACCGCCAGATCGACCTGCGCGGCATGGGCCCGGAAAACACCCTGATCCTGGTCGACGGCAAGCGCATCGGTGCGCGCGATGCCGTGCGCATGGGGCGCAGCGGAGAGCGCAACACACGCGGCGACACCAACTGGGTGCCGGCGGAGATGATCGAGCGCATCGAAGTGCTGCGCGGACCGGCGGCGGCACGCTATGGCTCCGGTGCTTCCGGTGGCGTGGTCAACATCATCACCAAGCGCCCGACCGGCGACCTTGCCGGTGCGGTCGACCTGTACGGGCTGGTGCCTGAACACAGCGCCGAAGGTGGCAGCGAGCGCGTCGGCCTGCAGCTGAGTGGGCCGATGACCGACACGCTGTCGTTCCGCCTTTACGGCAACCTCAACAAGACCGACGCCGATTCACTCGATCTCAACCGTCAGTACGCCACCCAGCCGAACGCAGTGCCACCGGCTGGCCGCGAGGGCGTCAAGAACCGTGACGTCAACGCGCTGCTGCGCTGGGACGTGACCGCCAACCAGGTGGTCGAGTTCGAGGCGGGCACCAGCCGCCAGGGCAACATCTACGCCGGCGACCGTGCGGTCAGCACCACCGGCACTTCGACCGGCGTTGATCTGGCGGCGCTGGCCGACGGCAAGGCGGAGACCAACCGCATGTACCGCAACACCGGCGCGATCAGCCATCGTGGTCGCTGGGGCGATGTCACCTCGCGGGTGACGGCTGCGGTGGAAGCGGTGAACAACTCGCGCATCAACGAAGGCCTGGCCGGTGGCCCGGAAGGCAGCTTCAACGGCACCGACTGGTCGACCTCGCGCCTGCGCAACTACCAGCTGGACGGTGAAGTCAGCTTCCCGGCCACGCTGGGTGGTGCCGAGAACATCTGGACGCTGGGCTTTGAATACCTGGACAGCCGCCTGACCGACCCGTACTCGATGAGCCAGTCCAGCAGCAGCGGCGGTGGCATCCCGGGGCTGTCGGCTGATCGTGCGCGCGGCAAGGCCGATGCGCAGACCACGGCGGTGTTCGTGGAAGACAACATCTACCTGGGCGAGCGCTGGATCGTTACCCCGGGCCTGCGCTTCGACCACCACAGCCAGTTCGGCAACAACACCAGCCCCAGCCTCAACGCGCAGTTCCGTATCAGCGGCGACTGGGTGGTGAAGGGCGGCATTGCCCGCGCGTTCAAGGCGCCGAACCTGTACCAGTCGAATCCGGACTATCTCTACTACACCCGCGGCAACGGCTGCCCCAATGCGCTGCCGAGCCTGGGCGCCGGTTGCTACATGCGCGGCAACGCGGACCTGAAGGCGGAAACCAGCCTGAACAAGGAACTGGGCATCGAGTGGGCACCGCAGAGCGGCTGGCAGGCGTCGTTGACCTACTTCCACAACGACTACAAGGACAAGATCCAGGCCGGCTACACCCAGATCGGGCTGACCGCCGACACCAAGGGCCGCATCTTCCGCTGGGAGAACGCGCCGAAGGCGATCGTGCAGGGGCTGGAAGGCAACCTGGTCATTCCGCTGCTGGGCGAGCAGGGCGACCGCCTGAAGTGGAGCAACAACTTCACCTACATGGTGGAAAACGAGAACAAGACCACGCACCAGCCGCTGTCGGTGATCCCGAAGTACACGATCAACACCATGCTGGACTGGCAGGCCACCGACAGGCTGTCCGTGCTGCTGACCGGCACCTTCTACGGCAAGCAGGAACCGGCCACGACCAACATCAACAACGACCCGCGCTGCACCGGCAGCTGCGATGCATCGATCGCGCTGCAGGATCGTGGCGCGTACAACATCTGGGGCGTGAGCGCGCGCTACAAGGTGACCGAGACGGTCAGCTTCGGCTTCGGCGTGAACAACCTGGCCGACAAGCGCCTGTTCCGCGAGGCCAACAGCAGCGATGCCGGCGCGGCGACCTACAACGAACCGGGCCGCGCCTACTGGGCCAGCCTGCGCTTCGGCTTCTGACCGCAGGCCGGCGAGGGCTCGTGTGGCCTGCAATGTTATAAACATCGTAATAGTCTCCTCCGCCGGCACCGCGTAGCCTGCACCGCATCGCAAAGGAGCTGTTGCCATGGGCCACGACCACGATCACCTGCCATCCCAGATCCGCCACGAGAAGCCCTTGTGGTGGGCACTCGGCCTGACCACCACCTTCCTCGTCGTCGAAGTGGTGGGCGCGTTCTGGACCAACAGCCTGGCGCTGTTGTCCGACGCCGCACACATGGCCACCGATGCGCTGGCGCTGATGATCGCGCTGGTCGCGGTACGGTTGAGCCGGCGCCCGCCGGATGCGCGCCGCACCTACGGCTATGCACGGCTGGAAGCGTTGGGCGCGATGATCAACGGTGCCATGCTGTTCGTGGTCGCCGCCTACATCCTGTGGGAGGCGGTCGGCCGCTTCCGCCAGCCGCAGGAGATCGCCTCCTCCGGCATGCTGGTGATCGCGGCTGCGGGCCTGGTCATCAACCTGATCTCGATGCGCCTGCTGCAGGCGGGCAGTGGCGAGAGCCTCAACGTGAAGGGCGCCTACCTGGAAGTGTGGGCCGACATGCTCGGCTCGGTGGCAGTGATTGCGGGCGCATTGTTGATCAAGTGGACCGGATGGAAACCGATCGACCCGATCCTGGCCGTGCTGATCGGCCTGTGGGTGCTGCCGCGTACCTACGTACTGATGCGTGAGGCGATCAACGTACTGCTGGAAGGCGTGCCCAAGGGCATGGACGTGGACAGGGTGCGCGACAGCCTGTCCGGCCACGCCGCAGTCCTGGACGTGCATGACCTGCACGTGTGGGCGCTGGCTTCCAGCACCCCGGCGCTGACCGCGCACATCGTGATGCGCGAGGGCACCGATGCCGATGCGCTGCGCCGTGAGCTGGGCGGACGCCTGCATGATGACTTCGGTATCGAGCACGTGACACTGCAGATCGAAGCGGACCACTGCGGCGAAGCCTGTGGCGGGCCGGCGCCGGCCAAGGGCGGCGGACACGAGGGCCATGAGGGCCACGACCACGGCGAGGACGCGCAGGGCCATCGTGGCCATGTGCATCGTTGATCGAAGATGACGCGCGCGCCGGGAGACGCCCGGCGCAGCTATTCGTCCCGCCGCGAGGCCAGCCGATCCGCCAGCCGGGTTGGCTCCGGCAGCCGATAGCCACGCAGGGTGTGCTGCACCCAGCCCAGCGCGGTATCGGCACTGACCCGATGGCCACCGGCCACGAACAGCGGCTTGCAGCGCACCTTGCTGCGCAGCACCCAGCCCAGTTGCTCGTCGCCATCCAGCAGCGGTGTATGCGCACCAGCTTCGGCGCCCGGTTCGACGAACCTTCCCACCAGTTTCGATTTCGCCACGCCGATGCTCGGCAGATCGGTGACCACGCCCAGATGCGCGGCGACGCCCAGCCGGCGTGGATGGCTGATGCCGTGGCCATCGACGAACACCAGGTCCGGCGTTCGTGGCAGCAGTGCCAGTGCGGCCAGCAGTGCCGGCAGCTCGCGGAAGCTGAGCAGGCCCGGGATATAGGGCATGAGTGTAGGAATCCGCGCGATCTCCTGCGCCACGGGCTGCAGCGTCCTTGCATCCAGCAGCACCGCCGCGGCGCGGGTAATGGCACCGTTGTCCTCGAATCCGACATCCAGCCCGGCCAGCCAGCGCACCTTGCGTGGCAGGCGGTCCTGGCGTTCCACGCGGCCGGCCAGCTGCAGCTGTTGCGCTCGAGCGGCGGTGACGCTGCCTTCCCAGCGCCCGGGGTCGATCACCGTATTCATTGGCTGCAGCATCGCATGCGTGGCGCCACGGCACGGTGAGCGGCCGCCGGGGCTACAATGGCGGCCTGCCTTTCCTCGCGTTGGAGACCCTGCAGTGACCCGTAGACTCGTACTGTTGCGCCATGGCCAGAGCCAGTGGAACCTGGACAACCGCTTCACCGGCTGGGTCGATGTCGACCTGACCGAGCAGGGGCGCCGGGAAGCGGCGGCCGCCGGCCGCCTGATGCGCGAGGAAGGCCTGCAGTTCGACGTCGCCCATACCTCCGTGCTCAAGCGCGCCATCCACACCCTGCAGGGTGCGCTGGCCGAGCTGGAGCAGGACTGGCTGCCGGTGAACAAGTCCTGGCGCCTCAACGAGCGCCACTACGGCGGCCTGCAGGGCCTGGACAAGGCCGAGACCGCTGCCAAGCACGGCGAAGAGCAGGTCAAGGTGTGGCGTCGTTCGTACGACATCCCGCCGCCGCCGATGGACCTGGAAGATCCGGGCCACCCGATCCATGACCGCCGTTACGCCGGCCTGGACCGCAACGCGCTGCCGGGCACCGAATCGCTGGCCACCACCCTGGACCGCGTGCTGCCGTACTGGCACGACGCCATCGCGCCGCAGCTGAAGGACGGCAAGACCGTGCTGGTCACCGCCCACGGCAACTCGCTGCGTGCGTTGTACAAGTACCTCAACAACGTCTCGCGCGAGGAAATCCTCGAGCTGAACATCCCGACCGGCATCCCGCTGCTGTTCGAACTGAACGATGACCTGACCGTGCAGTCGTTCCGCTACCTGGGCGACCCGGAAGCGGCGCGCAAGGCCGCCGAAGCCGTAGCCAACCAGGGCAAGGCGAAATAAGAAACAGAAGGCCGGCGCAAGCCGGCCCTTCTTTTTGTAGAGCCGAGCCCACGCTCGGCTGACGCTGTCGCAACCCGGTAGAGCCATTTCATTGGGGCTGCATGTGCCAGCTACGAAGGACCCAGCAGGCGCACCTTCGGCGACTGCAGCGCAGCAATGTCGATGACGTGGTCCTGGCATATCACCTGATAATGCGTGAATGGGCCCGGGTAACGGGTATCAGCGAAGGTGGCACGGCCCAGATATTCAAGGAACTTCGAATGGCTGTAGCGGCGGAACAGGTTGCCGCTCCAGGCTTCGGAGTCGTCCCAGCTCTGGTAGGACTCGTTGTGCACGGCGTAGCTGATGTAGTGGTCCCAGATCAGTTCAAACCGCTGCGAGTGGGGCACCACCTCTATCGCACGCACATCATCGATTGAACGTCCATGACCGAGCTCCACCCGGGAGGGCTTTCCGACCACCCGGCCCTCCTCGACGACCAGGCGCAGACGATTCGCTTCCGGCTCGCCAATCTCAGCAAGAAACAGAAACTCACAGGTGTCGAGGGCCAGCAGCAGCGCAGGTTCGTCCATGGTCATGAGGTCCAGTGATCGCAGAGGCCAGAGCATACCGGCGCGCGGCGGGAGCTGCGCCGTGGGCTCTGTGACCTTTGGCCGGTCCCCAACCTCACGCCCCCGGCTACCCTGTGAAATTACCCGCAGGAGAGCCTCATGAACGTCCGCAACCTGGTCCCGCTGGGCCTGACCATCGCCATCGCTGCCTCGCTGGCCGCCTGTGGCAAGAACGAAACCGCGCCGGCGGCCAGTGCCGACGCCAAGCCGGCCTTCGACCTGTCGCAGATCAAGACGCCGCTGATCTCGCTCAACAGCGCCGACCTCGATCCGGCCATTTCGGCCTGTACCGACCTCAATGGCTTCGTCAACAGCAAGTGGCTGAAGGCCAACCCGGTGCCGGGCGACCAGACCACCTGGGGCAGCTTCGAGATCCTGCGCGAGCGCTCGCTGGAAGTGCAGCACGCGCTGGTGCAGCAGGCCGCCGCCAGCCAGGCCAAGGCCGGCTCGGTGGAAGCCAAGATCGGTGACATCTGGAAGACCGGCAACGACGAGGCCAAGATCGAAGCCGCCGGCCTGGCGCCGCTGCAGCCGCAGCTGGACAAGATCACCGCGCTGAACGACACCGCCGCCATCACCCAGTACCTGCGCGACAGCCAGGCCGAAGGCAAGGGCGTGTTGTTCTCGCTGTTCGCCAATGCCGACTACAAGGATTCGGCCAACGTCATCGCCTATGTCGGCCAGGGCGGCCTGGGCCTGCCGGAGAAGGGCTATTACTTCGACGATGCGCAGGCCAAGATCCGCGACGCCTACGTGGCCTACATCGCACAGGTGCTGACCCTGTCCGGCGTGGACGCGGCGCAGGCCGCCGAGCAGGCCAAGGCCGTGATGGCCTTCGAAACCCGCCTGGCCAAGGCCTCGATGTCACGCATCGAAATGCGTGACCCGGCCAAGCGCTACAACCCGCTCAGTGCCGCCGACGCGGACAAACTGACCCCGAACTTCAGCTGGACCGCGCTGTTCGACACCCTGAAGGTACCGGCCGCGCAGAAGTTCTCGCTGGCGCAGCCGGGCTTCTTCGGTGAAATGGACAAGATGCTGGCCGATGTGCCCGCCAGCACCTGGCAGGCCTACCTGCGCTTCCACACCATCGACGATGCCGCGCCATACCTGAGCAGCCAGTTCGAGAAGGCCAACTTCGATTTCTACGGCACGACCCTGCGTGGCCAGAAGGAAATGCAGCCGCGCTGGAAGCGCGTGCTGGAGTCGGTCAACGGCGGCATGGGTGAAGCCCTGGGCCAGCTGTACGTCGACGCCGTGTTCCCGGCCGAGTCGAAGGTCGCCATGCAGCACCTGGTGGAAAACCTGTCGCAGGCGCTGAAGGCGCGCCTGGAGCAGCTGCCGTGGATGGGCGAGGAAACCAGGAAGAAGGCACTGGAAAAATGGGCCAGCTTCACCCCGAAGATCGGCTACCCGGACAAGTGGCGTGACTGGTCGGGCCTGCAGACCAACGGCGACAGCTACCTGGGCAACATGCAGGCAGCACGCGCGTTCAACTACCGCTACATGCTGGACAAGATCGGCAAGCCGGTGGACAAGACCGAGTGGGGCATGACCCCGCAGACCGTCAATGCGTACTACAACGCCACCAAGAACGAGATCGTGTTCCCGGCGGCGATCCTGCAGGCGCCGTTCTTCGACGCCAAGGCCGATCCGGCGCTGAACTACGGCGGCATCGGTGCAGTCATCGGCCATGAGATGATGCACGGCTACGACGACTCGGGCAGCCAGTTCGCCGCCAACGGCAACTTCGACAACTGGTGGACGGACGCCGACCGCAAGGCCTTCACCGAGCGTACCGACCAGCTGGTCGCCCAGTTCGACGGCTACGAGTCGGTGCCGGGCGTGTTCGTGAAGGGCAAGCTGACCCTGGGCGAGAACATCGGCGACCTGGGCGGCCTGACCGTGGCCTACGACGCGCTGCAGATGGCGCTGAAGGAAGACCCGAAGGCGAACGTCGAGGTTGACGGCCACAGCCAGGACCAGCGCTTCTTCATGAACTGGGCCACCGTGTGGCGCCGCAACTTCACCGATGGCGAGCTGCGCGTGCGCCTGAACACCGATCCGCACGCGCCGGCCAATTTCCGTGCCAACGGTGCGCCGTCGAACATGCCCTCGTTCGCTGCTGCATTCCAGTGCAAGGCGGGTGATGCGATGGTGCGCGCCGACGACAAGCGCGTGGTGATCTGGTAATCGATCACCCGTGATGCGTGGAGCGAAAGGCCCGGCGAACGCCGGGCCTTTTGTCTTCCAGGCCGGCAGCGCAGCGCCGGCTGGTAGAGTCGACTGTTAGTCGACTATCGCGCGCAGCGCGGGATTTTCGCGATCTGGACGAAGAGCAGTCGACTAACAGTCGACTCTACCGACGGGTCGTTTCACCGTCGGGAAGATCTCAGGCCAGCGCCGGTTCCCGCTCCAGCATGCGATGGAAGCGTTGCAGCACGTACGGATCCACCAGCCCGCCGGCCTGCTCGTCGATGATCCGCAATGCGGCCTCATGCTCCATCGCATTGCGATACGGGCGCACGCTGGTCATCGCATCGTAGGCATCGGCGATGGTGACGATGCGCGCGCCCAGCGGGATGGATTCGCCGCGCAGCCCATCGGGATAGCCGCTGCCATCGAAGGCTTCGTGATGGGCGCGGATCAGCCGCGCCACCGGCAAGGCGTCGCTGCGGCCGGTGGCCAGGAAGATGTGTTCGCCGCGTACCGGATGCTCGCGCATGATCGCGCGCTCCTCATCGGTATGCCGGCGGGGTGCCAGCAGCACATCATCGGGTATGCCGATCTTGCCGATGTCATGGAAGCGCGCGGCCAGGCCGATCTGCGCACGGGCCTCGTCATCAAGATCGCAGTGCGTGGCCAGACACTGCGCGAGCAGGCCAACGCGGTCGCAGTGGTGGCGGGTATAGGCGTCGCGCATCTGCAGCGACATCGCGAGGGCATCGATCAGGCAGGCCTGCGCGTGCAGCAGGTCGGGGGCGGGTACGGCGTCAGGGAACATTGTCATCCGCCCGCACCGGGTGGGGGCCGGTGCGGGGTGTTCGGGGGGGGGGGATCAACCCGGGGCGAGGGTGGTCAGAAGGGCGCGGGCCGCGTTGAAGCGGTCTTCCGGCAACGGCAGCGGGTGCTTGATGCGCAGCTTGTCGGGCCCTTCCATGGCATAGAGGTTCGGTTGTTTCTGGATCAGCTGGATCACCGCCATCGGATCGATGTTCGGCTTGGACTCGAACACGATGCGGCCGCCGTTCTCGCCCAGGTCGAGCTTGCGGATGCCCAGCGTATTGGCTTTCAGCTTCAGCTCGGCGATGGCGAACAGGTGCTTGGCTGCATCCGGCAGCAGGCCGAAGCGGTCGATCATCTCCACCTGCAGTTCGCGCAGTGCATCGCTGTCGCGCGCGCTTGAAATGCGCTTGTACAGGGTCAGGCGGGTGTGCACGTCCGGCAGGTAGTCTTCCGGGATCAGTGCCGGCACATGCAGCTCGACCTCGGCGCCGCGCACTTCCTCACCGGCATCCAGGTCGGGCAGCTTGCCCTGCTTGATGCTGCGTACCGCGCGTTCCAGCAGCTCGGTATACAGGCTGAAGCCAACCTCGGCCATCTGCCCGCTCTGGTCCTCGCCAAGCAGTTCACCGGCGCCGCGGATTTCCAGATCGTGGGTGGCCAGGGTGAAGCCGGCGCCCAGCTCGTCCATCGAGGCGATCGCTTCCAGGCGCTTCTCGGCGTCGGGGGTGATCGCGCGACGGTCGGGGGTGATCAGGTAGGCGTAGGCACGGTGGTGCGAACGGCCGACGCGGCCACGCAGCTGGTGCAGCTGGGCCAGGCCGAAACGGTCGGCACGGTTGATGATGATGGTGTTGGCGTTGGGGATGTCGATGCCCGATTCGATGATCGTGGTCGACAGCAGCACGTTGAAACGCTGCTTCTGGAAATCCAGCATCACCTTTTCCAGTTCGCGCTCGGGCATCTGCCCGTGGGCGATGCCGATGCGTGCCTCCGGCACCAGCTCGGACAGCTCGCGCTGCATGCGGCCGATGCTCTCCACATCGTTGTGCAGGAAGTACAGCTGGCCACCGCGCGCGAGCTCGCGCTGGAAGGCTTCGCGCAGCAGCGCGTTGTCCCACTGGGTGATGAAGGTCTGCACCGCCAGCCGGTTCGGCGGCGGCGTGGCGATGATCGACAGGTCGCGCAGGCCGGCCATGGCCATGTTGAGCGTGCGCGGGATCGGCGTGGCGGTCAGCGTCAGCAGGTGTACGTTGGCGCGCAGCGCCTTCAGCGCCTCCTTCTGGCGCACGCCGAATCGCTGCTCCTCGTCGACGATGACCATGCCCAGGTCCTTGAACTTCACGTCAGGCTGCAGCAGGCGATGGGTGCCGACGATGACGTCGATGGTGCCAGCGGCCACCTTCTCCAGTTCGGCCTTGATTTCCTTGCTGGTCTTGAAGCGCGACAGCACTTCGACCTTCAGCGGGTAATCGGCGAAACGGTCGCGGAAGTTGCGATAATGCTGCTCGGCCAGCAGCGTGGTCGGCACCAGCACCGCCACCTGCTTGCCGGCACTGGCCGCAGCAAATGCAGCGCGCACCGCCACCTCGGTCTTGCCGAAGCCGACGTCGCCGCAGACCACGCGGTCCATCGGCTGGCTGCTGGCCAGGTCGCGCAGGGTGGCATCGATCGCAGCCAGCTGGTCGGGGGTTTCCTCGAACGGGAAACCGGCGGCGAACGGCTCGTACATCGCGCGGTCGACCTGCAGTGCCAGGCCGGCACGCGCCTGGCGGCGGGCCTGGATTTCCAGCAGTTCGGCGGCGACATCGCGCACCTTCTCGGCGGCCTTGCGCTTGGCCTTGCTCCACTGCTCGCCACCGAGCGAATGCAGCGGTGCGGTTTCCGCCGAAGCGCCGGAGTAGCGGCTGATCAGGTGCAGCTGGGCGACCGGTACATACAGGCGGTCGCCCTTGGCATATTCGATGTCGAGGAACTCGCCGGGCATGCCGCCGACGTCCATCGCGATCAGGCCACGGTAGCGGCCGACGCCATGGTCCTCGTGCACGATCGGCGCACCCTCGGTCAGCTCGCCGAGGTCGCGGATGATCGCCTCCGGCTCGCGGCCGGCACGGCGCGTGCGGCGGGTGCTGCCGGCGCGCTCGGGGAACAGCTGGCGCTCGGTCAGCACCGCGATGCGCGGGTCGTCCAGCGCGAAGCCATCTTCCAGCGGCGCCACTGCGATCGCGAAGCGCGCATCGCTAGCGAGGAAACCGGGCAGGTCGGCCACCACCGGCGGCTTCAGCTCGGCGGCCTGCAGCACTTCCAGCAGTGCCTCGCGGCGGCCGGGCGAATCGGCGGCGATCAGTACCCGGCCCGGATAATGGCCGAGGAAGGATTTCAGCGCATCGCCGGCGGGGGCTTCGCGTGCGGCCACCGGCAGCGGGGGCAGCGGCTGGTCGCCCAGCGCGTGCGCGTCGGCGATGCGTGCGTGGTCGGCGGCCCATACCTCGATGCGCGGTGCATCGTTCAGGCGCTCGCGCAGCAGCTCCGGCGACAGGTACAGCGCCGACGGCGGCAGCAGCGGCCGTTCCACATCGTGGCGGCGCTGCTCATAACGCTCGCCGGTCTGCGCCCAGAACGCCTCGGCGGCTTCGCCGGCACCGGCACAGACCACCGGCAGGCTGCCGCTGGGCAGGTAGTCGAACAGGGTTGCGGTGCGCTCGAAGAACAGCGGCAGGTAGTACTCGACGCCGGCCGGGGCCAGCCCGGATTTCAGGTCCTGGTACAGCGCGCTGCGCCGGGTATCGACATCGAAGCGCTCGCGCAGCGTGGACAGCACGCGGGCGATGCTGGCCTCGTCCATGGGCACTTCGCGGCCCGGCAGCATGTGCACGGCCTCGACCTTGTCCAGCGAACGCTGGCTTTCCGGATCGAAGGCACGGATCGAATCGATGTCCTCGTCCAGCAGTTCCACCCGCAGCGGCTCGTCGGCGCCCATCGGGAACACGTCGAGCAGGCCGCCGCGCACGGCGAAGTCACCCGGGTCCATCACCTGCGGCACGTTGCGGTAGCCGGCGCTTTCCAGGCGGCGCTTCTCGGCTTCCAGATCCAGGCGCTGGCCGACCTTCAGGTCGAAGCTGCCACCAATGACGTAGCTGCGCGGGGCCAGCTGCTGCAGCAGGGTCTGCACCGGCACGATCACCAGGCCACGCTTCAGCGTGGGCAGGCGGTGCAGGGCAGCCAGACGCTGCGAGATGATGTCCGGATGCGGGCTGAAGCGGTCGTAGGGCAGGGTTTCCCAGTCCGGGAAGGCGACCACCGGCAGGGCCGGGTCACCACCGAGCAGGGTCTGCAGATCGGCTTCAAGCTGGTTTGCGCCGTGGTTGTCACGGGCGATCACCAGCAGCGGAGCGTCGTGCACGCGCGATGCCTGGGCCAGGTACCAGGCCAGTGCGGTGGGCGAGGCGGGGGCGCGCCACCAGGCGCGGAGCTGGCCGGCGCGCGGCAGCGGCGGGGCGGGGTATGAGGTACGCGACATGGACCCCGGATTTTAGCAGAAGCCCGATCCGGTCCCGGTGCATCGTGCCGGCCCGTTGCCGGCAGCCTCATCTGCCGTTGGGGCAGCGGAATGCCGGCCAGCGGCCGGCACTACCGGGAGACGTGGCCGGGCAGGGCCCGGCGCATCCGTCAGTTGTCCAGCTCCAGCACCATCCGGACCAGGCCTTCGGCTCCGGTCGGGTGCGGCACCGGCTTGAAGCCCAGCGACGCGGCCAGCTGCTTCATCGGTTCGTTCTCGGCGGCAACGTCGCCGTACAGGCGGTCCAGGTACTTGCCACGGCCCCACTTCACCAGCTTGCGCATCAGCTGCCGTCCCAGGCCTTGGCCGATCAGGAAGCGGCTGATCAGGATCGCGTACTCGGCTTCACGGGTGCCGGGGATGATCGAGGCCCGGGCGACCGCGCCGACCACCGCTTCGCCCGCGGGCAGGGACTCGGCTGCGACCAGGGTGATCTCGGTCTTGGGGTTGGGGTGGGTCAGACGCTGGGTGGTTTCCGGCGACAGCTCGGTCACCGCCTGCAGGAAACGATCACGGATTTCTTCCGGCCCGAACAGGCTGAATGCCGCTTGCAGCGGTGCGCCATCTTCCGGGCGGATGGGGCGGATCAGCAGCTCGTGGCCGCTGGGAGCCTTGAAGATCTCATGCCAGGGCGGCATGCGGTTGCGAGTGGCCATACCGGGTGATTCCTTGGTGGTCCATCGATTGTGGCATCACCGGGGCTGCGTTCCGTGAACGAAAGGCTCACGGCGGTACAGCCTCGTGAAGGCCGTTATTCGGGGGCTTTGAGCCAGTCCAGGCGGGTGCTGGCCCCGGGTTCGCCCAGGTGCTGGCGCAGCGCCGGCAGGGCCGGACCGACCACGCGGTCGAACTGCCACGGCGGGTTGAGCAGCAGCATGCCGCTGCCGTTGAGGCGCAGCGGCGAGTCGTCCGGGCGCACCAGGAACTCGATCGTCATCGCCGATTTCACCGGCAGGGCGGTGGCCTTGCGCAGGAAGTGCAGGATGGTGCGGCGCTGCTTGATCGGGAACCAGACCGCACAGGTGGCCTGCGGCCAGCGTGCCAGGGTTTCGGCCAGGGCGGCCAGCACCGCCTGGTACTCGGCATCCTGGGCTTCGTAGGGCGGGTCGATCAGCACCAGGCCGCGGCCGATCTTGCTGCCGTTGAACTTCGGCGGCAGCAGCGAACGCAGCAGGGCATAGCCATCGCCCGCCCGAACGTCGACGCGGCTGTCATGGGCGAACAGGGCCTTCAGCGTGGCCGTTTCGGCTTCCTGCAGCTCACAGACCGCCATGCGGTCCTGGGGGCGCATGGCCTGCGCGCTCAGCAGCGGCGAGCCCGGATAATTGGTCAGTGCGCCCACCGGATTGTCGGCCTGCACCGCCTTCAGGTAGCGCTCGACTACCTCCGGCAGCCTGGGCTGGGCCATCAGCCGCATGATCCCGGATTCGGCCTCCAGGGTCTTGCGGCTCTCTTCGCTGGCCAGCAGGTAGCGGCCAGCACCGCCGTGGGTGTCGAGCACGAAGAACGGGCTGTCCTTGCGCTTGAAGCTGTCGATCAGGGCCAGCTGCACGATGTGTTTGAGCACGTCGGCGTGGTTGCCGGCATGGAAGGCGTGGCGATAGTTCATGGGCCGCAGTGTACGGGGCGGCGGCCGCAGCGGCTATGCTGCGCGCCATGACAGCTCCTGTTGCCCATGTCCTGGTGGTCGAGGACGAAGCCGCCATCGCCGAAACCGTGCTCTATGCGCTGCGCAGCGAGGGCTATGCCGCCAGCCACTGCCTGCTCGGTGGCGAGGCGCTGCAACGGCTGCAGGCCGGGGATATCGACGTGGTGGTGCTGGACGTGGGCCTGCCTGACCTGGGCGGCTTCGAGGTGTGCCGCCGGCTGCGCGCGCAGCCCGGGCCGGCGGCGCAGCTGCCGGTGATCTTCCTGACCGCCCGCAACGATGAAGTGGACCGCGTGCTCGGCCTGGAACTGGGCGCCGACGATTACATGACCAAGCCGTTCTCGCCGCGTGAGCTGGTGGCGCGGGTGCGTGCGCGCCTGCGTCGCGCCGCACCGGTCGCGGCAGCCCCCGGCGCCGATACGGGCTGGCAGGAACATGGTGCCTTCGCCATCGACCGTGAAGGCCGGCGCATCCGCTTCCGCGGCCACGCGCTGGACCTGACCCGCTACGAGTACGCGTTGCTGGAAGCGTTGCTGCAGCGGCCGGGTGCCATCCTCAGTCGTGCCCAGTTGATGGATCGCGGCTGGGACAGCAGCGCCGATAGTGCCGACCGTACCGTCGACACCCATGTAAAGACGTTGCGCGCCAAGCTGCGCGCAGCCGGTGCCAGCGACGACCCGATCCGCACCCACCGTGGCCTCGGCTACGCGCTGGAGGTCTAGCCGATGCGCCTGGTCCTGAAGCTGTTCCTCGGCTTCTTCCTGATCACCGGCATCGCCGCGTTCTTCGTGATGCGCGTGTTCGTCAACGAAGTGAAGCCGGGTGTGCGCCAGGCGATGGAATCGACCCTGGTCGATGCCGCCAACGTGCTGGCCGAGATGGCGGCGGCCGATGTCAAGGACGGCACCATCCGCAGCGGCAGCTTCACCCGCAACCTCGCCAAGGCGCGGCAGCGTGACCTGAAAGCGATGGTCTGGCGCTTTCCCAAGCGCTCACTGGACTACCGGGTGACCATCACCGATGCCAAGGGCATCGTCATCTACGACTCGCTGGGCCGCGACCTGGGGCGTGACAATTCGCGCTGGAACGATGTCTACCGCACCCTGCGTGGCGAGTACGGCGCCCGCTCCAGCCCGGAAGTGCCAGGCGAAGAAGGCGATACGGTGATGCATGTGGCGGCGCCGGTGTACGACCCGGCCGATGGCCGCACCCTGATCGGCGTGCTCAGCCTGGCCCAGCCCAATCGCAGCATCGATCCGTTCATTGCGGCCAGCCAGCGCGCCATCATCGAGCGCGGCGCCTGGCTGATCGGATTGTCGGCGCTGGTCGGCGTGCTGGTGACGATGTGGCTCACGACGGGCCTTGGCCAGCTCAGCCGCTATGCACGGGCGGTCAGCGCCGGCGAACCGGTGCCACCGCCGCGGCGGCGCCGCGACGAGATCGGCGACCTGGGCCAGGCACTGGAAACAATGCGCCGCAAGCTGGAGGGCAAGGCCTACGTCGAGCAGTACGTGCAGTCGCTGACGCATGAAATGAAAAGCCCGTTGGCGGCGATCCGCGGTGCCGCCGAGCTGCTGCAGGAGCCGCTGCCGGAGGCCGACCGCGTGCATTTCGCACGCAGCATCGTCGATCAGCAGGAGCGGCTGACCGAGACGATCGACAAGCTGCTGGCGCTGGCCGAAGTGGAACAGCACGGCTGGCTGCAGACCCGCGATCCGATCGCGCTGCCAACCTTGCTGGCCGATGCGGCGGCGGCGGCGCAGGTGCGTGCGCAGGCGGCCGGCGTGCAGGTTCGCATCGGCAGCGTGCCCGACATGCGCGTGCAGGGTGATGCCTATCTGCTGCGGCAGGCGTTGCACAACCTGATCGACAACGCCATTGCCTTCTCACCGCCCGGTGCGGACATCGCGCTGCAGGCCGAGGTGGACGGGCCGGGCGTGCGCCTGCAGGTAGCGGATCGCGGTGCCGGCATTCCCGACTACGCGCGCGAACGGGTGTTCGAACGCTTCTATTCGCTGGCCCGCCCCGGCAGCGGCCGGCGCAGTTCCGGCCTGGGCCTGCCGTTCGTGCAGGAAGTGGCTCGCCTGCATGACGGACGCGCCAGCCTCGACGCCCGCGATGGCGGTGGCACGGTGGCCAGCCTGTGGCTACCGTTGGGTGCAGCGGGCCAGCGCCCGCGCCGCTGACTTCACACTCGCTTCAAATTCGCCACAAACCCTGCTCACCGCAGCGGTCCATCCTGCAGCCCTCTCCAACGAGGATGGACCATGAAATCCCTGAAGATGCTGCTGCGGTTCGCCATTGTCGGCGGGCTGATCCTGTTGTTGCTGGTGCCGCTGATGATGATCCGCGGGGTGATCACCGAGCGCAGCCAGTACCGCGACGAGGCCTTTGCGCGGGTGGCCGACAGCCGTGCCGGCACGCAGCAGCTGGTTGGTCCGGTGCGGGTGGTGCCGTGGGTGGAACGCGAGCAGGTTGAACTGGTTGACCCGCTGGGCGTCAAGAAGACCGAGGTGCAGGTCACCGAGGGGCACTGGCTGCAGATGCCGGCGTCGCTGGAGGTGGGCGGTGAGATGCTGCCGAGCCAGCGCGAAGTCGGCCTGTTCAAGGTGCCGGTGTACAGCTGGAACGGCCAGATGAAGGCGAGCTTCGCCGCTGACGACTATCCCGTGAAGGCAGGGCGCACGTATGGCCAGCCGTATGTGGCGGTGGGCGTTTCCGATGTGCGCGGCCTGGTCGGTACACCGAACCTGCGCGTGGATGGCAAGCAGCTGCGCCTGCTGCCGGGCGTCGGCGTGGCCAGCGAAGTTGGCCGTGGCCTGCATGCGCCGGTGGCCGGTTTCGCTGCGGATCAGGGCGGCACGCTGGCGGCCAGCACCGTTGAACTGGAGCTGCGCCTGGATGGCAGCCGCATGCTGTCGGTGGTGCCGGTGGGCGATGACACCCACATCGCGCTGCGTTCGAGCTGGCCGCATCCGTCGTTCAGCGGTGCGTTCCTGCCCAACGAGCGGCGCGTTGATGCACAGGGATTCGACGCGCGCTGGGCGGTGTCATCGCTGGCCTCCGACGCACAGCGGCAGCTGCGCAATGAAGGTTCGGTCGACTCGCAGGCGGTGACGGTGTCGCTGGTCGATCCGGTCGATACCTACACCCAGGCCGACCGTGCGTCCAAGTACGGGGTGCTGTTCGTGCTGCTGACCTTCGTCGGATTCATCCTGTTCGAGCTGATCAAGTCGCTGCGCATCCACCCGCTGCAGTACCTCATGGTCGGCCTGGCGCTGGCGATCTTCTTCCTGCTGCTGATCAGCCTGTCCGAGCACATCGCGTTCTGGAAGGCCTACCTGGTTTCGGCGGTGGCCTGTATCGGCCTGCAGGCGGTGTATCTGGCCAACGTGCTGGGCCATTGGAGGCGCGGCCTCGGCTTCGCGGCCCTGCTGACCGTGCTGTACGGCGCGCTGTATGGCCTGCTGGTGTCGGAGAACAACGCACTGCTGATGGGGTCGCTGCTGCTGTTCGTGATCCTGGCGCTTGCGATGTGGGTGACCCGCCGGGTCGACTGGTACGCGCTCGGCGCGGACCTGAAGTAAGGAGCACGCCATGGGCTGGCGCCAGGGATTGCGGCAACGGGCACGGCAGGGCATTCCGGCCCTGCTGGAAGTGGATGCGCTGCTGCAGGCACATGGCGTGCTGGCGGCCCTGCCGGGGGCGCGGATCGCCCCCGGTCTGGTCCGCTTCCAGCTGGCGGCGGTGACCTGCGAAGGATTGCAGGGGCAGGGATTGCGTTGGCTGCAGGGTGCGCGGCAGGGACGCGGCGCGGTGGCCGGGCGGGTGCCGCGCTATCGGCCATGGAAGGCCGGCGCGGAGGCATTGGCCGAGATCGGCATCGGCGGCCTTCCGGATGACTGGCCGGCACACGCGGCGGTGTACGGCTGCAGCAGCGTCGACCGGCGGCACTGGTTGCTGTTGCTGCCGGAGCGGGCGCAGTTGTGGTTGGGATGGAGCGGGTGATTCGGCTTTTGCGGGTACGAACCAAGACTCTGCTGTGGGTGCGAACCAACCACTCTCCTGTGGGTGCGAACCTCGGTTCGCACGCTTCCGCGCCGCCCATGACCGATGGGACGGTATCGCCGCGCCCCGGCTGGCTAGACTCGATGGGTTGATGATCGAGCCGAAGGGCAGGGGTGCGATGTGTTGAAGTGGGGCGTGCTGGCCGTAGCGCTGGCGATGGGTGGCAATGCAGCGGCGCAGCAGCGCGAAACGGTGGACCTGGACATGGTCAGCCGCATCCGCCAGGAGGCATTCCACCGTTCGCAGGTGATGGACACCTTCAGCTATCTCACCGAGCGCATCGGCCCGCGCCTGAGCAATTCGCCGGCGATGGGCCGCGCCAATGCGTGGACCCGCGGCAAGTTCAACGAATGGAAGCTGGACAACGTCCACGACGAAGCCTTCGATGATTTCGGCCGTGGCTGGGAATTCACCTCGGCGAGCGTGGAAATGCTGGGTGACCGCGTGCAGCCGCTGCATGCGCTGCCCAAAGCCTGGACCCGCGGTACGAAGGGCCCGGTCGAAGGCGAGCTGGTGCAGGTCGACATCAAGAAGCCCGAAGACATCGAGAAGTACCGCGGCAAGCTGCGCGGCAAGATCCTCCTGCTGGGCGAGGCACGCGAATACAAGCGGGGCACCGAGCCCGATTCGCACCGCCACGACGCGACCTCGCTCGAGGGCCTGCAGGAGTTCACCCTGCCCAAGGACAAGGACGCTACCGCCGAGCGCGCCAAGCGGGTCAAGGAGTACCAGGAACGCCAGCAGCTGGCGGCCAAGGTCAATGCGTTTTTCGTCGAAGAGGGCGCGCTGGCCTCGATCAGCATCAGCAGCTGGGACAACGGCATCATCCGCGTTGCCGGCGGCGGTTCGCGCAAGGCCGGTGAGCCGGTGGGCATCCCGGAACTGGCGATGATCAGCGAACACTTCAATCCGCTGGTGCGCGCGCTTCAGGCCAAGCAGACGGTGCGCCTGCGCGTGGATGTAGCGGCGCGCTTCACCGACGAGGCCGACCAGCCCGGCTACAACACGCTGGCCGAGATCCGCGGCAGCAGCAAGCCCGATGAAGTGGTGATGATCGGTGCGCACCTGGATTCGTGGCACAGCGGCACCGGTGCGGCCGACAACGCGGCCGGCGTGGCGGTGATGATGGAGGCGATGCGCATCCTCAAGGCCACCGGCGCCAAGCCCAAGCGCACCATCCGCGTGGCGCTGTGGAGCGGCGAGGAGCAGGGCCTGATCGGCTCGCAGGCCTACGTCGCCAAGCATTTCGGTCGCTTCCCCGAACCCACTGACGCGGCGCAGAAGGCGCTGCCGGCGTCGCTGCGCGAGCCGACCGGTGCACTGCAGAAGACCCGCGATTACAGCAAGTTCCAGGTTTACTTCAACATGGACAACGGCTCGGGCCGCTTCCGTGGCATCTACGCGCAGGAAAACCTGGCGGCGATGCCGATCTTCGAAGCCTGGCTGGCGCCGTTCCATGACGTGGGCGCCACCACCGTGGCCACCCGCAACACCGGCAGTACCGACCACATCAGCTTCGATCGCATCGGCCTGCCGGGCTTCCAGTTCATCCAGGACCGGCTGGACTACTTCACCAACGTCCACCACAGCCACCTGGACACCTGGGACCACGCCGAACCGGAAGACCTGAAGCAGGCCGCGGCCATCGTCGCTTCGTTCGCCTACAACGCCGCAATGCGCGAGCCGTCCTTCCCGCGAAAGGCAGAACCGTAAAAGGGGACGGAGGGGATTAAGTCGCATCTCCCCTCCGCTTCCCGGTTGCAGCACCCCAGGGCTGGGCAATCGCGACTTAATCCCCTCCGTCCCCTTTTTCCGTCGGGGGCGGTGGGCTGGTAAAATCGGGGGATTCCCGTTCCTCGAGCCGTCCATGACCTGCCGCACCCGCTTCGCCCCCAGTCCCACTGGCTACCTGCACATCGGTGGTGCCCGCACCGCGCTGTACTGCTGGCTGGAGGCCCGTCACCGCGGCGGTGAGTTCGTGCTGCGCATCGAGGACACCGACCGCGAACGCAGCACCCAGGGCGCAATCGACGCCATCCTGGAGGCGATGGAGTGGCTGGGCCTGGACTACGACGAAGGCCCGATCTACCAGACCGACCGCGTCGCCCGTTACCAGGAAGTGGCCGAGCAGCTGATCGCCGAGGGCAAGGCGTACTACGCCTACGAGACCCGCGAGGAGCTGGATGCCATGCGCGAGGCCGCCATGGCCAGGCAGGAAAAGCCGCGCTACAACGGCGCTGCGCGCGATCTGGGCCTGCCCTACCGGGACGACCCGAACCGCGTCATCCGCTTCAAGAACCCGCTGGAAGGCACGGTGGTGTTCGATGACCTGATCAAGGGCCGCATCGAGATCGCCAACAGCGAGCTGGATGACATGGTCATCTTCCGCCCGGACGGCTACCCCACCTACAACTTCGCGGTGGTGGTGGACGACTGGGACATGGGCATCACCGAGGTCATCCGCGGCGACGACCACATCAACAACACCCCGCGCCAGATCAACCTGTATGAAGGCATCGGCGCGCCGGTGCCCAGGTTCGGCCACATGCCGATGATCCTGGACGAGCAGGGCGCCAAGCTGTCCAAGCGCACCGGTGCGGCTGACGTGATGCAGTACAAGGACGCCGGCTACCTGCCCGATGCGCTGCTGAGCTACCTGGCCCGCCTGGGCTGGTCGCATGGTGACCAGGAGCTGTTCAGCCGCCAGGAACTGATCGACCTGTTCGACGTGAAGGATTGCAATTCCAAGGCCTCGCGCCTGGACATGGCCAAGCTGGGCTGGGTCAACCAGCACTTCCTGAAGACCGAGGACGTGGCCGCGATCGTGCCGCACCTGGTCTACCAGCTGCAGAAGCTGGGGCTGGACGTGGCCGCCGGCCCGGCTCCGGAGGATGTGGTGATCGCCCTGCGTGAACGCGTGCAGACCCTGAAGGAAATGGCCGAGAAGGCCGTGGTCTGGTACCAGCCGCTGACCGAGTACGATGAAGCGGCGGTGGCCAAGCACTTCAAGGCCGGTGCCGAGGTGGCGCTGGGCAAGGCCCGCGAGCTGCTGGCCGCGCTGCCGGAATGGACCGCCGAGTCGGTGGGCGTCGCCCTGCATGACGCGGCCGCAGCGCTGGAGATCGGCATGGGCAAGGTCGCCCAGCCGCTGCGCGTGGCCATCACCGGCACCCAGGTCAGCCCTGACATTTCCCATACCGTGTACCTGGCCGGCCGCGAGCAGGCCTTGAAACGCATTGATGTGGCCATCACCAAGGTAGCAACGGCCTGAGGCATCCTTGCCAGGCCCGAACCGGAGAACACGCATGCCCGCCAAGACCGCCACTGCCTGTACCGCCCCGCACCACCACGTCCACGACGCATCGGATTTCGTGGCGGTGGTCGAGCGTGTCTCGCGCGAACGCGGGCTGCGCCTGACCCCGATCCGCGCCAACGTGCTGAAGCTGATCGCCGAGGCCGGCAAGCCGGTCAAGGCCTACGAGCTGCTGGAATGGGTGCGCAACGGCAAGGGCGTGGGCGCTGATGCCCCGCCCACCGTGTACCGCGCGCTGGACTTCCTGATGGCCAATGGCTTCGTGCACAAGCTGGAGTCGGTGAATGCCTTCGTGGCCTGCCATCATCCAAGCAGCGCTGCGCATTCGGTGCCGTTCCTGATCTGCAACAGCTGCCACAGCGCAGTGGAGCTGGAAGACCGCGAGATCGTCAGCCAGCTGGAGAAGCGGGCCAAGGAACTGGGCTTCCAGCCGCAGGCACAGACCCTGGAAGTGCACGGTCTCTGCGCGCGCTGCGCGGGGTAACGCAATGGTAGTGCCGGCCGCTGGCCGGCATCCTGAGTGGGGTCAGATCCCTTTGCCATTGGCAAAGGCATCTGACCCCGTTTCATGACAAGGGCTAGTCCTTCGGCTTGCCTGCGGTATCCACCCGCACGATCACCGACATGCCGGGCCGCAGCTGCGCGGCCAGCTTCTGGCCTTCATCGATCGATATCCGCACCGGCAGCCGCTGCACCACCTTGGTGAAGTTGCCGCTGGCATTGTCCGGACGCAACACGCTGAACTCCGATCCGGTGGCGGGCGCGATCTCCTGCACGCGGCCGCGCAGCACCTGGCCCTGGAACGCGTCCACCGAGAACGTGGCCGGCTGGCCGATCGCCATTCCCCAGGTCTGGCCTTCCTTGTAGTTGGCCACCACCCACAGTGTGTCAGGTACCAGGAACAGCAGCTGCGAACCGGCGGCGACATACTGGCCCACGCGCACGCTGGCTTCACTGATCTGGCCGTCGCGCGGTGCGTGGATCACCGTATTGGCCAGGTCGATGCGGGCCAGTTCCAGCTGCGCCTGTGCGCTTTCCACCTGGGCCTCCAGGCTCTTGCGCGCGACCTGGGTCGACACCAGTGTTTCCTCGGCGATTCGGATCTGCGCCTGCGACTGCTGCACGCTGGCCTGCGCCGAGGCTTGGCTGGTGCGGAACTTGTCGCGGTCATTGATCGACACCAACTGCTGCGCGGCCAGTTCCTCGTAGCGCTTCAGCTCGTTGCGCGCGCGCTGCAGTTCGGCCTGGCCAGCCGAGAGCGTGGCGCGCGCCGAGGCGATCTGCGCACGGTTCTGCGCCTGCGACTGGTCGGAGTTGGCCAGCGCCGCGCGCGCACTGTCCAGCGTCGCTTGCGCCTGGGCGACGCGTTGGGCATAGATGCGGTCATCGATGCGCAGCAGCGGCTCGCCCTGCCTTACGTGCTGGAAATCCTTCACCAGCACTTCAGTCACATAGCCATTCACCTGCGGCGCCATCACCGTGATCTGTCCGCGCACATAGGCGTTGTCGGTCACCATCACGCTGCTGGTGAACGGCCACAGGTGCCAGGCGCGCAGGATCAGCGCGATGCCCAGCAGGGCGACCACCACCATCACTACCACGCTGCGCGCGCTGGGCTTGAGGTACTTCGGCGCGACCGCCGGTTCAACGGGCGTGGGCGCAGGCGCCGCGTCGGTCGGCGGCGGTGGGGTCACGTTGTCGGCGTCGTCGGATCGGGGCGGGACGGGGGGCATGGTCGAGAACTCAGCGGGGCGCGGCTGGCGTGGCCGCAGTGGAAAGGGCGGGGTGGCGCTTGCGCCATTGCTTGAGCACGGCGGTGCGCAGCGACAGCAGCAGCAACCAGCACAGGAAGCCGATCGCCAGCCAGCCGCTCAGCGTGAACACATCATTGAAGCCGCGCACGTTGGCTTCGCGGCGAGTGGTCTGCGCCAGCTGCGCGCTGCCCTGCGCGCTGCGCAGCACCGGGTCGGTGATCTGGGCGGCATACAGCTGCTGTTGGATGCGCAGGCGCTGCGCCACCACCGGATCGGCGGGATCGAGCTGGCTGGTCAACGCGCTGGAGTACAACTGCTCGCGATGCAGCTGGAAGGTCCCCAGCACCGCCGAACCTGCCAGGCCGCCCAGCGTCTGCGTGATCGACAGCGTCACCAGGAAGGTGATCATGTGGTCCACACCCTGTTTCAACGCAGCGGAAATGCCGAGCATGATCAGCGGGCCCATGAACATGCCGGCACCGACCGAGGCCAGGAACTGGCTGGCGTAGAAGTCGTGCGGCCGATCCAGGCTGGTGCGGTGCTGGTCGAAGAAGGCGGCAGCGCCCAGCAGCAGGATCGCCATCAGCAGCTGCGGGATCAGCCGTTTGGGCCCGAAAGTCAGTGCAGTGCCGACGATACCGGTGATCACGCCGGCAAGAATCACCACGAACAGCGGCCGCAACTGATCAGGGCCCATGCCGAGCGTGCGCATCAGGTTGACCACGCCGTAGGACTGCTCGGTGGTCAGGAAGCGGATCAGGAACGCGCCGACGATGAAATGCAGTACGGGCAGGCTGGCCAGCCAGCGTGTCTGCAGCAGCGGATTGCGCCGGTAGTGTTCGATGATGAAGGCGGTGGTGGACAGCACGATCGAGGCGATCAGCGCCCAGCCCAGCCACGGCGTGTTGAGCCACCAACGGGTGTAGCCCTGCGCCAGTACGATCACCAGCAGCGCAACCGCCGGCGCTAGCAACGCGAAGGTAAGGAAATCCAGCGGCTCGAAGGCCTTCACCTGGATGCCGGGCGGCAGCTTCAACACCACTACGGCGGCGAATGCGCACAACGCAAGGCCGGCCTCGAACGAATACAGCTGGTGCCACTGGCCGGTATCCACCAAGCCTGGTGAAACGATCCAGGCGATCGGCACCGCCAGCTGCGAAAGGCCGACGCCGACCACCAGCAGGTTGCCGGTAAAGCGGCGGGGCAGGGCCTGCAGCATGTACAGCGTGCCCAAGGTCGAACAGGCCGCGCCGGCGAAGCCGCTGGCGGCACGGGTCAGCATCGTGGTCTCGAAGCTGCCGACGAACAGGTGCAGCACCGCCAGCGCCGCGTACAGGCCCAGCCCGATTTCGGCGAACAGGCGGATGCCGTACTGCTGGCGGAATTTGAAGGCCAGCAGGTTGGCGGTGACATTGACCATTGCATAGGCCGCCACCAGCCAGCTGCCCTGGGTCGGGGTCAGCGCCAGCTGGCCCTGCAGGAACGGCAGGTTGGCAGTGACCAGCGCATTGCCCAGCCCGCCGGTGATCGCCACCAGCAGCGATACCAGCGCATAAGCCACACGCCGGTACGGTGGGTGCCAGGGCATCGACGCCGAGCCGGGCATGGTCGGCTTCTCGTGCTCCTCCCAATCCGGAACCGGCTTCAGATACGGCTGGACCATCAGCGGGCCTCGCTGGTTGCTCCCTGGAGACCCCCGCGCAGCAGCTGCAGGGCGCGCCCGGCGAGGTGGGCGCGCTCGTCGCGGGTCTTGCCGCGCAGGGCTGCGCCCAGCATGCCCGAGATCAGTGAAATATCCGTCTTCTCCAGATCGGCACGGCACAGCCCGGCGGCCTTGGCGCGGGCGATCGGCTCCTCCAGCAGGTCGCGCACGGTCTCGCGCGCCGCGCGCATGGCCGGCACGTCCGAATCGACCGCACGCCAGTAATCGGCCAGCGCCGGCGAATCGATGATGCGCTGGGCCATGCCCTCGAACACCTCGAACAGGGCGTCGTCGCGGTCGCCGAGCTGTTCGACCTGGCGCCGGATGCGGTCGACCGTACGCTGCAGCAGCGCCTGGATCAGCGCGGTGCGGTCGGGGAAGTTGCGGTACAGGGTGGCGCGGCCCACCTGGGCGCGTTCGACCACCAGATCCAGCGGGGCGGTGACGCCATGTTGGCCGAAGACATGATCGGCGGCGTCGAGGATGAGGGCACGGCGGGCAGCAGCATCGGCACGTTGGGCGGTCATGGAGTTATTTTCGGACAAAAGTGTCCGTTTGGCGAGACATTGAGTGGCGGGATTGTCCGCTTGTTGTCGTACGCACATCTTTGTGACGGATGCGTGATGGTGAGAATCTGAACGAAAACGGGGCCCGAAGGCCCACCGCTGGAGTTGCTGTAGATCCACGCCATGCGTGGATGAAAAGGCTTGGAGCCGGAACGGATGCGGCTAGCCGGTGGCTGATCCGCTCATCTGGCCTTCTTCCTGCTCTTGATGAAATCAATGAACCCCTTCTCATGGCCCTCAAAGGCACGTCTGCCGTACTTGCGGTGCTGCGGTTCGAACAGCGCGTAGGCTGCATCAAGGTTTCCCGATTCGAACTCAATCGTTGCAAGGAGCTCGTCCATGTACTCGCTTGAGGCTTCTCCTTGTCCATAAATTTCTCTGGCGACCATCGCCCACGCTCTGGCCTTCTCAAACTGGGCGGTATCGCGATAGAAAACTGCTATTCCATACGATGAACTCTGGGCGTGGTCATAGGATGACTTGGGCTCTGGAATCATGTCCCAGCTTTCAAGGAAGCGATGCTCTGCCTCCGCGATGTCACCGGCCAGCCAAGCGGTTCTCCCGCATTTGGCGATTGCAAGGATGCGTTCTTTCAGTTCGGCATCGAGACTCATGGTCATGCAAGTGTTTCCGCTCAGTTTTTCTATTGGATTGATACCGGGCTGAGTCTAGCCGCGTAGTAGATGGTGACGCATTGGTAGTGCGCCGCTTTCACCAGTTCATGCCATATACGACAAAAAGAGGGGGCCTTTCGGCCCCCTCGGGTAATGTTCCGACGGCGTAAGCCGATCAGAAGAACGCGCGGATACCGAATGCGACGCCACGGCCCGGCAGCGGCGAGTAGTCGCGCAGCAGAGAGGTATGCGGACGCACTTCGCGGTTGGTCAGGTTGCTGCCATCCAGGAACACCTCGTAGCTGTTGCTGGCGTTGCGGTCCCAACGATAGGCCAGGTGCGCGTCGACCAGGGTGTAGCCGTTGCTCGGCTCCTCGTTCTGCGCGACGTCCTTCTGGCGGCTGTAACGCACCGCACCGACCGAGGCGCGCCAGCCGTCCTTCGACCAGCGCAGGTCGGCACCGACGCGGGCCGGGGCGATGCGCGGCAGGTAGCCGGTGTTGGCAAGTTCCACGCTGTAGTTGTGGTTGTGGTCGCCATGCGGAACGGCAATGTCGAGGTTGCGGCTGCCGCTGCCATCCAGCTTGGCTTTCACGTAGTCACCGAACAGGCGCAGGTCCCAGTCACCGGCGCCGCCCTCGAACAGGTGCACCAGGGCCTCGGCCTCGGCACCGCGGAATACCGCGTCCTGCTGGGTCCACGCACGAACTGGCAGGCCCTCGGTAACGCCGGTGTCGGCCAGGTAGATGAAGTCCTTGAACCTGGTCTGGTAGACCGACGCGGAGAAGTCCAGGCGCTCGCTGTGGGTGTGGATGCCCAGTTCCACGCGCTGGCCGCGCTCGGTCTTCAGGTTGGCGTCGCCGATTTCCAGCGAGCGGGTGGCGATGTGTGCGCCGGCGGCATACAGCTCTTCGTTGGTCGGTGCACGCTCGGAGCTGTCCACGCCGATGCGCAGGTCGACGGCGTCGTTGAGCTTCCAGATACCGGCGGCAGACAGGTTGGTGGCACCGAACGTACGGCGGCGATAGTCACCGGTCGGGTCCAGCTTGACCTGGTCGTGGCGGCCGCCCAGTTCCAGCTTGAACGGGCCGAACTGCTTTTCCTGCAGTACAAACAGGCCGATGTTCTTCGTACCGGTATCCGGTACGAACGCTTCTTCACCCTTGGCGCCGAAATCACTGTTGCCGAACTGCAGGCCGAAGGCGCCGTCCCAGCCACCGATCTGCTGCTGCACCGCTTCCAGGCGCGCTTCGATGCCACGGTTGGTGAAGCGGGTGGAGGGCGTGCCGGCCTCCAGCTCCACGTGCTCGTAGTCGGTGTAGGCCACGCGAGCGTTGATGTTCTTCAGGAACGAGACCGGGTTGTAGATGCCGGCCTTGGTCTCGAAGCGGTTCTGCACCATGTCGATGCGCACGTCATGCTCGTCGCCGCCTTCCTCTTCATCGCCGTGGTCGTGACCGTGGTCATGGCCGTGATCGTCGCCGTCGGCGTGCACGTGTGCGCCGTTGGGAATGCCGTAGTTGGTGCGGTAGGTGCTGGCCGACACGCCGAAGTAGCCGCCTTCGCCCAGCCAGGTGGCGCCGACGCCGCCGGCGCGGGTGCGGATGGAGCTGTTGTCGAGGCGGCCGCGACGCGGCTCTTCGCCTTCCTCGCCCGCGTGATCGTGGTCGTGGTCGTCGTGGTGGTCTTCCAGGCTGTCGATCACCGCATAGCCGGGAATGCGGTAGTCGTCGCCATTGCGCACCAGGCCGTCCACATGAAGCACGACATTGCCGCTGACGCCATCGAGGCGGAACATGCCGCTGCGCTCGTTGTTCACCGAATTGCCACGCAGCTCGGCGCGGCCGCTCAGCGGGCGCTCGGGCAGCTCCCGCGCGATGCGGCCGTCGACCACATTGACTGCACCACCGATGGCACCGCTGCCGAACAGCAGCGTGGCCGGCCCCTTCAGCACTTCGATCTGGTCAGCCAGGAACGGCTCGATGCTGGTGGCATGGTCCGCACTGACGGTGGATGCATCCATGTTGCCCATGCCGTTGGACAGCACCGCAACGCGTGGGCCTTCCTGGCCACGGATGATCGGGCGCCCGACACCGGGCCCGAAGAAGGTGCTCTGCACGCCGGGCAGCTTGGCCACGGTATCGCCGAGGGTGCCGGCCTTCTGTTCGTCCAGGCGCTCACCGGCCAGCACCTCCACCGGGCGCGCAAGGGATTCGGCATCGCCCTGCAGCGGCGACGCGGTGACCTGCACCGAGGACAGCTCGGTCAGGTGGCGGTCACGATGGGCGGTGTCCTGACCGGCTGCGAAGGCGACGGACGGCAGCAGGGCGGCGAGGGCCAGGGCCAGGGAATGCGGCTTGAGCCGTGCGGTGTGGGCGGGCATGGATGGGTCCTTTGTTACACTGTATCAATCGCGGGGCGCACGAATCCCGTCGATGGGACAGGGGGAGGGAAAGCGTGCGGGTCGGGAAGGGATGTTATATTATTCCATAACGATTCGCCGACCCTGCTGGAAGTCATGTCCTTGTCCTCACGCCTGCGCCACCTGCTCGACCGTTTCGGTGCCACCGGTTCGATGCTTTGCGCGGTGCATTGCGCAGTCATCCCGGTGCTGCTGGCGGCAGCGCCCTCGCTGGGCCTGTCGTTCTGGCTGAGCGACGGCGTTGAACAGGCGCTGGTGCTGTTCGTGACCCTGCTTGGGCTGTTCAGCCTGGTCTGGGGTTACCGCCGCCATGGCGCGCTGCGTGCGCTGGGCTTCCTGATCCCCGGCCTGGTCGCGCTGTGGGCTGGCGTGCTGTACGAGCCGCTGCATCACAACGCCGTGCCGCATGCGGTGGTGATGACCATCGGTGGCCTGCTGGTGGGCGTTGCCCATCTGGTCAACCTGCGCCTGAACCACGGCCACGTACACGACGCCAGCTGCGCGCACTAGGCGCTCCATGATAGGATTTTCGATCGTGCGCGGGGGCGCCCAGCAAGGCGGCCCCGCCGAACCCGTGTCAGTACGGGGTAACCAGATTTCACACTTGAGGAGTTGAAGACATGGGTAAGGGTGACCGCAAGACCGCCAAGGGCAAGCGCTACAACGCCAGCTACGGCAACGCCCGTTCGCATACCGCGAGCAAGGTCGCCGTAGGCGCCGCCGCCCCGGTTGCCAAGAAGACCGTGGCCAAGGCTCCGGCGAAGAAGGCCGTGGCGAAGAAGGCCGTCGCCAAGGCCTGATCCGGCCGCGCGACTGGTCCAAGGAAGAACGCGGCGCCTGGCGCCGCGTTTTTTTATGCATGATTTTGCAGAGCCGAGCCCATGCCCGGCTGGCGCAATGCAGCCGAGCGTGGGCTCGGCTCTACAACCGGATCAGCGCAGGGTCTTCTTCAGCGTTTCCGGGTTGCCGTCGTTCGGCGCGGCTGGTACCTGCAGAAGGTGTGCCAGCAGTGGATAGACATCGACATTGTCGAAGCCATCGATCACCAGGCCCTGGCGGAACGACGGGCCACTGGCCACGAACACCGCGCGCATGGACGGCAGCGCGTTGTCGTAGCCGTGCGAGCCGCGGTCCTGCTGTTCGCGCTTGGCGATCTTTTCCTGATGCAGGGCATCCCAGCCTTCATCCATCATGCAGACAATGGCGGGAATGCGCGGATGGGTGCCGTAGTGCAGGCGCGCCGGCAGTTTTTCTTTCTTCCAGCATTCGTAGTGCGCGTGGCGGCCGAGCAGAGCGCGTTCGGCGGCGGCTTCATGGCCGACCACCGGTGCGAAGCCGACCGACTGGCCCTGGCTGACATTGCGCGCAATCGCCGGGTCGACCATCGATTCGGTGGCGATCACCTGGCCAGCGGGGACACTGGCCATGCCATGGTCAGAGACCACGATCACGTTGGTGGTCGAGGCCAGGCCGCGCTGCTGCAGCCCATCGAGCACCTGGCCGACGATCTGGTCGGCGCGCACGATGGCGTCGGCGTACTGCTTCGACTCGGGGCCGTAGTTGTGACCGGCCTTGTCCACGTGTTCCATGTACAGCGTGGTCAGGCGGGGGGCATCGGCGTCGGTCTGTGACAGCCAATCGAGCACGATGCCGGCGCGCTGTTCCAGCGGCTCCTTGCCGTCGTAGATGCGCCACTGGCTGGGGCGTACGCCACGGATCTCCGATTCACTGCCCGGCCATGACGTGGTGGCCGAACGCACGCCAGCATTCTCGGCGCCGACCCAGATCGGTTCGCCGCCCCACCAGCCACTGGTGGTAACCGCTTCGCGATTGCTCAGCTCGAACCGGCCCAGTGCTTCATCGTCCATGCTGTTGTTGACGATGCCGTGGTGGTCCGGGCGCAGGCCGGTAACGAGGGTGTAGTGATTCGGGAAGGTCAGCGACGGATAGGACGGGGTCATCCAGCGTGCGCGCACGCCGCCATCGATCAGGCGTTGCAGGTTCGGGGTCAGGCTGCGGTCCAGCGCATCGGCGCGCAGGCCGTCGATGGAGATCAGCAGCAGCTTCGGCGGTGCCGCCGCAGCGATGGAAGTGGGAACGGAGGCGGAGGGGGGGCGCGCGGTGGTGCAGGCAGCCAGGGGCAGCAGCAGCGCCAGCGCACAGGTCAGGCGTACGGAAGTCATCCGCGCATGATAAGCCGGCGCAATGACGCGCCCAAGACACGGCGCGGTGTCCGCGCATTTTTCCTTATCCCCGCGCCTGTCGGCGCGCGCCCTTCAACAAGAAGGGGGCTTTTCTCCAGACAGATTCCAGATACCTCCATCCACGCATGGCGTGGATCTATCGTGTCGACCAAGGTCGACACCTGCCAGCCGCCGCGGGAATCTGTCGAAGGTGGGGCGGTGTGGGTGGGCAGGACCGTTGGCGCCATCCATGGCGCCATCGACCCCCCATGGATGGGTTTACGGCGTGTCCTGCCCACCCATACCGCCCCACCCAACGCGTAGAAAATCGGAGCTGTATTGGCTCTTGACCTTGCCGTTGCCTCTGCGGGTGCCGGGCGCAGCCCGGCCGGCCCTCTCAGGCGAACAGCGGGGCCTGGCGCTGTTCCAGCCGCAGCAGCGCGGCCTTGGTTTCCAAGCCGCCACCGAAGCCGGTCAGTGCACCGTTGCTGCCGATCACGCGGTGGCAGGGCAGGATGATCGGCAATGGATTGCGGCCATTGGCCGCGCCCACCGCGCGGGTCGCGCTGGGTTGGCCCAGGTGCTGCGCCAACTGCAGATAGCTCCAGGTCTGGCCGAACGGAATCAACGCCAGCGCCTGCCACACGCGCAGCTGGAACGGCGTGCCGCGTGGTGCCAGCTGCAGGTCGAACCGGCTGCGTTCACCGTGCAGGAACTGCAGCAGCTGTTCGCGTGCCTCCGGCAGTGCATCCGGTGCGTAATGCCAGCCGTCGCGCCCGCGTGCGGGGTGACGGTTCTCCGGAAACAGCACGTGCGCAAGACCACGCTCGTCACCGGCGATGGTCAATACGCCGATCGGGCTGTCGAAACGATCGAACAACAGGGTCATGTCGGTTCTCCAACGAACGTACCGGACAGGTGCCACAGGTGCAGCACCGCGTAGGCGCGCCACGGGCGCCAGGGTTGCGAGCGCGCTTCGGTCGCGCGTTCGTTCAGGCGCTGGCCCTGCGCGTGGCCGAGCACCTGCTGCAGTACAAGATCGCCGGCCGGGAAGGCATCGGGCTGGCCGAGGCCACGCAGGGCGATGTACTGCGCGGTCCAGGGGCCGATGCCGGGCAGTGCAACGCAGCGCGCAACGAATTCCTCCAAGGCCTGGCCGGGCCCGAAGTCGAGCCGGCCGCTGGCGCAGGCGGCGGCCAGGGCGCGCACGGTGGCGGCGCGGCTGCGCGGCAGGCCGATTGACTCCAATGGTGCCTCGGCCAGTACCTCGGGCGCTGGAAACTGGCGATCGAAGTCGGATGGCATGCCCGGCAGGTGCGCGCCATAGGCGCCGACCAGGCGCCGCGCGAAGGTGGTGGCCGCGGCCACGCTGACCTGCTGCCCGAGCACCGCGCGTACGCCCACCTCGAAGCCATCCCAGCCGCCGGGCACGCGCAGCCCGGGGCGCTCGGCGATCCCGCGCGCCAGCAGAGGTTCCTCGCCGAGCGCGGCATGCACCTGCTGCAGGTCGGCATCCAGATCGAACACGCGACGCACGCGGCGCACGATGTCAGGGATCAAGCGCGGATCCACCGCGCCCAATTGCAGGCGAAGTTCCGGGCGCTTCGAATCGGCGGTGACGCGCAGCAGGGTGGGGCGCTCCGGCGCGCCCAATACGCGCTGGTAGCTGTCTTCACCGATCAGTTCGATGCCGGGCAGGCTGCGTTTGCGCAGGAAGGCCAGCATGCGTGGGAAGTCCAGTGGTGGACGGTAGCCCAGGCGCAGCACCAGGCCGCCATCATCTGCAGCCAACGGTTGATGCTGGCGACGCAGGGCGGTCGGCGCCATCCCACAGCCCTGCAGGAACGCGGTGTTGAAGCGGCGCAGGCTGTTGTAGCCGGCAGCCAGCGCGACGTCGGTCACCGCCAGCGTGGTTTCGGTCAGCAACTGTTTGGCCAGCAACAGGCGATGGGTTGCGTGGATCTGCCCGGGCGTTGCGCCGAGATGTTCGACGAACAGGCGCTGCAGTTGGCGCGCGCTGAGGCCGAGCTTCGTTGCAAGATCGGCCACCGGCTGCTCCTGCAGGAAGCCGCCGTGGATCAGCGCCAGTGCGCGCTGCACGGTCTGTCCGGCCAGGGCCTGCTGGGCCTGCGGTGCCAATTCCGGGCGGCAGCGCAGGCAGGGGCGGTACCCGGCGGCCGCGGCGGCCGCGGCGGTGGGGAAGTAGGTGATGTTGCGCGGCTTCGGCGGCGGTGCCGGGCACACCGGGCGGCAGTAGATGCCGGTGCTGCGCACGGCGGTGAAGAACACGCCGTCGAAGCGTGCGTCGCGGGCCAGGCGGGCGCGGTCGCAGGCGGCGGTGTCGAGGGCGAGGGCGGTGTCCATGGCGCCAGTCTAGGCCCGCGCGGGCGGCGATACTCGCCACATTCGGACATGGATGCTGAAGGGGGGCAGGCTGGGCTGCGCCCGGCACCCGCGGTAGTGCCGGCCGCTGGCCGGCAACGGCAACGGCAACGGCAGAAGCTGGTTTTCTGTGGGGAGGCGGGGTGGGCCCGGTTGCGGGAGACGCCGTAAACCCGTCCTTGGGGGCTTGGCCGCGGCATCCATGCCGCGGACACTCCCGCAACCGGACCCACCCCGCCTTCGACAGGTTCCTGCGATCTGTCGGAAGGGCATCCCGCTCTGGTAGGTGTCGACCTTGGTCGACACGCTTTTTCCCCAAGGGTCAGAAGGGGTTCATCACCACGCACTGAATGCGCGGCCTGGACGGGTAGACTGTGGCTCTTGCTCACGTGAAGACCGGTTGCCCGATGTCCGCCAAACTCCGCTGGTTGCCCCTGTTGTGCCTGGCCCTGGCGGGCTGCAGCCAGCTGGAGAATCCGGGCAATGTGACTGCCGCCGACAAGGCCGCGCGGGCGCCGTCCAGCGATGGCGAGAACATGGTGTCGATCAATGCGGCTGACGCACCGCCGCCGCCGGCACCGCCGCGCAGCCGGGAGGACCGGCCGTGGCCGCAGGCGCAGCTGGAGAATGGACGCGCCTGGATCAGTTGCAGCACCGAGTACGCCGGCGAAGCTGGCGACGGTGTCGAGCTGGAAGGCCTGCAGCGCGAGCAGATCACCCAGGCCCTGGCCCCGTGCGCCGAGCGTGGCCTGATGCGTGTGCGCTACGCCGGCAAGATCAATCCGGGCTTCGCCGAGATGATGTGGCGTCTGGCGGTGGTGGCCGACCAGCAGAAGATCCACAAGCGCATCCTTGACCTGGATTCCAGTGGCGGGCAGGTGGAGTCGGCGATCGTCGCCGGTGACAGCATCGGTGAATCGGGCTGGACCATCTGGGTGCGCGAAGGCTCGATCTGCCACAGCGCCTGCGTGTTCGTGCTGGCCGCCGGCGACAACCGCCTGCTGTCGGGCAAGGTCGGCATCCACCGCATGATGCGCATCAGCTCCAAGGCCACCTCGCGCGCCGAGCTCAACCGCGAGCTGCACGAGGTCTACGACAACGTGAAGGACTACCTGCAGCGCAACGGCGTGGCGGTCGGTGTGGCCGATCTGATGATGACCGTGCCCAACCGCAGCCTGCGCCTGCTGACCCCGGACGAACTGCGCCAGTACGGCCTGGATGGCACCAATGCGGTGCAGGACGATCTGGAACGGATCAAGCAGATGCGTGCCTGCGGCGACGATTTCGTGCAGCGCAAGGACGCCTTCCTGGTCGCCTTCGACCAGCAGTGCAAGCGCGAAGGCGCCGACATGGAGTCGATCAACAGTTGTGGCCAGGCGTTGAAGCAGCGCTTCGGCTTCCCGGACGCGGTCTGTCCCGACGAAAGCCCGCTGTCGGAGATCGATGTGGCGACGCTGCCACCAGCGCCGCCGGA
Source organism: Stenotrophomonas sp. AR029 (assembly GCF_047520695.2). Classification (NCBI taxonomy): domain Bacteria; kingdom Pseudomonadati; phylum Pseudomonadota; class Gammaproteobacteria; order Lysobacterales; family Lysobacteraceae; genus Stenotrophomonas; species Stenotrophomonas sp. AR029. The sequence continues at coordinate 542,228 of NZ_JAXBQQ020000002.1, read as the reverse complement.
GCCCCCGCCGGTGGCCGAACAGGCGCCAGGGAACGCCGCCGCGCCCGCCGCGCAGGCTGATGCGGCAGCGGTGGAGGGCGACGCCCCGGCACGCTGACAGCATAGTCACCGCGCTGGCGTAGACTGCGGTTCTCTCCAGAAAACCGGCGGTGTCCATGAAGCGCGTGCTCCTGCTGCTGTCCCTGCTGCCCCTGACTGCGTTGGCGCAGGCACCTGCGCCGGCCACGCCTGCACCAGCTCCGGCACGCCCGGCCCCGGCATCGCCGGCGGCTGCGAAGCCCGCCACTGCCGGTGCCCCTGCGTTGACCGCTGCGCAGCAGGCCCAGGTGCAGAAGCAGGACGCGGAAATGGGCGCGGCTGCGTTGAAGGCGGCGCAGCTGGTCGATGCCAACCGCGCCGGCGAATTGTGGGATGGCGCTTCGGCCGTCGCGCGCCGTGCGGTGCCGAAAGCCACCTTCGTCAGCCAGTTGGCCGCCGAGCGCACGCGCCTGGGTGCGCTGGCCGGGCGTGGCCAGCCGACCATCACCCGGGTCAAGTACAGCCCCGGCGCCGCAGTGCCGGAAGGGCTGTACATCAACGTCAGCTTCCCGACCCGTTTCGCCAACAGCGCGCAGCCGGTGCGCGAGCTGGTCTCGTTCCGCTTCGACGAAGACCAGGTCTGGCGCCTGGCCGGTTACAGCCTGCGCGCGTCGGCACCCTGAGGAGATGAACGATGGCAACTGAGCTGACAATGCTGGCCTGGTCGGTGCTGCTGGGCTTTGTCTACATCTTCGCCACCTCCACCGTGGTCACCCGCGAGCGCGGGATGAAGTGGAATGCCTCGGCACGCGATGGCGATGCAAAGCCGCTCAGCGCGCTGGCCGGTCGCCTGCAGCGTGCGCAGGCCAACTTCCTGGAAACGTTCCCGTTCTTCGCCGCTGCCGCCATCGCGGTGGTCGTGGCCGGGCGCAGCAACGACACCACGGCGCTGGCTGCGCAGGCCTACGTCTGGGCGCGTGTGGTCTACCTGCCGCTGTATGCCGCAGGCGTGCCCTACGTGCGCAGCCTGGTCTGGCTCGTATCGCTGCTGTCGATCCTGGCGCTGGTGTTCGCACTGCTGTAGCCGGGCCTGATCCAGATCAAGGCCAGTCATGCGCGCGGCGCTATGCTGGCCCGGACTGAATCAACGGCAGGAGGCGCGCATGCGCAGGATGGACGTGGTGGTGGTCGGCGCCGGACCGGCGGGACTGTGCTTCGCGCGTGCGCTGGCCGGCAGTGGCCTGCAGGTCGGGCTGGTCGAAGTGCAGCCGCGCCAGGCCCTGGCCGAAGCCGCCTTCGATGGCCGCGAGATCGCGCTGACCCATGCCTCGCGGCAGAGCATGGAGCAACTGGGGCTGTGGCAGCGCCTGCCGCAGGCCGAAGTCGCCGAGCTGCGCGATGCCAGGGTGATGAACGGCGGCTCGCCGTTCGCGTTGACCTTCGCCAGCAGCCAGGTTGATGGCCAGCCGCTGGGCTGGCTGGTGCCCAACCACCTGATCCGCCGCGCCGCCTGGGATGCCGTGCAGGGCCAGGATGCGCTGGAGCTGTTCGATGGGCGCAAGGTGCTGGGCGTGCAGGCCGATGCGCAGGGCCACGTGGTCAGACTCGATGACGGCAGTCAACTGCACGCGCGACTGCTGGTCGCGGCTGACAGCCGCTTCTCCGCCACCCGCCGCATGCTCGGCATCGGTGCGCAGATGCGCGACTTCGGCAAGTCGATGCTGGTATGCCGCATGCAGGTCGAGCGCGACCATCACCACACGGCCTGGGAGTGGTTCGGCTACGGCCGCACCATGGCGCTGCTGCCGCTCAACGAGGGCCAGGCATCGGCGGTGATCACGCTGCCGCCGCGGCAGATCGAAGAACTGCTGGCGATGGACGAGGTGGCCTTCGGCGATGCCATCAGTGCCTGCTTTGAGCATCGGCTGGGCCGCATGCAGCCGGTGGCCACGCCGCAGGCGTATCCGCTGGTAGGTGTGTACGCGCACCGTTTCGTCGGCGAGCGTTCCGCGCTGATCGGCGATGCCGCGGTGGGCATGCACCCGGTCACCGCGCACGGCTTCAATCTGGGACTGGCCAGCGCACAGCGGCTGGCACAGGGCATCGTCGCGCAGCAGCGGCGCGGTGCCGACATTGCCGCCGCCGGCATGCTGGCCAGCTACCAACGCGGTCATCGGTTGGCGTCGCGGCCGCTGTACGAGGCCACCAACGCGATCGCCAGCCTGTACACCGACGATCGTCGCCCGGCACGCCTGCTGCGGGCCGCGGGCCTGCGCCTGGCGCAGGGCGTGGCGCCGTTCAGGCAGCTGATCGCCTCGCACCTGACCCAGCGCGTGGCCTGAACACCCTCGGATCAGCCAGCGGCCAGCACGCGGATCTGGCTGTCGGCGAACTCGACCACCTGGCCTGCGCGGATCTTGCAGGCCTTGCGCAGTTCGACCTCACCGTCGACCCGCACCTGGCCCTCGCTGATGACCATCTTGGCCTCGCCGCCGCTGGTGACCAGGTCGGCCAGCTTCAACAGCTGCTTGAGTTCGACGTAGTCGCCGTCGAGGTCGAATTCGAGAATCTGCATGGAGCGAGGGGTCCTGGAAAGAGGGCGCAGGCCAGCGGCCGGGCCGGAAAGAAGGGCGCGTATTGTGCGCTAGCACGGGGCATGACGGCACGCGCATGGAAAGCTGTACGCCTCGTTCAGGATCAATGCGGTATCATTCCGCTCTGAGCGAGTGAAATCTCCTCCGACCGAGCAGCGCCAGGGCACGCGATAAGAAGGGCGCCCAAAGCGCGGACCATCACCCTTTTTATCGCACTGCCAGGAAGACGGCAGTGCCTTCGGAGTTCCCCATGTCCCAAGATTCCCAAGCGCCGCTGCAGTTCGCGCAGCTCGGCCTGTCCGAGCCCGTGATGCAGGCGGTCACCGCCATCGGCTACGAAACCCCGTCGCCGATCCAGGCCGCTACCATCCCGGCGATGCTGGAAGGCCGCGACGTGCTGGGCCAGGCCCAGACTGGTACCGGCAAGACCGCTGCGTTCGCACTGCCGGTACTGTCCAACATCGACCTGCAGCAGATCAAGCCCCAGGCCCTGATCCTGGCGCCGACCCGCGAACTGGCCATCCAGGTTGCCGAGGCGTTCCAGTCCTATTCGTCGAAGATCCCGGGCTTCCGCGTGCTGCCGGTGTACGGCGGCCAGCCCTACGGCCAGCAGCTGTCGGCGCTGCGCCGTGGCGTGCATATCGTGGTCGGTACCCCCGGCCGCGTGATCGATCACCTGGACCGCAGCACCCTGGACCTGTCCGAGCTGAAGACCCTGGTGCTGGACGAAGCCGATGAAATGCTGCGCATGGGCTTCATCGACGATGTCGAAGCGGTGCTGAAGAAGCTGCCGGAGCAGCGCCAGGTGGCGCTGTTCTCGGCCACCATGCCGCCGCAGATCCGTCGCATCGCGCAGACCTACCTGCAGAACCCGGTGGAAGTGACCATCGCGGCCAAGACCACCACCTCGGCCAACATCCGCCAGCGCTACTGGTGGGTGAGCGGCATGCATAAGCTGGACGCGCTGACCCGCATCCTGGAAGTCGAGCCTTTCGACGCGATGATCATCTTCGCGCGCACCAAGGCCGGCACCGAAGAACTGGCCAGCAAGCTGCAGGCGCGTGGCCTGGCCGCTGCCGCCATCAACGGTGACATGCAGCAGGCCCAGCGCGAGCGGACCATTGCCATGCTGAAGGAAGGCAAGCTGGACATCCTGGTCGCCACCGACGTGGCCGCCCGCGGCCTGGACGTGGAGCGCATCAGCCACGTGCTGAACTACGACATCCCGTACGACACCGAGAGCTACGTGCATCGCATCGGCCGTACCGGCCGTGCCGGCCGCAGCGGCGAGGCGATCCTGTTCGCCACCCCGCGCGAGAAGGGCATGCTGCGCCAGATCGAGCGTGCCACCCGCCAGCCGATCGAAGAGATGCAGCTGCCGAGCGTGGAAGCGGTCAACGACACCCGCATCAACAAGTTCACCTCGCGCATCAGCGAAACGCTCGGCGCCGGCGGCCTGGACTTCTACCGCCAGCTGCTGGAGCGCTTCGAGAACGAGCAGAACGTGCCGGCCATCGAGATCGCCGCCGCGCTGGCCAGGATGCTGCAGGGCGATACCCCGTTCCTGCTGCAGCCGCCGGTGCGTGCCCCGCGTGAAGAGCGCGCGCCGCGCGAGCGCTTCGACCGTGGCGACCGCCCGGAGCGTGGCGATCGCTTCGACCGCAACGAGCGGGGGCCGCGCTTCGAGCGTGGCCCGCGTCGCGACGACGCCGAAGGTGGTTTCGAGCCGCGTCCGCGCCGCGAGGTTCCGCCGCGTGGTGCGCCGGAGCAGGGCATGGAGACCTACCGCATTTCGGTGGGCCACCAGCACGGCGTGAAGCCGGCCAACATCGTCGGCGCCATCGCCAACGAAGCCGGCCTGGAAAGCCGCTTCATCGGCCGCATCGACATCCACGACGACTTCTCGCTGCTGGACCTGCCGGCACAGATGCCGCCGGACGTGCTGTCGCACCTGCAGAAGGTGTGGGTGTCCGGCCAGCAGTTGCAGATGCGTCCGCTGGCGGCCGGTGAAGAGATCAATCCGGCCCCGCGTCCGTTCAAGCCGCGCTTCGACAAGCGTGGTCCGGGCGGCCCGGGTGGCCCGCGTCGTGGTGGTCCGGGTGGCCATGGGGGCGACCGCGGCGGTGACCGCGACAGCCGCCCGCCACGTCGTGACGGCTTCAAGCCGCGCGGCCCGCGCAGCTTCTAAGCCGCACCCGCAGCCGTCAAGAACAACGCCAGCCCCCGGCCTGGCGCACAGGAAAAGGGGACGGAGGGGATTAAGTCGTATTTGGCAGGCCATGCGCTTATGCCGAAAACGACTTAATCCCCTCCGTCCCCTTTTTCGCATGGTCAACACATTGCCGGTCATAGGCTGGCCCGGTTCCAAAGGAGGTTGTCACCGCAGCACATTCGGGGGGATCCGGGATGGGTAGGAGTGGCACGGACCAACAGAGCCGGCGGGTGCCGATGACCCGGGGGCTGGGACTGCGTTTTGCGTTGTTGACCGGCATGGCGATCGGACTGGTCGCACTGTCGGCGTTGATCCAGGAACTGCAGGCGGCCTCCACCGCCTGGATCGCCGGCCAGGGATACTGGTCGCGCGGTCAGCAGGATGCGACCGCCGCGCTCAGTCGCTACCTGGCGCGCGGTGATGCCCAGGACCTGGACGATGCACGCCAGGCCCTGCAGGTGCCGTTGGGCGATCTGCAGGCGCGGTTGGCGCTGGAACAGGCGGAGCCTGACGAAGAGAAGGCCCGGCAGGGCTTCCTGCAGGGGGGCAACGCGCACGCCGACATTCCGCGCCTGGTGTTTTCGTTCCGCTACGCGCGGGATATCGGTGCCTTCCGCGAAGCGACCGCGTTATGGCGGCAGACCGACGGGGACCTGATGGCGCTGCAGCGCCTGGTCGATGAGTTGCAGCGGCGGCACGAGGGTGGCCCCGTAGTGGCAGCCATGCGTGACCACTACCTGCAGCAGCTGCGCGACCTGGACCAGCGGATGAAGGTGCAGAGCCAGGCGTTCTCACAGGCGCTGCTGCGGATGGCGACGCTGGTGAGGCTGGCCACGTTGATGGTCGCGGGCCTGTCGGTGCTGGCGATCAGCCTGATGGCGGTGGCCCTGGCGCGCCGCGTCGGCAAGGACCTGACCGAACACGAGAGCCGCTTCCGCGCAGCGTTCTACCAGGCCAACGTCGGCATGCTCAAGCTCGATACCGAAGGCAAGGTGATCGAGGCCAACCAGGCGATGGCCGACATCCTCGATCATCGCCGCGACGTGCTGCTGCAGCTGTCGCTGGCTGACCTGCTGATGGACGGCGAGCTGGTCATTGACGGGGTGGGGCGCATCGATTGGGACCGCCAGCTGCGCCCGAGCGAGCTGCGCTTCCGCCGTCGTGATGGCAGCCTGGTCTGGGGCCGCTGGAGCGGCACCGGTGTGCGCAGCGCCGGCGGCGCCCTGTCGGTGTTCGCGATCATCGAAGACGTCAGCCAGAACCATGCACTGGCGCGCGAGATCGAGCACCACGCCAGCCATGACCCGCTGACCGGCCTGATCAACCGGCGCGAGATCGAACGCCTGCTCGAACGCGCGCTGCTGCAGGTGCGCAGCGAAGGTGGTACGCACGCGCTGTGCTACATCAACCTGGACCATTTCAAGCTGGTCAATGACAGCTTCGGCCATGCCGCCGGCGACCAGATGCTGCGCAGCTTCGCCGATTACCTGGTGGCGGCGGTGCGCGATGGTGACTGGGTGGGCCGGCTGGGTGCGGACGAGTTCGCGGTGTTCCTCGCCCATGCCGGGCAGGACGAGGCCAAGCGCGTGCTGCAGCGGGTGATCCGCAATCTGGGGCAGGCGACGTTCCCGGTGAGCGAGGGCAGCCCGCAGTTGAGCTGCAGCATCGGCGTGGTCGAGGTCAGCGCCGATGCACCGGATGTGAACTGGTTGATGAGCGCCGCCGACAGTGCCTGCTATGCGGCCAAGCAGGCCGGGCGCAACCGCGTGCACTGCTTCAACGAGAACCGCATGGCGTTGGAGGAACGGCGCCGGGAAGCCGAGCGGCTGCAGGGCGTCAGCCTGGCCATGGCCGAGAACCGCATGGTGCTGTATGCGCAGCGCATCGCCCGCGTCGGCGATCCCACCTACCTGCACTACGAGGTGCTGGTACGCATGCGCGGCAGCGATGGCAGCCTGCACCTGCCGGGCCAGTTCATGCCGGCGGTGGAGCGCTATGGCATGGCCGTGGCGCTGGACCGGCACGTGCTCGGCCTGCTGTTCCGGCATCTGCAGGTGTGCCCGGCGCATGTGCGGCAGCTGGGACTGTGCAACGTCAACGTGTCGGCGCAGTCGATCGCCGAACCCGGCTTCCTCGCCTTCGTCTGCGACCTGCTGGAGCGCAATCGCGCGCTGGCCTCCAAGCTGTGCTTCGAGATCACCGAGACCGCAGCGATCAGCAACCTCAGCCAGGCGCGCGCGTTCATCGATGCGGTGAAGGCGCGCGGCTGCCGGATGGCGCTGGACGATTTTGGCTCCGGGCTGTCCTCGTTCGGCTACCTGCGCCAGCTGCCGGCCGACATCCTGAAGATCGACGGGGCCTTCGTGCGCGACATGGATACCGATCCGGTCAGCCACGCCACCGTGCGCGCGATCAGTGAACTTGGGCGCGAGCTGCAGATGGAGGTGGTGGCCGAATGGGTAGAGACCGCCGAAGTCGCCGCCGCGCTGACCCGGCTTGGGGTGCAGGGCCTGCAGGGCTATGCGGTCGAGCGACCGCAGCCACTGGAACGGATGACCCTGGCCGACCTGCGGCCGGTGCGCCTGGTGGCGGTGCAGGGCCCGCCTGCCGCAGGTTGAACGCCGTCGGCGACTTTGGTCTACACATGCGTTGCAGCCGCGGCTGCGATAATGCCTGCCAGGGGCGACGCGCAGTGGGCGCGGGCGTAAGCAGGAACAGGACGTGGCGTGGGCGGCAGGCAGTGGCAGTACGGAACAGGGGCGGTGCTGGTCGTGCTGCTGGTGTGGTTGGCCACGCCGTGGCCACTGTGGGCCGCTGCCGTCGAAGTCGGCAGCGATTACCTGCTGGTCGGCGCAGCCACCGATGAACCCACTCCACATCGCGCATGCACGCCGGACATGCTGGCAGGTCACCGGCAGCAGGTGCAGGTGCCTGCGCCGCCGGGCGGCTGGTCGGGGCAACCGCAGGCCCTGGACGTGTTCAATGTGTTCGCTGGCGAAGTCCGCGTGCAGTATGGCGATCGCGAGATCTGCGGCAACATGCACGATGCCCGTACCCGAGACTCACGCTTCCGCGCAGGCATCGGGCTGGTGGCGGTGCCGCCAGCGGGCAGTCACGATCCATTCCTGGTGTCGTGGCAGACGCCGTTGAAGGCGCGTTGGGTACCCACCCTTCGGCTGGGCGCGCCCAGTCCCGTGCAGCAGAACGATACCGCCCGCCTGCTGGTGCGCGCGGCCTGCATCGCCGTGGCGATCGCACTGGCGTTGTCGGCACTGATGGCCTTCCTCACCACCCGCGACCGCAGTTTCCTGGTCTACATCGCCGGTACCACCGTGCTGGTGCTTTGGCAGGCCATCCTCGGTGGCCTCAGCGGCTATCCGGAACCCTGGTTGCCGGTGGGCGAGCGCGGTGCCTGGTGGCTGCTGGTGTTGACTGCGGCCACGCAGGCCTTGGTGCTGCCGGCGCTGTGGCGGCTGAATGGCGGTGATCGCCTGTTGCCGCGTTCGCGTCCGTTCCAGCTGGTGGCGCTTTGGGGATTGCTGGCGTTGGCTGCACTGGTGCCTTGGCTGCCATGGGACAGCCTGGCCTGGGTGGCGCAGGGCCTGCAGGTGTCCTATCTGCTGGGCTGTGGCCTGGCGTTGATGGCCGGGGTGTGGGCACGGCTGCGCGGTGACCGCTGGGCGCAGGCGGGGCTGGCGGCGCTGGCGCCGATGCTGGTGTTGATCCTGGCCGACGCCTGCCGCGCGGCGTGGTTGCTGGAATACCGCGTGGAGGCCCTGCAGCTGGCGGTGACCTGGCTGCTGATGATGGCCGCCTACGCACTGAACCAGCGGCTGGGTCGCCTGCGCCAGCAGCGCGATGAACTGCGCCAGCTGGCCGAGACTGATGGCCTGACCGGCCTGCCCAACCGCCGTGCCGGCCTGCAGCAGCTGGCCCGCCACTTGGAGCGGGTTGACCGCGAGCGTGGCCCGCTGGTGATCGGCTTCCTCGATATCGATCTGTTCAAGGACATCAATGACCGCCATGGCCACGCCGTGGGGGACCAGGTGCTGGTGGCGGTGGCGCGCGCATTGCGTGCCGCGGTACGCAGCCAGGACCAGGTAGTGCGGATGGGGGGCGAAGAGTTCCTGTTGCTGATGCCGGGCATGCCCCGCGAGGCGGCGTCGGCGCGCCTGGATCGCCTGCGCCGGCACATCACGGAGGCGGCCCGGGCGCTGCAGGTGCCCGGCCTGGAGGTCACCGCCAGCATCGGCCTGGCGCAGTGGCGGCCGGGCGAGGACGATCTCGCCGCGCTGCTGCGCCGGGCCGACCATGCCATGTACGTGGCCAAGCGTGCCGGCCGCAACCGGGTGTTCGACGGCGAAGAACTCGATCCACCCGGCCTGGCATGAAGCGCGGCGGGCGGCGATGCCGGATAATAGGGCGATGACCACCCGACTCAACAAACACATCGCCGACACCGGCTTCTGCTCCCGCCGCGAGGCCGATCGCCTGATCGCCGCCCGCCGGGTCACCGTCAACGGCCATCCGGCCGGCACCGGCGCGGTGGTGGGCGAGGAAGACCAGGTGCTGGTGGATGGCCAGCCACTGCGCGCGCGCGTGGCCCGCAAGCCCGGCGCCCGCCGCCACGTCTACATCGCGCTGAACAAGCCGGTCGGCGTCACCTGCACGACCGAGACGTCGGTCAAGGGCAACATCGTCGACTTCGTCGGGCATGAACAGCGCATCTTCCCGATCGGCCGCCTCGACAAGGAGTCCGAAGGCCTGATCCTGATGACCAGCAACGGCGACATCGTCAATCAGATCCTGCGGGCCGAGAACGGCCACCAGAAGGAATACCTGGTGGCGGTGAACAAGCCGGTCACCGATGAGTTCCTGCGCGGCATGGCGCGTGGTGTTCGCATCCACGACCAGATGACGCTGCCATGCAAGACTTCGCGCATCGCCAAGTTCGGTTTCCGCATCACCCTGCAGCAGGGCCTGAACCGGCAGATCCGCCTGATGGCCGCCGAGTTCGGCTATCGCGTGACCCAGCTGCGCCGCGTGCGCATCGACAACATCAAGATTGGTGCGCTGAAGCCGGGCCAGTGGCGCAACCTGACCGAGCAGGAGCTGCAGGGCCTGCTGCCGAAGCAGCTGGACTGGTAGTGCCGGCCGCTGGCCGGCTGCAATGGGCGCGCGATGTATCCGGGATGCCGGCCAACGGCCGGCACCACCGCCATGCGGATTGCTCACCGGCTTCCGCTAGACTTCGCGGTGACCTGCCGGAACGTGACGTTGCATGATCAAGCCCGACAAGCCCGCCAACGAAGCCCTTCGGCTCGAGGCGCTGTATCGCTACCGCATCCTCGATTCGGAGCGAGAAAAATCCTTCGACGACCTGGTGGTGATCGCCAAGGCGGTCTGCGGCACCTCGATGGCGGCGGTGACCCTGATCGATGTCGAACGGCAATGGTTCAAGTCGATCCAGGGCATCAATGCGGCGGAAAACCTGCGCAGCGAATCGATGTGTGGCCATGCCATCCTGCAGCCGCAGCAGATCATGGTGGTCGAGGATGCGCTGCAGGATGCGCGCTTCCACGACAATCCGGTGGTGGTCGGCGATCCGCACATCCGCTTCTATGCCGGCGCGCCGCTGATCAGCTCCGACGGCTTGCCGCTGGGTACGCTGTGCGTGTTCGACGCACAGCCGCAACACCTGGCCAGCGACAAGGCCGAGGCGCTGGCCGCACTGTCGCGGCAGGTGATGCTGGTGATGGAGTTGCGCCGTTTCGCGCTCGACATCCAGAACCACATGCTGGAACGCGATGATTATGAGCGCCTGCTGTCGGAGTACCACGACGTGCTGCTGGCGCAGAACGCCGACCTGGCCGAGCAGAGCCGCACTGATGCGCTGACCGGCCTGCCGAACCGCCGCGCGATGGCAGCGGCGCTGGACGAGGCCGTGGCGATGACCGGGGAGCAGCCCGCTGAGGCCTGCGTCGCGCTGCTGGACATCGATCATTTCAAGCACATCAACGACTTCCAGGGCCACGCCACCGGCGACCGCGTGCTGGCCGAACTGGGCGCACTGCTGCGTTCGCACTTCGCCGGCCGTGGTATGGCGGCGCGCTACGGCGGCGAGGAGTTCGTGGCAGTGATGCCCGCAACCGACCTGCGCACCGCCGAACTTCAGTGCGAGTTCCTGCGCCTGGCCGTGGCCGACCTGCCGCTGGGCGTCCCGGTCACGATCAGTATCGGCATCGCCCAGCACCAGCCCGGTGAAAGCGTGGACGACACGCTGGCACGTGCCGACAAGGCGCTGTACCGGGCCAAGGGCAATGGCCGCAACCGGGTGGAAGTAGCGGGCTGAAGTGCCCCGCCCGGTAGATCCACGCCATGCGTGGATGCTCTTCCCGATTCACATCGCGTCGCAGCGCCTGCGATCAAGAGTGGGCAGCATGACGCTTTGTCTTCCCGGACGCCGACCATGTTGCAGACCCTGGCCATCGCCCACTATCGCTCGTTGCATGGGCTGGTACTGCCGCTGCAGCGGTTGAATGTGGTGACCGGCGACAACGGCAGTGGCAAGTCCAGCCTGTACCGCGCGCTGCGCCTGCTGGCGGAGACCGCACAGGGCGGAGTCGCGGCGGTGCTGGCCCGCGAAGGTGGGCTTGGTTCGGCGCTGTGGGCAGGTCCCGAATCCATCGATCGCAGGGTTGCGGCCGGCGAGATTCCGCTGCAGGGCGGGCTCCGGCAGGTGTCGGTGGGGCTGAAGCTGGGTTTCACTACCGAAGAATTGGGCTATGCCATCGATCTCGGCTATCCGCCGCCCAGCCGTTCGCCGTTTGCGCTGGATCCGCAGATCAAGGCCGAGGCGATCTGGGCCGGGCCGTTCCTGCGCAGCGCCAACCTGCTGGTCGATCGTCGCGGGGGGATGGTGCGGCAGCGCCATGCGCGCGGTTGGGATCTGGTGGATGACCGGTTGTCGCTGTTCGACAGCCTGTTCACCCAGGTCGGCGATCCGCAGCGCATGCCCGAAACGATCACCCTGCGTGAGTACATCCGTTGCTGGCGCTTCTATGACCATTTCCGCAGCGATGGCGACGCCCCGGCGCGGCAACCGGCGATGGCCACGCGCACGCCGGTGCTGCATCACGATGGCCGGGACCTGGCGGCGGCCTGGGTGACCATCCTCGAGATCGGGGACCCGGTTGCGTTGGCACGCAGCGTCGATGACGCGTTCCCGGGCGCCACGGTCGATTTCGAGGCGCTGGATGGACGCTTGGCGCTGCGCTTCCACCAACCTGGGTTGCTGCGGCCATTGTCGATGGCCGAGCTCTCCGACGGCACGCTGCGCTTCCTGCTGCTGGCGGCGGCGCTGCACACACCACGCCCACCGCCGTTGATGGTGCTCAACGAACCGGAGACCAGCCTGCACCCGGACCTGCTGCCGGCGCTGGCGCGGCTCATCATCGCAGCCAGTGCGCGCAGCCAGGTATGGGTGGTGTCGCACGCCAGCCGGCTGATCGCGGCGTTGGAACAGGCGCCAGGGTGCCATTCGCTGCATCTGTACAAGGACCAGGGCCGCACGCTGTTGAGCGGGCAGGGCCTGCTGGATGCGCCGGCCTGGCATTGGCCGCAGCGTTGATGCGGCCATCCACGCCATGCGTGGATGCACTCAATCGGCGATGTTGCGCGCTTCGGCCGTGCCAAGGATTTCCGGATGCTGCACCGGCTTGCGGCGGTTCAGCAGCGGATGCAGGAACACCGCGCCGACGATGATCGCCACGCCCAGGTAGAACCACGGGGTGACTTCGTGCTGCTCGCGCAGCAGCACCACCGCCAGTACCACCGCATAGACCGGCTCCAGGTTGGTCACCAGCTGCACCGTGTAGGCGCTCAGGTGGCGCAGTGCGACCAGGGCCAGGGCGAACGGCAGCAGCGTGCAGAACCCGGCCAGCACCAGCAGCAGGATCCCGTCGTGCAGATTCGGGACCACCCACAGCGGGCTGGCCAGCGCCGGCAGCAGATAGGGCATCAGCGGCGCCAGCAGGGTCAGGGTGAGGGTGCCGGCACCCAGCTCCAGCGCGGTGACCGTGAGCGGATCGGCATGGCTGACCATGCGCTTGTTGAGCGAACCGAACACCGCCACCAGCAGCGCCGAGATCGCGCCGATCAACACACCCAGGCGCATGCCATCGGGCACGCCACCGACCACCAGCGCAACACCCGGCAGCACCGCCAGGCCGAACGCCAGCTCACGCAGCTGGAACGGCCGCTTGGCCACCCACGGCTCGATGATCGAGGTGAACACCGGTGCCAGTGCGATGCAGGTGGCAGCCACCGAGGCATTGGCCAGCTTCACCGCGCCGTAGAACGTCAGCCAGTGAAGGGCGACCAGCGCGCCGATGCCGGCGTAGCCTGCCACCAGCCGCAGGGGCAGGGTGCGCAACCCGCGCCAGACCCGCGGCAGCAGGGCCAGCATCGCCGTCACCAGCAGCATGCGCCACCACACCAGCGGCAGTGCGGGCAGGGTGATCAGCTTGCCGAGGATGGCCGTGATGCCCCACAGCAGGACACAGAAATGGATCTGCCACAGCGCTTTGCGGGTGTCGGGTGTGCTCATCGGCCTATTGTGAGGCAATCGTACGGTCGCCGGCGACGCCTGTGGCATGCTCGCGGAAACTCCTCAGGGGAACCCTGCAATGGCTGCCAACCGCTCCGCCCTGCGTGCATGGGCAGCACTGACTGCACTGGCGGCCGCCACCGCGTTGCTGCTGCAATACCTGTTGCTGCTAGGCGGCCCCGGGGCGGCTGCCGGGGTCGGCATGGCGACACTGCGCTTCGTTGGTTACTTCACGATTCTCAGCAACCTGGCGGTGTGCCTGGGATGCGTCAGGCTGATCCGTGCGGGTGTGCTGGACACGACTGTCGCCGCGGTGATCGCGTTGTGCATCGGGGTGACCGCGTGCATCTACATGCTGGCGTTGCAGGGGCTGTGGCAGCCCACCGGGCTGCAATGGTGGGTCGATGCCGGCCTGCACTACGCTGTGCCGGTGCTGTACCTGCTGGGGTGGTGGTGGCTGCTGCCGCATGGGGCGCTGCGCTGGCGCGCGCTGGGCGGCGTGCTGCTGGTACCGCTGGTCTACCTTGGCTGGGCGATGCTGGTCGCTGCAATGACCGGACAGGCGCCGTATCCATTCCTCGACCTGCAACGCCTGGGCCTGGCGGCCTTCCTGCTCAACGTGCTGCGCGTTGCGGGCGTGTTCGTGGTGGGCTGGACCCTGCTGTGGGGGCTGGACCGCTGGCGCCGTCGATGAGGCGCTGCAGGGCCATCGCTGCGGCCGGGTTGCGGGCCTTGCCGGCACCGATGCACAGCAGGTAGACCTCGCGCGGGGTCTCCGGGGCGGGCCCGGCCAGGCAGGGCAGGTCGTCCACCGGCTCGCCGCGTGACCAGCGTCGTGCGCGTTCAGCCCAGCGCTGCTGGACGGACGCAGGCAGGCCCTCGTTCAAGCGGGCCTGGCTGCGCTTGATCCGCGCGTAGACGAAGCCCGCACTGACATCGCCATGCAATAGCGCCTCGTCGCTGTCCTCGATCACCAGCGCCACGCCGTGGCGGCGCGCGGCGGTGACCAGAGCCGGTCCATGTGCCTTGGCGTTGCGCACTTCCAGAGCGTGCTGCAACGGCACGCCCTCGAGCTGCTTCGGCAGCTGCGCCATCAGCGCTTCCAATGCATCGGCGTCGGCCGGATGGTGCGGATCGAACTGCCACAGCAGCGGGCCGAGCCGGTCACCGAGCGCAAGTGCCGCCTGCAGGAATGGCGTGGCCGCTTCCACGGTGCTGGCCAGGTCGCGGCGCTGCACCAGGTAGCGTGGCGCCTTCATCGAGAAACGGAAGCCTTCCGGCGTCTGCGCGGCCCACTGCGCGCACTGGGCCGCAGTCGGCGTGCGGTAGAAGGTGCCGTTGATCTCGATGCAGCGCAGGGCGCGGCTGGCATGGGCCAGTTCCTCGCGCTGCGGCAGTCCCACCGGATAGAACATGCCGCCGCGCCACTCGGGAAACACCCAGCCGCCAATACCGCAGCGGATCGCCATCTGGCCGGCAGCGGTCACTGGCTGTGGTCCTCGCGCCAGGGGTCGTAGCTGCCGAACCACCACAGGTAGCCTTCAGGATCGGCACAGGCGTAGCCGCGGCCACCGTAGTCCTGGTCGGCAATGTCGATGACGATGCGCGCTCCAGCCGCCTTGGCCCGCGCATAGTGCGCATCGACATCGGTGACGATCACGCAGGCGCTCTGGGTCTGGCGGCCGCCGACCTCGTCAGGCAGGGCCGCGTGTTTGCTCCACGCACTCTGGTTGCTGGCCGAGCCCAGCATGATCATGCCGCTGCCGAAGGTGAGCTGGGCATGGAAAACCGTATCGCCATCGGCATACACGGCCTGGGCATGGAAGCCGAAGGCCCGCTGCAGCCAGTCGATGGCGGCCAGCGCGTCGCGGTAGCGCAGGCACGGAATGATGGTGGAGCCGTTGCTTGGTTGGCCATTCCCGCCCATGACACCCCTCCTATGGCACGGGGCAGGGTGCATCGACGACCGTTACCATCCTGCGAAACCCCGGTGACGGCCTGCACATGGCCGCTACCCCTGTTCGGAGATGGTGCTCGATGAAAACCTGGATCGGAGGAGCCGTGCTGCTGGCGTGCACGACCATGGCCAATGCGGCGACCCCGCAGCAGCTGCAGGACCTGGATGCGACCGTCGAGCGCGTGCGCACGCAGTTCGACGTGCCCGGCATCGCCGTGGCCGTAGTCAAGGATGGCCAGGTGGTGCTGGAACGTGGCTGGGGCGTGCGCGAGCAGGGCAAGCCGGAACCGGTGCAGGCCGACACCCTGTTTGCCATCGCTTCCAATACCAAGGCGTTCACCGCCACCTCGCTGAACCTGCTGGCCGAGGACGGCAAGCTGAAGATGGATGACAAGGTGATCGATCACCTGCCGTCGTTCCGCATGTCCGATCCGTTCGTGACCGGGCAGATGACGATCCGCGACCTGCTGTCGCATCGCAGCGGGCTGAGCCTGGGCGCCGGTGACCTGCTGTTCTGGCCGGCCACCTCCTACAGCAACGCCGAAGTGGTGGAGCGACTGGGCAGGGTGCCGCTGAAGGGCGGCTTCCGCGAGAGCTATGCCTACGACAACATCCTGTACGCGGTCGCCCAACAGGTGATCGAGCGCGTGTCCGGCATGAGCTACCAGCAGTTCCTGCAGACGCGCATCTTCGACAAGGTGGGGATGGCCGGCACGCGCTACAACGCCGACCACCTGAAGCCAGGTGACAAGGCGGCGGTCGGCCACGCCAAGTACGATTTCAAGGACCTGCGCACCGTTGCACCGCTGACCTGGTCGAACAATGCCGGCGCCGGTGGCATCTATTCCAGCGCGCACGACATGGCGCGCTGGATGCAGGTGCAGCTGGCCGGAGGCAAGCTCGCCGATGGCACGGTGCTGTTCAGTGAAAAGAGCCAGCAGCAGATGTGGCGGATGATCACCCCGCAGTCGATCCCGGCGCCGAGCGTGCCGGAGCTGGCACCGGCGCGGGCCAACTTCGCCGGCTATGGCGAAGGCTGGAGCCTGAGCGACTACCGCGGGCAGAAGCTGGTCTGGCACACCGGTGGCTGGCCGGGCATGGTCTCGCGGTTGACCCTGGTGCCCGGCGAGAAGCTGGGCGTGGTGGTGCTGACCAACCAGGAAGTGGGCGCGGCGTTCAATGCGATCACCCTGAGCGTGCTTGACGCTTACCTGGGCGGAGAAAAGCACGATTGGGTGGATGCCTATGCCAAGGCCGTGGCCAAGGGGCAGGACAAGGCCGACGAGGCCTGGGCCAAGCACCAGAGCGCACGCGACAAGGGCAGCAGGCCTTCGCTGGCGCTGGCCGGCTACACCGGCAGCTTCCGTGACCGCTGGTATGGCGACATGCAGATCAGCGCCGAAGGCAAGGGCCTGCGCCTGCGCTTTGCGAAGACCGCGCAGCTGAGCGGGCGCCTGGAGCACTGGCAGCACGACACCTTCATCGTGCGCTGGGACGACCGTTCGCTCAACGCCGATGCGTTCGTGAACTTCAGCCTGGACCCGGATGGCAAGGTGCGCGAGGTGCGCATGCAGCCGATTTCCGACCTGACCGATTTCAGTTTCGATTTCCAGGACCTGCTGTTCACCCCGGTCAAAGAATGAGGGTAGCGCCGGCCGCTGGCCGGCAACCTCATGATCCCTGGAAACGTCGCGAGGTTGCCGGCCAGCGGCCGGCACTACCGGCGCCACGGCATCGTCGGCCGGCGTACACATCCGGCGTGGGATACTCCGCCGGCTATTGATGGCGAGGGAATGCGATGTTCCGTTGGTTTGAATCCCTGATCCCGGTTTTCCCGCCCGTGGATGGGCGCATGCCACCGCGCAAGGTGCTGCCGTTCTACCTGCACTACCTGCGCCCGGTCTGGCCGGTGCTGCTGGCGACCCTGATTGCCGGCCTGCTGCTGGCGCTGGTGGAAGTGGCCATGTTCGACTACCTGGGCCGCATCGTCGACATGGTCGCCGAGCAGCCCGGTGCCGATTTCTTCAAGCGCCATGCCAATGAACTGGGCTGGATGCTGTTCATCACGGTCATCGCGCGGCCGATCCTGGTGGGCCTGCACAACCTGCTGGTCAACCAGGCGATCGTGCCCGGCCTGAGCAACCGCTCGCGCTGGCTGATGCACAACTACGTGGTGCGGCAGAGCCTGAGCTTCTTCCAGAACGACTTCGCCGGCAGCGTCGCCAACCGGGTGATGCAGACCGGTACCTCGCTGCGCGAGTCGGCGGTACAGATGGTCGACTCGCTCTGGTACATCGTGGTCTATACCGGCACGGCGCTGTACCTGTTCGCGCAGGCGGACTGGCGGTTGATGGTGCCGCTGGTCCTGTGGCTGCTGGCCTATGCGGTGATCATGGTCTACTTCGTGCCGCGCGCGAAGGAACGGGCCTGGATTGCGTCCGAAGCGCGCTCCAAGGCGATGGGCCGGATCGTCGATGGCTACACCAACATTCCCACGCTGAAACTGTTCGCCCATGGCGGGCGCGAACAGGCCTACGTGGCCGAGTCGATCCAGGAACTGGCGGTCAAGCACCGCGCGCAGACCCGGATAACCACCGGCATGGACCTGACCATCGCCATCGTCAACGGTTTCCTGATTGCCGGCACCTGTGGGCTCGCGCTGTGGCTGTGGAATGGCGGTCATATCACCGTGGGCGCGATCACGCTGGCGACCGGTCTGGTGATCCGCATCCACAACATGTCCGGCTGGATCATGTGGACCATCAACGGCATCTTCGAGGACATCGGCACGGTGCAGGATGGCATCACCACCATCGCCCAGCCGCTGACCGTGCAGGACCGCGGGGACGCGGTGCCGCTGCAGGTGACCCGCGGTGGCGTGCACTTCCAGGACATCCACTTCCATTACGGCAAGAAGGGCGGCGTGATCGCCGGCCTCGACCTGGTGGTGAAGCCGGGCGAGAAGATCGGCCTGGTCGGTCCTTCCGGTGCCGGCAAGTCGACCCTGGTGAACGTGCTGCTGCGCCTGTACGACCTGGAGAGTGGCCGCATCCTGATCGACGGCCAGGACATCGCCTGCGTCACCCAGGAAAGCCTGCGCCAGCAGATCGGCGTGGTCACCCAGGACACCTCGCTGCTGCATCGCTCGATCCGCGACAACCTGCTGTACGGCCGCCCCGATGCGACCGAGGAGCAGCTGCGTGCTGCCGTAGCCAAGGCGCGTGCCGAAGCCTTCATCGATACGCTGGTGGACGGGCAGGGGCGTCGTGGCTACGACGCGCATGTCGGCGAGCGCGGGGTGAAGCTGTCCGGTGGCCAGCGCCAGCGCATCGCCATTGCCCGCGTGCTGCTGAAGGACGCGCCGATCCTGGTGCTGGACGAAGCGACCTCGGCGCTGGACTCGGAAGTGGAAGCGGCGATCCAGGACAGCCTGGATGAGCTGATGGGCGGCAAGACGGTGATCGCGATCGCGCACCGGCTGTCGACCATCGCGCGCATGGACCGGTTGGTGGTGATGGACCAGGGACGCATCGTCGAGACCGGCAGCCACGCCGAGCTGATTGCGGCCGGTGGTCTGTACGCACGGTTGTGGGCACGACAGACCGGTGGATTTGTTGCTGCCGATCAATGATCGTTTCGGGGTCGGATCCCTTTCCGCAGGAAAGGGCTCTGACCCTAGCGTGTTTCCGGAGACCTGCATGATCCGCCCCCTGCGCTCCCTGTTGCTGGCACTCAGCCTGGTTGCCACGGTTGCTACGGTTGCCACGGCTGCGCCGGCACCCATGGACGGCGACCAGCTCGAGCGGGTCGTCCTGCTCAGCCGCCACAACCTGCGCGCGCCAGTGGTCGCCTCCGGTGCGCTGGCCAATGCGACGCCCGAGGACTGGCCGCGCTGGGAGGTGGCACCGGGCGAGCTGACCACCAAGGGCGGTGTGCTGGAGGTCTACATGGGGCGCTACATCGGCCAGTGGCTGCGCCAGGCGCAGCTGTTGCCGGTGTCGGGTTGCCCGCAGGAGGATGACTTCCACGCGTACGCCAACAGCCTGCAGCGCACCCAGGCCACCGCGCAGTTCTTCATTGCCGGTGCGTTTCCGGGCTGCCATGTCACGGTCGAACAGCGCATGGCGCTGGGGACGATGGATCCGCTGTTCGATCCGGTGATCCACAACGACGACGCGGCATTCCGCACGCGCGTGCTGGAGTCAATGCAGCGAGAGCTGGCCGCAGTGGACCTGGCACCGGCTTTGTCCGTGGTGGAGGAGATCACCCGCTATCCGCAGTCGGCGGCATGCAAGGGGCACAGCGACTGCCATCTGGCGCTGGCCGATACCACCTTCAGTACGGAACCGGGCAAGGAGCCTCGCGCGTCCGGATCACTGGCGCTGGCCAGCGGGCTGGTCGATGCCTTGTTGATGGAGCACTACCAGGGCAGTGGCATCCCCCGCGAAGGCTGGGGCCGGTTGACCACCGAGGCGCAATGGCAGGCGCTGGCGCAGATCCGCAACCGCTACCAGGACATCCTGTTCGGAACGCCCGAGGTGGCGCGTGATGTGGCCGCTCCGCTGCTGACAAGAGTGAATGCGTTGTTCGACGACCCGGCGTCGCCGAAGGTGACCCTGCTGGTCGGTCACGATTCCAACATCGGCTCGGTGCTGGCGGCGTTGGGAATCAGCGACTACAGCCTGCCGGGGCAGTACGAGAAGACACCGATCGGTGGCCTGCTGCAGTTCGAACGCTGGCGTGGGCACAGCGGGAGGGCGCACTACCGGTTGGTATATGTCTATCCCACCAAGGAGCAGTTGCGTGACGCGGTGCCACTGAGTGAAATGCAGCCGCCGGTACGGGCGACGCTGGTGCCGCAAGGGTGTGCGAAGACTGGGTGCACTGAAGCGCAGTTTAGGCAACTACTTGGAGCTAAAGTGAGGGCCTTCAGCGGAGATGGCAAAAGGGCTGTCGATGGTGTCTGAAGACCGCAGAGTCCCGTGAACCAGGCGGGTGCCGACACTTGGATTGCCGCCATTCAATGCCGCTGAATCCGGTGCAACTCGGTGGCATGATGTGTGTGCTCGCTGCCAGGTTCCGGCAGCATTATTTCAACCCTGAAAATGGACTTCGAAAATGAAAAAACAGCTGATCGCGCTTCGTGGCGCCAGCAACTCGGGAAAGAGCTCGACGCTTCTCATGTTGTATCGACTGCTGGCTGCGCACTCTGCCACGCGATTGATTTCGTTTGAGGCTATTGGCCACAAGCTCGACTTCAGTGCAATAGTTCAGATCAACGGATGCAAGATCGGAATTTTCAACCGTGGTGATGTTTCCGGAACCGTGGATGGTCTGATCGACCAACTTGCACAGGCAGGATGCAAGGTGATCGTTTGTGCTGCCCGTTCGAAAGGCGACGTTGGCGATGTGCTGGCCTCGTATGAGCGCAGGTACCAGTTGCAGGAGATTGTCAAAAAGACCGGTGGGGAAGACGAGTCTGATTTTGCACTGGTCAATATGGGCGTCGCGCATGATCTCGCCGCTCGAGTCTACTCAGCAGTGGTCGTCTGAGTTCTCCGTTCCGTCATTTCGGGGCGGCCTGCAGAAACGGCCCGGGTTTGCCCGGGCCGTTCCGTTTCCAACTTACACCACCCCGATCACTCGATCGGCTGGTCCAGCATCAGCTGGCGTACGAAACGCACCGGGGGTGCGCCGTAGGACAGCACCTGGTCGTGGTACGCCTTCAGGTTGAACTTGTCGCCCAGCTTCTCCTGCACCGCCTTGCGGGTGTCGAAGTGTTCCTGCGCACCGACGAAGTAGGTCGGTAGCTGTGCCGAGGTCAGCTGTGCACGCACCCACTTGCCCGCCGCTTCGCTTTCCTGCTGGAACGCGTCGTGGGTCATCAGGTGCATCGCCTTCTCGCGATCCCAGTTGTCCACGTGCACGCCCTGGTCGAGGATCGCGTTGGAGATCGTGCGCAGGTAGAACTTCAGCTGCACCAGGTGGAACAGCGGATCGTTGTTGAGGTAACCCTGCTCCTGCATCATGCGCTCGGTGTAGACCGCCCAGCCTTCGGCGAACAGGCCTGAACGCAACACCGCACGCAGGGTCGAGGGGAACTTGGCCGAGTGCCAGCCTTCCAGGTAATGGCCCGGAGTACCTTCATGGATGCTGAGCAGGTGGATCATGCGCGAGTTGTACTCACGCAGGAACGAGTCGACCTGTTTCTCGTTCCAGTCGTCCGGAATCGGCGACACGGCGTAGAAGGTCTTCAGGTTCTTGTCCAGCGGGCCCGGCGAATCGCAGTAGGCCACTGCCACGCCACGCTGGAATTCCGGCATCAGGATGATGTCCACCGGCGCATCGGGCAGCGTCATCAGATCGTGCTCGCGTACGAACGCGGTGGACTGCTCCAGCGCGGCCTTGGCATCGTCGACCACCTTGTCGCGTGCCGGCTTGTCGGCGTAGGCCAGTTCCAGCGCGGCCTCGATCGCCTTCTGCTGCTGCTCGTCGGTCGGCTGGGCCGGCATCTCAGGTGCACCCGGCTTGTCCTTCAGCACGGTCTGCGCGATGCCGTACATGTCCTCGCGCACGCGCTTGAGTTCGGCGCGCGCACGCTCACCGATCTCCTGGCGCGACAGCGAGGAGCTCAGCGCGAATTTCAGCTTCTGGTCGTATTTCTCCGCACCGATGCGGAAGTCGCCCTTGGCGTTCGGTACCAGGGTCTTGTCCAGCCAGGTCTGCTGCTCGTCCACGGCCTTCTTCAGGCCGTCGATGGCCGCTTGCAGACGCTGCTGGTCGGCCTGCGGCAGTTCGCCGATGTGCGGGGTGATGAAGGTATCGACGATGCTGAGGATGCCCTTGTTCTGCTTGGCAACGGTCTCGGCGTGGATCTTCGGCACGCGGGCCGGGTCCAGGTTCTCGCGGGCCTGGGCGAAGATCGCCGGCAGCTTCTCCATGCGCGCGGTGGCCGCCTTCAGGCGCTCCGGCAGCGGTGCGAACTCGCGCGCCATCAGGCCGTAGATCGCGCTGCCGGCGATGCCGTTGTACAGCTGCGGGTCCCACTTGCCGGACTGCAGCACTTCGGCGTTCCAGATTTCCGACTGCAGCTGGTTGCGCAGGATCGCTGCGTCCACCTGGTTCTCACGGCCCAGCTTGGCCACCTCGATCTTGTCCAGCTCGCCCAGCAGCGCCTTGTAGGCGGCCACGGTCTTCTGCTGGCCGGCGGCACTCAGGTCGTCCAGCTCGCTGTCGTAGCGGTGGTCACCGATCTGGGTGGCGCTGACTGGCGACAGCTGCATCCAGGTGTCCAGCGCGCGCTTGGACAGATCGGCGAAGGCGGCGTCGACCGCCGCGTCACCGGCCTGCTGGCTGGCGGCCGGGGTGGAAGCATTGGTCGGGGCGTCGGCCGGCTGGCAACCGGCCAGCGCGGCGACCAGGGCGAGGGCAAGAAGATGCGGGCGCATCGGCATTCCTGTACGGGGTCAAACCCTGAGCATAGGGCCCCGTCGCTGCTTTGTCCCCGTGCCATAGGATTACCATGGGCGGATTCAAGGACCCTCCAAAGGAGCGCAGGACATGGAATACCAAGGAAGCTGTCATTGCGGCAGGATCGCATTCACCGTACAGGCCGAGGCGCCGATCAGCGACGTCATCGACTGCAACTGTTCGATGTGCCGGCGTCGCGGCAGCCTGCTGTGGTTCGCCCCGCGTGCGGCGTTCCAGCTGGCCACCGATCCGGCTGACGTGGCCACCTACCACTTCAACAAGGCCCACATCGACCACCACCACTGCCGCCAGTGTGGTATCGCTCCCTACAGCGAAGCGGTCGACCCTCGCACCGGCACACCGATGGTGGCGGTGAACGTGCGCTGCGTGCCGCAGGTGGATCTGGCTGGCCTTTCGGTGACCTCCTACGACGGAGCGGCACTGTGAGGCCGGTGCGAGCGTGGACGCGCAGGGCGGCGCTGCCGGTACTGCTGCTGGCGCTGGGCGCCTGCGCCAAGCAGGGCGACATGGTGGGGGATGCGGGCGCCACGGCCGCGGAGGCGGCCATCGCTTCGCCGGAAGGCGCCTTCCTGGCCTACGAACACGACGTGCAGGTGCAGCTGGAGGCGGCGCAGATCGCACCGCGCATCCAGCAGATCGCCCAGGCCTGCCAGAGCGCGAAGTTCGGTGACTGTGCAGTGTTGCAGGTCGAGCAGCACGGCGGCGAGCAGCCCAGCGGTGAAGTGAAGGTGCGCATCGCCCCGAAGGGCACCGAGCCGCTGATCGCGATGGCTGGTGAAGGCGGCAAGCTGCAGTCCCGCAATACGCGCGCCGAGGATCTCGCGCAGGCGGTGGCCGACACGGCATTGACCAAGGCGCGGCTTGAAAAGGAGCACGCCCGCCTGCTGTCCTACCAGGACCGCAAGGACCTGAAGGTCGACGACCTGATGGCGATCACCACGCGCCTGTCGGAGATCGAGGCGGGTGTCGAGCAGGCCAACAAGGACGCCGCGCAGCAGCGTCGGCGCATCGATACCCAGCTGGTGGCGATCCACTTCGACACCACCTCTGGCCAGCGCAGCCGCAGCGAGATCGGCGAGGCGCTGAGCGAGTCGGGCAGCATCCTCAGCACCAGCATTGCGTTCCTGATCCGCGCTGCTGCCGCGCTGCTGCCGGTGGCGGTGCTGGCCTTGATCGCGGCCTGGGGTGTGCGGGCATGGTGGCGTCGCCGCCGTCGCAAGCTACCGCCCAACCCCTGAGATGAAGGCCGATGCCGGCCGTCAGCCGGCATCAGCCCTCGTCGGTCTCGTACTCGACGAACACATCGAGTTCCAGCGCCAGTTCCTGCACCGCATCGCGCACCTTCTGCGCGGTGCTTTCATTGCCGACTTCCACTTCCAGCTCGTGGATGCCCGGACCGATGTCATCGGACAGCCCGGCCGAACTGGAATCGTCGTCGTCCATGTGCGGCATCAGGTCGTCGGTTTCTTCGACATGTTCGATGCCGTCCAGGCCGAGCAGCAGGTCGCTGATGGCGCGGGCGTCGTCTTCGGTTCCGGTGATGCGCAGTCGCAGCATGGCCATGGCATAGGTACGTTGTGGGTTCGCCAGCAGCCTAGCCAGCGTGAGGCAAAGAACGGGTGAGGGCGCAGTCAGGCGTGCGTTGCCGGCCGCCCGAGCAGGCTGTCCGGCAATGCCGGAATCGGCGTGCGCTCGTCCTGCGCCTGTTCCAGCAACCAGTCGATGAACAGGCGCGCGGCCGGGCTCGGCGGTTGCCCTTCTGCGTGCACCACGTGATAGGCATAGCGCGCCTTCAATGCCGGGCCGGGCAGGCGTACCACCTCGTAGCGCTGCAGGTAGGGCTGGGCGATGTGGGTGCGCGCCAGCACCGCGCCCATGCCATACACCGCTGCACGCATCGCGTCGGTGCTGTCGGCGAAGGTGTGCATCGGCGGCATCGGCGACGGCGGGCGCGCGCCGGCGTGGCGGAACCAGTCGCGCCAGCCCTGCGGCGACAGGTCGGTCAGCAGCGGCAGCTCGGCGATGCGCGCCGGATCGACCAGCGTTTCGACCCCGGCCAGTGCCGGTGAGGCCACCGGGAACAGGTAGTCATCCATCAGGTGCTGCGCACGCAGGCCCGGCCATTGGCCCAGCCCGTAGCGGATGCCGACTTCCGGTCCGTTGTCGTCGTAGCGATCCAGCCCGCTGCCGGTGTGCAGCTCGATGCGGATGTGTGGATAGGCCTGGGTGAAGCGTGGCAGTCGCGGCAGCAGCCAGCAGTACGAGAGCGAGCGCAGCGTGGTGATCCGCAGCGGCACGCTGTCGGCATCCGGTTGCAGGTGATGGGCCACCGCCGCGACATCGGTGAAGGCGGCGCTGGCGGCGTCGGCCAGCTGCCGGCCCTCGGCGGTCAGGCGCACGCCGCGGGCGTGGCGCAGGAACAGGCGAACTTCAAGTACTTCTTCCAGGCGGCGCACGTGGTGACTGACCGCGCTGGCGGTCAGGTGCAGCTCCTGCGCGGCCTGGGCGAAATTCTGGTGGCGTGCGGCGACCGCGAACACGGCCAGTGCGGGGAGCAGGGAAGGACGGAGCAGCATGTCGAGCCTCAAACCATATTTGTGGCTGACAGCGATACTACGCGCTTGTGCGGCGGGCGTCTGCGCCTGATCCTGTCTGCCTTGGCGAGGAACAGACGATGGACGGAGGCAGGACATGAATGCGATCCCACAGGC
Source organism: Stenotrophomonas sp. AR029 (assembly GCF_047520695.2). Taxonomy (NCBI): domain Bacteria; kingdom Pseudomonadati; phylum Pseudomonadota; class Gammaproteobacteria; order Lysobacterales; family Lysobacteraceae; genus Stenotrophomonas; species Stenotrophomonas sp. AR029. Next base: position 516,637 of record NZ_JAXBQQ020000002.1, on the reverse strand, counting down.
GGCCGAGCGCGACTGGCGCACGCCGCTGGAATTGACCCTGCTGGGCGCCATCTGGGGCTGCTCGTTCCTGTTCATGCGGGTGGCGGTGCCGTCGTTCGGCCCATTCGCGCTGGTCGAGGTACGGCTGGTGCTGGGCGCGCTGGTGCTGCTGCCGTTCCTGTGGCGCGCTCGCGCGCAGTTCCCGCCGCGCCGCTGGCTGTGGTTGGCACCGATCGGCCTGATCAACTCAGCGCTGCCGTTCGTGCTGTTTGCCTACGCCGCCGAGCAGGCGCCGGCCGCGATCGGTGCGATCTGCAATGCGATGACGGTGCTGTTCGCCGCGCTGATCGCGTTCCTGTTCTTCGGCGAGAAGATCGGCATGCGTCGTGCCGGGGCGCTGCTGGTCGGCTTCGCCGGCGTGGTGGTGCTGGCCACGGCCAAGGTCTCCGGCCTGAGCATCGGCACCGCAGTGCTGGCCGGTGCGGCGGCATCGCTGCTGTACGGCCTGGGCGTGAACCTGGTGAAGCGGCACATGACCGGGTTGCCGTCGGCCGCCGCCGCGGCGGCAACGCTGTCGTGCGCCTCGCTGTGGATGCTGCCGATGGCGGTCAGCCACTGGCCGCAGGCGGCGATTCCGTTGAAGGCCTGGGGCGCGGCGATCGCATTGGGCGTGGCCTGTACCGGCCTGGCGTTCCTGATGTTCTATCGCCTGATCGGTCGTATCGGCCCGTCGCGGGCGTCGACGGTGACCTACCTGATTCCGTTGTTCGGTGCGGCGTTTGCGTGGTTGTTCCTGGATGAGCCGGTGACGCTGCAGATGCTGATTGCCGGTGCGTTGATTCTGGGTAGCGTGGCGGTGAGTCAGAAGGGCTGAGCGCGCGCGCGCAGCGGTAGCACCGCGCCATGCCCGGCGGGCCCATTTCCGCGCCTGCGGGGAGGTGTCACTTTCTTTGCTCGTGCAAAGAAAGTAACCAAAGAAACACGCCGCCAGGTCGCGAGCCGGTGCTGCGCACCGGTACCCTGCGCTCCTCGGCCCGTCGAGGGACGGCGCGGGAACTCGCTGCGCTCAAACACCCGCGCCTCTTCGCCCTCGCCGGACCTGCGGTGCTCGGCTCGCTCAAGGCGGACTGGAAGGTCAAGATCAACAGCAAGAGCATCCACGCATGGCGTGGATCTACTGGGTGCAGCTGTGGCCTTTGAACTGCGTCCGCCTTGAGCGAGCCGAGCATCGCAGGGGAATCAGGGGCGAAGAGGCGCCGATGTCCTGTAGAGCCGACTGTTAGTCGGCTGCCTTCTGTACACCGTCCCCTGATTCACCGAGAAGCGCAGGGGACCGACGTGCGAAGCACGGCGGCTCGCGACCTGGCGGCGCGTTTCTTTTGGTTACTTTTCTTTTCGCGCGAAAAGAAAAGTGACGCCCATGAACAGTGAAGTACCTTCAGCACGCGTAACGTGCGGAAACCATCACCGCACCGGCACCGGAATATTGCAAAGGTCGATATGCCCCGCCGGGCGCTTGTAGAAATCATCCACGCGGTTGCGCCGCGCCTCCACCGTATCGGCGAAGGTCTTCGAGTCGGTACGCAGTACCTGGATCGGTGTGCGCTCGGCCGCCGGCACGTCCCTGGCACGGCGGATCGCCACGATCGGCGTGCGCAGATTCGGGTCGGTGTAGAAGCCCATCGGCGCCGGTCCGCGCGGGGTCGCGCTGAGCAGTTCCATGCCCTTCAGCACGCGGCCGACCAGGGTGATGTTGCGGTCGAGCTGACGCGGTGACTGGCCGGTCACCACGTAGAGTTCGGCACCGATGCTGCTGTCCTCTTCGTTGCTGCGGCCGGCGCCCAGCATGCCGTAGCAATGTGCCAGCCAGGCCTTGCCGGCCTGCGGGTCCTGGCCGACCGGGAAGCCGTCGACGAAACCGGTCTGCGCGGCCCAGCCATCGCGATCCGGCAGCACGCTGACCTTCAGGCCAGCGCTGGCGCGCTCGAATTCAGCCGGCAGCTTGCGCGCGGCGCTGCCGAACGGCTTGGCCTTGGCCGCGTCATCGGCGTCGGCATTGCCGAACTGCACCACGAAGTTGTCCTGAGAGCGGTAGATGCTGGTGCCGTCCCAGAAGTGCTCGTGGGCGAAGGTCTGGATGTTGGCGACATGGCGCGGGGCGAACTGCGGCGCCAGCTCGATGATCACGCGCCCGGCCGGCAGGTCCATGTACAGCAGGTTGGCCGGGTCCGGCGTGCGCCAGTCGCTGGCCGGCGAGGCGTCCAAGATCTGCTGCGGGCTGCGGTAAGGCGAGGCCGCGCTGGCCATGGCGGGCAGCAGGCAGGCGAGGGCGAGGGCGGTCAGGGCAAGGCGACGGCGGTGCGGCATGGGAACCCCGGAACATGAACGAGGCTTCGATTCTGCGCGAGCAATCCGGTCACGCCAACCGGCAGAGTGACTAACGACACATTCGCTATACCGAACTTCGCACTACTGTGGACTTCAACGTAGTGGAGGGCCGGCCATGTCCGAGGACGATGTCCACCTGAAGAAGTTCCAGAAGGAGCTCAGCGCCGGAACGGTGTCGCTGGCCCTGCTGGCGGTGCTGGCCCGGGCCGGGGAGCCGCTGTACGGCTACCTCATTGCCAAGGAGCTGGAGCGGGTGGGCGAGGGCGTGCTGAGCGGCAAGCAGAGCGCGCTGTACCCGGTGCTGCGCAACCTGGAGGGCGCCGGCCTGCTGGAAAGCCATGTGGAGCCGTCCAGCAGCGGGCCGCCGCGGCGCTACTACCGCATCAATGAACGTGGCCGCGAGGTGCTGGCGCAGTGGCGCCAGGCGTGGCAGGCCACCCGCGATTCCGTCGATTCCGTGTTGGAGGGGGTACCGCAATGAACGACCCGAGCCTGGCAGGCCGCGCCCTGCCGACCACCATTCCGCAGTACCTGGCGCAGCTGCGCGCTGCGCTGGAAGGTGCCGATCCGGCGATGGTGCAGGACGCGTTGTACGACGCCGAGGAATACCTGCGCTCGGAGCTGGCCGCGCAGCCCGGCCGCAGCGAGGCCGAGGTGATCGCCGACGTTGCCGGCAGCTATGGCGCGCCGGACGAAGTGGCCGACATCTACCGCGAGACCGAAGTGACAGTGAACCGCGCGCTGCGCACGCCGCGTGCGGATACCGCGCCGGTGCTGCGTGCGGCGGCGGAAGCCAGTGGCGTCGAGCCGGCCTCACCGCCGCCGGCGCCGGTGCAACGCTCGCTGCTGGCGCGCTTCTTCGGCGTGGTGGCCGATCCGCATACCTATGGCGCGCTGTTCTACATGCTGCTGTCGCTGGCCACCGGCATTTTCTTCTTCACCTGGGTGGTGACCGGCCTGTCGCTCTCGCTCGGCCTGTTGATCCTGATCGTCGGCATTCCGCTGACCGTGCTGTTCTTCGGCTCGGTGCGCGGGCTGGCGCTGCTGGAAGGGCGGCTGGTGGAAGCATTGCTGGGCGAGCGCATGCCGCGCCGTCCGCGCTACACCGACCGCAGCCGCACGTGGCTGCAGCGCATCGGCGACATGTTCACCGATGGCCGTACCTGGCTGACCCTGCTGTACTTCGTGCTGATGCTGCCGCTGGGCGTGGTCTACTTCACCATCGCGGTGACGCTGCTGTCGCTGTCGCTGGGGTTCATCTGGGCGCCGGTGGCCGCGCTGTTCAGCGGTGACATTCCGGGTGTCTACGTCGATGGCGTGAACGTGCTGCCGATGGCCGCCTCGCCGCTGGTGGGCATCGTGATCGCAGCTGTGGGCGTGCTGCTGCTGCTGTTGACGATGCACCTGGCACGGGGCATCGGCAAGCTGCACGGGCTGATTGCCAAGAACCTGCTGGTGCGGTTGTAACAGGCCAGGGGTCGGATTCCTGTTCGCAGAACAGGGCTCTGACCCCGGATCCCATCATGCTGGGTCAGTGCCCTTCCCGTTGGAAAGGGATCCGACCCCTGCCGGGAATCAGCCCGCCTTTCGCCGCAACGGAGTGACGTTGCTCTTCTTCTTCGTGGCCCTCGCCGCCGGTGCCTCGGCATGGGCAGCGAAGAAGTCGCGCACCTTCGGATACACCACCTCGCGCCAGCGACGGCCGCTGAAGATACCGTAGTGGCCGGCGCCTTCGACGATGAAATGCTCGCGGCGGTCAGTAGCAATGCCGGTGCACAGCGCCTGCGCTGCTTCGGTCTGGCCAAGGCCGGCGATATCGTCCAGTTCGCCCTCGATGCTCAGCAGCGCGGTATCGCGGATCGCCGACGGGTCGACCTTCTCGCCGTTGACCACCCACTCGCCACGCGGCAGCAGGAAGTCCTGGAACACCACGCGGATGGTATCCAGGTAGTACTTGGCCGGCATGTCCAGCACCGCGTTGTACTCGTCGTAGAAGCGACGGTGCGCGTCGGCGTCTTCCAGGTCGCCCTTGACCAGGTCGGTGTAGAAATCCCAGTGCGAACTGAAGTGGCGGCTGGGGTTCATCGACAGGAAGCCGGCGTGCTGCAGGAAGCCCGGATACACGCGGCGGCCGGCGCCGGGATAGCTGGCCGGCACGGTGTGGATGACGTTGTTCTCGAACCACGACAGCGGGTTCTGCGTGGCCAGGTTGTTCACCGCGGTCGGGCTGCAGCGCGCATCGATCGGGCCGCCCATCATCACCAGGGTGCGCGGTGTCGGCTCGCCACGGCTGGCCATCAGTGAAACCGCGGCCAGCACCGGTACCGTCGGCTGGCACACGCTGACCACGTGCAGGCGTTCGACGCCCAGATGGCGGATGAACTCCTGGATGTAGGCGATGTAGTCGTCCAGGCCGAACTCGCCTTCGTTGGCCGGCACCATGCGCGCGTCCACCCAGTCGGTGACGTACACACGGTGGTCGCGCAGCAGCGTGCGCACCGTATCGCGCAGCAGCGTGGCGTGGTGCCCGGACAGCGGTGCCACCACCAGCACGAACGGCTGGTTGAGCATGGTGTGCAGCTGGTCGGCTTCATTGCTGTGGCGCTTGAAGCGCAGCAGCTTGCAGAACGGCTTGCTCACTTCCTCGTGCACGACGATCGGCACGCGCTCGCCGTCGACCTCGATTTCGTTGATGCCCCACTCGGGCTTCTCGTAATCCTTGCCGATGCGGTGGAACAGCTCATTGACCGCCGCCAGACGATCGGCGCCGGGCATCTGCGACCACCAGTGGCCCGGGTTGGCGAAGAATTTGGCGTTGGCCTGGGCCTGGTGCACCCAGGGGGCGAGCAGGTTGCGGGTCAGTTCGTGCAGTTGATAGAGCATGACGACCGAATATGTATGGTCATATGTTGCCGCGCAGCATATCCCATCCTGGTGTCCCGCAGGTTAAGTTGGCTGAAAATAATGAATCCGGATTCACATCCGTTCCAGCGCGGCGGCATCGCCTGCCAGGGCGGGGCCGAGCCAGCAGTGCGACCCTACCGGCTGCAGGCCGTGCCGGGCCAGCGTCCGCCGATACCAGCGTGCTGGGCGGGCCTGGAAGCCGTCGTGGTCGCCTTCGAACGCGTCCTCGGCGGCGAAGGTCTCCAGGAAGGCCACACCGCCGGTCAGCTCGGCCACGCCGGCCAGGCCGGCGCGCAGCTCGCGGTCGGGCACGTAGTGCATCACGTCCGAACACACCAGCAGGTCGACCGGCGCGCAGGGCCGCAGCCAGGCGAAATCGCCGAAGCTGGCCAGGTGCAGGTTGCGGGTGCGGCCATAGCGGCGCACAGCGTACTCGCTGCTGTCGAAGCCCAGGTATTCGACCTTCGGACGCTGCTTCAGCAGCGGTGCGCGCCAGGCGCCTTCGCCGCAGCCGATGTCCAGCACACTGCGGATCGGTCGTTCCAGGTAGTACTCGGCACTGGCCACGGCCAACGCGACCTTGCGCGCCAGGCGGGCGCTGCCGCCGATGTCGGCGCGGCGGTACCAGCGTTGGAAGTAGGCGGCGTCGTAGGTCTTGTCCATGGGGCGGTGCGCGATCAGGGAAAACGGTGCCTATCGTACGGCGTTGCGCCCCCGGGTGTGGCGGACCCGCAGTAGAGCCACGCCATGCATGGCTGTCCTGATGCGGCGATTGGACGCGGCAGCCACCCATGAGGTGGCTCTACTGCGACAATAGGCGCCCATCTACGCCAGCCGCCGGAGCGAGCGCATGCAGAGCTACTACTGGGTCAAGACCTTCCACATCGTGTTCGTGGTGGCGTGGATGGCCACGGTGTTCTACCTGCCGCGCATCCTGGTCAACCTGGCCGAGACCGCAGGCCAGCCGGCGGTGACCGAGCGCCTGCAGCTGATGGGCCTGCGCCTGTACCGTTTCGGCCACTCGATGTTCGGCCTGGCCTTTGTGCTGGGCCTGGTGCTGTGGCTGGGCTACAAGGTCATCCCGGATTTCCCGACCATGGTCGCGCCGGGCGGCGCTGGCTGGCTGCACGCCAAGCTGGGCCTGGTGGTGGTGCTGCTGGTGTATTTCAGCTGGATCGGCCGTCTGTTGAAGGGCGTGGCCAAGGGCAGGGCGCTGCCGTCGTCGCGCGCGCTGCGCTGGATCAACGAGATTCCGTTGCTGGCGTTCATTCCGATCGTGTGGCTGGTGCTGGCAAAGCCGTTCTGACCGTCCGTTATCCGTAGAGCCATGCTTGGCTCTACGGGTTCGCGTGATTCTTCGCCAAAGCAGAGGCATCCACGCATGGCGTGGATCTACTGGGCGCAGCTGTGGCTTTTGATGTTCAGGTCCGCCATGAGCGAGCCGAGCATCGCAGGTGAACCAGGGGCGAAGAGGTGCCGATGTCTGAGCGCAGCGAGTTCGGCGCCGTCCCCTGATTCACCGAGAAGCGCAGGGAACCGGTACATAGCACCGGTTCGCGTTCGGCGGCGTGTTCTTTGGTTACTTTCTTGCACGAGCAAGAAAGTAACAAGCCGATGAATCAGGCCGCTTCGTACGTGCCGTAGCTGCGCAGGCGGGTGTAGCGCTGCTCCAGCAGCTGTTCGGTGGACAGCTTGTCCAGCGCGTCCAGTTCGTTCAGCAGCACGGCCTTCAGGCGCTTGGCCATCTGGGTCGGGTTGCGGTGGGCGCCGCCGGTGGGCTCGCGCACGACCTTGTCGACCAGGCCCAGGCTCTTCAGGCGCGGCGCGGTCAGGCCCAGCTGCTCGGCGGCTTCCTTGGCCTTGCTGGCGTCCTTCCACAGGATCGAGGCGCAGCCTTCCGGGGTGATGGTCGAGTACACCGCGTATTCCAGCATCACGGTGCGGTCGCCCACGCCCAGCGCCAGCGCGCCGCCGGAGCCGCCTTCACCGATCACGGTGCAGATGATCGGCACCTTCAGCTCGGCCATCTCGATCAGGTTGCGCGCGATCGCTTCGGACTGGCCGCGCGATTCGGCGTCGATACCCGGCCAGGCACCGGCGGTGTCGATCAGGGTCAGCACCGGCAGGCCGAAGCGCTCGGCCATCTTCATCAGGCGCAGCGCCTTGCGGTAGCCCTCCGGCTTGGGCATGCCGAAGTTGCGCTTGATCTTTTCCTTGGTGTCGCGACCCTTCTGGTGGCCGATCACCATTACCGCGCGGCCATTGATGCGGGCCAGGCCGCCCATGATCGCCTTGTCGTCGGCGAAGGCGCGGTCACCGGCCAGCTCCTGGAACTCATCGAACATGACGCGGATGTAGTCGGCGGTGTACGGACGCGACGGGTGCCGGGCCAGCTGCAGCACCTGCCACGAGGTCAGGTTGCGGAAGATCTGCGCGGTGCGCATGCGCAGCTTGTCCTGCAGCGCGTGCACTTCCGCCTCGACATTGACCGCCGGCCCGGCACTGGCGTTGCGCAGTTCCTGGATCTTGGCTTCCAGGTCGGCGATGGGTTGCTCGAAGTCGAGGTAGTTCGGATTCATCGGAAGCCGTCGTGTAAAGAAGGGGGCAATTCTAGCCGAATGCGTGCAAACCACCCGTACGCCTTCGTCTGGAAGGCGACGGTAGCGCAGCCGGGCAGGCGGCGCCAGTCAGCTCAGGGCACCACCAGGGCGCTGCGGCCCATCAACTGGCTGCGCTGGGAAACGAAGTCGTTGTAGGCCTCGTTGGCCTCCCGGCCCAGGCCGCTGCCCAGGGTGGCAGTGGCCGAGGTGAAGGCCATCTGCGCAGCGAAGTCCTGCTTGCGCAGGGCCTTCTGTTCATCGGCGGTGGTGGCCTTCAGCCATCGCGCGTAGACCTCGCGAAGCGGCGCGGCATGCGCCTCGAAGGCCGGTGCCAGCGCCGGCAGGCTGGCCGGTGCCGGTTCAAGGCTGTATGCCGGGGCCACGTAGCCGGCCGGCTGTTCGCGCTTGAACGCGCCCGGCTCGCCCATGCCTTCCTCGACGTAGGCGATGAAATCCGGTGCCGTGAACACCTTGGCGATGATCTGGCCACCACTGGAATCGACGTGGGCGACCACCTTTTCCTTCGGGAACGGTTCGCGCACGCCGTAGGTCCAGGTCTTGTCGATGAACAGGTCGTGGTGCTTCTCGAAGGGGCCCTCGAAGTCGACGCCGCCCAGCTCGATGCCGGCCTTGCCGGTGCCGAAGTTCTTCAGCTTGCTCTCGTCGGTGACGTAGACCTCGCGTGCGATCACGTATTCGCTCAGGGTCGGGTTGATCAGGCCGCCACGACCGTCGACGTAGACGATGAAGCGCACGTCGCCGAGCGTGTCGGTATGCAGGCGATGCTCGCCAACGGCCAGCGAGACCGGGCGCGAGCCGTGCGCGGCCACCGGCAGGTCCTGGCCGTCGATGCTCAGCGCCAGCGGCGTGTCGGTCGGGTTGTCGATCTGGAACTCGATCTTCGACGGCGAGCAGGCGGCCAGCGCCAGTGCGGCAACGAACGGGAACAGCAGGGTCTTCATTGGCGATCGTCCTTGATGACTGGAACGGGAAAACAGGAACACGAAGCAGCCAGCCTCAGCTGGCCCACGGCGGGCTGTAGCGCACCTTCAGCGTACGTACGGCGGGGTCGGCGCGCAGCGCCTCCATCAGCTTGGAATCGATGCGCACTGCGCTCTGCCCGGAGACATCCAGCATGCCGGCGACACCGCCGTGCGGGCCCTTCAGCAGCAGGTCCAGGCGCAACGGCGTCCGCCCCGGGCGATGGCGGTCGAGCAGGGCATTGATGCGCTCCCAGACCGGGCGCTGCTGGCGCAGGTCCAGGCGCAACGACAGCCGCGTGGCGTAGTTGGCGCAGACTTCGTCGAAGTCCCAGCACTGGCGGATGCGCAGTGCGTAGCCGCCGTTGAATTCGTCCTCGCGGAGGCCGCCCTTGACCACCAGGATGCGGTCCTTGGTCATCAGGTGGCCGAACTCGGCCATCGCATCGGAGAACGCGCTGCACTCCACGCGGCCGCGACCGTCCTCCAGCTGGATGAAGATCTGGCTCTCACCCTTGCGGCGCACGCCGACCACCTGGCCGGCCAGCACGGTCTGCACTTCCGGGCGCCAGCGCTTCTCGCCGCCACCGCCGCCGCCGCCGCTGTTGGCGCTCCAGATCTTCTCCACCGAACCCAGGTCGTTGCCGACCAGGTCGCGCACATCGTCGCGCCAGGGATCGAACGGGTGGCCGCTGAGGTAGAAGCCCAGCGTGTCGCGCTCGCCGTTGAGGCGCTGCAGCAGCGGCCATTCTTCGGCCTCGGGCAGGTCCAGCTGGATCGACACGGTGCTCGGATCGGGCCCGCCAAACAGCGAATTCTGCCCGGACGCACGCTCGCGTGCCATCTGGTCGGTGGCCTTGATCACTTCCGGCAGCTGCAGCATCAGCGAGGCACGGTTGCGGCCGAGCTCATCGAGCGCGCCACAGTTGATCATCGCTTCCAGCGTGCGCCGGTTGAGCTTGGCCGAGCCGACGCGGGTGCAGAAGTCCAGCAGATCCTTGAACGGTCCGCCCTTCAGTCGTTCCTCGACCACCGCTTCGCAGGCGCCCTGGCCGACGCCCTTGATCGCGCCCAGGCCGTACTGGATCGTGTCCGGTGTGACCGCTTCGAACATGAAGGCCGACTGGTTCACCTTCGGCGGCAGCACGGTCAGGCCGAGGTTGCGCACCTCGTCGAGGAAGCCGACCACCTTGTCGGTGTTGTCCAGGTCTGAAGACAGCGTGGCCGCCATGAACTCGGCCGGGTAATGGCGCTTCAGCCAGGCGGTCTGGTAGCTGACCAGTGCGTATGCAGCGGCGTGCGACTTGTTGAAGCCATAGCCGGCGAACTTCTCCATCAGGTCGAAGATTTCGTCGGCCTTGGGGCCGTCGACGCCGCCCTTGGCTGCGCCTTCGCGGAAGATCTCGCGGTGCTTGGCCATTTCCGCCGGCACCTTCTTGCCCATCGCGCGTCGCAGCAGGTCAGCGCCGCCCAGCGAGTAGCCGCCGACGATCTGCGCCATCTGCATCACCTGCTCCTGGTACACCATGATGCCGTAGGTGTCCTTCAGGATCGCTTCGGTGCGCGGATCGGGATAGATGATCTCTTCCTGGCCGTGCTTGCGCGCGTTGAAGGAGGGAATCAGGTCCATCGGGCCGGGGCGATACAGCGACACCAGCGCGATCAGGTCTTCGAAGCGGTCGGGGCGCGCGTCCTTCAGCAGGCGGCGCATGCCCGAGGATTCGAACTGGAACACCGCGCCGGTGTTGCCATTGGCGAAGATGTCCTTGTAGGTGGGCGCATCGTCGAGCGGGATCGCGGCAATGTCGACCGGCGGAATGCCCGCGCGTTCGTGTCGCTTGTTGATCGCCTTCACCGCCCAGTCGATGATGGTCAGCGTGCGCAGGCCGAGGAAGTCGAACTTCACCAGGCCCACTTCTTCCACGTCGTTCTTGTCGAACTGGGTGACCGGGTTCTTGCCCAGGCCGTTCTCGTCGTGTTCGGCGTACAGCGGGCAGAACTCGCTCAGCGGCTCGGGCCCGATCACCACGCCGCCGGCATGCTTGCCGGCGTTGCGGGTCAGGTCTTCCAGCTGCAGCGCCAGGTCGATCAGGTCGCGGACATCGTCCTCGGTCTCATAGCGCTGGATCAGTTCCGGCGACGCCATTTCCGAACTGGGGCCTTCCTTGCCCTTGCCCAGCGCATCCTTCAGGTGGATGCCCAGGATGTTGGGAATCAGCTTGGAAACACCGTCGACCAGGCCATACGGGAAGCCGAGCACGCGGCCGGAGTCGCGCACCACCGCCTTTGCGGCCATGGTGCCGTAGGTGATGATCTGGCTGACGCGCTCGCGCCCGTACTTGCGCGCGACGTAGTCGATCACCTCGTCGCGGCGGTCCATGCAGAAGTCGATGTCGAAGTCGGGCATCGACACGCGTTCCGGGTTCAGGAATCGCTCGAACAGCAGGTTGTACGGCAGCGGGTCCAGGTCGGTGATCTTCAGCGCCCACGCCACCAGCGAGCCGGCACCCGAACCACGGCCGGGACCGATCGGGATGCCCTGGTTCTTGCCCCACTGGATGAAGTCGGCCACGATCAGGAAGTAGCCGGGGAAGCCCATCTTGATGATGGTGTTGAGCTCGAACTCCAGGCGCTCGAAGTACTCCTCACGGGTCTTGCCCGGCGCCAGCGGATTCTTCTCCAGGCGCTCTTCCAGGCCATCGCGCGACATCTTCTGGATCCAGGTGTCCAGGGTCTCGTCGTCGGGCACCGGGTAGTTGGGCAGGAAGTAGGTGCCCAGCCGCATCTCGATGTTGCAGCGCTCGGCCAGCGCCAGCGTGTTGTCGATCGCATCGGGGATGTCGGCGAACAGCGCGCACATCTCCTCGGCCGACTTCAGGTACTGCTGGTCGCTGTACTCGCGCGGGCGCTTGGGATCGTCCAGCACGCGGCCGGTGGAAATGCACACGCGCGCTTCGTGCGCGCTGAAATCCGACGGCGACAGGAAGCGCACGTCGTTGCTGGCCACCACCGGCAGGCCGCGCTGGCCAGCGGCCATCAGCGCGAACTGGTTGAAGGTTTCCTCGCCCTCGCGGCCGGTACGGGTCAGCTCCAGGTGCAGGCCATCGCCGAACACGCGCTGCCAGTCGGCCAGCTGCTGCTCGGCCAGTTCATGCTTGCCGTCCAGTGCCAGGCGCCCGGCCAGGCTCTGCCGTCCGGCCAGCGCGAACAGGTTGGCGTTGCCGGCCTTCAGCCAGTCCGGGTGGATGGCCACACCGCCTTCCGGGCGATGGCCTTCCATCCAGGCGCGGGTCAGCAACCGCGACAGGCTCAGGTAGCCCTCGCGGTCGCGGCACAGCAGGGTCATCCGCCACGGGTCCTGGCCTTCCTCGGCGATCAGCACGTCGGCACCGGCGATCGGCTTGATGCCCACGCCTTCGGCGGCCTTGTAGAACTTGACCAGGGCGAACAGGTTGTTGAGATCGGTCACCGCCAGCGCGGGCAGGCCGAGCTCCACCGAGCGCGACAGCAGGTTGGCCTGCTTGGCCTTCTTCGGGTCCGCCTGGTCCGGCTTGGCCGGCACGCGGATGGTCGAGTCCGCCAGCGAGAACTCGGTGTGGACGTGGAGATGTACGAAGCGGGAGTTGGACATGCCGGACCAGGTTGGAGCGCGCGGGCCCCGGGTGCTGACGGAGGTTCGTCGCCGGGGTCGGGAAGCGCTGGAATGCCCGGTCAGGGTAGCGAGGGCAGGGGGTTGCCACAAGGCTTGACAGGGGCACGGCGTGGCGCCGGATTCAGGCGTGCGGGAGGCCGCCTTCTGTAGCGCCGAGCCCATGCTCGGCTGTCCACAGCTGCCGAGCATGAGCTCGGCGCTACAACGCCAGCAGGCTCAGGCGATGGCCGCGACAGCCGGCGCTTCCAGGCACTCGCGCACCGGGGCGAAGCTGCGCCGGTGCTCCACGCAGGGGCCGTGCTCGCGCAGGGCGGCCAGGTGGGCCGGAGTGCCATAGCCCTTGTGCTGCTCGAACCCATACTGGGGGTGGCGGGCGTGCACGTCCTGCATGTAGCGATCGCGCGAGACCTTGGCCAGGATCGAGGCGGCCATGATCGCGCGGTCGATGCCATCGCCGCCGACCAGCGCCTGCGCCGGCAGTACCAGGCCCTTGGGCACCACGTTGCCGTCGATGCGGGCGAAGCCGGCCACGTGGGCGACCGCTGCAACGACGTCACGCATGCCCTGCAGGGTGGCCTGGTAGATGTTCAGGCGGTCGATGGTGTCCACGTCCACCAGCACCACATGCCAGGCCAGGGCGCGCTCGACGATGCGGTCATGCAGCTGCTCGCGGCGGGCAGCGGTCAACTGCTTGGAATCATCCAGGCCGTTGATCCGTGGCCGTGACGGATCGAATACCACCGCCGCCACCGCCACCGGCCCGGCCAGCGGGCCACGCCCGGCCTCGTCGACACCGGCGACCAGGCGCTCCGGCTCGACCACTGCCGTACCGTCGAACAGGGCCAGGCTTGCTGCTGCGGCGTGGCGGCGGCTCATGCCTGCGCCTGGTCGCGCATCAGCAGCTCGCCGACGGCATCGGCGGCACGCGCCGAGGCGTTGCGTCGCAGTCGCTCGTGCAGGCGCACATAAGTGTCCTGCAGGTCGATCACCCGCTGCGGGTGGTCGAACCACTGCTGGATGGCCGCGGCCAGCCTGTCCGGCGTGCAGTCGTGCTGCATCAGCTCCGGTGCTAGGTCCTGGCCGGCCAGGATGTTGGGCAGGGCGAAGCGGTCGACCTTGATCAGGCCAAGCGCCTTGACCAGTCGATAGGTCAGTTCGTTGACGCGGTAACCGACCACCATCGGCCGCTTCACCAGCATGGCTTCCAGGGTCGCGGTGCCGGAGGCCAGCACCACCACGTCGGCGGCGATCATCGCGTTGCGCGCCTGGCCGTCAAGCACGTGCGAGTAGGCCACCGGCAGCGCCGAGCGCGACAGCTGTTCTTCGATCAGCTGCCTGCAGGCCGGGTTGGCGGCAGGCACCACCACATGCAGGCCCGGAATGCGTTCGGAGACCTGCCAGGCGGCTTCGAAGAACGGTTCGCCCAGGCGCGAGATCTCGCCGAGGCGGCTGCCCGGCAACACCGCCAGCACCTTGGCCGAGGCCGGCAGGCCGAGCGCGGCGCGTGCTTCCTCGCGGTTGCCCTGCAGCGGAATGTCATCGGCCATCGGGTGGCCGACGAAGCGCGCGTCGATGCCGTGCCGGGCATAGATCGGCGGCTCCATCGGGAACAGGCACAGCACCAGGTCGGCGCTGCTGCCGATTTTCTCGGCGCGCTTTTCGCGCCAGGCCCAGACCGACGGGCTGACGTAATGCACGGTGCGCACGCCACGCTGCTTCAGCCAGCGCTCGATGCCCAGGTTGAAGTCGGGGGCGTCGATGCCGATGAACACGTCCGGCTGCCAGTCCAGCGCACGCTGGCGGAACGCCGAGCGCAGCTTGAGCAGGCGCGGCAGGTGGCGCAGCACTTCGGTCAGGCCCATCACCGCCAGCTCGCTGGCATCGTGCCAGGTCTGGCAGCCGGCGCTGCGCATGGCATCGCCGCCGATACCGGCGAACTCGGCATTCGGGAAGCGTGCCTTCAGTTCACGCACCAGGCCCGCACCGAGCAGGTCGCCGGAGGCTTCGCCGGCAACCAGCGCGATCCGCAACGGGCGCTCGCTGAGCACCCGCTGCGCGGGAACGCTGCCGGCCATCGAGGCCAGCGGGATCACCGCGACGCCGGCCGGCGCCTGGCCGGTCGAGCTGCTCATCGCAGCAGGGGCCTCTCGGCGTGCTCGATGAAGTCCAGCATCGCCTTCACGTCGTCGCTGTCACGCGCCTGTTCGGTCAGCTGCACCTTGGCCTCTGCCAGCGGCAGGCCCGCGACGTACAGCGTGCGGTACGCACGCTTGATGGCCGAAATGCGGTCAGCGTCAAAGCCGCGCCGCTTCAGGCCTTCGCTGTTGATGCCACGCGGGCGTCCCAGCGAATCGGTGCCGACCATGGTGAACGGCGGTACGTCACCATTGGTCAGCGCGCCCATGCCGAGGAAGGCATGCGCGCCGATGCGGCAGAACTGGTGGGCACCGGCGAAGCCGCTGATGATCACGTAGTCGCCCACGGTCACGTGGCCAGCCAGAGTGGTGTTGTTGGAGAACACGCAGAAGTTGCCGACATGGCAGTCGTGTGCCACGTGCGTGTAGGCCAGCATCCAGTTGTCGTTGCCGATGGTGGTGATGCCGCCGCCGCCGCCGGTGCCACGGTTGAGCGTGACGAACTCGCGGAACACGTTGCGATCGCCGATCACCAGTTCGGTGCGCTCGCCGCCGAACTTCTTGTCCTGCGGCTCGCCACCGATCGCGGCATGGCCGACGAAGCGGTTGTCGCGGCCGATCCGGGTCGGGCCGTGGATGCTGCAATGGGGGCCCACCACCGTGCCGGCACCGATTTCAACGTCGGGGCCGATCAGGGTGAAGGCGCCCACCTGGACATCGTCAGCCAGGCGTGCGGCCGGGTCGATGACGGCGGTGGGGTGGATCCGCGGTGCGTTGTCAGTCATTGCTGCCTCCAGTGGATCAGCCCTTGGCGCCGGCACACATGACCTCGGCCGACGCGACGACTTCGCCGTTGACCTTGGCTTCGCCGTAGTACCAGCCCATGTTGCGGATCAGGCGCTTCATCTGCACGTCCAGCATCAGCACGTCACCGGGCACGACCTGCTTGTTGAAGCGAGCGCTTTCCACCTTGACCATGTAGAACAGCTTGGACTGCGCATCGCGGCCGAGCGTGAGCTGGGTCATGACACCGCCAGCCTGCGCCAGCGCTTCGATGATCAGCACCCCGGGCATGATCGGGCGGCCCGGGAAGTGGCCCTGGAAGAACGGCTCGTTGATGCTGACGTTCTTCTGCGCCAGGATCCGCTTGGCCTCGACGTCGAGTTCAAGCACCCGGTCCACCAGCAGGAACGGGTAGCGGTGCGGAAGCAGTTCCTGGATCTGGCAGACGTCGATCGGAAGCTGCAGCGAATCGTTCATTCTTTCTCCTTGCCAGCAGCCAGAACGCGGCGAGCCAATGCGTCCAGCTGCTTGAAGCGCGCGGCGTTCTTGCGCCACGTGCGGTTGTCGGTCAATGGGGTGCCGGACGAATACTCGCCCGGCTCATGGATGGAGTTGCGGACCACCGACTTGCCGGTGATCACGACCTTGTCGCAGATCTCGAGGTGGCCGACCACGCCAACGTGGCCGCCGAGGAGGCAGTAGCGGCCGATCTTGGCGCTGCCGGCGATGCCGGTGCAGCCGGCAATGGCCGAGTGCGCGCCGATCTGCACGTTGTGGGCAATCTGCACCAGGTTGTCCAGGCGAACATCCTCGGCAAGGACGGTGTCTTCCAGCGCGCCACGATCAACACAGGTATTGGCGCCGATCTCGCAATCATCGCCGATGCGGACACCGCCGAGCTGCGGCACCTTGATCCACTTGCCAGCGTCCATCGCCAGGCCGAAGCCATCGGCGCCGAGTACGGCACCGGGATGCACGCGCACGCGCTTGCCCAGCGTGACCCGGGTGACCAGGGTCACGCGGGCGATCAGCTCACAGCCGGTATCCAGGCTGCAGTCCTCGCCGATCACGCTGCCGGTGCCGATGATGCAGTTCTCACCGACGACGCTGCGCGCACCGACCGTGACGAACGGGCCGATATGGGCGCTGGCGGCGACCTGGGCGCTGGGATCGATCACTGCGCTGGGATGGATGCCCGGCGGGCGGGTCGGCGCGATGTCGAACAGCGCGGCAATCTTGGCGAATGCGGTGTACGGGTCCTTGGCGACGAGCGCGGCGCCGGGGGCGGCCTCGACGTCATCGGCACGCAGGACCACCAGCGAAGCCCGGCTGTCGGCCAGCTGGACGCGATAGCGGGGGTTGGCAAGGAAGGTCAGCTGGCCAGGACCGGCATGGGCGAGGGTAGCCACGCCATGGATGGCGGTAGCGGGATCGCCATGGACCTGCAGGCCGAACTGCTCGGCGAGTTGCTGGGCGGTGTAGGTGGGAGTATTCACGGCGGGAGTTTAACGTGTGACGCCATTTCGGTCATGCGGGGGGGCATATGCAGCCAACGGCAGGGCCCCTCACGGCCGGCAGAGCCAGTGTCATGGGCTGGGTCGGACGGGGCGGGGCTGCGGGGGGCGGCGCAAGTACGTCCATGTAGCCTTGGTCGCCGCATCCATGCGGCTCACACCCCCGCAGCCCCACCCCGTCCGACCTCCGACGGCCTGGCGCGAGTGCCAGCCACGGAAAAACAGAAAAGATCAAAAGCAGAGCGGGCGCTTCCGGCATCCAGGCCAAACGAAAACGCCGGGCAGAGCCCGGCGCTTCGCACCCCGTCTGGTGGAGAGCCCCCTTTGTTAAGGGGGGGCGCGCCCCTGGGAATCGCAGGAGCGATTCCCAACGTTGCTATGCAACGGCCCGAAGGGCGCATGCCATGGATGGCATGCGTAGCGGCGCGGGGGATAGGTGGAATGCGGGGGCAGTTCTGGCGAACCGCCTCGCGGTTCGTCAGAACTGCCCACCGAACGTGAATTGCAGGCGTTCGATCTTGTCATCGTCTTCCTTCTTCAGCGGGAAGGCGTAGCTGATCGAGATCGGGCCGACCGGGGCGCGCCACAGCAGGGCCACACCGGTGGATACGCGCAGCTCGTTGGCCTTGAAGTTGTCCACGCCGGTATACACGTTGCCGAAGTCGACGAAGGCCGACACGCGCGCCGACGGGCTGTCGAACAGGCGCGGGAAGTAGGCTTCCACCGAACCGACGGTCTTCAGCGAGCCACCCAGCGGCTGGCCTTCTGGGTAGCCGCGGGTAACTTCGCGCGGGCCGAGGGTGTTGTCCTCGAAGCCGCGTACCGAGTTGGTACCACCGGCGTAGAAGTTCTCGAAGAACGGCAGGCCGCTGGCGGTGACGGTGCGGGTGGTGCCATCCGGATTGGTCAGCGTACGGGTGTAGTCCTTGCCGTAGGCATCACCGTAGCCGATTTCGGCGCGGGTGTTGATCACCAGCGACGGCATGATCGGCCAGTACTTGCTGATCTGGTAGTTCAGCTTGTAGTACTCGATGGTCGAACCCGGCAGCGTGGTTTCCAGGCCCACGCGCTGGTAGGTACCGCGGGTCGGCATGAAGTAGTCGTTGCGCGAGTCGCGCGCCCAGCCCAGCTCGGTGCGCCAGGCATGGAAGGTGCGCTTACCGACGGCGTTGATGTAGTCGATGATCGACTGCGGGGTCGAGCCTTCGTAGGTGGTGATCTGGTTGCTGTCGATGCCGAACATCAGCGAGACGGTGTCGGTCTCGGTCAGCGGCACGCCGAACACCACCTGCGCGGCACCGTTGGTGCTGTTGTACTGCGCGGTGTTGAAGTCGGAGTAATCCAGTTCGCGCCAGGACAGGTTGTAGCCCAGCGACACGCCGTCATCGGTGAAGTACGGGTTGGTGTAGCTGAAACCGTAGCGCTGCAGGTAGCTGCTGCGCGAGGCTTCGACCGACACGCGGTTGCCGCCACCGAGGAAGTTGTTCTGCGACAGCTGCACCGAGGTGGTCATGCCGTAGGACTGCGAGTAACCCAGGCCGAACACGAAGCTGCCCGAGGTGGTTTCCTTGACGTTGTAGACGACGTCGACCTGGTCGTTGCTGCCGCTGACGGCCGGGGTCTCCACTTCCACCGATTCGAAGTAGCCCAGGCGCTGCAGGCGGATCTTGGAGCGGTCGATCGCGGCCTGCGAGTACCAGCTGTTCTCGAACTGGCGCATTTCGCGACGCATCACTTCATCGGACGTGCGGGTGTTGCCGCGGAACAGGATGCGGCGCACCGACACGCGCGGGCCGGGCACGACCTGCATGTTGATGGCCACGGTCTGCTCGGCGCGGTTGGTGGTCGGGATCGGGTTCACCTTGGCGAACGCGTAGCCGATGTTGGACAGCGAATTGGTGATGGTGTCCGAGCTGAATTCCAGCAGGGCACGCGAGAACGTGTCGCCGGACTTCTGGATCACCATGCGCTCGACGTCCTCCTGCGGGAGGATGGTGTCGCCGCTGACCTTGATCTCGGAGATCTTGTACTGCGCACCCTCGGTCACGCCCGCGGTCAGGAACATGTCGCGCTTGTCGGGGCTGATCGAGACCTGGGTGGAATCGATGCTGAAATCGACGTAGCCGCGATCCAGGTACCAGGAGTTGAGCTTTTCCAGGTCACCGGACAGCTTTTCCTTGGAGTACTGGTCGTCACGGCGGTACCACGACGCCCAGTTGTGCTCCTTGGACTCCCAGGTCTCCAGGATGTCCTTGCTCTCGAACTTCTCGGTGCCCACCAGGTTGACGTGGCGGATCTTGGCGGCCTTGCCTTCCTTGATGGCGATGGCGATGTCCACGCGGTTGCGGTCCAGCGGGCTCACCGTCGGGGTGATGTCGACGTTGTACTTGCCACGGTCGTTGTACTGGCGGCGCAGTTCCTGGGTCACGCGGTCCAGGCTCAGGCGATCGAAGGTGCCGCCCTCGGTCAGGCCGATGTCGGACAGGCCCTTGAGCAGCTGGTCGGACTTGATGTCCTTGTTGCCGGTCACGGTCAGCTTGTTGATCGCCGGGCGTTCCTTGACGGTCACCACCAGGATCGTGCCCTGGCGGTCCAGCTGCACGTCTTCGAAGAAGCCGGTCTTGTAAAGGGCGCGGATCGTCTCGCCGACCTTGTTGTCGGTGATCGTCTCGCCGCGTTCCACCGGCAGGTAGGTGAACACCGTGCCCGAGCTGATGCGCTGCAGGCCATCGACGCGGATGTCGCTGACAGTGAAGGGCTCGGCTGCCTGGGCCAGGGCGGGAGCGCCGGTGACGGCGGCGAGGGCGAGGGCCAGCAGGCGGCGATTGGGGAGTCGCGTCATGTCACGTCCGGTAGGAAGGTCGATTTCATTGGTGCGGGATGCCGACGCTGTAGACGGCAACAACGTGGAAAAGTTCATCGCGGGACCAGGCCGAGGATGTCGTTGTAGAACGCCAACCCCATCAGCCCGGCCAGCAACGCCAGGCCGATGTATTGGCCGGCGGCGATGGCACGCTCGCTCAGCGGGCTGCCCTTGACCAACTCGATAAGGTAATACAGCAGGTGGCCGCCGTCCAAGATCGGGATCGGCAGCAGGTTGATGATGCACAGGCTGAGCGACAGCAGGGCAAGGAACTGCAGGAACCAGTCGAGGCCGCGCTTGGCCGAGACATTGGCCACGCGGGCGATGGTGACCGGCCCGGAAACGTTCTGCAGCGAGGCCTTGCCGGTCACGATGCGACCCATCATGCCCAGCGAGTCGGCGGCCAGGCGGCCGGTCTCGCGCACCGCCACGGTCACCGCATCCAGCGGGCCATAGCGCAGCAGGGTGTCATAGGCGGGGCTGTAGCTGGTGGGGAAGCCGACGCCGATCTGCCAGACCGGATTGCCCTTGCCGTCCTTGCCCTGGCGCGGGGTGACTTCCAGCGCCAGGCGCTCGCCGCCACGCAGGACCTCGATCATTCCGGGCCCGCCGGCACGGCCCAGGGCCTGGATCTCGCCGATCACCTGGTCGACGCTGTCGATGCGCTGGCCATCGATGGCCACGATCAGGTCGCCTGGCTGCAGTTGCCCTGCCACCACGGAGTCCGCAGTCAGCGACTCCACTTGGGCCGGCTGCAGCCACGACTGCCAGTGCAGGCCAGCCAGGATCGGCACCCGCCGCTCATCGAAACCCGCCGGCAGCTGCGACAGCGGCAGGGTGCGCGTGCGTACCTGGTCGGCCGTATCCAGCACTTCCAGCTTCACGTCGCGGCGGTCCATCGCGGCTGCGGTCAGCGCCATGCTGGCCTCGCCGAGGGTGACCACCTGGCGGTCGTCCACGCGCAGCACGCGGTCGCCGCTGGCCAGGCCGGCACTGGCGGCGATGCCGCTGACACGGCCGATGGTGGGCGAGTAATCCTGCTTGCCAATCACGAACATCGCCCACAGCAGCAGGATGCACAGCAGCAGATTGGCGATCGGGCCGGCGGCAACGATCGCGATGCGCTGCCAGACGGTTTTGTGGTTGAAGGCCTGGCCGCGCTCGTGCGGGTGGACTTCGACCTCGCGTTCGTCGAGGAACTTCACGTAACCGCCCAGCGGGATGGCGGCGATGGCGAACTCGGTGCCGTGCCTGTCGCGGCGCGACCACAGCGGCCGGCCGAAGCCGACCGAGAAACGCAGGATCTTGACCCCGCACAGGCGCCCGACCCAGTAATGCCCGAACTCGTGGAAGGTGACCAGCAGCCCGAGGCTGACGATCATCCACCAGACCGATCCGATGAAGTCAGTCATGCAGGCTCACAGTGGTGGGCAGGGGCGGCGGCGTCATGCTGGGCGAGGCGGTCGTTCAGGCGGCGTCGATGGCGTTCAGGGTGAGCTGGCGTGCCCGCTGGTCGGCGGACAACAGGATCTCCAGTGTATCGGCTGGCTGGGTCGGCAGTGTTGAAAGAGCGTTAGCAACCAGCTCCGGGATCGTCAGGAAACCGATCCGGCCCTGAAGAAACGCTGAAACCGCCTCTTCATTGGCGGCGTTCAGCACCGCCGGTGCGGTGCCGCCGGCCTGCATGGCCTGCCAGGCCAGCGCCAGGCAGGGGAAGGCGTCAGTATCCGGGGCCTCGAAATCCAGGCGGCCCTGGACCAGCAGGTCCAGCCCGGCCACGCCCGATTCGATGCGCTGCGGCCAGCCCAGGCCGACGGCGAGAGTGGTGCGCATGTCCGGCAGGCCCATCTGGGCCAGGGTCGAGCCATCGACGAACTCGACCAGCGAATGGACCAGGCTCTGCGGGTGCACCAGCACCTCGATGCGCTCGCCGGGCACGCCGAACAGGTGGTGGGCCTCGATGACTTCCAGGCCCTTGTTCATCAATGTCGCCGAATCGACCGAGATCTTCGGCCCCATCGACCACTTGGGGTGGGCAACGGCCTGGGCCGGGGTGACCTGGGCCAGTTCGGCGCGGCTGCGGCCACGGAACGGGCCGCCGGAGGCGGTCAGCAGGATCCGGCGCACGCCGGCGCCGTCGACACTGGCATCGCGCGAGCGCAGGCACTGGAAGATCGCGCTGTGCTCGCTGTCGATCGGGATGATTTCGGCACCGGCACGTTCGGCCGTCCGGGTCAGCAGTTCGCCGGCCAGCACCAGCGATTCCTTGTTGGCCAGCAGGATGCGCTTGCCGGCGGCCGCGGCAGCCAGGGTCGAGGACAGGCCGGCCGCGCCGACGATGGCCGCGACCACGGTATCGCAGGCATCGCTGGCGGCCAGTTGGTCCAGCGCGGCCTGGCCGGCATGGGCCTCGGTGGCAAGGCCGGCCTCGCGCAGGCCGTCACGCAGTTCGGCGAACAGCGATGCGTCGGCGATCACCGCGTGCGCGGGTCTGTGCTGGCGGCACAGCGCCAGCAGCGCCTGCACCTGGCGGCCGGCAGCGAGCACCGTGGCCTGGTAGCGGTGCGGGTGGCGGGCGATCACGTCCAGCGTGGAGGCGCCGATCGAGCCGGTAGCGCCGAACACGGCGACCCGGCGCAGGTCTGCAGCAGCATTCATGGTCAGAACCCGAAGATTTCCTTGCCCAGCGCGAACACCGGCACGGCGGCGAGGACGCCGTCGACCCGGTCGAGCACGCCACCGTGGCCCGGGATCAGGTGGCCTGAGTCCTTGGCGCCGGCATGGCGCTTGATCAGGCTCTCGAACAGGTCGCCCAGGACCGAGGCGAACACCGCCACCACCGCGGTGATCAACAGGCCGGGCAGGTGTGCGGCATCGATGCCAGTCAGCCAGCCCAGGCCGAGGGCCACGGCGACACCGGCCAGCAGGCCGCCGAACAGGCCTTCCCAGGTCTTGTTGGGGCTGATCCGCGGCGCCAGCTTGTGCTTGCCGAAATGGCGGCCAGCGAAATAGGCGCCCGAGTCGGCCGCCCACACCAGCGCCAGAGCAGCCAGCAGCCACAGGTGGCCCTGCTGGCCCGGCGGATCGCCGCCGGCATGGATCAGCACCAGCGCGGCCCAGGCCGGGACGATGGCCAGGGTACCGGCCAGCATCTTCAGGATCCGCGAGGGTGCCGACGGCTGTGCACCGAAGTTGAAGAAGCGCAACCAGAGCAGCGCGGCCAGCCACCAGGCAACGCCGGCCAGCGTGGTTATCTGGAACAGGACCAGGGTGCTGCCATCGGCCCAGACCAGCAGCACCATCAGCAGCAGGTTCAGCACCAGCAGCACGGTGCGCGCCAGGGTGTCTTCGATACCGGCCAGCTTCAGCCATTCCCACAGGCCGATCAGCAGCACGGCGGCGGCGGCGGCGGCCAGCCATTGCGTGGGCAGCAGCAGGATCGCCGCAATGGCTAGCGGCGCCATGATCAGCGCGGCAAGGACTCGGGTCTTGGTCATGGGCTGGAAGTCTCGGTGGCCAGTGCGGCAATCTGGGCGCTGGTCAGGCCGAAACGACGCTCGCGACCGGCATAGGCGTCGAGCGCCTGCTGCAGCTGCCCGGCGTCGAAGTCCGGCCACAGGGCCTCGGTGAACCACAGTTCGGTATAGGCGAGCTGCCACAGCAGGAAGTTGCTGATGCGGGTGTCGCCGCCGGTGCGGATGAACAGGTCCGGCGGCGGCAGGTCGGCCAGGGCCACCTGGCTGCCCAGCAGCGCTTCGTCGATCTGCTCGGGCAGCAGGCGACCGGCCGCCACTTCGACGGCCAGGGCGCGCGCGGCGCGGGCGATGTCCTGGCGGCCACCGTAGCTGGCAGCGATCGACAGGGTCAGGGTGGTGTTGTCGGCGGTGCGCTGCTCGGCCAGCTGCATGCGGCTGACCAGCCCGGCGCCGAAGCGCTCGCGTTCGCCGATGAAGCGCACGCGCACGCCACGCCGGTGCAGCTCGTCCACTTCGCGGTCGAGTGCACCGAGGAACAGCTTCATCAGCGCGTCCACTTCCTCCTGCGGCCGGCCCCAGTTCTCGCTGGAGAAGGCGAACAGGGTCAGCGCCGGAATGCCCAGTTCAAGGCAGCGCTCGATGGTGCGGTTGACCGCGCGCGCGCCGGCACGGTGGCCGATCACCCGGGGGCGACGGCGCTGCTGTGCCCAACGCCCATTGCCATCCATGATGATGGCAATGTGGCGGGGCAGGGAGGCAGGCAACGGAGGCGGGACTGAAGGCATCGACTTCAGACCGACAGCAGTTCTTTTTCCTTGTCGGCAACGACCTTGTCGACGTCCTTGATGTTGGCGTCGGTCAGCTTCTGGATGTCGTCTTCGCCGCGCTTCTTCTCGTCTTCGCTGATCGCTTTGTCCTTGACCAGCTTGGCGATTTCCTTGTTCGCGTCCTGACGGATGTTGCGGATCGCGATCTTGGCGCCTTCCCCTTCCTTCTGCACCTGCTTGACCAGCTCCTTGCGGCGCTCTTCGGTCGGCGGCGGCATGTTGATGCGGATCGCGGTGCCCAGCGTGTTCGGAGTGAACTCGGCGTTGTAGAGACCCTTTTCGATCTCCTTGATCATGCCTTTGTCGAACGGGGTGACCAGCAGCGAGTGGGCGTCGGCGTTGGAGATCGACGCGACCTGGTTCAGCGGGGTGCTGGCGTTGCCATAGGCGCTGACCGTCACGCGGTCCAGCAGGGCCGGGGTGGCACGGCCGGTCCGGATGGAGGTGAGGGTGTGCTTCAGAGCGTCAATGCTCTTGGCCATGCGCGTCTGCGCGTTGTTCTTGATGTCGTTGAGCATCGCCCGGTCCTGGATGTATCTGGAATCGGGCGATTATAGGCGAATACGGGACGCTGCCGGGCCTGAATCGGCCCGGTCGTCGCTTTGCGCTCAGGCTCAGGCCGGGTCGCGGCCCTGGACCAGGGTGCCGATGTTCGCGCCGTTGAGGATCTTCAGCAGTTCGCCCGGCTGGCCCATGTCGAACACGCGCATCGGCAGGTCGCTGTCGCGGGCCAGAGCGAAGGCCGCTGTGTCCATCACTTCCAGGCCGCGGCGGATCACTTCGTCGTAGCTCAGGCTGTCGAAGCGGACCGCATCGCTGTGCTTGTTCGGGTCCTTGTCGTACACGCCATCGACCTTGGTGGCCTTCAGCAGCAGGTCGGCGCCGATCTCGATCGCGCGCAGTGCGGCGCCGGAGTCGGTGGTGAAGAACGGGCTGCCGACGCCGGCAGCGAAGATCACCAGGCGGCCCTTTTCCAGGTGGCGGATGGCGCGGCGGCGGATGTAGTCCTCGCACACGTCGTTGATCTTGATCGCGCTCATCACCCGGGCCTTGGCACCCAGCTTCTCGAGGGCGTCCTGCATGGCCAGGGCGTTGATGACGGTGGCCAGCATGCCCATCTGGTCGCCGGTTACGCGGTCCATGCCGCCGGCGGCCAGGCCGGCGCCGCGGAAGATGTTGCCACCTCCGATCACCAGCGCCACTTCGGCACCGGCCTGCTGGGCTTCGATGACCTCACGGGCGAGGCGATTGATGATCTTGGGGTCGATGCCGTAGTCCTCGTCTCCCATCAGCGCCTCCCCGGAGAGTTTCAGAAGGATGCGGCGATAGGCGAGCTTGGACATGGGGACCTCGGGTGCGTGGAAATCGCGGGCGATTCTACGCGCATGCGGCGTTGTGCCAAAGTGTTTTGTGCACTGCGGCGCAGAATCTGGTGGTTCGCCCGGTCTGCCGGGGCGCCCCGTTCAGCCCAGTTCGGCGCTGGCCGTGGCCGACAGCTCGTCATGGCCCAGCGCCCCCGGCGAGCGGGCGATCACCCGGTTGCGGCCCAGGTTCTTGGAGCGGTACAGCACATCGTCGGCGGCGCGCAGCAGGTCCTGGACGTCGGCGAAGCGCTCGTAGCCGCCCTGGGTGGCCACGCCGGCGGAGAAGGTGACGAACAGCGGACCACCCTCCAGCTCGGCCATCGGCGTGGCGACGATGTTGGCCAGCACCCGGCGGATCACGTCCAGGGCCACGCTTTCGCTGGTGTTGGGCAGCAGCGCGACGAACTCCTCGCCGCCGAAGCGGGCCACGGTGTCGCTGTTGCGCAACTGGCCCTGCAGCTTGCCGGCGAAGGCGCGCAGCACCTCGTCGCCGGTCAGGTGGCCGTGGGCGTCGTTGATCTTCTTGAAGTCGTCCAGGTCGATGAAGGCCACCGACAGTGGCCAGCCCTGGCGGCCGGCACGCAGGAATTCCTGCTCCAGCACCGCTTCCAGCTGGCGGCGGTTGAGCACGCCTGTCAATGCATCACGATGGGCCTGGTCGGCCAGGCGCTTGGCGCGCGCCTCGAATTCGTCGGCACGGCGGCGTGCCTGGTCGGCATCCTGCAGTTCGCGCAGGTTGCGCAGCGTGGCCAGTTCCTGCGCATGATCGATCAGCTCGCGCACCCGCGCCGGAGAATTGAGGCCGGCATCGAACAGGCTGGCGATGTCGGGCAGGGCCTCGCTGATGCGGGCCAGCACCTGGTCGAAGCGCGCGCTGTCCAGCTCCAGGCGGTCGTGCACCTGCTGCAGGGCGCGCTCGCGCGCGGCATCGGCGTCGCTATCCAGCCAGATGTCGGCCACTGCGCCGGACAGTTGCACGCAGGCCTGGAATGGCGATTCGGCGGCGTCCTCGTCCTCGCTGTGGCTGATGCTCTCCACCAAGTAGCGGGGCAGGCCCCATTGCTCGGCCACCCAGGCGCCGACGTCGGCGTGGCTGCAGCCCAGCGCCTCGCGCTCGAGGGAAACCAGGTCGATGTTGTCGCGTGCTTCGCGCAGCAGCGGCAGGTAGCGCTCCGACTCGGCCTGGGTCAGGCACAGCACGCCCAGGTCCTGCAGCAGTCCGGCCAGCATCAGCTCCTCCAGCCGGCGCAGGCCGCGCGCCTGGCCCAGCTGGCTGGCCGCCAGGGCACTGAGGATGCTGCGCTTCCACGCGCGCTGGCGCAGGTCATGATCGGCGCCACCGCCGGTCAGGCCCTGGGTGACGGTGAAGCCGAGGGCGAGGCTGATCGTGGCGTTCAGGCCCAGCATGGTCAGCGCCTGGCCGAGGTTCTCGATGCGGCGGCGGCTGGCATACAGCGGCGAATTGGCGATGCGCAGCATGCGAGCGCTCAGCGCCATGTCGATGGCGATGATGTCGGCGGCGGTGGCGATGTCCGCTTCCGGGTCCTGAGCCAGTTCGATGATGCGCAGGGCAATACCGGGTGGCGAAGGCAGGTTGCGGCAGAGCGCCAGGGCAGCTGTCAGCTCGGGAGGCATGTCGGGTCGTTCAATTCCATTGGGGCAAGAATACCTAGGAATGCATCACAGTCCGCGATTTTCGTTCCTGCTAAGTGACTGAGGATTCCCTGCGACTGAGTATCGGCTTGATTCGAGCGCAACGCAAAGGTGCCGGTTGTGCGCACCAACGGTGCGCACCCACCGATGGGCCATGGGTTAATCCCTAGGCCCATGCATAAAAAAAGAGCCGCGGTTTCCCGCGGCTCCTTCTGGTCGTTTCACAGCCGAAGGGCTGGAATCAGACCTGCATCGCCTTGGCAACTTCGGCGGCGTAGTCTTCCACCACCTTTTCGATGCCTTCGCCGACGATCAGCAGCTTGAAGCCTGCCACGTCCGCGCCAGCGGCCTTGACCACCTGCTCGACGGTGGTGTCGCCCAGCACGTAGGTCTGGCCGTACAGGGTCACGTCGCTGACGATCTTGTTGATCTTGCCGCTGATGATCTTTTCCAGGATGTCGGCCGGCTTGGCCTTGTCCTTCTCGGTCATCTTGGCCAGCTCGATTTCCTTTTCCTTTTCGACGAACTCGGCCGGAACGTCCGCAGCCTTGTTGTGCGGCGGCTTCAGCGCGGCCACGTGCATCGCCAGGCCACGGGCCAGCTCGACGTCGCCGCCGATCAGGTCGACCAGCACGCCAACCTTGCCGTTGGTGTGGACGTAGGCACCGATGTTGCCGGTGGTGTCGACCTTGACCATGCGGCGGATCTGGATGTTCTCACCCAGGGTCTGCACGGCGGTGGCGCGGGCTTCTTCAACGGTGCGGCCGTCGGCCAGCGTGGCGGCCTTCACGGCTTCGACGTCGGTGGCGCCCGATGCCAGGGCAGCGGCAGCGACGGCGTTGACGAAGGACTTGAAGTTGTCATCGTTGGCGACGAAGTCGGTTTCCGAGTTGACTTCGACCAGCACGGCCTTGCCGCCGTTCTGGGCCAGGCCCAGACGGCCTTCGGCGGCCACGCGGTCAGCCTTCTTGTCGGCCTTGGCAGCGCCGGACTTGCGCATGGCTTCAGCAGCGGCGTTGATGTCGCCGTTGGCTTCGGTAAGCGCCTTCTTGCATTCCATCATGCCGGCGCCGGTGCGCTCGCGCAGTTCCTTGACCAGGGAAGCAGTGATTTCCACGGGATTACCTCACGAAAGAAAGGGGTTGGGCCGGCATGGTGGCCGGCCCGTGTGACACGGTCCTGTCACGCGCCAGGGGCTGCGTGCAGGGAGGGTGGACGCCGGGCGTCCACCCGGGGCCTGGATCAGGCCTGGGCGTCGTCGCCCTTCTTGGCAGCCTTCTTGGCCGGAGCGCGGCGGGCCGGCTTCTCTTCGCCTTCAGCAGCGGCTTCAGCGAACTCTTCCTCGCGCACCGAAGCGGCGTGCGGGGCAGCGGCCTTGCCTTCCAGCACGGCGTCGGCAGCGGCGCGGGCGTACAGCTGCACAGCGCGGATGGCGTCGTCGTTGCCCGGGATGGCGTAGTCCACCAGTTCCGGGTTGTAGTTGGTGTCGACCACGGCGATGACCGGAATGCCCAGCTTCTTGGCTTCCTTGATCGCGATGTCTTCGTGGCCGATGTCGATCACGAAGATGGCGTCCGGCAGACGGTTCATGTCCTTGATGCCGCCCAGCGAGGCTTCCAGCTTGTCGCGCTCGCGACGCAGGCCCAGCACTTCGTGCTTGACCAGCTTCTCGAAGGTGCCGTCGGTTTCACCGGCTTCCAGTTCCTTCAGGCGGGCAACCGACTGCTTGACGGTACGGAAGTTGGTCAGGGTGCCGCCCAGCCAACGCTGGTTCATGAACGGCATGCCGCAACGCTCGGCTTCTTCCTTGATGGTTTCGCGGGCGCTGCGCTTGGTGCCCAGGAACAGGACGGTGCCGCGCTTCTGGGCAACCGACGAGATGAAGTTCATCGCATCGTTGAACAGCGGGACGGTCTTTTCCAGGTTGATGATGTGGATCTTGCCGCGGGCGCCGAAGATGTACGGAGCCATCTTCGGGTTCCAGTAGCGGGTCTGGTGGCCGAAGTGGACGCCGGCTTCCAGCATCTGACGCATGGTGACCTGGGGCATTGCAATACTCCTGATATGGAACCAGCGATTCCGCCCGCGGGATAGGTATGCGGGACGCGTGGAAGCGCGATCGGTTCCGGGGTTGGGCTTCCCTGTTGCCTCCGTGGCCGAACTCCTCGCGGAGCACCCCGGCACGGATGGGGGCAGCAGGTGTGGATTCACCGGTGACGTCCGGTGTGGACGGGCTCCCGCGCACGCAGGCGGCAGGAATCCGGTCGATTATAGCCCGCTGGGGCGTCCGCTGCAATTGCAGGGTCAGATGCGGCCAGATCGACCTCGCGGCCGTCCTGCAGACGGGCCCGGAAGTGGCCGCCCACATAGCCATCGGGGCGGGCAGGCAGGGGCCAGCGGCGTTCATGGCCTGCGAGGATATAGCCGGCCAGCCCGGCCACCAGCAGCGACGATTGGCCGTCGGCCGCTATGAATCGCAGATCGTGCAGGCGGCCATGCAGCGTACTGGAATTGCTGAGTCGCAGCATGGGCTGAGGCCCAAGTGCCTCGACGCGGGCCTGCAGCCGGGCATGCAGCGCTGGCGCCGCTGGGCTGCGGAACAACGGCAGCGAGTAGCGGGGCAATCCCGGCAAGGCCGGCGCCAGCACGATCCGATAGGCCTGTTCACCCACCGATGCTGGCGGACCGCCTGGCAGCAGCCAGACGCGCTGGGTGCTGCCAGGGGCCAGGTCCAGCCGCGCAGGGCTGACCCGGATCCGGTCGCTGGGCTGCAGTCGTTCGGCGTCCAGTTGCTGCTCCCAGGCCAGCACCTGCACCTGCCCCTGCCAGCGGCCGGGCCCCGGATTGCGCAGCCACAGTTCCGCGCGGCCGCCTTCGGCGGGTAGCTGCAGGGTGGTCGGCAACAGCTCCAGCGCCGCCGAGGGCTGCGCCAGCAGCAGTCCAAGCAGGATCAGCAGCGCGCGCATCAGTAGATGAGGGTCACGGAAGGCATTGCGCTGTCGTCTGTCGCCGGTGGTGCGAGGTCGCGGACCTGGGGCGGCACCTTGGGGGCGTCACTGCGCTGGTGTGGCGCCGCGCAACGGGGAGCGCCGGCATCGTCGCTGCAGGATTCGACCACGGTCAGCCGGATCTGCAGCGTGCTGCTGCGCGGTTCGGCGCGGGCCGGCGTGCTGGCGACCAGCATCGCCCCGATCAGAAATGCGCGAACCACCTGCCACCCACCGTGCTTAAAGACTCGCTGCGCGGTATCGGCCGGACGCCCCGCAACTGTAGCGCCGAGCCCGCGCTTGGCACGGGCTTCGCTCCGGTGGGGGCCGACCGTTGGTCGGCACGCAGGTCAGTAGGTGATCGTCACCGTCACCAGGTCGTTGTAGGTGCCGGCCGGGGGCTGGCCGGTGACCGGCGGTACCCGGCCGTAGATGGTCAGCTGCTGTGCGCTTCCGGTGCCGGTGCTGCTGGCCGTGTCGACCGTCAGGGTGTTGCCCCAACGCTGGCTTCGTGCCGGATCCCGGTACAGCTCGTAGGGCAGGTAGTAGGTGCTGTTGCCGATGGTGGTGGCCATGCGCCGGGTGGTGGTGGCGGCGGGATTGTTCCGGCCGTTGTTCAGGCCGACCTGGAAGGCGGTGTTCTTCAGGCAGGTCAGGGTGAGGGTGGCGGTCTGGTCGACGTTGGCCGGGATGCCGCCGGTGACGTTGCCGAAATTCATGTTGGTGGTGACGTAGCTGCCGCATTGCGGCAGCACGTTGGCGGTAGCGGTGAAACTGAAGGCCGCGCTCGCGCTGTTGGTACCGGTGGCGCCGCCGTTGCATGTGGCGGGGACGGTGGCGCTACCGGCCAGCACCTCGTTCCAGGCCCAGGTCAGCACCACGCTGGCACCGCTGAAAGTGCTGCTGTACGCGCCGGAGGCCAGGACCTGGTTGGCCGGAATCTGACCGAACAGCTGCACAGTCTGCGCACCACTACCGCCGGTCAGCAGCGGTACGTTGTAGCTCATGGTCAGCTCCTGCGCTGGCGGCGTGCCGCGCGGGACCAGGCCAGTGACCTGGCCGAAGCTGGCGTTGTTGTACAGCTGGAAATTCATCGTGTCGCTGGTAGAGGTGGCCATCGTGCGGAACGTGGAACTGCTGCCGCCGCCACTGCCTGCGCCGATGCCCACGCAGACGCGCACGCCGGTGGTGGCCAGCAGGCTCAGCGCGGCAGTGGTGCAGGTCACCGTGATGTTGAGGTTGGCCGTGCTCGGGCCGGGTGCATTGCTGTTGATGTTGCCGAAGGGCAGGGTCGGATCGGCGACCGCCGTGCAGACCGCGGTGGCGCCGGCCGGCGCCGCTGCCAGCAGGCCGGCCCACAGCAGCAGGAAGAGCAGCAGCACCCTCATGGCGCCACCTCCGGAATGCACTGCTGCGGTGCCGGCTCCGGGCGGGCACCGGACGCCACCACCTTGGGCAGGTCCGGTACCTTCACCCGGCACGGGCCATGGCTGGTGGTGACGTACAGCACGCTTCCGGCGGCGACATCTTCCAGGTAGAGCAGGCCGTCGTAGCCGACCGTGGCCTGGCGACCGTCAGGCAGCTGCACCTCGCTGCCCACCTCCAGAGGCTGGCCGTCCATCGCCAGCAGGGTCAGGCTCAGTGACGACCGCGAACGCAGCTGGAAGGTCACGCGGGTGCCGGCGCGCTGGCGCGGCGTGACCCAGTCCTCGATGCGGTCGGCACGCATGTCTTCGGGCAGGTCCAGGGTGTCGATCGAGACCCGGTTGCGCTGCCAGGACAGCAACGGACTGACCAGCAGCAGGCCGCGATCATCGGTGACACCGATCAGGCGGTTCTCAAGCCGCACCGGGACGCCGCCGACGCCATTGGTGCTGATCACCGCGAACGCATCGGATACCTCGCGCGTGGCGAAGGCGTGCCCGCCCATCCATACCAGGCTGCCGCTGGCACTGGCGTAGGCATAGTTGAGCCCGCCCTGGCGCGAGGCGCCGAATGAATAGCGGCCGACATCGTTGAGGATGCCAACTTCGGCCAGGCCGCCGTTGCCGTCCTCGCCGTGGCGCAGCTGTGCGCGCCAGCCGACGCCGCCGGCACTGCCATCGCCGGGCACCGGCTGGGTCACGTCCGCCACCCAGCTCTGGCGGTCGCCGTTGCGCTGGCTGGAGAGGCTGGCCTGGCGATTGTTGCCCAGGCTGGCAGTCATCGACAGGTAGATGCTGCGGTCATCGCTGCGGTCCAGGTTCTGGTTCACCGACAGGTAGGCCGACCAGCGTTGGCTCCAGGTGCGCGACCAGAACAGGCTGGCATAGCGGTTGTCGTCGCCGTCGGGGTAGCGCAGGCGCAGATAGCTGGCGCTGAGCGTGCCCAGCCGCAGCAGGTCCAGGCCGACCGTGGCCTGCTCGCTGATGCTTGGTGGCAGGTTGCCCTGCAGCGCGCCCAGGTCGCGGTAGTCGCCGTGGCTGCGCACGCTGCGCAGATTGACGTTGAAGCGACGGTTGTTCCAGCTGTAGCCCAGCGCCCATTGCCCACCCTGCAGGCCGTGGTAGTTACTGTGCGCATAGGCGGCATTGAACACGCCGGCGGCGCCGAGCAGCCACCAGCCGCCAATGCCGCCCTGGGCCAGGCCGCCGCCGCCTTCGGCATGCGCCTCGCCGGTGAACGCGTCGGTGACACCGCCGCGCCAGCTGGCGCTGGCTACCGTGCGATCGTCATAGGCGAAGGAGCGCTCGCCGAAATCCCGGCGCAGGTGGCCGACGCCGACCGACCAGTCCGACAGGCCCTTGGCCAGCAGCTGCTGGGTGCCGTAGAAGCTGAAGTCCAGCGTCTGCATGCGTCCGAATGCGTCGGTCACCACCACCTGCGCGGTGCCGGTGCCGCTGATGCCGGGCTGTGCTGCGAGCTGGAAGGGACCGACCGGCACCTGCCCGCTGTACTGGCGCAGGCCATCGACATACAGCTCGACCGTGGAGGGCACCACGGCCTGGCCGAGGAAGCTCGGCGTGGGCGTCAGCACGCGGTAGGGCTGCAGGCCATAGTTGCGGCCGATCTGCAGGCCGCCCAGGCGCACGGGGCGGGTCCAGTCGACGAACCCGCTGTAGAAATCGCCGACCTCCAGGGTCGTTGCGCTATCGGGGAAATCCAGGCTCCAGCGTGTGTCCAGACGCACGCTGGAGCCGCGCCAATGACGATCGCCGGGTTGCTGGTAGCGGCGGCTGATGGCGGTGTTCTCGAAAGTGCCATTGCCGATACCGAACACGCGCAGCTCCGAGCTCAGGCTGAGGGTGCCGAGCGTGTCCACCCGGCTGCCGTAGACGTCGTAGTTGAGCAGCACGCCGGGCGAGGCGCTGCCGGTGGGGGCGCGCGTCTGCGGGCGGCTGAGCACGGTGGTGGGCAGTGTCAGCTGGTCCAGCGGCACGTCCAGCGCCAAGGTCTGCATGTGGGCGTCGTAGCGCACCACCGCACCGCTGATCTGGTCCAGGTAGACCGGTGCATCGCCGCTGGCGTTGAAGCCGAGCTGGCGCAGCACTTCGGGGCTGGCCTGCAGCCGGCCACGGTTCTCGGTGAACGGCAGCAGGCCGCGCGGCGTGCTGTTGAGTGACACATCCAGGTACAGCGTCTGGCTGGCGGTCAGCGGGGTGGGGGGTGGCAGGATCGCATCGGCCGACACGCCGGATACATCAGCCGCCGTGGCCACGCCGGACACATCTGCAGCCTCGGTCGCCGCGGGAACCAGGGCAGCCAGCAACGCGCCCATCATGGCCTCAGCGAGCCGGTGGGGGCGACAGTGGCGTCTGTTCCGACTCGCCATTGAGCTTGGCCGTGATCTGGTCGTTGTCGCGGTCGATCGCCGTGCGTTCGATCGGCCAGCGCATCACCTGGCCGGGCAGTACGTAGCCCAGCAGCCCGGGATGGACGATGCGCGGGCGCGTGGCGCTGCCCAGCGCGAGATCGGCGATCTGAGCGTAACTGTTGCCCGAATTGGCTACTTCGACGCCGTTGCGGCCGTCCGCCAGCTTTACCAGCCGGGCCTGCAGCTGCGGCGCCAGCGTGCCGGCCGAGGGCTGCACGAACACCGGGATCGAATAGCGCAGGACGAACTGCATGCCACCCGCGCGGGTGGCCAGGTCGGGCACCTCGTCAACGATCAGGCGGTAATGTTGCTGTGCCGCTGGCGGTTCCTTGTCCGCACGCATGACCCGCACCAGCTGCTGCTCTCCGGCGGCCAGTTCCTGCATCGGCGGAGTGGCCATCAACGCATCGGTGGGCAGCAGCTGTTCCTGGCCGTCCTGCTGCACCCAGCGGAACACGCGTACCTGCAGCTTCACCGGTGAGGTGCCGCTGTTGGTCAGCCACAATTCGCCGGCACGCTGGCGGGCTTCCAGCTGCAGGCTGGTCGGGGCCACCTGCAGGCTGGTAGCGCCGGCGGCCGCGATGGCGAGCAGGTACAGGGCGAGCAGCGCCACGCCGGTGGCGCGCCACGGGCGGGATCCGGCCATGCGGGCGTGCTCCATCAATAGGTGATCGTGGCGGTAACCGTATCCAGGTAGCTACCGGCGGCCGGGTTGTTGGTGCTCAGGTTCAGGATCTGGCCGTAGACGATGTAAGGCACGGCCAGGCCGGTGCCGATGCCGGCCTGGGTGTTGGTGCCGGTTGTGGCGCCCCAGACCAGGGTATGTGCGGCATCCTGGTAGAGCTGGTAGCCGACGTAGTTGTTGGCGGTCACCGCCGCATTGGTGTTCTTCATCCGCCGAGTGGTGACGTCATTGGCGGTGCTGGCATTGGCGCCCGCATTCAGCGAGATCGTGTACGGGGTCAGTGCCGAGCACTGGGCGGTTACCGTGCCCTGGCCCAGGGTGGGCGTGGTGGTGGTTGATGCCGCGGTGCCGAAGTCCACGTTGGTCGCGGCCGCCGCCGTGATGGTGCAGGCCTTGGTGACCACCAGGGTGACATTGAAGGTGGTGGTGTCGGCGGCCATTGCCGGGCTGGACAGCAGGAACCCGGCCACGGCCCATGCCAGCGGGGATCGAACTGGGGATCGCATGAACAACCTCCCTGACCCGAAGGTCCGTTGAACAAGGCGAAGACGGCACGTTCGGTGCCGCTTGGACGACGGTGGGTCCAGCTTAGGAGGCGTAAGTGTCTGTAATCCGTGATAATTAGGCAGACGAAAGAGCGGAGGCCATCACGCTTTCACTTTCCTTGCCGGAACCGTGCATGACCCGGATCGGCAGTTGGGTGGCGTTCGTTCAGATTGCGGCCGGATCGGCGATAATGGGTGCCATGAGCGTGAATCTGAAAACCCCGCAGGAAATCGAGATGATGCGCATCGCCGGCCGCCTGGCCAGCGAAGTGCTCGACATCGTCACCCCCCACGTCAAGCCCGGTGTCACCACCGAGGAACTGGACCGCATCTGCCACGACCACATCGTGAACGTGCAGGGCGCGATTCCGGCCAACGTCGGCTACCGCGGCTTCCCGAAGACCGTGTGCACCTCGGTCAACAATGTCATCTGCCACGGCATCCCCAGCGAAGGGAAGGTGCTCAAGGATGGCGACATCATCAATATCGACGTCACCGTCATCAAGGACGGCTGGCACGGCGACACCAGCCGCATGTACTTCGTCGGCACCCCGTCGGTGATGGCCCGCCGCCTGGTGGAAACCACGTACGAAGCCATGTGGCGCGGCATCCGCGCGGTGCGCCCGGGGGCCACCCTGGGCGACATCGGCCATGCCATTCAGAGCTATGCCGAAGGCGAGCGTTTCAGCGTGGTGCGCGAGTACTGCGGCCACGGCATCGGCAAGGTCTACCACGACGAGCCGCAGGTGGTGCATTACGGCCGCCCGGGCCAGGGCCTGGTGCTGCAGCCCGGCATGACCTTCACCATCGAACCGATGATCAACGAGGGCACCCGCTACAACAAGGTGCTGCCGGATGGCTGGACCGTGGTGACCAAGGACCGCAAGCTGTCGGCGCAGTGGGAGCACATGGTCGCGGTCACCGAGACCGGCGTCGACGTGCTGACGCTGTCGCCGGGCGAGTCGCAGGTCTCCTGACGATGCTGCCGGCGAGTTCGCTGCTGGACACGCCGGCCGCGTCGCTCAACGACCCGGACTGGGCTGCTGCCGCGCGCCAGGCGCTGCAGCAGGCCGACGCGCGCCTGTATCGCCGCTTCGACCAGGGCGACAACATCGAGCGCCTGCTGGCGCTGCGGGCGCGCGCGGCCGACCATCTGATCCGCCTAGCCTGGCAGCGTTGCCTGCCGGCCGACAGCGGCCTGTCGCTGTTCGCGGTCGGTGGCTATGGCCGGGGGGAACTGTTTCCGCGTTCGGACATCGACCTGCTGGTGTTCGGCGACCCGCCCGCACAACTGGCGCATGAAGCGGCATTGGCACGCCTGTTCGCGCTGCTGTGGGACTGCGGATTGGCGGTCAGCCATGCGGTGCGTTCTGCATTGCAGTGCCGCGAGGCGGCGGCTGACCAGACCGTGCTGACCGCGCTGATCGAGGCGCGTCCGATCCTGGCTGATGATGCAGCGCGCCGTGCGCTGCGCGAGGCCATCGACGACCGCGAGCTGTGGCCGGCGCGTGCCTTCTTCCTGGCCAAGCTGGAAGAGCTGCGCAACCGCCACCAGCGCTTCGGCGATACTGCCGACAACCTGGAGCCGGATCTCAAGGATGGTCCCGGCGGCCTGCGCGATCTCAACACGCTGGGCTGGATGGCGCTGCGCGCCTTCGGCGTACGCGACCTGGAAGCGCTGGTCGGCTTGGGCCACCTGGGTGCCGACGAAGCGGCTGCGCTGAAGCGCGAGCGTGCGGTGCTGGCGCGGCTGCGCTTCGGCCTGCACCTGGTCGCGCGCCGCCCGGAAGAGCGCCTGCGTTTCGATTACCAGAAGACCCTGGCCGCGCGCCTGGGCTTCGAAGACGATGCCGAGAATCTCGGTGTCGAGAAAATGATGCAGGGCTTCTACCGCGCCGCGCTGGTGGTGCGCCGGATCAGCGACCGCCTGCTGCAGCGCTTCGAGGAACAGTTCGATGGCGAGGCCCAGCCGGAACCGCTGACCGTGGGCTTCTCCCTGCGCCGCGGCTACCTGGCCGCCAACGAGGCCGACTGGCCGCGCGGTGACATCGGCCAGGTGTTCGCCCTGTTTTCCAGCTGGGCCAACAATCCACAGGTGCGAGGCCTGCATTCGCTGACCGCGCGCGCGCTGGCCGAAGCGCTGCCGTTGTTGCCGGCCTACGACCAGGCCGATGCCGATGCACGCGAGCAGTTCCTGTCCCTGCTGCGCGGCCAGCGCCCGGTCGACACGCTTTCGCGCATGGCGCGGCTGGGCGTGCTTGGCCAGTGGATCCCCGCGTTTGCCCAGGTCAGCGGGCGCATGCAGTTCGACCTGTTCCATGTCTATACGGTCGACCAGCACACGCTGATGGTCCTGCGCAACATCGGCCAGTTCGCCAGCAGCCGTGCCGACGAGCGCTTCTCGATCGCGCACGAAGTGTGGCCACGCCTGCGCAAGCCGGAACTGCTGCTGCTGGCTGGCCTGTTCCATGACATCGCCAAGGGCCGCGGCGGCGACCACTCGGAACTGGGTGCGGTGGACGCGCGTGCGTTCTGCCAGGCGCATGCGCTCAGTGGCACCGATACCGAGCTGGTGGCATGGCTGGTCGAACAGCATCTGCGCATGTCGGTGACCGCGCAGAAGCAGGACATCGCCGATCCGGTGGTGATCCATCGCTTCGCCACTCTGGTCGGCAGCCGCGACCGCCTGGACTACCTGTACCTGCTGACCTGTGCCGACATCGCCGGCACCAGCCCGAAGCTGTGGAATGCCTGGAAGGACCGCCTGCTGGCCGACCTGTACTTCGCCACCCGGCGCGCGCTGCGCGAGGGGCTGGAGCATCCGGTACCGGCCGCCGAACGCGTGGCCGAGGCACGTGACAGCGTGCGCGCACTGGTGCGCGAGCAGGGTTACGACGATGCCACCATTGATCGCCAGTTCGCGGTGATGCCGGATGAGGGCTTCATTCGTCTGCGCCCCGAGCAGCTGGCCTGGCAGGCAGCCGCGCTGGTACCGGTGAAGCAGGGCCAGGCGCTGGTGAAGGTGCGCCGGATCAGTGTGGATGACCCGGCGCTGGAAGTATTCGTGCACTCGCCCGACCGCGACGGCCTGTTCGCCGCGATCGTGATGACCCTGGACCGCAAGGGCTATGGCATTCACCGCGCACGCGTGCTGGACGGTCCGGCCGATACCATCTTCGATACCTTCGAAGTGAACCCGGCCGACACGTTTGCCGATGGCAGCAGTGCCAACCTGGAGGCGGCGCTGCGCGAGGCACTCAGTGGTGACCTGGCGCGCCTGCGGCCGTCGCGCCGTGTGGTACCGCGGCAACTGCGGCACTTCCGCTTCGCTCCGCGCATCGAGTTCCGCGATGAACCGGGCGCAACCCGTTTTGCCCTGGTCGCTCCCGACCGTCCCGGCCTGCTGGCCGATGTGGCGTTCGTGCTGCGCAACCAGGGACTGCGCGTGCATGATGCGCGCATTGCCACGTTCGGCGAGCGCGCCGAAGACACCTTCGTGATCAGTGACGAACACGACCTCCCCCTGACTGAACCTGCCCGGCAGCAGCTGCATGACGCAATGCTGGCCTGCCTGGACCCTGATCGAAACGCCGGAGACCCCGCCTGATGGCCACCAAGCCCGCCAAGAAGACCGCTGCGACCCCCAAGAGCGCAGCGGCCCGGAAACCTGCTGTAGCCGAACCGGCCGCAAAGAAGGCCACTGCGCCGAAGAAGGCCGCTGCGGTGAAGGCCCCGGCGAAGAAAATGGCTGCGGTCAAGCGTGCTGTGAAGAAGCCGGCCCCGGCCAAGAGCGCCGAAGCCGTCCGCGCCGAAACCATCGCCCGCAAGTCGCTGCGCAAGCCGTCGGCACCCGGCGTGGAAGAACTCAAGTTCGGTATCGAAAGCGCCTTCGAGCGCCGCGCCACGTTGACCCTGCATGAGCTGGAAGGCTCGACCAAGCCGCTGGTCAACCGCGTGATCGACGGTCTCGAGAGCGGTGAATTCCGCGTCGCCGAGCCGGACGGCCAGGGCGGCTGGAAGGTCAACGAGTGGCTGAAGAAGGCCGTGCTGCTGTATTTCCGCGTCAATGACATGGCGGTGGTCGATGCACGACCGGCACCGTTCTGGGACAAGGTCGAATCGCGCTTCGCCGGCTATGACGAAGCGAAGTTCCGCCGTGGCGGCGTGCGCGTTGTGCCCGGTGCGATCGCCCGCCGCGGCACGTACTTCGGCAAGGACGTAGTGCTGATGCCGAGCTTCACCAACATCGGCGCCTACGTCGGCGAAGGCACCATGGTCGATACCTGGGCCACCGTCGGTTCCTGCGCCCAGATCGGCCAGCACTGCCACCTGTCCGGCGGCGCCGGCATCGGCGGCGTACTGGAGCCGCTGCAGGCCAGCCCGACCATCATCGAGGACCACTGCTTCATCGGTGCGCGTTCGGAAGTGGTGGAGGGCGTGGTGGTGGGCCACCACAGTGTGATCGGCATGGGCGTGTTCCTCAGCCAGAGCACCCGCATCTACAACCGCGCCACCGGCGAGATCAGCTACGGCTACATCCCGCCGTACAGCGTGGTGGTGTCCGGCTCGCTGCCGAGCAAGGACGGCACCCACTCGCTGTACTGCGCGGTGATCGTCAAGCAGGTTGATGCCAAGACCCGCAGCAAGACCAGCGTCAACGACCTGCTGCGCGGCCTGGCCGACTGAAGGTGAGTGCGCCGGAGGAGCTGGCGCAGTCCGCGATCTACCGGCATCCGTCCGACAACGCGTTCGGACGGATGCTGCCGCGCCTGCTGCACGCTCCGCGCTGGACCCGGTTGCGCCGGGCACTGTCGCGGCGCTGGCCGATGCCGGTGCTGGTCAGCGACGTGCGCGACGTGGTCTACGCGAGCTGGTGGGTCGATGTGCGCCATGCCCCGCCAGCGCCACCAGGCCATCACTACGTGGTCCATGCCGGACGCACGCCTTACACCGTTCTCAGCTATCGCCATGGCCACTTCGGGCCGGCGCTGGCGGGACCGCTGCGCTGCCTGATGCCGTCGCCAGGGCAGAGCAACTGGCGCTGGTACCTGCGCCGTGACGATGATCCGGGCGGGACCCCGGTCGTGCTGTTCGATCGCAACGTGATGGACCAGCTGGCCTTCGTCGCCGGCGCGCGCGCTTTCAGCGATGCCATGCAGCCCCACCTGTCCACGCGCTTCGAGCATGTGGTGCGCGTCGATGGCGATGGGCACACCCTGATCGAAGGCGGGCAGGGGAGTGCGCCTGCGCTGCACCTGCAGTGGCGGGCCGCTGCGGGCTGGGAGGACGGGGCGTGGCGGGGGGGCTTCGGGGGCCATCAGGCCCTGCTGCGCTTCCTGACCTGCCAGGATGAGGCCATTGCGCGCACCTGCGACCGGCGCTGGGCCAGCACCCGCATCGCACTGCAGGTGGATGTCGACAGCCTGCAGCCGCTGCAGCTGGAAGGCGAACTGCAGTGCCCGCGCCTGCAGGCGATGGACGTGGCGCTGCACGAGGGGCTGGCCTTCCGGCTGCCAAGGGTACCGTTCCGGGTCGTGTCCGAGCGCCTGTTGTGAGATTCTGGGCCTCTGTTTTCCAGCATCACAGATGGCCATGAGTACCACTGTCTACGGTTTGAAGAACTGCGATACCTGCAAGAAGGCGAGCAAGTGGCTGGACCGCTTCGGCGTGCCGTACACCTTCGTCGACTACCGCGACAACAAGCCGAGCCCGGAAACACTGCTGGCGTGGGCTGAGCAGCTGGGTGGCCTGGCCGCGATGGTCAACAGGTCCTCAACCACCTGGCGGCAGCTGCCGGACAACCGCAAGGCCGCAGATTCCGAAGCGGAATGGAAGCTGCTGCTGCGCGAGTACCCGCAGCTGATCAAGCGCCCGCTGGTGGTCACCGCCGACGGCACGGTCAGCCAGGGTTTCAGTGACAATGGCTTCAAGGCCCGCTTCGGCGTGGGTGACGCATGAGCGCGGTCCTCGACCTGACCTGCGAACTGATCGCACGGCCCTCGGTGACGCCGGACGATGCCGGCTGCCAGGCACTGCTGGCGGCACGCCTGAAGCAGGCCGGGTTCCAGTGCGATCACCTGCGGCTGGGCGAGGTCGACAACCTGTGGGCGACCCACGGCCAGGGCGCGCCGGTGCTGGTGCTGCTGGGCCACACCGACGTGGTGCCGGCGGGGCCGCGCGAGGCCTGGGCCAGCGACCCGTTCACGCCGCAGATCCGTGACGGCGTGCTGTACGGCCGTGGCACCGCCGACATGAAGGGCAGCGTGGCGGCGTTCGTGGTGGCGGCCGAGCAGTTCGTGGCCGCGCATCCCGATCATCCCGGCACGCTGGCGGTGCTGCTGACCAGCGACGAGGAGGGCGATGCCATCGATGGCGTGCGCCACGTCGCACGGCTGTTCGCCGAGCGCGGCCAACGCATCGACTGGTGCATCACCGGCGAGCCGTCGTCGACCGCGACGCTCGGTGACCTGCTGCGCGTGGGCCGTCGTGGCAGCCTGTCGGCCAAGCTGCGGGTGCAGGGCGTACAGGGCCATGTGGCGTACCCGGAGAAGGCACGCAACCCGATCCACCAGGCGGCGCCCGCCCTGGCCGAGCTGAGCGCACGGCGCTGGGATGACGGCTACGAGAGTTTCCCGCCGACCAGCCTGCAGGTCTCCAACATCCATGCCGGTACGGGCGCCAACAATGTGATTCCCGGCGAGCTCGAGGTGGATTTCAACATCCGCTACAACCCGCACTGGGATGCGCCGAAACTGGAAGCGGAGATCACCGCGCTGCTGGATCGGCATGCCCTGCAGTACACGCTGAAGTGGCATCGCAGCGGCGAACCGTTCTACACCCCGGAAGGCACGCTGCGCGCCACTGCGCGTGCGGTGCTGGCCGAGCACATCGGCCGTGCACCGGAGGAAAGCACCGGCGGCGGCACCTCCGATGCCCGCTTCATCGCGCCATTGGGCGCGCAGTGCATCGAAGTGGGGCCGGTCAACGCCAGCATCCACCAGGTGGACGAGAACGTGCGCGTGGACGAACTGGAAGCACTGCCCGGGCTGTACCAGCGGCTGGTGGAGCGGCTGCTGGTGTGAGGAGGGGGGGGCGATCGTTGGTCGGCACGCCCCCCGCCGGAGCTACATCTCTACTATTCTGAAAAAAGGAAGAACGGCGGCTCGACCGCCTTCTTCCAGTAACTCGGCGCGGCCATGTAGAAGTGCTGTGCTTCGGCCCTGGCGAACCAGCGCGCGGCTGCGTCGGTGTCCTTCTCCACGCCGGGCGCGCCGCGGCCCAGCAGCAGTCCGGCGAAGTACTTGCCGAACACACTGCCTTTCTCGCCAGCGCGCTGGTACAGCTGCAGCGCACGCGCAGGATCGCGTGGCAGGCCTACGCCCTTTTCCAGCAGCGCGCCCAGATCGACCTGTGCGTCGGCATCGCCACGCTCGGCGCGACGCTGGATCTGCGCAACCCGCGGATGCACGGTGTCACCCTGTGCGGCGACCGCATCCGGCAGTCGTGACGATGAACTCGGATAGCGCTCGTAGATCATTCCGCGCAGGTCCCAGCGCAGTGCCTGCTGCGCGTCGCCTTGCTGGCGATAGGCCTTGGCGAGTTCGTGGAACGCATAGGGATTGCCGTGGTAGGCGGCCGCCAGATAGGCACGTTCACCGCGTCGCCAGGACGCGCGCAGCACCGGTGCCGGGTTGATGTGGGGGCTGTCGGCATGGCGCAGCGTGCCGGAGATCCAGATCCTGCCCAGTGCTTCTTCCGCCCTGGTGTTGTGGAAGGTCCACGGCGTGACCGCTGCGGCGCGCTCGTAGTAGGCGATGGCGCGCGGATCGTTGAAGCGCTCGAAGGTCTGCGCGGTATCAAAGGCACCCTCGAAGC
Organism: Stenotrophomonas sp. AR029; assembly: GCF_047520695.2. NCBI lineage: Bacteria > Pseudomonadati > Pseudomonadota > Gammaproteobacteria > Lysobacterales > Lysobacteraceae > Stenotrophomonas > Stenotrophomonas sp. AR029. The sequence continues at coordinate 473,574 of NZ_JAXBQQ020000002.1, read as the reverse complement.
TGCCATCGGCGCCGCGTTGTTCCAGACCCTGCAGCTGAGCCGGCGGCAGGGGCGACGGACGGGGCGGGGTCTGGCAGGCGGCCAGGCCCAGGCAGAGCAGGGTGGCCAGCGCGGCTCTGCGTCCAGTGCGGTGTTGCATTTCCATTACACGTTTCGCGGCGGGCCATTATGCGCGCCGGGGAGTGGTTGCCAACGCAACGGTTGCGCCGTGCCGGAAACCGGAGTAGGGTCGATGCCATGTCGATCCGCCTGGCCACCGCCGTCAATAACAACAACCGCAATAATCTGCGCGCGAATAATCGTGCGCGGCCGATGCGGGACTGCGCCCTGGGTAGATAGACAGCAACACACGCCCGGACACCAGAAAACCCGCATCGGTCGATGCGGGTTTTTTTGTGCCCGGGCGCAGCCCCACCCGGGCCTGGATGGCCGGTCGAACACCCTCCCACCCGTGAAATTCCCCCAACAGGAGCTCCCCCATGTGTTCGATCTTCGGAATCTTCGGCCTGCAGGCCGGTGACGATCTTCCGGCCCTGCGCCGCCATGCGCTGGAACTGTCGCAGCGCCAGCGCCACCGCGGCCCGGACTGGAGCGGCGTGTATCTTGACGAAGGCGCGCTGCTGGTCCACGAGCGGTTGGCCATCGTCGACCCGGCCGGCGGCTCGCAACCACTGCTGTCGGCCGACGGCCAGCTGGCGCTGGCGGTCAACGGCGAGATCTACAACCACCAGCAACTGAAGGCCGCACTGACCACCGCCTATGACTTCCAGACCGGTTCGGACTGTGAAGTGATCAATGCGCTGTACCGCCAGGGCGCTTCGCCGGCGCAGTGGCTGGAGCAGCTCAATGGCATCTTCGCATTCGCGCTGTGGGACCGTGGTGCCGGTCGTGTGCTGGTGGCGCGCGACCCGGTCGGCGTGGTGCCGCTGTACTGGGGCCACGATGCCCAGGGACGCCTGCGCGTCGCCTCGGAAATGAAGGCACTGGTCGATACCTGTGCCGACGTCGCCCAGTTCCCGCCGGGCCACTATTTCGAGAGTGCCAGTGGTGAGCTGGTGCGCTACTACCAGCAGCCGTGGCGCGACTACGCTGACGTGCAGGGTCGCCAGGCCGATCTGGCCGAGCTGCGCCAGGCCTTCGAGCATGCGGTGGAACGCCAGCTGATGAGCGATGTGCCGTACGGCGTGCTGCTGTCTGGTGGCCTGGACTCGTCGCTGGTGGCGGCGGTGGCCGCGCGCTATGCACGTCGTCGCATCGAGGATGGGGGGCAGACCGAAGCCTGGTGGCCGCGCCTGCACTCATTCGCGATCGGCTTGAAGGGCTCTCCCGATCTGGCCGCTGCCGCCATCGCCGCCGAGGCGCTGGGCACCGTGCATCACGGCTTCGAGTACACCTTCGAGGAGGGCCTTGATGCACTGCCGGAAGTGATCCGCCATATCGAGACCTACGACGTCACCACCATCCGCGCATCGACGCCGATGTTCCTGCTGGCACGGCGGATCAAGGCCATGGGGGTGAAGATGGTGCTTTCCGGCGAGGGCAGCGACGAGATCTTCGGTGGTTACCTGTACTTCCACAAGGCGCCGGATGCGCGTGAGTTCCACGACGAGCTGGTGCGCAAGCTCGACGCGCTGCACAACTACGACTGCCTGCGCGCCAACAAGTCGATGATGGCCTGGGGTGTGGAGCCGCGGGTGCCGTTCCTGGATCGCGAATTCCTCGATGTGGCGATGCGCTTCGACGCCGCGCACAAGATGGTCGGTGCAGGCTTTGGTAGCCGCCGCATCGAGAAGGCGGTGCTGCGCGAGGCGTTCGAAGGCTACCTGCCGGACAGCATCCTGTGGCGGCAGAAGGAGCAGTTCAGCGATGGCGTTGGCTATGGCTGGATCGATGGGCTGAAGGCGCATGCCGAAGCTCAGGTGAGCGACCGTGTGCTGGCAGCGGCCGACAAGCGCTTCCCGCACAACCCGCCGCAGACCAAGGAGGCCTACTACTACCGTCATCTGTTCGAGCAGTTCTTCCCGAGCCGGGCGGCCGCCGAGACCGTGCCGGGTGGCAAGTCCATCGCCTGCTCGTCGCCAGCGGCGATCGCGTGGGATGCCAGCTTCGCCGCTGCTGCAGATCCGTCGGGGCGTGCGATCGCTGGCGTGCACGAGCAGGCACTGGCGTAAGCCCCGAAAAGGGGCCGGAGGGGGGCCGGGGCGCTTGTGCCACCAACGACTTAATCCCCTCCGTCCCCTTTTTGTATGATCGCCCCCCTGCACATTGGGGAATGTTCATGGACGTACACAGCGGGGGCCAGGTGCCACCGACGAAGTGGGGATGGCGCTACCTGGCCTGGGCCGGGGTCCCGCTGCTGGTCGGCGTGCTGCTGGCCCGTTATGCCGGGCCGGCGGCGCCCGAAGCTGTTGCCCGTGCCACGGCCACGGCTGAAGCCACCTGGGTGCAGCATCTGGCGTCGCCGCTGGGCCTGTTCCTGCTGCAGCTGCTGGTGCTGCTGCTGGTGGCCAAGGGCGCAGGCGCGCTGCTCAAGCACTTTGGACAACCGGCGGTGATCGGCGAGATGGCCGCCGGCCTGATGATGGGCCCATTGATGCTCGGCAGCCTGTTGCCGCCGCTGCATGGAGCCCTGTTCCCGCCCAGCTCGCTGGGCCCGCTGGGCATGCTCAGCCAGTTGGGTGTGCTGATGTTCCTGCTGGTGGCCGGTGCCGAGCTGGACCTGGCGGCGCTGCGTGGACGCCGGCGTTTCGCCTTTACGGTCAGCCATGCCGGCATCGCGGTGCCGTTCGTGCTTGGCGTCGCCCTGGCGATCTGGCTGTACCCGCAGCACGGCCCACAGGGGGTGGGCTTCACGGCATTCGCACTGTTCGTCGGCATTTCGATGAGCATCACCGCCTTCCCCGTGTTGCTGCGCATCCTTGCCGATCGCGGCATCACGCAGACCCCGCTGGGTCAGACCGCCATCGCCTGCGCTGTATTGGGTGATGCCACCGCGTGGTGCCTGCTGGCGCTGATCGTGGCCGCCGCCCAGGCCAGCGGATGGCTGCCGGCCAGCCTCAACCTGCTGTGCGTGGTCGCGTTCGTGGCGCTGATGCTGGGGCTGGTGAGGCCGTGGTTCGCCCGCCAGCAGATCGCGCCGGGCCGTGAGGGGCGGTGGCTGTTGGGCACCCTGCTGCTGTCGCTGGCCAGTGCCCTGGTCACCGAGATGCTCGGCATCCATGCGCTGTTCGGTGCGTTCGCAGCGGGCGTGGCGGTGTCGTCCAATGTGCAGTTGCGCGAGCTGCTGATGGCGCGCGTCGAACCGTTCGCGGTGACGCTGCTGCTGCCGCTGTTCTTCGCCATGACCGGCCTGCGCATGCGCGCCGATACACTGCAGGCCAGCGATGGCCTGTTGTGCGTGGTGGTGATCGCGGTAGCCACGACGGGCAAGCTGCTGGGCACCTTCAGTGCCGCACGCAGTGCCGGCATGCCCGCCCGTGAGGCGTGGCGGCTGGGTGCACTGATGAACACCCGTGGCCTGATGGAGCTGATCGTGCTCAACCTGGGTTACGAACTTGGCCTGCTCGGTGACCGGCTGTTCGCGGTGCTGGTGATCATGGCGCTGGTGACAACGGCGATGACCGGGCCACTGTTGAACCTGATCGAGCGGCGTAGGGGCTGAGCGTTGAACGGTAGTGCCGGCCGCTGGCCGGCAACCTCATGATGCTGGATGCACCTGCATGGATGCCGGCCAGCGGCCGGCACTACCGCGCCGGCACCAGCGTCATGGTGTGCTGCGCCTTGCCGGGCAGGAACGGCGTCGGCCGGCCATGCACCCAGTCTTCGTGGCCGGCACCCCAGTAGGGCGACAGTGGATGCCCACTCTGGCCGCCGGGCATGTGCACGATGCCGTCTGCCTCGTGGCCCGGTGAAACCACCATGCGCTCGGAAGCGCCGAAGTTCGGCGTCTGCACGCGCGGCATGTCGCGGTCGCCGGGCAGGCGGTCGGCCGGCATGCACAGCCAGCGTTTGGCGATGTCCGGCAGCGCCCGTGCGATGGGATGGCAGATCGCCGCGGTGTTGCGTTCGCCCCAGCTGCGTATGGCCAGCGGTCCCTGCTTGGTCAGCTCACTTTCGGTACGGCGTGCGGCGTCGATCAGTAGTGCATCCCAGCTGTCGAAGGCCGGTGGCAGCAGATTGGCCGGCCGCTGCTGCAGCATCGGCCAGGCCACGCCTTCCAGCTGCGCCAGGCGCGGCTCCAGATAGTCATCGCCCAGCTGCGCATTGGCCGGTGCCAGCAGTGCATCGGACAGTGTGTTCATCACCTGCGTACGGAACTCACGCACCACCCGGTAGCTGACCGAGCTGGCCGAGGCACGGCCGCCCCATTGATGGCTGGCCTCCTTCAAGCGCTTCAGTGCAGGGTCGTCACTGCGTTCGATGACGTCGTGCAGCAGCGCCCACCAGCGCTGCAGGAACACCGCGCGATCGTCGAGCTGGATCGCCAGCAGGTCGTGTTCATCGAAGCGCTCCTGGATCGCCAGCAGGTCGCGGATCTGCCGCGCACGGGCACCCAGGTCATAACCGCCATTGCCGACGGTAGCCAGCGCCTCGCCGTCGAGGACGCGGCCGTTGGCGGTCCACAGGCGATGGTTGGGGGGATCGATCAATGCCGGCGAGGCATCGCTGCGGATCGGCCAGGGGGCGCAGTCCTGGTTGTGGGCGGCGTTGAAGCCGGCCGGCGCGCAGCCCGGACCGCGATCCGGGCGGGCGCCGATCAGGCGCCAGGCGATGCGTCCGCTGCGGTCGCCGATCACCAGGTTCTGTGCGGGAATGCCGGCGTGGTCGGCGAACTGCAGGGCTGCGTCCAGATCACCGGCGCGGGCCAGGTCACCGAAGTCCAGGCGCACCGCACCGGGCAGCTGGGCGACCCAGCGCAGCGCGTCGCCGCTGCCATCGGCATGCGTGTGCAGGATCGGTCCCCAGGCGGTTTCGCGTACCGGGAACCGCACATCGGCCTGGCCGGCCACCGCAATCCGTTCTTCATGCACCGTCACTGCGGCATTGGCCGGTTCGGTGCGGTAGTCCGCCGTGTCAATGTAGCTGTTGGTGAAACCCCAGGCGACGTGCCCGTTGCTGCCGACGATCACGGCCGGAAGGCCCGGCAGCGAGAAGCCGGTGACGTCGACCTGGCCGCCAGCGGCCTGCGGGTCGGGGTAGCGCAGGCGCACGCGGAACCACAGGCTGGGTGCGCGCAGGCCCAGGTGCATGTCGTCGGCAACAATGGCGCGGCCGTCGGCGGTGAGCGCACCGGCCACCGCGAAGTTGTTGCTGCCGACGGCGTCGGCTTCTTCCTGCCCGGTGCCCGGTTTTCCCTTCAGCGTGCGCAGGTCCAGCTGGCTGGCATCGGGCAGCGTGGCGTTGCCGGTCGGTTCGCCGAACAGCGGTGCATCCCATTCAGTGCCGTCGTGGGCGATCAGTGCGTACAGCGCCGACGGCACCACCGCGCGGATGCGGCTGAGCGCAAGCTCGGTCTGGTTGCCGGGATCCTGCAGGTCGGCGTACATGGCCAGCCCGGTCAGCACGCTGTCGCTGGCCTGCCAAGGCTGCGGTGACTGCCGCAGCAGCAGGTACGCCCACGGCCGCACGGAGAGGTCGGCAAGGCCTTCGTTGACGCCGTCCACGTAGGCGCGCACGGCGTCGCCGTTGTCGCCCAATGCAGCGTCCATGTGTGCCTCGGTGCGTGCGCGCAAACGGTGCACGCGCATGCGCTTGTCGGCGTCGATGGCCTTCGGTCCGAACAGTGCGGACAGTTCGCCGGCGGCGCTGCGGCGCATCAGGTCCATCTCGAAGTAGCGTTCCTGCGCGTGTATGCGGCCGAGTGCGCGCATCGCGTCGGCCTGGCTGCCGGCCGTGATGGTGACCACGCCCAGCGCATCGCGTTCGAGGGTGACCGGCTTCGCCAGTCCCGGCAACGCATGCTCGCCGTCCAGATCGGCCAGGCTGCCGCGCAGCAGCAGCCACAGCACCAGGGCGGTGACCAGGACGATGGCGATCAATACGCCCAGCACCCAACGCCATGTACGTCGCATCGCACGTCCTTTCCGAACTCGTGGGCCGATTGTAGCCGCAGGCGCAACTGCGACTGATTCCGATTAGATCACCGTATTCTGAAATGCGGCACCCTATGCCACATCGATTCACAGGAGCCCCCCCCATGAAAGGCAACCCGGACGTCATCGCCTGCCTGAAGGAACTGCTGCGTGGCGAGCTCGCTGCCCGCGACCAGTACTTCATCCATTCCCGCCGCTACGAGGATCAGGGCCTGTTCGCACTTTACGAACGCCTGAACCACGAGATGGAAGAGGAAACCCAGCACGCCGATGCGCTGCTGCGCCGGATCCTGTTCCTGGGCGGCGACCCGGACATGCGCCCGCATGCCACCGAGCCGGGCAAAACCGTCGAAGAGATGCTGCAGAAGGATCTCGACACTGAATACGCCGTTCGGAACAATCTCGCCGCCGGCATGAAGCTGTGCGAGGAGAAGGGCGACTACGTGAGCCGCGACATCCTGCTGGCGCAGTTGAAGGACACCGAAGAAGACCACGCCTGGTGGCTGGAACAGCAGCTGGGCCTGATCAAGCGCATCGGCCTGGAGCTGTACCAGCTGAGCAAGATCGACGGCAGCGGCGCCCCGGCGCACTGAGCCGGCACCCCGATCCGGTAGGGCCGACTGTTAGTCGGCCGCTCTCCAAAGGGCAGCCGACTAACAGTCAGCTCTACCAGACGAAGCACAGCGTTCTGTCGCCCGCCAGCACCGGAGCACCGCCAGCCAGCCTTCGCCCGCCAGCTGCTCCACCGCCCGCCAGCCGACAACGAAAAAGCCGGGGAATCCCCGGCTTTTTCGTGTCTGGGGTCAGATCCGTTTTCGACGAAAACGGCTCTGACCCCATTGGGATGGAAATCGCCAACCGAGGTTGGCGTGGACCGGGGTAATGCGTGTCAACCAATGTTGACACCTGCCAGGGGCGGTGTCCGGGGTCAGAGCCCTTTCCGGTGGAAAGGGATCCGACCCCGGTGCTCCTCACTCCACCGACAACCCTTCCACCTTCTGCCAGCCGCGCGGCAGCAGGTGGCCGCGGGTGGCGCGGGCGCCGAGGTAGGCGTCGAGCTCGTTGAACTTCAGCCCCATCGTGCGCTGGCCGGCGCGGACCTGCAGGGTCTGCCCCGGGCTGATCGCCACGATGGCGACCACGCGTTCGGTGGCGAGCTTGGCCTTCGGGATCTCGATGATCTTGTTGCCCTTGCCCTTGTCCAGTTCCGGCAGGTCGTTGGCGGCGATCGCCAGCAGGTTGCCGGAGCTGGTCACTGCAACGATGCGGTCGGTGGCGACGTTGGCCACTGCCGACGGGGTCAGCACCGACGAACCTGCAGACAGGTTCAGCATCGCCTTGCCGGCCTTGTTGCGGCCGATCAGGTTCTCGAAGCGGGTGACGAAGCCATAACCGTGGCTGGAGGCCAGCACGAAGCGGGTGTCCGGCTCGGCGCTGGCCAGGGTCACGAAGCTGGTGCCCGGTGCCGGCGAGAAGCGGCCGGTCAGCGGTTCACCATTGCCACGCGCGGAGGGCAGGGTGTGCACCGGCGTCGAGTAGGCGCGGCCCTCGCTGTCGAGGAACGCGACCTGCTGGGTGCTGCGTGCGCGCACCGCGCCCTGCAGTCCGTCGCCTTCACGGTAGGACAGGGCAGATGCATCGACGTCGTGGCCCTTGGCGGCACGGATCCAGCCCTTCTCCGACAGCACCACGGTCATCGGTTCGCTCGGCACCAGCTCGGTCTCGTCGATGGCCTGCGCCGCCTGGCGCTGCACCAGCGGCGAACGGCGTGCGTCGCCGAACTTCCTGGCGTCGGCGGTCAGTTCATCGCGGATCAGCTTCTTCAGCTTGGCTTTGCTGTCGAGGATGCCGAGGATCTTCTCGCGCTCCTTGGCCAGCTCTTCCTGCTCGCCGCGGATCTTCATCTCTTCCAGGCGGGCCAGCTGCTTCAGCTTGGTTTCCAGGATGTACTCGGCCTGTTCCTCGGACAGTCCGAAGCGCGCGATCAGCGCCGCCTTCGGTTCGTCCTCGGTACGGATGATGTGGATCACCTCGTCCAGGTTGAGGAAGGCGACCAGCAGGCCTTCCAGCAGGTGCAGGCGGCGCTCGACCTTCTGCAGGCGGTGCTGCAGGCGGCGGGTGACGGTGTTGCTGCGGAAGGTCAGCCATTCGCTGAGCAGCGTCTTCAGGTTCTTCACCTGCGGACGGCCGTCCAGCCCGATCACGTTGAGGTTGACGCGGTAGCTGCGCTCCAGGTCCGTAGTGGCGAACAGGTGGCCCATCAGCTGGTCGGCGTCGACCCTGTTCGAACGCGGCACCAGCACCACGCGCACCGGGTTGGCGTGGTCGGATTCATCGCGGATGTCTTCCAGCCACGGCAGCTTCTTGGCGCGCATCTGTGCGGCGATCTGCTCGATCACCTTCGACGGCGACACCTGGAACGGCAGCGCCGTGATCACGATGTTGCTGGCTTCCTTGGTGAAGGTCGCGCGTGCACGCACGCTGCCGTTGCCAGTCTCGTAGATGTTGCGCAGGTCATTGGCCGCAGTGATGATCTCGGCGCTGGACGGGTAGTCCGGGCCCTGCACGTGTTCGCACAGGTCGCGCACGGTGGCGTCGGGGTTGTCCAGCAGGTGCAGCAGCGCGCTGACGATCTCGTTGAGATTGTGCGGCGGCACGTCGGTGGCCATGCCCACGGCGATGCCGGTGGTGCCGTTGAGCAGCAGGTGCGGCAGCCGCGCCGGCATCCAGGTCGGCTCCTGCAGGGTGCCGTCGAAGTTCGGTGCCCAGTCGGTGGTGCCCTGGCCCAGTTCGCCCAGCAGCACTTCGGCGATCGGGGTCAGCTTGGATTCGGTGTATCGCATCGCCGCGAACGACTTCGGGTCGTCGCTGGAGCCGAAGTTGCCCTGGCCCTCGATCAGCGGGTAGCGGTACGAGAACGGCTGCGCCATCAGCACCAGCGCCTCGTAGCACGCGCTGTCGCCGTGCGGGTGGTATTTACCGATGACGTCGCCGACGGTGCGCGCGGACTTCTTCGGCTTGGACGCGGCATTCAGGCCCAGCTCGCTCATCGAATAGATGATGCGGCGCTGCACCGGCTTCAGGCCGTCGCCGATGAACGGCAGGGCACGGTCCAGGACCACGTACATCGAGTAGTCGAGGTAGGCGCGTTCGGCGTACTCGCGCAGCGGCAGTTGTTCGAATCCGTGGAACACGGGGCGGGCAAGTTCGGTCATGCGGCGTTGTTACCTATGTCGGGAGGCGGCGACGGCGGTCGCCGCTCGCAATCCTGTGATTATCCGGATGCGGCGGGGGATGCCAAGCCGCGCGCAGGGTCCAGCCCGGTTTCCAGGCCGTGGCCGGCCCGCGCCAGGTAGCGCCCCGGTGGCAGCCCGAAGTGGCGGCGGAACACGGTGACGAAGGCGCTGGCGCTGCTGAAGCCCAGTGCGTGGGCGATGTCGGCGACGCTGCGGCCATCGGTCAACTGGCGCAGGGCTTCGGAGAGCCGGGCCTGCTGCCGCCACTGGGCGAAGCTGAGCGTGGTCTCGTCGCGGAAGTGGCGGGTCAGGCTGCGCGGTGACAGGCCGGCCCAGTGCGCCCATTCGGCCAGGCTGCGTTCGTCGGACGGGTCGGCCAGCAGCTGCGAGGCGATCTTCAGCAGGCGCCGGTCATGCGGCATCGGCAGGTGCATGCGCTGGCGTGGCGCTGTGCGGATCTCGTCCACCAGCACCTCGATGATGTGCTGGCGTTCGGAGGTGGTGTCGTAGCCCGGTGGCCAGTCACAGATGCGGTCGGCGAGCGCCTGCGCCAGCTTGGACAGGCCCAGCACGCAGGGATCGGAGGGCAGGGTGGCGCAGACCGGAGCCGCCAGCGCCATGCCCCAGCCACGCAGGGGGCCGTCGAGGGTGACCGTGTGCGGCTCCAGCGGTGGCATCCAGCCGGCCGAGCCCGGCGCCAGCGACCAGGTGCCGTGCGAGGTACGGGTGGTCAGCAGGCCGCGCTCGACGCAGATCAGCTGCGCGCGCTGGTGATGATGCCAATCCACTTCACGGACCAGCCCTTGCGGGCTGTCGAAACGAAAACCGACCACCGGGGGACCGTCGTTGCGCTCGAACCAGTCCAGTGCCTCGTCCCTGAGCAGGCGTCTGGGAGCGGGGATTTCTGCCTTGTTCATCATGTCTGCTGGCTGAAATGTGTCATCCATTGGCTAGATTGTACTACCGGGCCACCTGGCCAGGTCATTAAGGTAGGCGCCTTCACTGATCCAGCCCACTGCTGCAACACAGCATTCGATGCCAGATCAAATATTTCCATTGAGAAATATTTTTTTTGGAAGAGAATGCTCCCCCATGATCTGTCCTGCAACCACTCCCCCCAGCTTCGGCCTGCTGCTGCGCCAGGTGCGCGACGGCCTGGTCCGCCAACTCGACGCGTCCATGGCTGAAGAAGATCTGGGCATCGGCTTCACCCACTACATCGGGTTGAAGGTGCTTTCGAACATGGCGCCGTGCACCGCCAACGAACTGGCCCAGGCCATCGATCAGGTGCCCAGCGCGGTGACCCGGCTGCTGGACAAGCTCGAAGCGCTGGGCTGCGTCCGCCGCGAACCGCATGCGCAGGACCGGCGGGCATTGCAGATCGTGCTGACCGACGAAGGCCGCGCGCTGTGGGCGCGCTTGAAGCTGCGTGGCGACGCGGTGATGGATTACGCCCTGCGTGATCTTTCCGCCGACGAGCGCACGCTGCTGCTGTCCCTCCTTACCCGAATCCGCGATTCACTGACGACCCCATGAACCCGATCCCGCATTCCACTCTCCGCCGGTCCGGGCGCGCGCTGCTGGTGTCAGCGCTGGCCCTGGCCTTGGCCGCCTGCGCCAGCAGTCGTGGCCTCAACCCGCAGGGCCACGTGCTTGACGTGGACAGCCTGCACAGCGAACGCACCTTGGCCGACACCGACCTGAGCGCCACCGGCTTCCCGGCGCAGGACTGGTGGAAGGCACTGGGTGATGCGCAGCTGGACGCGCTGGTCGCCGAGGGCCTGGCCGGCCACCCGAGCCTTGACGCCGCCGATGCCCGCCTGCGCCAGGCCCAGGCCCAGGTCGGCACCGCACGTGCCGACGAACTGCCGAGCCTGTCGGTGTCCGGTGGCTACACCGGCCTGCGCCTGCCCGAATCGATGGTCGGCAGCGAGATGGGTGGCCGTTACGGCGGCAGCAGCCAGGTCGCCTTCGACTTCAGTTATGGCGTGGACCTGTGGGGCGGCAAGCGCGCCGCCTGGGAAGCCGCCGTGGACGGCGCCCACGCCGCCACCGTTGAAGCGCAGGCCGCGCGCCTGAACCTGTCCACTGGCATCACCCAGGCCTATGCCGACCTGGCCTACGCGTGGCAGCTCAACGACGTAGCCGAGGAAGAGCTGAGCCGTTCGCAGAAGTCACTTGAACTGACCCGCCAGCGCCGCCGCGCCGGCATCGACAGTGATCTGCAGGTGCGCCAGGCCGAGGCCCGCGTGCCGGCCGCGCAGCAGCAGGTGCAGGCCGCCCAGCAGCGCATCGACGCGGCCCGCACCGCACTGGCCGCGCTGGTCGGCAAGGGCCCGGACCGTGGCCTGTCGATCCAGCGCCCGCAGCCGCTGAATCCGGTGGCATTGCAGCTGCCGGGCGTGCTGCCCAGCGAACTGCTTGGCCGCCGCCCCGACATCGTGGCCGCACGCTGGCGCGTTGAAGCGGCCGACAAGCAGATCAAGGTTGCCAAGACCAAGTTCTACCCGAGCTTCAACCTGACCGCGCTGGCCGGCGTGGTCGCCCCGAATGTGGGCGACCTGCTGAAGAGCAGTTCCACCTTCGCCTATATCGGCCCTGCGCTGAGCCTGCCGATCTTCGAGGGCGGCAAGCTGCGCGCCAACCTGGCCAATACCGATGCGCAGTACGACCTGGCGGTGGCCAACTACAACCAGACCGTGCTCGATGCGCTGCGTGATGTGGCCGACCAGGTCAACGCGGTGCGCTCGCTGGCACAGCAGGCGCAGTCGCAGCAGCAGGCGGTGGACACCGCACGCGCTGCCTTCGACCTGGCCCAGCAGCGCTACCGTGCCGGCATCGGCAGCTACCTGGACGTGCTGACCGCGCAGTCCACCCTGCTGCAGTCGCAGCAGCAGCTGGCCGGCCTGCAGTCGCAGCAGGTGCAGTCCTCGGTGCGCCTGAGCAAGGCGCTGGGCGGTGGTTTCCAGCCCACTGACGCCGACCGCGCACCGATCGCCTCCCATTCCGATTCCTCGCATTCCTGAAGATCTCCGACATGAGCCAGACCCAAGACACCGCGGCCCCGGCCGCCCCCAACCGCCGCGGCAACCTGCTGCGCGGCCTGTTCGTGATCGTCGTGCTGCTGCTTGCCGCTTTGGCGCTGTGGTACTTCATGTTCGGCCGTTGGTTCGAAGAGACCGACGATGCCTACGTGCAGGGCAACCAGGTGCAGATCACCCCGCTGGTGGCCGGCACCGTGGTCGCCATCAATGCCGATGACGGCATGCGCGTGGAGCGCGGCCAGCTGCTGGTGCAGCTGGACCCGTCCGACACCGCAGTGGCGCTGCAGCAGGCCGAAGCCAACCTGGCCAAGACCGTGCGCCAGACCCGCGGCCTGTACCGCAGCGTGGAAGGCGCGCAGGCGGACCTGAACGCCCGCCAGGTGACCCTGAAGCGCGTGCGCGAAGACTACGCCCGCCGCAAGGACCTGGCCGCCACCGGCGCCATCTCCAACGAAGAACTGGCCCACGCCCGCGACGAGCTGGCCGCGGCCGAAGCCGCCGTGGCCGGTTCACGCGAGACCGTCGAGCGCAACCGCGCGCTGGTCGACGACACCGTGATCGCCACCCAGCCGGATGTGCAGGCCGCCGCTGCGCAGCTGCGCCAGGCCTTCCTCAACAATGCCCGCGCCGGCATCGTTGCGCCGGTCTCCGGCTACGTCGCCCGTCGTTCGGTGCAGGTCGGCCAGCGCGTGCAGCCGGGCAATGCGCTGATGGCCGTGGTGCCGACCGAGCAGATGTGGGTCGAGGCCAACTTCAAGGAAACCCAGCTGCGCCACATGCGCCTGGGCCAGGAAGTGGAGCTGAAGTCGGACCTGTACGCCGGCGACGTGAAGTACAAGGGGCGCATCCAGAGCCTGGGCCTGGGCACCGGCTCGGCGTTCTCGCTGCTGCCGGCGCAGAACGCCAGCGGCAACTGGATCAAGATCGTGCAGCGCGTACCGGTGCGCATCGCCATCGATGCCAAGCAGCTGGCCGAGCACCCGCTGCGCATCGGCCTGTCGATGAAGGCCGAAGTGAGCCTGCGCGACCAGAAGGGCGAAGTGCTGCCGAGCACCCCGGCCAAGGGCACGGTGTTCGACACCGACGTGTATGCCAAGCAGCTGCATGATGCCGACGAGGTGATCCACACGATCATCCAGGGCAACCTGCCGCAGCAACAGGCGAAGGTGGGCTGAGGTCGCCATGTCCGCACAAGCTCCAGCCGCGCCCGGCGCTCCGGGCGCACCGGCGGCGCCGGCTGCAGCCTCCGGGTTCCTGCCGCCCAGCGTCGCCCTGTGCACCGTCGGCCTGGCGATGGCGTCGTTCATGCAGGTGCTCGACACCACCATCGCCAACGTCTCGCTGCCGACCATCGCCGGCAACCTCGGTGCCAGTTCGCAGCAGGCGACCTGGGTCATCACCTCGTTCGCGGTCAGCACGGCCATCGCGCTGCCGCTGACCGGCTGGCTCAGCCGCCGTTTCGGCGAACGCAAACTGTTCGTCTGGGCCACGCTGGCCTTCGTCATCACCTCGCTGTTGTGCGGCCTTGCGCAGAGCATGGGCATGCTGGTGGTGTCGCGTGCGCTGCAGGGTTTCGTGGCCGGTCCGATGTACCCGATCACACAGTCGCTGCTGGTCTCGATCTACCCGCGCGAGAAACGCGGACAGGCATTGGCGCTGCTGGCGATGATCACGGTGGTGGCGCCGATCTGCGGCCCGATCCTCGGTGGCTGGATCACCGACAACTACAGCTGGGAATGGATCTTCCTGATCAACGTGCCACTGGGCATCTTCGCCGCGCTGGTGGTGGGCAACCAGTTGAAGGGACGCCCGGAGCAGATCGAGAAGCCGAAGATGGACTACGTCGGCCTGATCACGCTGGTGATCGGTGTCGGCGCGCTGCAGCTGGTGCTCGACCTGGGCAACGACGAGGACTGGTTCTCGTCGATGAAGATCGTGGTGCTGGCCTGCGTGGCGGTGGTGACGCTGACGGTGTTCCTGATCTGGGAACTGACCGACAAGGATCCGATCGTCGACCTGAAGCTGTTCCGGCACCGCAACTTCCGTGCCGGCACGCTGGCGATGGTGGTGGCCTATGCGGCGTTCTTCAGCGTGGCGTTGCTGATTCCGCAGTGGCTGCAGCGTGACATGGGCTATACCGCGATCTGGGCAGGCCTGGCGACCGCACCGATCGGCATCCTGCCGGTGATCATGACGCCGTTCGTGGGCAAGTATGCGTCGCGCTTCGATATGCGCATGCTGGCCACCGTGGCGTTCATCGTGCTGTCGATGACCAGCTTCCTGCGCTCGAACTTCAATCTGCAGGTGGACTACATGCACGTGGCCGGCGTGCAGCTGATCATGGGCATTGGCGTGGCGCTGTTCTTCATGCCGGTGCTGCAGATCCTGCTGTCGGACCTGGATGGGCGCGAGATCGCGGCGGGCTCCGGCCTGGCGACGTTCCTGCGCACGCTGGGCGGCAGCTTCGCGGCCTCGCTGACGACGTGGCTGTGGGCGCGGCGTACCCAGGTGCACCATGCCGATCTGACCGAGCACATCTCGGCCTATCAGCCGGGCATGCAGGAGCAGGTCACTGCGATGGGGCAGGGCGACCTGCAACATGGCGCGGCGGTACTGAACAACATGATCAACCACCAGGCATCGCAGATGGGTTTCAACGACATCTTCTTCCTGCTGGGCTGGATCTTCCTGGCGATCATCACCTTCCTTTGGCTGGCCAAGCCGCCGTTCGGCGCAGGCGCAGGTGCGGCGTCCGCGGGCGGTGGGCATTGATCGACCATTGGCGTTGAAACGCACAAAACCCCGCCGCAAGGCGGGGTTTCTGTCTGGTGGATCCACGTCATCGCGTGCCACCCAGCCTCCGGAAACGAAAAAACCCGCTTTCGCGGGTTTGATCATCTTGAGTCGTGGTGCCCAGGAGAGGACTCGAACCTCCACGGTTTTACCCGCTAGTACCTGAAACTAGTGCGTCTACCAATTCCGCCACCTGGGCGACTCAGGAGATGAATTGTGCGGCACGGCAGAGAGTGTGTCAACAACATTTCACACTATTTTCTGCGCTTGCACGCCCAGGTGGTGCAGCAGGCTGCGCATCGCCGGTGACAGCTGCGCCCACTCGGCGAAACAGGCGCACAGGCGGCGCTGTGCCCACGCATCTGCAAGCGGCACCGCAACGGTATGCGTGCTGCGCCGATGCTGGCGCGCAATGGTACGCGGCACGATACCGACACCGATGCCGTGGCCGACCATGATGCAGACGCCCTCGAAGGTCTTCATGCGGATGCGCACGTCCAGTCGGCGACCGATGTCGCGCGCCTGGTCTTCGATGTAGGTCTGCAGTGCATTGCCATCGGCCAGGGCAACGAAGGTCTCGCCGGCAATATCGGCGAAGGCCAGCGTGCGCCGTGTGGCGAAGCGGTGGTCGGCCGGCAGCAGCATCACCAGCGGATCTTCGGCCACCACATGCTGCTGCAGGCCGGTGGCGTCGACCGCATCACTGATGATGCCGGCCTCGGCCTGGCCAGCGCTGATTGCACGCACGACTTCGGGGCTGGTGCGTTCCAGCAGTTCGACGTGCAGGCGGGGTCGTTCGGCCAACCACGGTGCGAGCCGCGAGGGCAGGTAGTTGGTCAGTGCTGCGGTGTTGGCATACAGATGCAGGGTGCCGCGCGCCCCCTGCGCGAATGCCTGCAGTTCGCCGCGCAGCTGCGCCTGCTGTTGCAGGATCAGGCGTGCATGGTGGGCGAGGGCGGCGCCGGCTTCAGTCAGGCTGACGCCACGTGGATGCCGGTTCAACAGCAGGGTGCCGGCATCGGCTTCGATCGTGCGCAGGCGCTCGCTGGCCGAACCCAGGGCCAGGTTCGCCTGCGTTGCGCCGGCAGTGATGCTCCCGGCCTCGGCGATTGCCAGGAACAGGCGCAGGTCGGCGATGTCCATCCGCATGTGGGTGCCCTCATCGCAGGGCCACCGCCTTCGGATCAGCCGAAGGCAGGGCCGGAAAGACCGCATTGTGCGCCGTTGCTCCGCCCGATCCAATGAAGGCATGGATGAATCGATGTACTTCTACGTGCTGCTGGTGCTGGTGTTCGTATTGGCCGGCGTGGTCAAGGGGGTGACCGGCATGGGGTTGCCGACGGTGGCGATGGGGGTGCTGGGCAGTACGCTGTCGCCGGTGGCGGCAGCGTCGATGCTGTTCATTCCGACCTTCGTCACCAATGTGTGGCAGCTGTTGTCCGGGCCAGCGCTGGGCCCCATCGTGCGGCGCCTGTGGCCGATGATGCTGGCCGTGGTGGTGGTGACGCTGGGTTCGGCAGCGCTGCTGGTACGGGTCGATCGCAGCGGGTCGCGCGTTGCGCTGGGCGTGGCCCTGATGGTCTATGCCGCCTATGCGTTGCTTGCGCCGGTGTTCCGCGTGCCGCAGCGGCGCGAGCGCTGGCTGGGGCCGCTGGTGGGCGCGCTGTCCGGCGTAGTGACCGGCGCCACCGGCGTGTTCGTGATGCCGGCGGTGCCGTACCTGCAATCACTGGGGTTGCAGCGCGAAGAACTGGTGCAGGCGCTCGGGCTGGCGTTCACCGTATCGACGATTGCACTGACCACGGGCCTGGTGCTGCACGGTGCGTTCGGCATCCAGCAGCTGGGCTTGAGTGCACTGGCGGTGGTGCCGGCACTGCTGGGCATGTGGCTGGGGCAGGTGATCCGGCAGCGCATCAGCGCACGGGTGTTTCGGGCGTGCTTCCTTGGCTTCCTGCTGCTGCTCGGCCTGGAGCTGGTGCTGCGGCCATTGTTCTGATGCCAAATTCCGGGCATGAAAAAACCCGCTTTCGCGGGTCTTTCTCATTCTCGACGTGGTGCCCAGGAGAGGACTCGAACCTCCACGGTTTTACCCGCTAGTACCTGAAACTAGTGCGTCTACCAATTCCGCCACCTGGGCGTCGAGGAGCGAGATTATGGGGTGTTGTTACGGGGGTGTCAACACTTTTTGTGGGCCTGGGGGTGGATCCGGTTTCGCCTGCGAGATGGGCTACGACCCCATCTCACTCGCTGGGGTCAGAGCCCTTTCCTTCGGAAAGGGATCCGACCCCGCTACCGGATCGCAGGCAAAAAAAATCCCCGCCGAAGCGAGGAGTTTTTTCGTTGGTGCCCAGGAGAGGACTCGAACCTCCACGGTTTTACCCGCTAGTACCTGAAACTAGTGCGTCTACCAATTCCGCCACCTGGGCGTTCCAGAGGCGCAATTGTGAAGATGAATCCGGGAGCTGTCAACGACTTCCTGAAATTATTTCATCCAACGCCTCCAGGGCGGGCGCTGACCCGTTCTGCACGCCATCAACGGCTACCATGTAGGGCGATGACTACCAAAAAACCAAGCAAGGGCGGGAGCAAGTCCCGCAGCCAAGCCCCGAAGAAGGACCCGAAGGCGGGCGCAGCCCGCACCCCCAAGCCGGGCAAGCCGCTGCCAGGCTGGTTCCCCGAATTGAATGAAGGCGGTACGCCGCCGCGCGGCCGCAAGGTCCGCACCGCTGATGCGGCAGCGCCCGGCCCGGCCCCGGGCCGCAAGCTGCCGCCGACCGGCAAGGTGATCGACGATCCCTACGCCGCCCGCGAAGCCGAGAAATACGAACAGCCCATCGCCAGCCGCGAGGCCATCCTGGCCCTGCTGGAGCGTTGCGAAGGGCCGCAGACCGCCGAGGAACTTGGTGCACGCCTGGGCCTGACCGCACCGGATCGGGCCGAGGCGCTGTCTCGCCGGCTCGGTGCCATGGTCCGTGATGGCCAGCTGGTGCAGAACCGCCGCGGCGGTTTCGCCCCGATCCAGACGTTGAACCTGGTCACCGGCGTGGTGATCGCCAACCCGGAAGGGTTCGGTTTCCTGCGTCCGGTCGAGGGCGGCGACGACCTGTTCCTGCCGCCGTATGAAATGCGCAAGGTGATGCACGGCGACAAGGTGCTCGCCCGCGTGACCGGCATCGATCACCGGGGCCGTCGCGAGGGCAGCATTGCGCGCGTGCTCGAACGCGGCATGACCCGCCTGATCGGCCGCTTCAGCATCGAGATGGGCATCAACTACGTGGTGCCCGATGACAAGCGCGTGCAGCGCAACGTGCAGGTGCCGCCGGACCAGACCGGTGGCGCGCGCGACGGCCAGCTGGTGGTCTGCGAACTGACCCAGGCCCCGGACAGCCGCCGCCCGCCGATCGGCCGCATCATCGCCGTGCTGGGCGACAAGCTGACCGCGTCGCTGGTGGTGGAGACCGCCATCCACGGTCACGAGCTGCCGTTCGAGTTCCCGCAGGAGGTGCTGGACGAAGCCGCATCGGTGCCGCTGGTGGTTGAGCCGGCGATGATCGGCGACCGTGTCGACCTGCGCAGCACGCCACTGGTCACCATCGACGGTGAGGATGCCAAGGACTTCGACGACGCGGTGTACTGCGAGCCAAATGCCGATGGCTTCCGCCTGGTGGTGGCCATTGCCGATGTCTCCAACTACGTGCGCCCCGGTACGCCGCTGGATGAGGAAGCGCAGAAGCGCGCCACCTCGGTGTACTTCCCGGGCTTCGTGGTGCCGATGCTGCCGGAGACGCTGTCCAACGGTATCTGCTCGCTGATGCCGAAAGTCGACCGCATGTGCTTCGTCTGCGACATGCAGATCGACCGCGATGGCCTGGTCACGCATTCGCGCTTCTACGAGGCGGTGATGAATTCGCACGCGCGCCTGACCTACACCCAGGTGTGGAAGGCGGTCGGCGAGGACGATGCCGATACCAAGGCCTGGATGGGCGACCTGCTGCCGCAGGTGCAGCGCCTGCACCAGCTGTACAAGGTGCTGTCCAAGGCACGCGCCAAGCGCGGTGCCATCGAATTCGAAAGCAGCGAAGTGCGCTTCGTGCTGGACAATCGCGGTGAAGTCACCCAGGCCGGCATGCTGGTGCGCAACGACGCGCACAAGCTGATCGAGGAATGCATGATCGCGGCCAACGTGGAGGCGGCGAAATACCTGCTGTCGCGCCACGTGCCGGCGCCGTACCGCATCCACGAGAAGCCGCCGGAAACCAAGTACGCCGACCTGCTGGAATTCCTCAAGGAGTTCAAGCTGAGCCTGCCGCCGTGGTCGAAGGTGCGCCCGGGTGACTACACCAAGCTGCTGAAGAAGATCCGCGACCGCCCCGATGCGACGCTGCTGGAGTCGGTGTTGCTGCGCAGCCAGAGTCTGGCGATCTACAGCCCGGAGAACCACGGCCACTTCGGCCTGGCGCTGGAGGCCTACGCGCACTTCACCTCGCCGATCCGTCGCTATCCCGACCTGCTGGTGCACCGCGCGATCAAGCATGCGCTGTCCGGCAAGCCGCTGGACAAGTTCACCTACAACGCCCGCGAGATGGCCGCGCTGGCGCTGCAGTGTTCCGAGCGTGAGCGCCGTGCCGACGAGGCCGAGCGCGAGGTCGACGAGCGTTACCGCGCGGCGTGGATGGAAAAGCACGTGGGCGGCCAGTTCGACGGCGTGATCAGCGGCGTGACCAGCTTCGGCCTGTTCGTGGAACTGGACGAGTCGAAGGTGCAGGGCCTGGTCCACGTGACCCAGCTGCCGCAGGACTATTACAAGTTCGACGCGACCCGCAAGACGTTGACCGGCGAGCGCCGCGGCGGCAGCTACCGGCTGGGTGACCGCGTGCGCATCCTGGTGCTGAAGGCCAGCATGGAAGAACGCAAGATCGACTTCCGCCTGGTGGAACACAAGGGTGAGGACGAGGGCGATGGCCTGCCGCCGCTGCCTGAGCGGGGCAAGCCGGCCAAGCGGAAGAAAGAGAAATATTGATGACCGTGGTAGTGCCGGCCGCTGGCCGGCATCCATGGCACCCTCGGCACCGACGGGTTGCCGGCCAGCGGCCGGCACCACCAGGAGACATCGCATGCAAGGCCAACCCGAATACAGCGGCGGCTGCCAGTGCGGCGCGATCCGCTTCCACGTGCGTGGCGCGCTGACCGACAGCTCGATCTGCCACTGCCGCATGTGCCAGAAGGCCTTCGGCGCCTACTACGCGCCGCTGGTGTCGGTACGCGGTGTGCAGTTCAGCTGGACCCGCGGCCAGCCGTGCTATTTCCAGTCGTCCAACGTGGTGCGGCGTGGCTTCTGCGCCGACTGCGGCACGCCATTGACCTACGAAGCGCCCGATGGCGTGGCGGTGGCTGCCGGCGCGTTCGACGAAGCCGAACGCCTGCCACCGACGATCCAGTACGGGGTCGAACGCAAGCTGCCCTTCGTCGACGGCCTGGCCAGCCTGCCCGTACGGCGTACCGAGGAGGACATCGCGGCCCTGGACTTCCTGGCCACGATCGTGTCCCACCAGCACCCCGACCACGACACGCCGCACTGGCCACCGCGCAGCCGGTGACGCACCTGTAGCGCCGTCTCCACGCTGTCGCCGCAGGCTGAACCCAGGACAGCCGAGCGCAGGCTCGGCTGTACAGGGAGGCGGGGCGCGGCAGCGCCCGGACCGCCGATGCTCTACCATAGCCACCCCCTTTCCGGTCCCCGCCCGCATGAGCAAGAACAGCCAGTGGATCGTCGGCGTCAACGCCGTCGCCTCCTCCATCGAGAACGACGCCGAGAACGTCCGCGAAGTGCTGGTCGAGGCCGGAGCGAAGAACCCGCGCCTGACCGAGATCGAGGAAAACGCCCGCCGCAAGGGCATCGACGTGCGCAAGGTGAACAGCCAGGCGCTGGACGGTGTGGGGGGCTCGGTGCGCCACCAGGGCGTGGCCGCGCGCTATGCCGCCGCCCGCACCTACAGCGAGAACGAGCTGGAAGGCCTTGTCACTGCGGCCGAGGGCAAGGCGCTGCTGCTGGTGCTGGATGAGGTGCAGGACCCGCACAATCTGGGTGCCTGCCTGCGCTCGGCCGCTGCGGCCGGTGCGACTGCAGTGATCATCCCCAAGGACAAGTCGGCCACGGTCAACGCCACCGTGCGCAAGACCTCGGCCGGCGCCGCCGACCTCATCCCGGTGGTGGCGGTGACCAACCTGTCGCGCTGCCTGAAGGACCTGCAGAAGCAGGGCGTGTGGATCTACGGTCTGGCCGGTGAGGCCACCGCGTCGCTGTACCAGCTGGACCTGAAGGGCAACATTGCGCTGGTGCTGGGCGGCGAAGCCGACGGCCTGCGCCGCCTGACCCGCGAGAACTGCGATGGCCTGGTCAAGATCCCGATGCCGGGCGAGATCGAGAGCCTGAATGTCTCCGTCGCCGCCGGCGTCAGCCTGTTCGAGGCCGTGCGCCAGCGCGGTTGATCCGCCGGCGCGACGTGATCGGGGTCAGATCCCTCTCCGCAGGCGAGGGATCCGACCCCTTTTCCATGTGCCGTGTCGACCAAGGTCGACACCTACCAGATCGTTGCCGTGTCGACCAAGGTCGACACCTACCGGTAGTCGCCAACCTTGGTTGGCGCTCTTGCCGCCTCAGCCCGCGCTGCCACCCAGTGCCTTGAACAGGGTCACGTCGTTGTTCAGCTGGCCCTGGCGCACGCGCGCCAGCGACAGCTCTGCATCGCGCCGGGTCTGCTGCGCTTCCAGCCAGGTGCGCAGATCGGTAGCACCCACGCGATAACGCACTTCCTGCGCGCGCTCCACTTCCACCGCTTCCTCGTACGAAGCCTGCGAGGCAGCGACCTGGCGCGCCAGCTGCTCGCGCGCGGACAGTGCGTTGTCCACTTCCGAGAGCGCGGTGTACAGCGTCTTGCGGAAATTGGTCGCGGCGATCTGATAGCTGGTGCCGGCGATATCGGTATCCAGCTGCGCGCGCTGCAGGTTGAGGAATGGCAGCGAAAGGCCGGCACCCAGCGTGGCCACCGGATTGCGCAGTACATCGCCCAGCGAGGTCGCACTGGAACCGAGGCTGCCGGTCAGGCTCAGCGCCGGGTAGTACTGGGTGGCGGTGACCTTGATGGTCTTCAGGCTGTTGCGCAGGCGGAGTTCTGCCGCACGCAGGTCGGGGCGGCGGCCGAGCAGGTCGGCCGGCAGCCCCTCGACAATGCGCGGGCTGCGTGCGCCCAGCAGGTCCTGAGGTTCGTCCTGCTGGGGCCAGGGCGTGCCGTCCAGCAGCACGGTCAGTGCGTTGCGCACCTCCACCCGCTGCTGTTCCAGCGCGCTCTGCGAGGCGCGCTGCGATTGCAGGTTCTGCAGCGCCTGGCGCACTTCCAGACGCGATACCGCACCGGCGTCGAAGCGGGCCTGCACCAGTTCGCGGGTGCGCTCCAGCCGCTCCAGGTTGGCCTGGCCGGTGGCGATCGACTGGTTCAGGTAGGCCAGGTTCCAGTACTGGGTGATGGTGTCGCTGATCACCAGCAGGGCGGTATTCTGCCGGTCTTCCTCGCTGGCTTCGGCTTCCCAGCGGGCGATGTCGCGCTGGGTCCGCAGGCGTCCCCACAGATCGACCTCCCAGCCCAGCGAAACGCCGGTGGAGTAGCTGCGGCGCCAGTCGTCGGCCTGGTCGGTGGCGCGGCTGGCATTGCCGCTGACGCCCGATGACGAAGGCTGAGGCCACAGCGCGTTGCTGGCCAGGCCGGCCTGCAGGCGCGAACGCTGCACGGCAAGGCCGGCGGCGGCCAGGTCGCTGTTGGCGGCCAGCGCCTGCGCCACCAGGCGGTCCAGGCGTTCATCGCCGAAGCCGGTCCACCAGGTGTCCTGGCGGATGTCGTGGCCCGGTGTGTCCAGGCTGCTGCGCGGGTCGTCGGCCGGTGCGTTGAGGGGGGCATCGCCACGCCCATACTGGGCCGCCACATCGGGATCGGCCACCGGATAGCGGCCGACAGAGGCGCAGCCAGACAGGGCGAGCAGAACGGCACCCGCCAGCAGCCGGCGCGAAGGGGCAGGGAAGGGCAGTCGGTTCATCATCTTCATTCGCGTGCCAGGGCCTCTACCGGGTCAAGCTGCGCGGCATTGCGCGCGGGCAGGAAGCCGAACGCCACGCCGATCAGGGTCGAGCAGGCGAAGGCGGCAATGATCGAGGCGGTGGAGAACAGCACCTGGAAGTCGCTGGCGAAGCGGCCGATCATCGAGCCCAGCAGCAGGGCCAGGCCGATGCCGAGCACGCCACCGAGCAGGCAAACCAGCACCGCTTCGATCAGGAACTGCTGGCGGATATCACTTTGTCGTGCACCAACGGCCATGCGCACCCCGATCTCTCGGGTGCGCTCGGTCACCGACACCAGCATGATGTTCATCACGCCGATGCCGCCGACCAGCAGCGCGATGGCGGCGATGGCACCGATCAGCAGGGTCATCGTGCGCGTGGTCTGCTCGATGGTGTCGCGGATCTCCGCGCTGTTGCTGAGGAAGAAATCCTCGGTGCCGTGGCGCATCGTCAGCAGGCGGGTGATCGCTTCCTGAGCGGCATCCATCGGTGTGTTGTCGTCCACGCGCACGGTGATGCTGGAGACATGGCTCTGGCCGAGCATGCGCGACATCACCGTGGTGTAGGGCACCCAGACGCTGAGGCTGGTGCTGCCACCGAAGCCGAAACTCTGGCGCTTGGCCACTCCGACCACGCGTGCCGGCACGTTGCCGAGCAGGATCACCTGGCCGACCGGGTCGACATTGGGGAAGAACTGGGTCTGGGTGTTTTCGTCGATCACCGCTACCTGGCCGAGACCCCTCACGGCATCGGCATCGAAGAAGCTGCCGCTGAGCAGGGTTACCCCCTTGACCCGGAAGAACTGCTCGCCGACGCCGCTGACCTGGGCGGTCGACGACTGGTTGCGATAACGCGCGGTGACCGAGGTCGATACGCTGGGGGTGGCGCTGTCCACATAGCTCTGCTTTGCCAGTGCATCGGCATCGCTGGCCTTGAGCGTCTGCACCCGGGCCGAGCGCATGTCGCCGAAACCACGGCCGGGATAGACGTCGATGGTGTTGGTGCCGAGCGCGCTGATGTTCTGCAGGATCTGCTGCTGCGAGCCATTGCCCAGCGCCACCACCGAGACCACCGAGGCGATGCCGATGATGATGCCGAGCATGGTCAGGAAGGTGCGCAGGCGATGGGCGTTCATCGCCAGCAGCGCCATCCGGAATGCTTCGGTGAAGCGGTCGCGGGCCGCCCGCCAGCTGTTGCCGTGGGCGACGCCGGTACTGGCTTCGCGCTGGGCGCGGTAACTCGGCGCATCCGGATTGGCGCGGTCGGCAATGATCTCGCCATCGCGGATCTCGATGATGCGCTGTGCGTGCTGGGCCACGCTCATGTCGTGGGTGACGATGATGATGGTGTGGCCTTCGGCATGCAGTTCGCCGAGGATCGCCATCACTTCCTCACCGGATTTCGTATCGAGCGCGCCTGTTGGTTCGTCGGCCAGGATTACCTCGCCGCCGTTCATCAGGGCGCGTGCGATCGACACGCGCTGCTGCTGGCCACCGGAAAGCTGGCCTGGCTTGTGATGCATGCGGTCGCCCAGGCCCAGCCGCTGCAGCAGTTGCTCGGCACGCGCGTTGCGCACCGGGCCGGGACTGCCGGCATACACCGCCGGCACTTCCACGTTGCCGCGCGCGTCGAGGTCGCCGAGCAGGTGGTAGCGCTGGAAGATGAAACCAAAATGCTCGCGGCGCAGTTCGGCCAGTTCGTCCGGCTCCATCTTTCCGGTTTCGCGGCCGGCCACCTGGTAGCTGCCGCGGGTGGGACGGTCGAGGCAGCCGAGGATGTTCATCAGCGTCGACTTGCCCGAGCCGGACTGGCCGACGATGGCGACCATCTCGCCGGCGTGGATGTCGAGATGGACGTCGCGCAGCACGGCGATCACATCGTCGCCGGCCGGGAATTCACGTCGCAGGTCGCGCAGCCGCAGCAGCGGCGCCGTCGTGCTCATCGGCGCCCCATGCCCGGGCCGCCGACCCGCATCTGCATGCCGCCGCGGTTGCCGCCGCCGGCGCTGGCACCGGCCGCACCGGCTTCGCCGACCACCACGCGCTCGCCTTCCTTCAAGCCGGACAGGATCTCGGCCGAGGCGCCGTTGTTGATGCCGACGGTGACCTTGCGCGGCTGCGGCTGGCCCTTCTCGTCCAGCACCCGCACCATCCGCTCATCGCCACGGCGCTTCGGTCCCAGTGCCACCGCCGGCACCATCAGCACCCCCTTGGCCTGCTTGAGCAGTACCGAGACCTGCGCGGTCATGTCGATGCGCAGCGTGCCGTCCGGGTTTTCCACATCAAACAGCGCGTTGTAGTAGACCGCGCTGCTGGAGCTGGAGCTGGAGGAGCTGCCGGAGCTGGACGAATTCTCGTTGGCGATCGAGGCCGGCGCCGGATTGATCTGGCGCAGCGTGGCGTGATACTTGCGGTCCGGGTCGCCCAGGGTGGTGAAGTACACCGGCATGCCGGGCTTGATCTTGACCACGTCGGCCTCGGAGATCTCGGCATTGACGGTGACCACGTCCAGCCGCGCCAGCATGACGATGGTCGGTGCGGTCTGGTTGGCGTTCACGGTACGGCCTTCCTCGGCCACCACCGCGACCACGGTGCCGTCCATCGGCGCGGTGATGCGGGTGTAGGCCAGGTTGGCGCGGGCGGTGCCCAGCTCGGTTTCGCGGCCCTTGATCTGCGCCTCGTAGGACTGCAGCTGGGCGCGGGCGGTCTTCAGCTGTGCTTCTGCGGCATCGTATTCCTGGCGCGAGGTGGCCTCGGCGGCCAGCATCTGCTGCTGGCGCGCGAACTCCAGTTCGGCCTGGCGCAGGGTGGCTTGCTGCACCGCGCGCTGGGCGGTGACCTGGTCCAGCGAGGCCTGCGCGTTGAGCACCTGGTTCTGCTGGGTGGTGGCATCGATCTCGGCGATCAGGTCGCCTTCCTTCACGGTGTCGCCCAGCTGTACCTTCAGCGATTTGATCTGGCCCGAGGCCTGCGCGCCGACGCTGACCAGCTTGTAGGCGTCGATCACGCCGGTGGCATCCACCGTTTGTTCGATGTCACCGCGGCTGACCGGCGAGGTTGCCACCGCCGGGGCGGCGGGCTTGCGCAGCAGCCACCAGGCGGTCGCGGCGACGATCAGGGCGAGCAGGGCGATCAGCATCAGGCGACTCCGGCGGGTCGCTGGCAGCAGGCGGAACGTCACGTCGTGGCTTCACTCTCGAGGCCGCGAGGGCGGCGTTGGTGGGCATTGTGAAGACCGGGCGATGGACGGCTCAATCCTCGGGGTATGTCTGTATGTAACACTGTCGGTGAACAGGCGTAACCACAGGTATCCCGCCCGCGGGTGGATACACTGGTACGCATTGCCCCGGATGCGGTTCAGCTGCCGACACGGGATGATCGCGACATGGAGACTGAAAACCCGATGCATCGACTGCTGATCGTCGACGACGACAACGACATCCGCACGCTGCTGGCCGAGCAGCTCGGCCGCGCCGGCTACCAGGTGAGCACTGCGGCCGATGGCACCGCCATGCGCCAACTGCTGGACCGCGAGCACGTGGACCTGATCGTGCTGGACCTCAACCTGCCGCGCGAGGATGGTCTGACCCTGTGCCGTGACCTGCGTGCACGTTCGAACACGCCGGTGATCATGCTGACCGCGCGGGCCGAGCCGATCGACCGCGTGCTGGGCCTGGAAATGGGCGCCGACGACTACCTGGCCAAGCCGTTCGAGCCGCGCGAGCTGCTGGCGCGCATCCGCAACGTGCTGCGCCGGACCGAGGCGCTGCCGGCCAACCTGGAACCACTGGCGGTACGCCGCGCGCGTTTCTCGCGCTGGGTATTCGACCTCGAGCATCGCCACCTGGTCGATCCGGATGGCCGCGTGGTGGTGCTGTCCGGCGCCGAGTTCCGCCTGCTGCGGGTGTTCATCGCCCACGCCAACAAGGTGCTGTCGCGCGAGCAGCTGGTCGCGCTCAGCAGTGGCCGCAACTACGAGGCTCAGGACCGCGCGATCGACCTGCAGGTCAGCCGCCTGCGCAACAAGCTGGGCGACGATGGTGGCCCGGATGGACTGATCAAGACCGTTCGCAACGAAGGCTACGTGCTGGCCTCGTCGGTCAACCTGGAATAAACCGCGATGACGCGCCTGCGCCATTTCCTGTCCTCGATGGTCGGGCGGTTGTTCGTGATCCTGCTGCTGGGCATGGCGGTGGCTGCGATCGGCGCGACCATGCTGGCCACCTCCAAGCGCCAGCAGGAGTTCGAGCGGCAGAACCTGAACCGCATCGCCGACCGCCTGCAGGGCTACGTCAACCTGCTGGACGGCAATCCGGAGCTGCGCGAGCGCCTGCTGGCGATCGGCGGGCCGAGCGTGCGCGCGCTGCAGCCGGGCGCACGCCTGGGGCGTGCCGACACGGCGCTGATGGAAGTGCTGGAAGACCGCCCCGGGCCGGTGTCGCGCGCGCACGTGCACTTCGCTTCGTTCCGCTCCTGCATTCCCAAACTGCAGGAGCTGCTGCCGCCGCCGCCGCCGGGCCACCGGCGGCCGCCGCGCGAACGCGACCCCGCGTTCATCCCGCCCAAATGCCGCGCGGTGGACGTGACCCTCAACGACGGCACGCTGCTGAAGCTGGCGCTGGACTCGCCGGCGGTGGCGCACAACGGCATCCTCGCCGTGGACCCATGGTTCCTGACCCTGCTGGTGCTGGCGATTGCCGTGCTGGCCTATATCGTCGCGCGCATGGCCAGCGCGCCGCTGCAGGAACTGGCCGCAGCCGCAGAAGACCTTGGCGATGACCTGCAGCGCGACCCGTTGCCACTGCGCGGGCCGCGCGAAGTGCAGCGTGCCGCCGAAGCCTTCAACGCCATGCAGCACCGTCTGCAGCGGCACCTGGCCGAACGCACGCAGATGCTGGCGGCGATCACCCACGACCTGCAGACGCCGCTGACCCGGCTGCGCCTGCGCCTGGAGAATGTCAGCGACGAGGCCCTGCGTGAGCGCCTGATCGGCGACCTGGCGGCGATGCAGGCGCTGGTGCGCGAGGGCCTGGAACTGGCGCGCAGCGCCGAGAGTGCCGAGCAGCGCGCCGCACTGGACCTGGATTCGCTGCTGGAGAGCATTGTCGAGGACGCCGCCGAAGGCGGCGGTGATGTGGTCTTCGAAGGGGGCAGTGGTTCGGTGCTGATGTTGCGTCCGTTGGCCATGCACCGGCTGTTCTCCAACCTGGTGGACAACGCGGTGATGTACGCGCAGCGGGCACGGGTGCGGGTTGAGCGCAGCGGCGGTGCGATTACCGTGGTGGTGGCCGATGACGGCCCGGGCCTGGCCGAAGAGCAGCTGGAGGCGGTGTTCGATCCGTTCGTGCGGGTGGAGACCTCGCGTTCGCGCGAAACCGGCGGGGCCGGCCTGGGCCTGACCATCGCGCGCGCCCTGGCCGAGAAGGACGGCGCCCGGCTGTGGCTGCGCAACCGGGCCGAAGGTGGCCTGGAGGCGGTGGTGCAGTGGCCTGCCAGTGCCCAGGTGGTGGCGCCCGGCCGCGCCGGCTGAGTCGGCGCGCTGCGAACGGTGACGCCGGGGCCGGGGTTTGGCCTATCATCTGCGCATCTCCCCAGTCTCCCCACGATGAGCCAGCCCGTTCCTGCCGGCATGCCATTGCACGCTGCCCGGCTGTTCCCGCACGCTGCCGCGTCCTGCAGCCGCACCTGGCCGCCGCCGCTGCGGTGATGGGCGGGCAGGGGGACAAGAGGCGCTGGGTGGAGCGCCGCGCATCAGGATTCAGGCGGGCACTGCGGCAGGGCCTGTTGTGGCTGCTGCTGGCCCTTGCGCTGCCGTTGGCTGCGCAGGAGGGCGCGCCCCCGCTGCGCGACTACGCCATCGATGTATGGACCTCGCGCAACGGCCTGCCGCACAACTCGCTGCGCGACATCGCGCAGACGCCGGAAGGCCATCTCTGGTTCGCCACCTGGGAAGGGCTGGTGCGCTACAACGGCCTGGATTTCACCGTGTTCGACCGCAGCACGCGCCCGGGCCTGCGCGACAACGGCATCGGCGCCCTGTTCGTCGACCGCCAGGGCGGACTGTGGATCAGTGATTCGCGCGGCAACGTCAGCCACCGTGGCAGTGATGGCCAATGGCGGGTGTGGGAGCACCAGGCCGATACGCCGCAGGTGCTGATCCAGTCCATGCAGATGGACAGCCAGGGGCGGCTGTGGCTGCTGTACGAAGGCAAGGGCATCGGCTACCTGACGCCGGACAGCGGCATTGTCTACCAGGCGCCGGCGGCGGACCTGCCGATGGCGATGAGCTTCACCAGGCTGGTGGTCGATGCGCAGGACCGGGTCTGGGTCGGTACGCTGGACGGGCTGGTGCTGCGCGACAACGATGGCGTGCTCAAGCGCGCCCCCGCCGCATGGGGGCTGGGTGCCGGCAGTGGCCTGTCGTGGCCCTACCGTGCGCCGGATGGCGCGTTGTGGATCGTCGCCGGTGAGCGCCTGTACCGGGTGGAGGACGACCAGCTGGTGCTGGTGCACCGCCTGCCGGGCCAGCTGCACATGACCTCGATGCTGCAGGACCGGCACGGTGACCTGTGGCTGGGCACCGAGAACCAGGGCCTGCTGCGCATCTCCGCACATGGCCTGGAGCGACTGCCGGCCGGTCTGAACCTGCCCGGCGGACGCGTGGTCAGCCTGCGCGAGGATGCCGAAGGCAGCATCTGGGTGGGCGCCAACGGCGGGCTCTATCGCCTGCGCGAAACACTGTTCAGCAGCTACACCGAGCGCGATGGGCTCAGTGGCGATTACGTGCGCACGGTATTCGAGGATCGCGATCGCCAGCTGTGGGTCGGCAGCGCCAGCGGGCTTGACATGCGGACCGCGGACGGCCGTTTCCGGGCGATGCCGCTGCACAACCGCGGCGGCAAGGCACCTTCGGTGCTGAGCCTGGCACAGGGGCCGGACGGTGACCTGTGGGTCGGAACCTTCGGCGATGGGGTCTACCGGCTCGGCCGTGACGGCCACCTGCGCCACAACTACGCGGCAGCCGACGGCATGCCGGGTGGCAACATCCGTGCGATCAGCGTTGATTCCCAGGGCGTGGTCTGGGCCGGCACGCAGAAGGGCGTGGTGCGCATCGACGGCGACCATGTGCAGGTCTCGAACGCGCCGGGCATGCCCGGCGGCCTGATCACCGCGCTTGAGCATGACCATCAGGGCAACCTGTGGATCGGCACCATCGAAGGCATCCGCGTGCTGCGCGGCGACCACGTGCAGTCGATCGACCTGGCGCCGCTGGGCGGTGGCCGCAGCGTGTTCGGCTTCCACCAGCTGGGCGACGCGATGTGGATCAGCAGTGATCGTGGCCTGTACCGTTGGCGCAACGGTGCGCTGGCGCGGGTCGGCCTTGAGCAGGGCATGCCGGTGGATGCGGTGTTCCAGCTGGTGCCGGATCGCCTTGGCAATGTGTGGATCAGCAGCAATCGCGGTGTGTTGCGCACCGATATGGCCACCCTCAACGCCGTGGCCGATGGCCGCACGCCGCGGGTGGGGGTGGAGCGCTACAACGAGATCGACGGTATGGCCAATGCACAGGCCAACGGCAGCTCCAGCCCATCGGCGATCCTGCGCCAGGACGGCACGTTCTGGGTGGTCACCGCAGGCGGCCTGAGCACGGTCGACCCGCAGCGCCTGCAGCGTTTCCGTGAGCGGCCATCGCCGCCGGCCGCGATCGAGAGCGTGCAGGTGGATGGCGCGCCGGTGCATTGGGAAGGGCCGGATCGCAACCATATTCCAGGGGGGCGCCGGTTGGCGGTGAGTTATGTCGGCCTGAGCTACCTGATGTCTGACCGGATCCGCTACCGCACGCGGCTGGACGGGCTGGATGCCGGCTGGGTCGAGCGCGGCCCGCAGCGCAGCGTTGAGTTCGTCGGCCTGCCGCCGGGCGACTACACCCTGCATGTGGCGGCCGCCCATCCCGGCGGCAGCTGGGGCCAACAGGAGGCGGTGTGGAGCTTCACCGTGGAACCGTTCTGGTGGCAGCGCCGCAGCGTGCAGGTGCTGGCGGGGATGCTGCTGCTGACTGGACTGGTGGCGCTGTACCGGCTGCTGCTGCAGCAGCTGAAGGCCAGCAACCTGCGCCTGGCACGGCGGGTGGACGAAGCGACCTTCGACCTGCAGGCCAAGACGGTGCACCTGCAGGCGCTGAACCAGGAAAAGACCGAACTGGCCGAGCGCCTGGCGCGCCAGGCCGAAGCCTTCGAGCGCCAGGCCCGCGAGGATGTGCTGACCGGCCTGGCCAATCGCCGCGCCTTCGACGAAACGTTGGCGCGTGACTTCGCCCGGTCCCAGCGCAGTGGTCATCCGCTGTGCCTGGTGGTGCTCGACATCGATCACTTCAAGGAGGTCAACGACCGCCACAGCCACAGCATCGGCGATGCCGTGCTGGTGCAGGTGGCGTCATTGATCGCAGCGGCCTGCCGCGACTCCGACCTGCCGGCGCGCACCGGCGGCGAAGAGTTCGCGCTGCTGCTCAACGACACCCGCCTGGAGGAAGCCGCACAGCTGTGCGCGCGCCTGCGTGGCCTGTTCCATGACCATCCCGATTGGGCCGGCGTGGCGGGCCTGCGTGTGACCTTCAGTGCGGGCCTGGTAGAGCTGGATGCCGACGACCGCACCCCGGCGCTGCTGTACCAGCGCGCCGACCGCGCGCTGTACCGCGCCAAGAGCGACGGCCGCGATCGCACGAGTATTGGTTGATCGCATCCACGCATGGCGTGGATCTACTGGTGTTGTCGTACCACCCGGGGGTGCCGACCAACGGTCGGCACCCACCAGAGAAGTGACCCAGTGAGCGGCAGCCCCCAACGAGCGCGGCGACCCGCTGTTGCTCCCGCTTTTTCTGATCTTTCCGTGGTGCTCGCTGGAAACTGTCCGTGGCCGGGCGGGTGGGCTGCGCAGGGGCGTGAGCCGCATGGATGCGGCGACCGAGCTACAGGGACGTACTTGCAGCGTCCCCTGCGCAGTCCACCCGCCCGGCCCTACCAGGAATCGCTGTCAGCCCGCCACGAGGGGCTCCGCCGTTGGCCGCTTCACCGCGGCCAGGCGTTGGCGATGGTGCAGAACAGCCGCGCGGTCTGCTCGGTGTCATACACCGCGCTGTGTGCCTCGTTGGCATCCCAACCCAGCCCGGCGGCGGTGGCCGCACGCGCCAGCACGGTCTGGCCGTAGGCGATACCGGCCAGGGTGACCGTGTCGAACACGCTGAACGGGTGGAATGGGTTGCGCTTGTGGCCGGTGCGGGCCACGGCCGCGTTGACGAAGCCGAGGTCGAAATGGGCGTTGTGGCCCACCAGGATCGCGCGCTGGCAGCCGTACTTCTTCATCGCCGCACGCACCGGAGTGAAGATGTGGTCCAACGCCGCTTTTTCTTCCTTGGCCAGCCGGAACGGGTGGTCGAGGATGATGCCGGTCACTTCCAGCGACTTCGGGTCGATCTCCAGGCCCTCGGCCGGGACCACGTGGGCACTGGCGGTCTGGCCGGGGTAGAGCAGGCCGTTCTCGTCCATCTCGATCGGCACCGCAGCGATTTCCAGCAGCGCATTGCGCTGGCTGTCGAAGCCGCCGGTTTCCACATCCACCACCACCGGCAGGAAGCCGCGGAAGCGTTGTGACATCGCGCGCTGCGCCTGGGGTACTGCGGAATCGGGAGCGGCGGCAGGTGCGGAGGGGGAGTCAGTCATGCGTGAATTCTAGCAGAGCGACCCTGAGCGCCCGGCCAGCTTTCTGTGCATGGGCTCCCTGCGTGGGCGTGTGTCGACCAAGGTAGACACCTACCGGGCACCGCACGCTCTGGATTCCGGTAGGTGCCAACCTTGGTTGGCACACGGCGCGCCAACCACGGTCGTCATCTAGCGCACCGCAGGCCGTGCCGTCGTGACCGATGGCTGCCACCGGGCCAACCAGGCGTCCACGCTCAGCTTGCCGGCGCCAGTGAAGATCAGCGGCAGCAGCATGGCCATGAACAACACCGGCAGCTTGAAGTTGCCGTAGCCCTGGTCGCTGATGGCATACCCCATCGCGAGGTCACCCAGCGAATTCCATTGCATCGGCCAATGCACCGCATAGGTCGCCACCACGGTCAGCACCAGTAGGCTGGCGGCGGCGAAACGGGTACCGAAACCAAACAGCAGGCAGGCCGCGCCGACCAGTTCGAACCAGATGGCCAGCTGCCAGTTCAGGGCAGCAGGCAGTTGGTTGAACGGGAACGGGAAGGCGCCCTGCAGGTCGGCGAACCAGTTCTGGCCGTGCAGCTTCTCACGGCCGGATTCGAAGTATTCCCAGGCCAGCAGCACGCGCAGGCCCAGCGGCGCCAACCAGGGGGCGAGACGGTCCAGCCGGCCGCGCGCGGCGGCCAGGAGCGGCAGGTTCATCGTTGGATCTCCAGTGGAAGAGGCGTCAGGGCGGGGGGGCGAGCGGGCCGATCACGCCGGCCTGCAGGAACTGCAGCAGCAGTGCGGCACCGGGCTCGGCCAGTACGTCCTCGGCCAGCCCGTGCGAGGTGGCCAGCTGCTGCAGGTACGTCTGTCCTTCCAGGCCGGGCCGTTCGCCGATGCTCGCCAGCAGGTGTACCGCCAGCGGGCTGAGCGCGGCGAATCGCACTTCACCGTCGGCTTCGCGGCGGACCAGCAGGCCGGTGGGTTCTGGAAGGGGCTGGGTCGGCGCATCCTCTGCACCGAGACGGTGCACCGGCCATTGGTACAGCAGCGGCCACGCCAGCGGCGAACGCCGCAGCGGCACCCGAAGTGGATCAGTATCGCCAGGCGCAGGAAGCGGTTCGGCCTGCAGCTGGTACAGCGCGGTTTCCACCCACTCGTAGTGGGCCAGTTCGGCCAGCGCCGGGTGCGGCAGCTGCGGCTGCGCCTGCAGCCACTGCACGAACTCGGCGGCCAGTTCGGTGAACAGCGGTGTCTGGCAGCGATGGGTGGCGAAGTAGTGGCGCACCAGGGCGCTCCAGGCCGGTTCGCCAAGCAGGCGCACGCAGACCGGGAAACCGTTGCTCAACAGGCCGAGCAGGTTGTTGAACAGCAGGTGCCGATACACCGCGACCCGGCGTGGCTCCAGTCCGGCCGGTGCGGGTACCGCC
The DNA here is from genome assembly GCF_047520695.2 of Stenotrophomonas sp. AR029. Taxonomy (NCBI): domain Bacteria; kingdom Pseudomonadati; phylum Pseudomonadota; class Gammaproteobacteria; order Lysobacterales; family Lysobacteraceae; genus Stenotrophomonas; species Stenotrophomonas sp. AR029. The sequence continues at coordinate 439,181 of NZ_JAXBQQ020000002.1, read as the reverse complement.
TGCGGGTTGCGCAGGTGCGCGGTGAAGGCGTGCTGCTGCGCGCGCAGGGTGTCGGCGGAATCAGCCATGTGCCGCCCCGGCATGTGTGGCCTGCAGGCGGCGGATGGTCTGCAGTTCGCCCTGCAGTTCTGCATACGGCGGGAAATTGAAATCGCGTTCGAGCAGGGTGGGACGCGGGCCGATGCGTGCATAGGTACGCGCCAGCAGCGCCCAGACCGGATCGATCACCGCGCTGCCGTGGGTATCGATCTTCAGGTCGGGTGCCTCGTCCAGGTGCCCGGCCACATGCAGGCAGACGATGCGCCGTGCAGGCAGGCCGGCGATGAAGGCATCGGCATCGTAGCCGTGGTTGCAGGCGTTGACGTAGACATTGTTGACGTCCAGCAGCAGGTCGCAGTCGGCTTCGGCAAGCACGGCATTGGTGAAGGCCAGTTCGTCCATCGCCGGCGCGGGTGCCAGGTAGTAGGACACGTTCTCCACTGCGATGCGACGGCCCAGCAGGTCCTGCACGCGGCTGATGCGCTGCGCGGTATGGCGCACGGCTTCGTCGGTAAAGGGAATCGGCAGCAGGTCGTACAGGTGGCCGTCGTCGCTGCAGTAGCTCAGGTGCTCGCTGTACAGCGGCACGCGGTGCTTTTCGAGGAACCGGCCGACCTGTTCCAGCAGCTGGGTATCCAGTGGTGCACTGCCGCCCAGCGACAGCGACAGGCCGTGGCAGCTCAGCGGATGGCGCTGCGCCAGTTCGGCCAGGGCATCACCGGCCGGGCCGCCGACATGGATCCAGTTCTCCGGTGCGCACTCGAGGAAGTCGAAGTCGCCTTCCGGGGCGTCACGCAGGTCCTGCAGCAGCGCCCGGCGCAGGCCCAACCCGGTGGCCGCCGCACGAAGCGGCGACCGCGGGTGGACGAGGCTGGCGCGGGCGTCAGTGCTTGCCACCGCACTTGCCTTCGCCGCACTTGCCTTCAGCCGACTTCGTGTCGCCGGCCTTGGCCTTGGCGCCCGCTGCGCCGGCAGCCTTGCCCTTGTCGGCACCGCACTTGCCTTCGCCGCTCTTGCCGTCGGCGCCGCACTTGCCTTCGGCGTGCTTGGTCGCGTCAGCGGCCATCTTGTTATCGGCGGCTTTGGCATCGGTGCTGGCCTTGGCCGCCTGGCCGGCCACCAGGTAGCCCTGGGCGAGGTCGCTCATGCTCAGGGCCGAGGCACTGGCGGTCATGCCCAGGCCGGCGGCCAGGGCGGTAGCGGTCAGCAGGGACAGGGTCTTGTTGGAACTGCTCATCGGTCTTACTCCTGGGTGGTGGGCAGGTGCCCGGGGTGAATCGATGGTGCAGCGATCCTACTCAACGAATCCTCGCCAAGAACTCAAATTTTCGTGAGATTTGTTACAGAAGCATCCGGAAGGTCTGCGCCGGGCAAGCACGGCGCCCACAACGCGGGTGGAACACCGCAAAAAAAGAAAGGCCGCTGTCACAGGACAGCGGCCACCTTGGAGTCGACTCCGGTGTTGCAGTGCAGCGTCAGGGCTGGCCGGTGCTGGAGGTCTCGTCGCGCTTTTCACGCGGTGGCAGCGGCTGCTCGCCGTGCACCAGGAACCACACGTTCTCGGCGATGTTGGTGGCGTGATCGCCCACGCGCTCCAGGTTCTTGGCCATGAACAGCAGGTGGGTGCACGGGGTGATGTTGCGCGGGTCTTCCATCATGTAGGTGAGCAGCTCGCGGAACAGCGCGGTGTACTGGGCGTCCAGGCGGGCGTCGTCCTCGCGCAGTGCCAGCGCGGCCTCGGCATCGTTGTCGCGGTAGGCGGCGATGGCACGGCGCACCTGCTGCGCGGCCAGGCGGCCCAGCGCGCGCAGGCCCTGGATCTGCGGCAGCGGCGGCACCTTGCCCAGCGCGATCGAGCGCTTGGCCACGTTCGCTGCATAGTCGCCGATGCGCTCGATGTCGGCCGGGATGCGCAGGCCAGCCAGGATCTCGCGCAGGTCGCGCGCCATCGGCCCACGCAGCGCCAGGCGCATCACGTCGTGGCTGATCTGCTGCTCAAGCGCGTCGATCGCTTCGTCGTTGGCGATGATGCGATGGGCGGCGTTCTCGTCGCGCTTCTCGATCACGTCCATCGCCGCTTCGAGCTGGGCGACGGCCATCTCGCCCATGCGCACGATTTCGGCCACCAGGCGCTGCTGCTCCTCGTCGTAGCTCTTGACGATGTGGTCGTTGGGAAGGTTCATGGTTGTTCCGCTCTGTTGAGTCGAGCCATGCTCGACTGACGTTGTCTGGAGAGTCGAGCCACGCTCGACTGACGTTTCAGCCGAAGCGACCGGTGATGTAGTCCTCGGTCTGCCGCTGCGACGGCTGCGAGAAGATCACTTCAGTGCGGTCGTGCTCGATCAGGTCGCCCAGGTACATGAAGGCGGTGTAGTCGGACACGCGCGCAGCCTGCTGCATGTTGTGGGTGACGATCACGATCGTGTACTCGTGCTTGAGTTCTTCCACCAGCTGCTCGATGCGGCTGGTCGAGATCGGGTCCAGCGCCGAGGTCGGCTCGTCCAGCAGCAGCACCGACGGGCGCAGGGCGACGGCACGGGCGATGCACAGACGCTGCTGCTGGCCACCGGACAGACCCAGTGCGCTCTGCCCCAGCTTGTCCTTCACTTCGTCCCACAGCGCGCCCTGGCGCAGCGCCTGCTCGACGCGGTCGGCCATATCGGCCTTGCTCAGCTTCTCGTGGTGGCGGATGCCGTAGGCCACGTTCTCGAAAATGGTCATCGGGAACGGCACCGGCTTCTGGAACACCATGCCGACCTTGCTGCGCAGGCGGTTCATCGGGTACTTCGGCGACAGGATGTTCTCGCCGTCCAGCAGCACTTCACCGCGCGCTTCCAGCTTCGGGTACAGCGCATAGATGCGGTTGAAGATGCGCAGCAGGGTCGATTTGCCGCAACCGGAAGGACCGATCAGCGCGGTCACGCGCTTCTCCGGGATTTCCAGGTTGATGCCCTTCAGGGCGTGGAACTTGTCGTAGTAGAAGTCCAGTCCGCGCGCGGCAAGCTTGACCGGAGCCGGGGTGTGCAGGCTCTCGTGCGAGGACGGCACGGCGATGCGCTGCATCGGCACGGCGTTGGAAAGGTCGTTCATGGCGTTATCCACGGAAAGGTCAGTCATGGGAGATACGGTTGCGCAGCAGGATGCCGCGGGCGGCAAGGCTGACCAGCAGCACGAAGACAGTCAGCACCAGGGCACCGGCCCAGGCCAGTACCTGCCAGGATTCATACGGGCTGCCGGCGAACTGGTTCATCACCACCGGCACCGAAGCCATCGGCTGGAAGATGTTGTTGTTCCAGTACTGGTTGCCGAAGGCGGTGAACAGCAGCGGAGCGGTCTCGCCGGAAATGCGGGCCAGCGCCAGCAGGATGCCGGTGATGATGCCGGCCGAGGCACTGCGGTACAGCACCTGCACGATCACCTTCCACTGCGGGATGCCCAGCGACAGGGCCGCTTCGCGCATCTGCGAGGGCACCAGGCGCAGCATTTCGTCGGTGGTGCGTACCACCACCGGCAGCACGATGAAGGCCAGCGACAGCGCACCGGCGAATGCCGAGAAGTTGCCCCCGGTCTGCATCACGTACAGCGTGTAGACGAACAGGCCCAGCACGATGGACGGCGCCGACAGCAGGATGTCGTTGACGAAGCGGACCACGGTGCCGGCCTTGCGGGCGTTGCCATACTCGGCCAGCCAGGTACCGGCCAGCACGCCCAGCGGGGTGCCGATGCCGATGGCCAGTGCACACATCACGGCACTGCCGAAGAAGGCGTTGGCGAGGCCGCCGTCCTGCATCGGCGGCGGGGTCATCTTGGTGAACAGATCCCAGTTGATGCCGGCCAGGCCCTTGGCAGCCAGGGTGAACAGGATCCAGCCCAGGAAGAACAGGCCGAACAGGGCGGTGGCGCAGGACGCAGTGATCGCAACGACGTTGCCGATGCGGCGGCGCAGGTACAGCGAATCAGCGGTGGTGGACATCAGTTGCCCTCCTTGCGGGACAGGCGCATCAGCATCAGGCGGGCGATGGCCAGCACCACGAAGGTGACGATGAAGAGGACGAAGCCGAGCAGCAGCAGGGCCGAACGGTAGGTTTCAGTGGCTTCGCCGAAATCATTGGCGATCAGCGCGGCGATGGTGGTGCCCGGTTCCAGCAGCGACGGCGACAGGCGCACGCTGTTGCCGATCACGAAGGCCACCGCCATCGTTTCGCCCAGCGCGCGGCCCAGGCCGAGGAAGATGCCGCCGATGACCGCCGAACGGGTGTAGGGCAGGACGATGTCCCAGCTCACTTCCCACTTGGTGGAGCCCAACGCGTAGGCCGATTCCTTCAGGCGGGTGGGCACGGTCAGGAACACCTCGCGCATCACCGAGGAAATGAACGGAATGACCATGATGGCCAGCACGAAACCGGCGGTGAGCATGCCGATGCCCAGCGGCGGGCCCTGGAACATCGGGCCGATGACCGGCCATTCGCCCAGGGTCTCGTTGAGGAACGGGGTCACGTACTCGGTCATCACCGGCACCAGCACGAACAGGCCCCACATGCCGTAGATGATCGAGGGAATGCCGGCCAGCAGTTCGATGGCGGTACCGACCGGGCCACGCAGCCAGCGCGGCGCGACCTCGGTGAGGAAGAAGGCGATGCCGAAGCTGACCGGCACGGCGATGACCATCGCGATGACAGCGGTGACCAGGGTGCCGTAGATCGGAGCCAGGGCGCCGAACTTGTTTTCGACCGGATTCCAGTCGGCGGAGAAGAAGAAGCTCAGTCCCTGCATCTGCAGGGCATGGCGACCGCCCCACAGCATCGACAGCGCGGCGCAGGCCAAGGCGATCAGTACGAAGATGACGGTGCCGACCAGCACCCATCGGAACAGTTTGTCGTTGCGGGCATCACGCGCATCACGCGTGGACGGGGCGGCTACAGGCTGGGCGATGGCATTCATGGGGACGGCTGGGCCAGGAAGGGGCGGGGCGGCACGGCGTGGAACAAGCGGTGCCCGCGCGGGGCGGGCACCGTCGGGTCCATCACTTCAGGTCGGTCGCCCAGTAGGCCTCGATCTGCTTGACCAGTTCAGCCGGCAGCGGCACGTAGTGCAGCTCGTTGGCCTGGGCCTGGCCGTTCTCGAAGGCCCACTTGAAGAAGGCCAGGGTGTCCTGGTTGCGCTTGGCGTCCTTCGGCTGCTTCTGCATCAGCATGAAGTTGGTTGCGGTGATCGGCCACGCCTGCTCGCCCGGGGCGTTGGTGATGACCAGGTTGAAGTCCTTGGCGCTGGCCCAGTCGGCGCTGGCGGCCGCAGCGGCGAAGGTTTCCGCGCTCGGCTCGACCCAGTTGCCGGCGGCGTTCTGCATGGCGGTATACGGCATGCCGTTCTGCAGGGCATAAGCCAGTTCGACGTAGCCGATCGAGCCCTTGATCTGCTTCACGTAGGACGCAACGCCTTCATTGCCCTTGCCACCGACGCCGTCCGGCCACTGCACCGAGGTGCCTTCACCGACCTTGCTCTTCCACTCCGGGCTGACCTTGGACAGGTAGTTGGAGAAGTTGAAGGTGGTGCCCGAACCATCCGAACGGTGGACCAGGGTGATCTTGCCGTCCGGCAGCTTCACGCCCGGGTTGGCGGCGACGATCGCCGGGTCGTTCCAGGTCTTGACCTTGCCCAGGAAGATGTCGGCCAGCAGGGCGCCGCTCAGGCGCAGCTTGCCGGCTTCCAGGCCTTCGATGTTGACCACCGGCACCACGCCGCCGATGGCCGACGGGAACTGCGCCAGGCCGGCCTGGGCCAGCTCCTCGCTGCTCAGCGGCTTGTCGGACGAACCGAAATCGACGGTGCCGGCCTTGATCTGGGCGATGCCGCCGCCGGAGCCGATCGACTGGTAGTTGATCTTGGCGCCGGTGCTGGCGTTGTAGTCAGCCGACCACTTGGAGACCAGCGGGAAGATGAAGGACGCGCCCGCGCCGGACACTTCGGCGGTCACCTTGGCACCGGCAGCGGCGGGGGCAGCGGCAGCGCCGGCAGCCGGCTGCTGCGCGGCCTGCTTGTCGCCACCGCAGGCCGACAGGCCCAGGGCGATGGCCAGGGAAAGGGCGGCAAGGCCGGCCGAGTGCAGTTTCATGGTCACTCCATAGCGGGGAAGAGCCGACGTGGTCGGCGGATGCGGCTATGAAATGATGTTTTTGTTACAGCCGTATTACGACCATGACAGAGGTGTCCTGGATCACGTTCTGACAAGGGTTTCACAGGGTTGGCGCCGATCCGGCCGGGGCCCGGAAACCCCGGATCTGCGCACTGATATGACGGCGGGTTGGTCCTTGCAGCGTCAATGCGCGACAGCTCCCTGCCCACGGTAGGTGCGGACCGTTGGTCCGCATGCTCCAGAGCGCAGCCGAGCGTCGGCTCGGCTCTACAGAGGCAGGTGCATCCCCGAAAACAAGAAGAGCGCGAGATCTCGAGGATCTCGCGCCCGGGTGGGAGCGGCGGGGGAGAGAGGACCCGCCGCCCCCGTTCCTGCGGGGGAACGCGCTTACTTCAGGTTCTGCGACCAGTAGGTCTCGATCTGGCGCACCAGGCTGTCCGGCAGCGGCACGTAGTCCAGCTGGCGGGCCTGGGCGTCGCCGTTCTTGTAGACCCAGCGGAAGAACTCCTGGGTCGCCTTGCCATTGGCAGCATTCTTCGGCGTCTTCTGCACCAGGATGAAGTTGGTGGCGGTGATCGGCCAGGACTCGGCGCCCGGCGCATTGGTCATCACCAGGTAGAAGTCGCGGGCGTTGGCCCAGTCGGCGCTGGCAGCGGCGGCAGCGAACGAGGTGTCGCTCGGCTGCACGAACTTGCCGGCGGCATTCTTCATCGCGGTGTAGGAGAGCTTGTTCTGCAGCGCGTAGGACAGTTCGACATAGCCGATGCCGCCCTTGATCTGCTTCACGTAGGCGGCAACACCTTCGTTGCCCTTGCCGCCGATGCCGGCCGGCCACTGCACCGAGGTGCCTTCACCGACCGAGCTCTTCCACTCCGGGCTGACCTTGGACAGGTAGTTGACGAAGTTGAAGGTGGTACCCGAGCCGTCCGAACGATGCACGACGGTGACCTTGGCGTTCGGCAGGGCTACGCCCGGGTTCAATGCGGCGATGGCCGGGTCGTTCCAGGTCTTGATCTTGCCCAGGAAGATGTTGGCCAGCACGGCGCCGTCCAGCTTCAGGGCGCCCGGGGCGATGCCGGCCACGTTGACCACCGGCACCACGCCACCGATCACCGACGGGAACTGCGCCAGGCCTGCAGCAGCCAGGTCTTCCGGCTTCAGCGGCGCATCGGAAGAGCCGAAATCAACGGTCTTGGCCTTGATCTGGGCAATGCCGCCGCCGGAACCGATGGACTGGTAGTTGACCTTGTTGCCGGTTGCGGCGCTGTAGTCGGCCGACCACTTGGACATGACCGGGTAGATGAACGATGCGCCCGCGCCGGTGATGTCGGCGGCGTTGGCGGCGAACACGGACGATGCAGCCAGGATGGCGACAGCGGCGCGCGATTTGAAGGCGTGGATCACGGGGAGACTCCTGGGGTGGTGGTCGAAGGGCGGTTGCCCGACGTTTCGGTGCACATTCCATAACGGTTGCGTGACACGTCCGCGTCTGTCATATGACGCGGGCGTGACACGCGTCATGAGGGATGTCGCGTCCGCTGTGCCGGCAGGACGGCACGGGTATCGCTGCAACGACGAAGGCACGGCCGGGGCCGTGCCTTCGCGGTTCAACGCAGGTGGCTGGGCTTACCAGAAGAACTGCGCGCGGGCTTCCAGGATGTTGGGATCGTCGTTGACGAAACCGCGCGCCGTGGAGCTGTACTTCTTGCTGTCGACCATCACGTAGTTGAGCATCAGCTTGAAGTTGGAACGCAGGTACCAGTTGGCGCCCACGGTCCAGATGTCCATCTTGCCGCCCAGCACGCCATCGACGATCGGCGGGCGACCGGCGACCGGATTGGCGGCGAGGTTGCCGTCATTGAGGTCCATGTGGTCGTAGCGCACGCCCAGCTGCCACTGGCCGCCGGCCGGGTTGTTCGGCAGGCCGGTGCCCGGAGTGCCGCCCTTGTAGCTCCAGGTCTCGCCGGTGACGTTCCACACGCCGCTGATGTAGTAGCCGTCGCTGGAGTAGTTGTCGTGGTCGTAGCGCTTGGCCTTGCTGGTGTAGTACTCGGCCTGGGCCTTGAAGGGACCCTGGAAGTACATCGCTTCGGCACCGATGGTGCTGACGCGGTCGGTGTCGGTCAGGTTGCCGCTGTCAACCAGGCGGGCAGTGGCGAGGTCGGCATTCGGACGCGCACGCACGCGCAGGGTGTCGGCGTCGGCGTCGTAGTTGACGTAGCTCAGACCGAAGTGCAGGACCTGGCCCTTTTCATTGATCGGGGCCCAGGTGGCACGCGCGCCGTAGCCGCTGCCGTGGGCCAGGTTGCGGGTCAGCTCGCGGCCGAAGGCGCTGGCGGTCACCGACCAGTTGTCCTGGCCGTAGCTGTACGCGCCGCCCAGGCGGCGGGCGATGGCATAGGTATTGGTGACCGCTGCCTTGGAAATGAAATCGTTGTTCTTGGTGCTGGACAGTTCTTCCAGGCTGTTGGGCTGCTTGAACTGGCCCAGCTGCAGGAAGTGGTTGGCGTTGCCCAGCAGCTTGTACTTCACGTTGGTGTCGAGGAACTTGTCGGCCTTGGCGTCATAGCCGACCACCCACTCCACGTTGCCCGGGCCCTTGCCCTTCAGCACCAGCTCGGCGCGACGCAGTTCGAATTCGCTGTTCTTGCCGTTGCCGGCGTCGCCACCGTTGAGGTCGACCACATCGTTGTGGAACCAGTTGCCGTCGGCCTGGACCAGGCCTTCGAAGGTGATTTCCGAACCGCCGATCACGTCGATGGCGACTTCGGCGTGTGCAGCCGGCACATACAGCGCAGCAGCCACGGCCACCGTCAGGAGTTGGTGATGCAGTTTCATGGAGAGGAGCCTTGCAGGCAGGTGGGAAGATGCGCGCAGGCTAGAAGGTAAAGATTGCGTAAATGTGACAGTTCACGCGCGGCAGACATCCGCCGCAGGCCCCGTCACGGCAGGGCCTGCCATTGAAACCGCTTGCGTATGACGCCCGGATTGCGACCCGGTTGCAGTAGAGCCACGCCCTGCGTGGATGCTGCCGTCACTCGGCCGTGGTCTTTTCCTCGAACCGGCACAGGTCGGCGATCACGCAGCCCGGGCAATCCGGCTTGCGCGCCTTGCACACATAACGTCCGTGCAGGATCAGCCAGTGATGCGCGTCGAGCAGGAACTCGGCCGGGATCACCTTCACCAGCTTGTCTTCCACTTCGCGCACGTTCCTGCCCGGCGCCAGTCCTGTGCGGTTGGCGACGCGGAAGATATGCGTGTCCACCGCCATCACCGGCTCGCCGAACGCGGTGTTGAGCACCACGTTGGCGGTCTTGCGCCCGACACCCGGCAGCGCTTCCAGCGCTTCGCGATCACGCGGCACTTCACCGCCATGCTTCTCCAGCAGGATCGCGCAGGTGGCGATCACGTTCTTTGCCTTGGCGTTGAACAGCCCGATGGTGGCGATGTACTGCTTCAAGCCATCCTCGCCGAGCGCAAGGATCTTCGCCGGCGTGTTGGCGACCGGGAACAGGCGGCGCGTGGCCTTGTTGACGCCGACGTCGGTGGCCTGCGCCGACAACGCCACCGCCACCAGCAGCTCGAACGGCGAGCTGTACTCCAGTTCGGTCTTCGGGTGCGGGTTGAGTTCGCGCAGGCGGGTGAACATCTCCACCACGTCGGCGCGTGGCATCGTGCCGCCACGCCGCGCCGGGGCGCGTGCGGTCTTTTTCGTGGTGGCCATTACTGTTCCTTGCCACTGGCGCGGGCCTTGGCCCGGGCCAGAATCGCGGCTGCCGCAGCGGGCAGGGCGGGCTTCACGTCCGGGGCTGGTGCCGGGGTGCGACGTGCATCGCGCTCGGCCTCGCGGCGGGCCAGGCGCACCGCACGGGCACGGTAGCGTTCGCGTGCAGCCCAGGCCGCGCGCAGTTGCTGCTGGGCCTGGCACAGGCGTTGCGGAAGGTCGGGGTGGTCAGGCAGCAACCGGTCGTCGCCGGCACGGACGATGTAGTCCATCAGCCCGGCCTGCAGGGCACCATCGAGATCGTCTGCCTGGACCCGGGCGAACAACTGCGCGGGGTTGGGTCGGGATGCCATGGCGTCAGCGGTTCTGGAAGGCCGGCGCGCGGCGTTGCAGGAAGGCGCTGGTGCCTTCGCGCATGTCCTCGGTGGCGAACAGCAGGCCGAACTGCGCACTTTCGTATTCCAGCCCGGCCTCCAGGCTGCATTCGCCGCCCACGTGCACCGCGTCGAGCAGGCCACGCAGGGCCAGCGGGGCCGAGCGTGCCAGCTGGCGGGCGACGTCCTGCACCCGGTTGTCCAGCGCGTCGGTCGGCACGACTTCGTTGACGATGCCCAGTTCCAGCGCACGCGCGGCGTTGATCGGCGCCCCCAGCAGGCACAGCTCCAGGGCGGCGGCGCGGCCGCACAGGCGCAGCAGGCGCTGGCTGCCGCCGAAGCCGGGGATCAGGCCGAGGTTGATTTCCGGTTGGCCGACCTTGGCGGTATCTGCGGCGATGCGCAGGTGGCAGGCCATCGCCAGTTCCAGGCCGCCGCCCAGTGCGAAACCATTCACGCGTGCGATGACCGGTTTGGGCATGCGTTCGATCTGGCGCATCAGGGCCTGGCCCAGCAGCGAGAAATCACGTCCCTGAACGGCGCTGAGAGTGTTCATTTCCGCGATGTCGGCACCGGCCACGAACGCCTTGGGGCCCGCCCCGGTCAATATCACGACGCGCACCTCCGGATCGGCGGCGGCGTCGCTGAAGGCATCGGCCAGGGCCTGCAGGGTCGCGGCGTTGAGGGCATTGAGCTTGTCCGGGCGCTGGACGGTCACGGTGCGGATGGCGCCGTCGTCAGCGACAGCGATCAGGGCATCGGCCACGGGGAAACTCCTGGAACGTTAAAAAAAAGTGATATTGAACTCTGGAAACGCAGACGGGTCATAGCCTGCATCGTGAGTAGCGGTTACACGTTGCGCCCGTTATCCTAACCCGTCGCCTCAGGGCGGCGCAGAACGTCCCTGAGTTACCACCCCTGGAGAACTGTTTGATGAAGTTGCGTTCTATCGCGGTCGCCGTCGCGGCCCTGGCCCTGACGGGCAATGCCTTCGCCCAGGACGTCTCGTCCGAAAAGGGCAAGCTGAGCTACTACTTCGGTTACGACTACGGCAACAACCTGGCGGAGCTGACCGGTCGTGGTGAGCAGCTGGACATCAACTCGGTGGTGAAGGGCCTGCAGGATGCCTACGCCAAGAAGCAGCCGGCGATCACCGCCGAGCAGCTGAAGCCGGCCGTTGAAGCGTTCCAGAAGCGCGAGCAGGGCCGTGCCCAGGCCGCCAAGGCCGAGTACGAAAAGGCGGCTGCCGAAAACAAGACCAAGAGCGACCAGTTCATCGCGGCGAACAAGGCCAAGGCCGGTGTGCAGTCCCTGCCGAGCGGCGTCCAGTACCGCGTGATCGAGGCCGGCAAGGGTGCCAAGCCGACCCAGGCCAGCACTGTGCAGCTGGAAGTGGCCGGTCCGTTCCCGTACGGCCAGCGCCCGACCGAAGCCCGCCCGGCCCAGCAGATCCCGTCGATCAAGGTCAGCGAAGTCGAAATGAAGGCCATGCGCGAGACCCTGCTGCAGATGCCGGCAGGCTCGAAGTGGGAAGTCACCCTGCCGCCGGACCAGGCCTACGGTGCCGATCCGCGCACCCCGTTCCCGCCGAACGTGGCTGTGCAGTTCGAGATCAAGCTGGTCAGCGTCAAGTAAATCGAAGCAGCAAACGAAACGCGCCGGTGATTCCACCGGCGCGTTTTTGTTTGCGCAGTCCCTGACGGTAGAGTCGACTGTCAGTCGACTGTTTTTGGGTCACATCGGGGAAACGCCCGCGCTGCGCGCGCGAGTCGACTGACAGTCGACTCTACCGTCCGGCTGGGCCACCCGCGCAAATTCAGCCCGATCGCGCTACTGTTGGCGGGTGCAAACAATGGAAGAAACGGCGCGTGTTGTCGCAAGTCCCTGCATCGGAGTGTGCACGCTGGATCCGCACCGGCAATGCGCCGGCTGCGGGCGGCATATCGATGAGATCGCGCGGTGGTCGTCGATGAGCAACGAGGAACGCAGCCGCATCCTGCATCGCGTGCAGCCCCTGCGGCAACAACTGCAGCAGTCCCTGCGCGGTTCGCTGACCGACCACGAACGACTGATGCGCGCGCTGCACCCCTTGGCCCAACCACCTGCGGGCGACGGCTGGAACCGCAGTGAGCTGGTCGACCTGCTGCCGCCCGGGCCTCCAGTGGAGGCTGCGGTGCTGGCCGGCATCGTGCCGCGCGCCAACGGCGCACAGGTGATCCTCACCCGTCGCACCGAAACACTGCGCACCCATGGTGGCCAGGTCGGATTCCCCGGTGGCCGCACCGAACCCGATGACCGCGACGCGCTGGCGGCCGCGCTGCGCGAGAGCCAGGAAGAAATCGCATTGGCGCCCGGCCAGGTGCAGGCGCTGGGGTATCTCGATCCCTTCGTCACCATCACCGGCTACCGCGTCACGCCGGTGGTGGCGGTGGTCGATCCGGAGTTCGTGCCTGTGCCGCAGCCCAGTGAAGTAGCCGAGGTATTCGAGGTGCCACTGGATTACCTGATGGCGCCTGACAGCCTGCGCCAGGTCGAAATCAACCATCGCGGCCGGGTACGCCACGTGCTTGAGTATGGCTGGCCGGGCCAGCGCATCTGGGGGGCGACCGCCGCCATTCTCTACAACCTGCGTCGCCGCCTGGAGCAAGTGCAATGAAGCTGATCGATCCGCCGTGGACCACCCTGGTCGATGTCGCCACCCTGGCTGCCGCGTTGGGCGAAGGCATCCGCGTGGTCGACGCACGCGCCACTGCCAGCACTGCGGTGCGGGTGGTCGATGCGCGCTCCTCGCTGGCCGACCCGCAGGCGGCAAGCAGCCAGTATCTGGCAGGTCATATCCCGGGTGCGGTGTATGCCGATCTGAATCGTGACCTGTCTGATCTGTCGCGCGTCGGCCATGGTCGCCATCCACTGCCGGACAGCGATGCCTTTGCTGCGAAGCTGGGGCAGTGGGGCATCGGCCCCGACACCCAGGTGGTGGTCTACGATGGCAGCGACGGCAGCATGGCCGCCTCGCGCCTGTGGTGGCTGCTGCGCCTGATCGGTCACAGCAGGGTGGCCGTACTCGACGGCGGCATCGCCGCCTGGCAGGCCGCCGGTCACACGTTGGAAAGCGGCCAGGCTGAAGTGACAGCGCTGCCTGCCTACCCGGGCCGCTTCGACACCATCCAGATCGCCAACGCCGATGAAATCACCGCGCGGCTGAAGCATGCGCCGGGCTGGCTGGTCGACGCGCGGGCGGGTGAGCGTTTCCGTGGTGAAGTGGAGCCGCTGGACCCGGTGGCCGGGCATGTGCCGGGCGCGGTCAACCGCCCGTTCGCATTGAACGTACTCGACGGCCGCCTGCGCGACGCACAGGAGCTGCGCGCCGAACTGCAGGGCGTGATCGGCAACCGCGATCCGCAGCAGGTGGTGCTGATGTGCGGTTCCGGCGTGACCGCCTGCCATCTGCTGCTGGCGATGGAAAGCGCGGGCCTGAGCGGCGCGCGCATCTACGCCGATTCCTGGAGCGGCTGGGTGAGCGATAGCAGCCGCCCGGTGGCGACCGGCGCCTGAGCCGCGCGGGGTCGGATCCGTTTTCCAACGGAAAGCGGCTCTGACCCCATCAACCGAAAATCGGGGTCAGAGCCCGTTGCGCAGCAACGGGATCCGACCCCGTGTCGATTCGAAGGATCGCGGAGAACTGTCGAAGGCGGGGTGGGTCCGGTTGCGGGGGTGTCCGCGGCATGGATGCCGCGGCCAAGCCGCCATGGGTGAGGGCGCTTTGCTTGCGAAGCACTGCTTCGCAAGCGCCCGAACGCACAGCCGCCAGCGGCTGGGCCGGCCTGGGGCTTTACGGCGTCCCCCGCAATCGGATCCACCCCGCCATCCCCCGGAATGCCAGCTCTTGACGTTGACGTTGCCTCTGCGGGTGCAGGGCGCAGCCCTGCCGCTTACCCAACCGGCTGCAGTGGCACCTTGGCCAGGATTCGCGCCCACGGGAACAGCGGCCCCGGATCGCGCTTGCGCGCCACCGTCAGCGCCGCATCGTCGCTGGCCGGCACCTGCTCCAGGTCCAGCTGGTCATGCCCGGCAATCCGCCGCAGCGACGGATAGTGCGCCACCAGCGCTTGCAGCAGGCCTTCCAGCGCCTGCAGCTGTGCCTCGGTGTAGGGCTCGTCCATCGCCTGGTGGCGGCTGTCGAACCAGTCCGGATAGCGCCCGCGGTTGACCAGCTCGATGCCCAGCGTATGCGCGTTCATGCCGCGCACGTGATGGGCCACGCGTTCCGGCGCCACGTACTGCACCACGCTGCCATCGCGGTCGATGTAGAAGTGCCCGCTGTTGCCGGCGCCGCTGTCGTACAGCACGCGCTCGCCGTACTCGCGGGCCATCGCCAGATCGGGCAGCTCGGTGCAGTGGATCACCACCATTTCCAGCGAGGCGGGATCCCGCAGCGGCAGTCGGTCGTGATAGGGCAGGGGCTGCAGCTGCAGGCCGGGCAGGAGCGGGTTGGGCATCCGGCGATGCTAGCATTGCGGCATGAACCTGCCTTCCCTTTCCTCGTCGGCCCGCGCCCACGGAGCACGCGCATGAGCCGCGGCCACTGCATCCTCTCCCATGGCTTCGAGAGCGGCCCGGAGGCGACCAAGGTCACCGCGCTGGCCGAGGTGGCGCAACGCCTGGGCTGGACCCACGAGCGCCCCGACTACACCGACCTGGACGCGATGAGCGAGGTCAGCCGGGTGGGCGACGTGCCGACCCGCCTGCGCCGTCTGGTTGAACGCGCCGCCATCGCGGCCCGTCAGGGGCCGGTGGTGCTGGCCGGCTCCAGCCTGGGCGCCTACATCTCCGCCATCGCCTCGCTGCAGGTGCCGGTAGCCGGCCTGTTCCTGATGGTGCCACCGACCACCATGGGCCCGATGCCGGCGCTGGACGCCGCTGCGGTGCCGACCACGGTGGTGCAGGCCTGGCATGACGATGTGGTACCGGCTGCCGGCGTGATTGCCTGGGCGCAGGCGCGTTCGGCGCAGTTGCTGCTGGTTGACGACGGTCACCGCCTGGAGCGCCACGTGGAGGCCTCCGCGCAGGCCTTCGAGCGCCTGCTGCGGCAACTGTGAAGCCAGGGCGCACGGCGCGCCCGCCCGCATTGACTACAATGGCAGCCCCGCCGCCCCCGGCGCGGGCCTGCCGGCCGTGCCTACGGCCCTCCTTTCCGACCGGCCCGGCCCCTGTGCCGCGCCCGACCACCTGCGAACCGATCCCGTGAAATTCTTCGTCTCCTGCGCCAAGGGCCTGGAATACCTGCTTGCCGATGAACTGTCGGCCCTGGGCCTTGGCAAGGCCACCGCCACCATTGCCGGCGTCAACGCCGACGGCGAACTGGCGCAGGCGCTGCGGATCGTGATGTGGTCGCGCCTGGCCAGCCGGGTGCTGTGGCCGATCGACGAGTTCGACTGCCCGGACGAGCAGGCCCTGTATGACGGCGTGCGTGCACTGCCGTGGCACGAGCACATCTCGCCGGAGATGACCTTGGCGGTGGATGCGCACGTGTCCGGCGACAAGATCACCCATGCACGCTTTGCCGCGCAGCGGATCAAGGATGCGATCGTCGACCGCATGCGCGACGAAGGCCTGGAGCGGCCCTCGGTCAATACCGATCTGCCCGACGTGCGCGTCAACCTCTCGCTGCGCAAGGGCCGCGCCTCGCTGTCGATCGACCTCGGCGGTGGCCCGCTGCATCGCCGCGGCTGGCGCGGTGCCGCCCACGAGGCGCCGCTGAAGGAAAACCTGGCCGCCGCGCTGCTGCTGCGCGCGCAATGGCCGCGCCTGCATGCCGCCGGCGGTGGGCTGCTGGACCCGATGTGTGGCAGCGGCACGCTGCTGATCGAAGGCGCGCTGATGGCCGCCGACGTTGCCCCAGGCCTGATGCGGCATGGCAGCCTGCCGCCGAGCCGTTGGCTGGGCTTCGACAAGGCGGCCTGGAAGTCCATCCAGAGCGAAGCACGTGAGCGCGAAGCGGCCGGTCTGGCCGCGCTGAAGCCGGTCATCCACGGCAGCGACATCGACCCGGCTGCGATCCAGGCGGCCCGCGAGAATGCCGAGGTCGCCGGCGTCGCCCACGCGATCCGTTTCACCCGCGCCGATGTCGCCGACCTGGCCGCGCCGGAACAGGAGATCGGTGCGGTGGTCTGCAACCCGCCGTACGACGAGCGCCTGGCCGCCGATCCAGCGTTGTATCGTGCACTGGGCAATGCCTTGCAGAAGGCAGTGCCGCAGTGGCGCGCCAGCCTGCTGTGCGGCAATGACGAACTGGCCTTTGCCACCGGCCTGCGTGCCAGCAAGAAGTACCAGATGTTCAACGGTGCGCTGGAATGCGCGCTGATCGTCTGCGATCCGATCGCTGTGCCGGGCCGTGATCCGGCACAGCCCCGCGAGCTGAGCGAAGGCGCGCAGATGGTGGCCAACCGCCTGCGCAAGAACCTGAAGAAGTTCAAGAGCTGGCGTGCCCGCGAGGTCATCACCTGCTTCCGCGCCTACGACGCCGACCTGCCGGAGTACGCGGCGGCCATCGACGTCTACGAGGAAGAGGGGGGCAGGCGGCGTACCTTCCTGCATGTGCAGGAATATGCGGCACCGGCGGCGATTCCCGAGAACGACGTGCGCCGCCGCCGCAATGAGCTGCTGGCCGCCGCGCGCGAAGTGTTCGGCGTGCCACCGGAACAGGTGTCGATGAAATCGCGCGAGCGCGGCAAGGGCGGCAGCAAGTACGGCCGCTTCGAGCAGCGCGACGAGTTCATCGTGGTGCGAGAGAACAACGCGCTGCTGCAGGTGAACCTGTTCGACTACCTCGATACCGGCCTGTTCCTTGACCACCGCCCGCTGCGCCGGATGATGGCCGAGCAGGTGCGTGGCAAGCGTTTCCTGAACCTGTTCTGCTACACCGGCGTGGCCAGCGTGCAGGCCGCCGTGGCGGGTGCCGCCAGCACGACCAGCGTCGACCTGTCGGCTACCTACCTGCAATGGTGCTACGACAACCTGGCGTTGAACGGACAGGGGGGCAACCAGCACCTGCTGGTCCAGGCCGACGCGATGGCGTGGCTGGAAGGCGACCGTGGCCAGTACGACGTGATCTTCTGTGACCCGCCGACTTTCTCCAACTCCGCACGCGCCGATGACTTCGACGTGCAGCGCGAACAACTGAAGCTGCTGCGTGCGGCGGTGGCGCGGCTGGCACCGGGTGGCGTGCTGTACTTCTCCAACAACTTCCGCCGCTTCAAGCTGGAAGAGAACGCCATCGCCGAGTTCGCCCAGTGCCGCGAGATCACCGCACGCACGATTGGTCCGGATTTCGAGCGCAACGCGCGCATCCACCGCGCGTGGGAACTGAAGCGGTTGGGGTAAGCCCGGTAGTGCCGGCCGCTGGCCGGCAACTGCGTCAGAACCGTGGAAGGTCCGCGGGATGCCGGCCAGCGGCAGGCATTACCGCGTCTGGTCCGTAGATCCACGCCATGCGTGGATCGGCCTAAAGCACCAACAATCGCCCCGGCGCATGGGCCAGGGGCCAATGGCCCTGTTCGTACAGCGCAAGCACAGGCTCCCAGTGTGCCGGCAGGCCGAGATGCATCTCCAGCAGGCGTTGCCGGAAGGCGAACATCGCCCCATCGCGCGCCACCAGCTGCAGGTCATGTGCACCACAGCGCAGGGCCGGCAGATCCAGTGCCGAAAGCGCGCGCATCAACGTGCGGTTGAGTTCGCGTCGGGCGTCGGCGAGTTCGGCTGGATGGGGCAGGGCGCCGTGAAACGGATCCGAATCGCCCAGTGTGGTGGGCATCCATTCGAAACCATCGGTATCGATGGTCCGCAGTGCTTCGGCCAGCGACCGAACGGCGACGACGCCGGCCGCTATGGGCAGTGTTTCACCCAACCGGGAAAAAAAGCCGATTCCAGACATCCGCTGCAGCACGCTATCCATACCGGCATTGTAGTTCGACGCCATGCGTGGACGCCGCCGTCCACGTCCTGCGGCTACAGCAATTCCAGCACCAACCCCAGCACCGGCAGCGCGATCGCCAGCGGCGCAATCCATGTTGGACGATACGGGTACAACCCGAACGACAGCGTCACGCCGGCCAGGGTCATTGCGCCCAGCCATAGCACCGGGCCCATCGCCCAGCCGTGGTCGGCCACGCACAGTGCGAACGCCGCCGCCAGCAGCGCCCAGCCCAGCACCCGCCACTGCATCCGCCGTGCGGGTGCGGCCGCGGCCTTGCCATGCAGGTCGTGCTGGTGCTTTTCCATCGACAGCGACAGCGCGGTGAACGCAGAGAACGACAGCGCCAGTGCCAGCAGCATCATGCGCTGGCCTCCGCTTCGGCCGCTTCCGCAGTGTTCACCGATGCCTTCGGTGCAGCCGCAGCGGCCGCACGTTTCTTCTTCTCGGCCGCACTCAGCGGTGGCGTCCAGCGCTGCATGCGCCAGCCGCACAGCGCCAGCATCGCGCCGAACGCGATCATCGAAAGATCGACGCCGGCCAGTACCCAGTCGCCGCTGCGCAGTGTGACCCCGAGGTGGGCATGGGTGGTCACTGCATTGACCACCGGCACCAGTGCGAACGCGGCCGCACCCAGATAGAGCTGCCACGCCCACATCATCCGCTTCGGCCAGATGAAGGCGGCCAGCAGCGCGCCGCCCCAGGCGTAGAAGAACACGTTGGCCTCGGCACTGGAGCGCTCGGCGATCTGCAGCGGCAGCAGGCGGTTGCCCCAGAAGTACGCCGCGAAGGCGATCGGCAGGCCGGCCACGGTGCCGATGTTCAGCGCATCGACCAGGCGCAGGCCGAATCCGGTACGCCCGCTCTTGGCATGCCTGGGACGCTCCTTCACCGCCCACAGCACCACGCCGCTGGCGACCATCAGGCAGCCGACCAGGCCGGACAGGAAGAACAGTGCGCGCAGGCCCCAGTCGGCGAAGCGCGCCAGGTGCAGGCCATACAGCACGCCACGGGTGGCGGTGGCACCGCCGGACGGTGGCGTCTCTTCCAGCAGCGCACCGCTGACCATGTTGTAGCGCAGCGCCGGGGTGTCGGTGGACAAACGCCTGCCGTCACGTTGGCGGATGTCGATCACCGCATTGGCAGCGCCCGGGTTGGACACGGTGAAGCCGGCCACTTCCACGCCGTGCCAGTGCGCACGCGCGCTGTCCAGCAACTGTGCGATCGGCAGCGGCGTGGCGCGGCCCTGCGCCGGCGCGGTCACCTCTGGCATGCCGCCGAAGGCTTCGCTGAAGAACTTGTCCTCGTCCTGCGGGTAGGCGACTTTCACCCCCCACGGCAGGTACATGATCATCAGAGTGACGATGCCGGTGTAGGTGATCATCGCGTGGTACGGCAGGGCCATCACCGCGCTGACGTTATGGAAATCCAGCCAGGACCGCAGGCCCTTGTCCTTGCGGAAGGTGAAGAAGTCCTTGAAGATTTTCTTGTGGGTGATGACGCCGGTGATGATCGCCACCAGCATGAACATCGCGCAGAACCCGACCAGGTAGCGCGCCCAGTACACCGGGATGTAGTGCAGGTCGAAGTGCAGGCGGTAGAAGAAGTCGCCGCCACGGGTCTCGCGCGCCTTCAGTGCCTGGCCGGTGTTCGGGTCGAGCGTGGCGTCGCCGAAGCCACCGCGACGGCCACGACTGGGGTCGGCCAGTTCCGGTGGCAGCCGCCAGAACAGCTGCATGGCCGGGTTGCGCGGCTGCGGCAGGGTGACGAACCAGTTCTCGGCGTGACTCGCATTGGCCTGCAGGTAGGCCACCGCGCGCTGCGCGGCCACGTCGATGCTGACGTTGCTGGACGGCAGCTCCGGGCGCATCCAGCGGCTGATTTCTTCACGGTAGTAGCTGGCCGTGCCGGCCATGAAAATCAGCAGCAGCAACCAGCCGACCAGCAGGCCGGTCCAGGTGTGCAGCCAGGCCATCGACTGGCGGAATCCGTTCTTCATGCCCAGGCCCCCAGCATGCGCGCGATGGCAGCCATCAGCAGGGCGGGAGCGAGAATGCCGACCCACGCACGCAGCGCGCTGCGGGTGGCGAACGCCCACAACGCCGCGCAGGCGGCGACCAGGATCGCCAGCAGCATGCCGGTCAGCACGGTCTGGCCGCGCGCGCCGGGCAGCGCCACCGCGCAGAACACGCTGGTCACCGAGGCCAGCGCATAGCCGCCGAAGATCGCGGCCAACGAACGTGACAGCACGCCCCAGCGCGGGCTGGAGAACAAGGTGCGGGGGCTGGCGGGTGTGGGCGAGCGGTCCACGGCGTTCCTGAAGGTAGGAGAAGGGATGGAACGCGTCCGCGGCCCCCTTGCGCCCTGCGCATGTCGCCCAGCGTGTCCCATCGACGAAGCACTGCCCGCGCAGACGGGCAGCCCAGAAGTCGGGGCAGTACACGGGCGATGGGCACGTTTTTCGTGCCCGTTTGGCTAAGCGTACAACCGATCAGTAAATGATATGTATTCGCATTTCATGAATCAAGCGTGCTGATCCTGGGCGTTGGCCGGGGCTAGAACCTGAACACCACGGTTGCCGCATGCAGCAGCAGGCCGATCAACCCGCCCACCAGGGTGCCGTTGAAGCGGATGAACTGCAGGTCGCGACCCACACTCAGTTCCAGTTGCTCGACCAGATGCCGCTCGTCCCAGCCCTTCACGGTCTGCGCGATATGCGTGGTCACGCCCTCGCGCAGGCGGCCGGTCAGGCGCTGCGCACCTTCCAGCAGGTGCTGGTTGAGGGCCTCGCGCAGGGCCGGGTCGGCCTGCAGGCTGCTGCCCAGCGACGCCAGGCTGCGCCGCAGGTGTCCGACCAGCGCAGAGTCTTCGCGTTGCAGGTCGGCGCGCAGGCTGGCATGGATACGCGCCCACAGCCCCTGCACGTAGTCCTGCAGGGCGGGGTGGTCGATCATGTCCTGCTTGAGCTGTTCGATGCGCTCAGCCAGCGCCGGGTCTTCGCGCAGGCGCTGCACGTAGTTCTGCAGCCAGGTCTCGTAGTCCTGGCGCAGCGGATGCTGCGGCTCGGCCAGCACCTGTTGCAGTTCTTCCAGTACCGCCCGCGCCAGGCGTTCGGCCAGGCTGTCGCCGATCTCGTCGATTGGCTTGACCCAGTTCACCGTGCTCGACAGCGTCGGCCATTCGCGCTGGATGTAGCGCACGATCAGCTGCGAGGCGCGCTCCTTCACCTCCGGCTGCTCCAGCCAGCGTCCCAGGCGCTGCAGGCCCTCGTCCAGCACGCGCTGGTGGCGGCCATCGGCGGTCAGCAGGGCCAGCAGTTCACCGGCGGTGGCAGCAGCGTTCCACTGCCGCAGCTGCTGCACCACGAAGGCATGCAGTTGCCGCCGCACCGCGGTTTCGTCGAAGAAATCCAGTGCCTGCAGCGCCCAGCCGCGGGCCATGTCGGCCAGCATCCGCGAGCGTGCCGGGTCGGCCAGCCAGCTACCGAGACGACTGGCCGGATCGAACACCTGCAGCTTGGCCAGCAGCACACCCGGTTCCAGGAACTGGTCGCGCACGAACAGCGCCAGGCTGTCGCCGATGCGTTCCTTGCTGCGCGGGATGATCGCGGTGTGCGGAATCGGTAGGCCCATTGGCCGCCGGAACAGCGCAACGACTGCGAACCAGTCGGCCAGCGCGCCGACCGCAGCAGCCTCGCAGAAGGCCGAAACCCAGGCCCAGATGCCGCGTTCGCCGTGCCAATGGCTGACCGCGAATCCGGCCAGCATCAACAGCAGCAGGCCCAGTGCGAGGGCTTTCAGGCGCCGCAGCTGGGCGCGGCGCGGATCGTGGGCAGGCGTCATGCCGGAAGTCTAACCGGCACGGCATGAGCATCTGGTAGTGCCGGCCGCTGGCCGGCATCTTCAGTTCACCCGATACCTTCATGGGGTTGCCGGCCAGCGGCCGGCACTACCTGCTTGCGCAGCGCGGCCAGCTGCGCGCGCAGGGTGTCGTTCTCGCGGGTCAACGCGACCACGCGGCGGCGCAGGGCCGGGGCATCCTCGCCCAGCTGTTCCAGTGCCAACAGTACCTCGGCGTCGCGGCTGGCGATCTCGTCCTCGCTGGGCTCCTCGAAGTCCATCTCGGCCGCGTCCGGCTTCGGCGCGCGCGGCTTGCGCTTGGATTCGCGCACGCGCTTGGCCGCCTGCTTCAGCTCATCCTTGCCGCCGGCGGCGGCGGCGCGTTGCTCCTCTTCGGGCAGATCGGCCACGGCTGCGGCGGCGCTGATCGAGATCACGCCGGCCTTCACTGCCTCCACCACTTCGGGTGCAGCCTGGGCATGGATGCGCTCGATCATGCCGACCTGGCTGGTACTCAGCTTGGCTTCGCGGGCCAGTTCGGCGCGGCTGAGCTTCGGTGCCGGCTCCCACGGCGGGCTGTCCTCGCCCGCCTCATCGGCAATCTCGGCGGTACCGTCGCTCTCGCGCTGCAGCTGCGCCTGCTCGACCTGCTTGCGGGCGGCCAGGATGTCGCGCTTGCGCAGCGCCAGCACGCCGCGCTGGAAATCGGACACGCTGCGACGGCCCAGATGCTGCTCGATCATCCACAGGTGAACGTCTTCCATGCTCTGGAAGCGCGTGTTCTGCACGGTGTTGAAGGGCAGGCCATGCTTCTGGCAGATGCCGAAACGGTTGTGACCATCGACCAGCACATTACCCCACAGCACCAGCGCATCGCGGCAGCCTTCGGCCAGGATGCTGCGCTCCAGCGCGTCATGTTCGTCCGCGGTCAGCGGGTCGATGTAGGCCTTGAGTTCTTCTTTGACGACGATATCCATGGGCACGGCAACGAGCAGGAGCGGAACCGCCCATTGTACCCGCTCGCCACCACCGGCCCGGGCTCAGGCGGTGGCCCCGATCATCTCGCCCAGCGTGCCGGTGATCTGGTCGATCTGTGCCTTGTCCACGATCAGCGGCGGCGACAGCGCGATGATGTCACCGGTACAGCGCACCAGCAGCCGGCCGTCGTGGAAGCAGCGCCGGAACACCTCGTAGCCGCGGCTGCCAGGTGCATCGCGGCGCGGCGCCAGCTCGACCGCGCCGACCAGGCCGAAGTTGCGGATGTCGATCACGTTGGGCAGGCCCTGCAGCGCGTGCAGCCGTTCCTGCCAGTACTCGCCCAGTTCGATGGCGCGCTCAAACAGGCGCTCCTCGGCGTAGACGTCCAGTGTTGCCAGCGCTGCGGCGCAGGCCAGCGGGTGTCCCGAGTAGGTATAGCCGTGGAACAGCTCAATGGCCTGTGGCGGGGCCTGCATCAGCGTGGCATGCACGGCGTCGCTGGCCAGCATGCCGCCCAGCGGCACCGCGCCGTTGCTGACCGCCTTGGCAAAGGTCAGCAGGTCCGGGGTGACCCCGAAGCGCTGTGCGGCGAAGGGCATGCCGACCCGGCCGAAACCGGTGATGACCTCATCGAACACCAGCAGGATGCCGTGGTGGTCGCACAATTCGCGCAGGCGCTGCAGGTATCCGGGCGCGGGCAGGATCACCCCGGCGGAGCCGGCGATGGGTTCGACGAAGACGGCGGCAATCGTCGAGGCGTCATGCAGCGCGATCAGCCGTTCCAGGTCGTCGGCCAGCTCCGCGCCCTGGCGCGGCAGGCCCTTGCTGAACGCGTTGCGCTGCAGGTCCAGGGTGTGGCGCAGATAGTCCACGCCCCCCAGTTGCAGGCCGAACGCCCTGCGGTTGTTGGGCAGACCGCCCAGCGCCATGCCACCGAAACCGACGCCGTGATAGGCCTTCTCGCGGCTGATGAAGCGCGTGCGCTGGCCCTCGCCACGCTGGCGGTGGTAAGCCAGCACGATCTTCATCGCGGTATCCACCGCCTCCGAGCCGGAGCTGGTGAAGAACACATGGTTGAGCGGGGCCGGAGCCAGTGCGGCCAGCCGCTGTGCCAGCGCGAAGGCCGGCGGCGAGCCCATCTGGAAAGCGGGTGAGTAGTCGAGCGTGCGTGCCTGCCCGGCGATGGCCTCGACGATGCGCGGTCGCGCGTGGCCGGCGTTGCAGCACCACAGGCCGGCGGTGCCGTCGAGGATCTGTCGGCCATCGATGTCTTCGTAGTGCATGCCTTCGGCGCGGACCAGCATGCGTGGTGCCGCCTTGTACTGGCGGTTGGCGGTGAATGGCATCCAGTAAGCGTCCAGTGACTCGGGGCGCTGTGTGGTCAGGTCGTGCAGGTCGCTTCCGGGACGCTTCATGCCAGCTCCGTCGGGTCCGATGCGACGAATGTAGCGCAGCCACGTCACGGCGGAGTCGCGGTGACCCAGGTATAACCAAGGCTCGTAGAATGCTGGAGCTTCCCATGGCCGATTTTCCCGACCGCAGCCATTGGCAGGCACTGGCCCTCCAGCTGTCGATGCCAGGCCAGGCCTTCATCGATGGCCGCTATGTCGATGCAGCCAGCGGCGCCCGTTTCGACTGCGTCAGCCCGATCGACGGTCGCGTACTGGGGGCGGTCGCCGACTGCGACGCACAGGACGTGGAGCGCGCGGTACTGGCCGCGCGGCGCAGCTTCGAGGCCGGCCACTGGTCGCAGGCCAGCCCGGCCCAGCGAAAGCGCGTACTGTTGGCGCTGGCGGCATTGGTCGAAACGCATGCCGACGAGCTGGCCCTGCTGGAAACCCTGGACATGGGCAAGCCGGTGCGTGATGCGCGCCGCATCGACCTGCCAGGCGCGGTGCGCTGCCTGCGCTGGACCGCCGAGGCCGTGGACAAGCTGTACGGCGAGATCGCGCCGACCGGCCCGCACGAACTGGGACTGGTCACGCGCGAGGCCGCCGGGGTCGTGGCCGCGATCGTTCCGTGGAACTTTCCGCTGCTGATGGCCTGCTGGAAGATCGCGCCTGCATTGGCCATGGGCAACTCGGTGGTGCTCAAGCCGTCCGAGCGCTCGCCCTTGAGTGCGTTGCGGCTGGCGGCGCTGGCCGCCGAAGCGGGCCTGCCAGAGGGCGTGCTGAACGTGCTGCCGGGGCACGGTGCGCGCGTCGGTGAGCCGTTGGCCCTGCACATGGATGTGGACGTGCTCGCCTTCACCGGCTCCACGGCCACGGGCGCGAAGCTGCTGCAGTGTTCAGGGCGATCCAACCTCAAGCGGGTCTGGCTGGAGTGTGGCGGCAAGAGCCCGCATGTGGTGTTCGCCGACGCCCCTGATCTGGACGCCGCCGCGAAGGCGGTGGCACAGGGTATCTTCTTCAACCAGGGCGAGGTCTGTACCGCAGGTTCGCGGCTCCTGGTACAGCGTTCGATCCGCGAGGATTTCGTGCATCAGGTGGTTGCCTATGGCCAGCACATGCACCCCCGCCATCCATTGGACCCCGATGCGCCGATGGGCGCGCTGGTGGATGCCGCGCACCTGGACAAGGTGATGGACGATATCGCGCGCGCCGAAGGCGAGGGTGCCCGGTTGCTGCTGGGTGGGCGGCGCGCCGAAGTGGAAGCCGGCGGCAGCTACGTCCAGCCCACCGTGTTCGACCAGGTGCGCCCGGAGCAGGCACTGGCGCGCGAGGAAGTGTTCGGGCCGGTGCTGGCTGTGCTTGGTTTCGAAGACGAGGCCGAAGCGGTGCGCGTGGCCAATGACAGCCGCTACGGCCTGGCCGCCGGCCTGTGGACACGGGACCTGGGGCGAGCCCACCGCGTCGCGCGCCAGCTGCGTGCCGGCAGCATCTGGGTGAACGGCTGGGATGGCGGCGACATGACCGCTCCGTTCGGGGGCTACAAGCAGTCCGGCAACGGGCGCGACAAATCGCTGCATGCGTTCGACAAGTACAGCGAGATCAAGGCCACCTGGATGCAGCTGTAACGACGCGATTGCTGGACGGCTGTTCGCTCTCTGTAGAGTCGAGCGATGCTCGACTGCCGTTCGTTCTTGTAGAGCCGAGCCATGCTCGGCTGCATCTCGCGAAGAACCGTCGAGCATGGCTCGACGTTACAGGAGGCGCCTGCCCCCTCGTCGGCATCGGTGTCGGCTGAAACCATCGTGCCGTACCGCCGCCAGCCCGTGGCAGAATCGGTCGATCTGCCATTTCCCGTGTTGCCGATGTCCTCGATCACCGCTGCCGCGCCGCCCGTGAATTCCCCCCGTCGTGTTCTGCTGGCCAGCCTGATCGGTACCACGATCGAGTTCTTCGACTTCTACATCTACGCCACGGCCGCGGTGCTGGTGTTCCCGCACCTGTTCTTCCCGGACAGCAGCGAACAGGCAGCCCTGCTGCAGTCGCTGGCAACCTTCGCGGTGGCCTTCATCGCACGCCCGGTTGGCTCGGCAGTGTTCGGCCATTTCGGCGATCGCATCGGCCGCAAGGCCACCCTGGTGGCTGCGCTGCTGACCATGGGGCTGTCCACGGTGCTGATCGGCCTGCTGCCGACGCACGCGCAGATCGGTCTGTGGGCGCCGGCGCTTCTGGCGCTGTGCCGTTTCGGCCAGGGCCTGGGTCTGGGCGGCGAGTGGGGCGGGGCAGTGCTGCTGGCCACCGAGAACGCACCGCCGGGCAAGCGTGCCTGGTACGGCATGTTCCCGCAGCTGGGTGCACCGCTCGGCTTCCTGCTGTCGGCCGGCATCTTCCTGGTGCTGGGCCGTTGCCTGAGCCAGGCCGACTTCCTGCAATGGGGCTGGCGCATTCCGTTCGTGGCCAGCGCGCTGCTGGTCGGCCTCGGCCTGTGGGTGCGGCTGAACATCCACGAGACCCCCGACTTCAAGCAGGCGCTGGAGCGCAAGGCGCCGGTGCGGCTGCCGATGTGGACGGTGCTGCGTGACCACCCGGTGCCGATGCTGCTGGGTACCCTGGGCGCGTTCGCCACCTTCGTGCTGTTCTACCTGATGACCGTGTTCAGCCTCGGCCATGGCACGGCGGTGCTGGGTTACAGCCGCGAGCAGTTCCTGCTGATGCAGATGGCCGGCATGCTGTTCTTCGCGCTGGGCATCCCGCTGTCGGCGCGCTATGGCGACCGCTGGGGGACGCGCCGCACGATGATCGTGGCCAGCGTGCTGATCATCGGTTTCGGCGTGCTGTTCGCGCCGCTGTTCCAGCCGCACAGCCCGTGGATGGTCACCGCCTTCCTGTGCCTGGGCCTGTTCCTGATGGGCCTGACCTATGGTCCCTGCGGTACCTTCCTGGCCGAGATCTACCCGGTGGAGGTGCGCTACACCGGCGCATCGCTGTCATTCAACCTGGCCGGCATTCTGGGTGCGGCACCGGCGCCGTACCTGGCCACCTGGCTGGCCGAACGCTTCGGTCTGGTCGCGGTCGGCTACTACCTGTGCCTGACTGCGGCAGCGACGCTGTGCGCGCTGGTGGCACTGCACCGGCGCGCGCTGCGGTTCAGCCAAAGAAGCGCTTGAGCGTGCGTCCCAGCCAGCCACCGCCCTGGTGCTCGCGGGTGAACTGGTTCAGGTGTGCCTTGACCTGTTCGGCATAGGCCTGATCATCGCCGCGGATGTGGTTGAACAACCAGCGCGAGAGCATCGTGCGCAGTTCATCGCTGATGTCCTCGCCGGCCTGGAAGCGCAGCCGGTACTCGGCCACACGCTTGATGAAGATCTCATGCACGCGCTTGTGCGCGGCACAGAACGGGTAGCCCGCTTCCTCCATCAGCTCTTCCTCGAACGCGAAGTGCGACATGGTGTAGTCGACCACCTCGTCGATCACTTCACCCACTGCCGCGCGCTGCAGGCTGGACTGGGCCACGTGCAGGTGGTTGAGCATCTCGATGATGCGGCGGTGTTGTTGGTCGATCACATCGATGCCGATGTTCAGATCGTCCTGCCAGACCAGTAGTGCCATCCCCGGCTCCCCTTCATGCGTATGTCGGGGCCGACTGTAGAGCTGTCGTGCGGGAACGGCGTTGATCTGGATCAAAGCGAGCCGGTCAGGTCAGCGCAGGCTCGCGTGGACGCAGCGGGCTGGCCACCGTGGTGCAGCTGACCCGATTGCGGCCACCGGCCTTGGCCAGGTACAGCTGGCGGTCGGCCTCGGAGATCAGCCGGTGCAGCGCATCGCGCTGCGGGCGCAGGCAGCACAGGCCGATGCTGACCGTCATGCGCAGGGTAGCGGTGCCGATGTCCACCTCCAGTGCGGCGATGCGCTGGCGCAGCTCCTCGAAGTACAGCAGCGCCTCGTCCTGTTCCATGTCTGGCACCAGCAGGCAGAACTCCTCGCCGCCGAAGCGCGCGATCAGGTCGTGGCTGCGTGCATGCGCGGTCACCGCGCCGGCCACCGCGCGCAGCGCGTCGTCGCCCGCTTCGTGGCCATGGGTGTCGTTGATGTGCTTGAAGTGGTCGATGTCGATCATCGCCACCGCCACGCATTGGCCGTGCAGCTGCAGCTGCGGCAGCTGACGCTGGCTCTGCTCCAGGAAGAAGCGTCGGTTGGGCAGGCCGGTGAGGAAATCGCGGGTGGCCAGGTCCTGCAGGGTGCCGATCAGCTCCAGCTGGTCCACGTTCTGCGAGACGCGGCAGAAGAACTCCTCGCGCGAGAACGGCTTGCGCAGGAAATCGTTGGCGCCGTTCTTCAGGAAGCGCGGGATCAATGAGGCGTCGGTATTGCCGGAGATGCCGATCACCGCCACCTTGTCGCGCGAGCGCAGGGTGCGGAGGCGACGGGTGAATTCCACGCCTTGCATGCCGGGCATTTCCTGGTCGACCACCGCCAGGCGGATCGCCGGATGCGCCTCGATAGCAGCCAGGCCCTCGTTGCCGTCGGCGGCTTCGTGCACCTCATGCCCATACATCCGCAGCAGGGCGGCGGCATAGCCACGCGCGGACGGCGAATCGTCCACCACCAGCGCGGCGATGCGTCGGTTGCGTTCCAGCCGCTGCACCAGCCACACCAGGTAGTCGATGCTGCCCGGGGTGTTCTTCAGCACGTAGTCGATGATCTGCTGCTGTAGTACGCGCTTGCGCAGGTCCTCGTCGTAAACGCCGCTGACCACCACCGTCGGCAGGTCGCGCTTGAGGAAGAACTCGACCACCGCATCGCGGTCGCCGTCGGCCAGCACCAGTCCGGTCAGCACCAGGAACCAGCCCCCGCCTTCGCTGAGCAGCCGGTCGGCCTCGGCCAGGGTGGAGGCGATCACCACCGGCAGTTCCAGGCGCTGCTCGATGGCTTCGCGCAGCATGCCGGTGAACGCACGGGAGTTTTCGACCAGCAGGATCCGCTGCGGCAGCGGATCGGCCAGGTCGCCATCGACGGCGGCCTGCGGCAGCACGGGCATGATGCGGTGGCTCACGAGGGAGGGGCTCGGCACGGATAGCGGCGGTTTCGGGCGCAACTTTAGCGGAGCAGCGTGCCCTGCGCGTCGTTCCCGGTCAGGCAGGCGATGCGAATGCCGCCGCTGTACCCGCAATCGATTCGTGCAGGACGAGCCGGAGCCGGTTGCTACGGCAATGCACCGTGCCGCCGTAGGCCATTATCCGGCCGGCCAGACGCTCGGTGGCTTGCTGAACGGTCCGGTTCGACAGCGTGCAACCACGGTCAAGCAGGCCCACAACCACCACGATGCCGCGGCGTTCGCCAGCCTGGCCGCTCCGGGCGCGCACGCTGACCTGTCCCGATTCCAGCTCCAGCAGCAGCGACACCGCCTCGATCAGCGAGCGATAGATGGCGAGTTGCAGGTCCACCGTCAGCAAGCAGGGGTTGCCCTCCAGCCGGGGCGGAATCACGCGATGGGAGTTGTTCCAGGTCTCGCATGCGCCGCCAACCCGAAGCGCGATATACAGCCCAACCTGCTCCAGCCCCGTGGGGTAGACCAGACTGGCCTGTTCACGGAACAGCCGCGAGTGCACGGATGAGGCGTGCTGCAGGCTGTTGGCCACGGCATGATGCCCCTGCGCCTTCAGCCAGCTGACCATCTCGCCGAGCGAGCTGTCCATGCCTTCGCCGAGTTGCTTGAGATGGGAGGCGCGCTCGCGAAGCTCACGCTCACGGGTCTGATGCGAACTGCGTGCCAAGCGCAATGTGGTTTCCTCAGCCAGTCCACGGGACCGTGCACGCTCATGGTGATAGCTGATGCTGGATCCCAGTGCGAGCAGTGCGACACTCATCACGGCCATGTTCTGCTGGGTGGCGAAGGTGCCCAGGTCGAACGAGGACGGTAGGCCGGTGCTGGGTGTGGCGAAATGGAGTGGAAGGTTCAACAGCGGAATCGCGATGGCAGCGCCACGCCACCCATGCATGAAGGTCAGGGCGATCGCTGGGAGGGAGGACAGCAGCACCAGGTGGGTGCGTGTGGTGTGGGCGCTGATGGCCGTCAGCTGCATGCACAGGCCCAGGACCAGCATCACCAGGATGGCCGTGACCGTAGGCGCAGCAAAGCGGCGCGTCCAATTGGGATCCGCGTGTCGTCGCGACCCGAGGAATGCCAACGGCACGAGGGTGATGATGGCGGCGAAGTGGCCAAAGATCGTGCGATCAACTGCGCTAAGCAGGTTGCTGGGCGGCGGGTTCGACCACAGAGCAAATGAAATGCCCATATTGAGAGCCGGGACGAACAATGCCGTGCAGAAGGTCAGCGACAGCAGCCAGAGGCCGGTGGCGGACTCTGATGGCATTCTCATGCGATGCAAGTAGACCACCAGCATCGCCAGCGGCATCAGCAGAGTCGAGGCCAGGATGACCCAGACCAGGCCGTAGCTATCGATCATGGGGATGCGCAGGGTTGCGAAGTACGCGTACTCCCCAAGCAGCAGGTAGGGCCACAGGCGGGTCGGGACGATCAGTAGTGCCGCTGCCCGGATGCCCGCAGGCAGGAAGAACTGATCCAGCGAGAACTGACGGGAGGCAAGGCAGCTCAGGGCGTAGACGGCCGCGAGTGCGATTCCGACGGGTCGGATCCGGAAGCTCAGTTCAATCGATTCTTTGAATCGCTCCAAGCCCGCGTCTCCCGTCTCCCGGCCAATGATGACTGGCCACTTCCGAAGACATTATCGACAGTTGGAGAAGGGCGCAATCGAGGTGCGTGGCCTCCCTTTGCGCTGCAATTGGCGGCTTCCTGTGCTTCGTGGCCCTACACGCCCGGCAGTGCGGCGGCATAGCCACCAACGGACGGTTAATCTTCCACAATCAGCGCGCCCACGGTTCGATCACGTTTTAGCCGTTGCACCAGGCACATTGGGCAGTTGATGCTGTCCGCTGTGTTCCCCATCACACAATCGACGATGTCCTGCAGTTACACGCGCTTGTCCAGGTCCTTGTCTCAGATGCCACTGACCTGCACCGTGGCGGGTTTCGATGCAGGTATTGGCGATTTCGGACGCATGGGTTTGCATCGATCCAGTGGATTATGTCCCATGGGCACTACGGAGTCCGCCCGGTATATGCTGATGCGATTGGCGGTAGCATCCTTCTTGATCCGTATTGCATCCAACCTGGAGGTTAGTGTGAGAAGTTTCCGAATTCATGCATTTGCTGGTGCATTGATGTTGGTGCCGGTATCCGTTTTTGCTTTTGCCCCGGGTGACGACCATGGAATCAAGATGGCCGGCCAAGGACTCGGCCAGTCGATTCCGCAGGCACAAGACCTGAGCGTGGATCCCGGCTGGTTGGTCTATGGGTTCGAGCGCGATGGCATGGACTATTTCCAGGTAAACGATCTCGCAGGGCACGTGCACATCGTGATCGGCAATGCTGCGGGCACGTTCTGGGTGCTGCCGGCAGGTGACCCATCTGCGAGGGTGTCGTTGCCGGAGCAGCGCCTGCCTGTTCCCGCAAAAGCCACCAGAACGGTTGTCTATCGGTCTTCCGCATTCACGCTGGTCAGATATGCTGGCGGAGCTGATGTGTTGTGGGCGGTAGAGGCACCCTGATACTGCCTGTTGCCGGGATATCGGCGAGCTTGAGTGTCGGGCTGCATGGGCACCCGGATGTTCGCCGGGTGCCCATGACGCCCTTGGCCAGGGGATGAGCGGGACGCTTATGCGATTCCGCTGCTTTGGTTCGCTCCGGCCGCTTGACTGTGAAATGCACTACTGCAGCGCAGAGGGTGCGGGGCAGTTGTACTGCGATGGAGCGCTGGGCACTGCCTCAAGTTTTGATTCACGGTCGAGGAACAGAATCCTGACCCGGTTGCCATAGCAGTCAACGGTCCCGTCATAGGGCAGGGTTCGCCCGGACAGCCGCTCGAACGCTGCCATGGTTGTCTGCTGGGAAAGGCGCCGACGCGACTCCAGCAGCGACACGACCATGAGGATTCCGCGCCTGGAACCCATTCCGCCGCACCTTGCACGAATGCGAATCTGGCCACCTTCATGCTTGAGAAGAATGGAGACCGCATCAATGAGTGTTCGGTAAGCGGCCAACTGCAGTTCCACGCTCAGGTTGCAGGGGTCGCCCTTCAGATCCGGGCGGAGAACGCGCTCCGTCAGCTTCCATGACTCACGGATGCCGCCAGCCTGCAAAGCCACGTAAAGCCCAAGATGCTCCAGGCCCGAGGGATAGACCATGCTTGTCTGTTCGCGAAAGAGCCGCGAATGCACATTTGAGGTATGCAGAAGGCTGCTGGCCACTGCGTGATGTCCCTGGGCCTTGAGCCAGTCGGCCAGCTCAACCAGCGACGTATCAATGCCGTCGCCGAGCTTGCGAAGGTGCAGGGCACGCTCACGCAGCTCCATCTCGCTGGCCAATTGCGAGCTCCTCGCAAGATGGATGGCGTCCCTTTCCCCCATCTCGCGCAGCCTGTAACGATGGTAGAAGTGGGTGATGCGTGATCCGAGCAACAGCAATACGATGCCGCTGATCGCCATGATCTGCTGGGTGATGAAGGCCGCTGGATCGAATGCGGTTGGATGTGTGTTGGGCGTGGTCAGGCCGATGACCATGTTGAGCACCGGCACTGCAAGG
Organism: Stenotrophomonas sp. AR029; assembly: GCF_047520695.2. Classification (NCBI taxonomy): domain Bacteria; kingdom Pseudomonadati; phylum Pseudomonadota; class Gammaproteobacteria; order Lysobacterales; family Lysobacteraceae; genus Stenotrophomonas; species Stenotrophomonas sp. AR029. The sequence goes on along the minus strand of NZ_JAXBQQ020000002.1, from coordinate 406,073 downwards.
GCGGCACCCTTCCAGCCATACAGGCAGGTAAGTGCGGCCGCGGGGAGTGCCAACAGCAGCAGGAGCGTTGCCTTCAGCGCAACCCAGTCTGCGGGCAGTTGAGTTGCTGCTATCCCGATCAGCAGCATCAACGAAAGTGCCGCCAGCATCGGGGTCTTTCGTCCAGCGTTCCACTCCTGCCCCACGTCCTGTCGCGCCCACAGCATGGCGATGGGGGCCACCGTCAGAATGCCGATGAAGTCGCCCACGCTGTAACGCGCCGCATTGGTCAGGAAGGGCGTGGAAGGGGGTGTTGGCCAGAGCAGATGGGAAAAGCTGAGGTTCAGCAGAGTAATAACGACGCTGGAAGCGGCGGCAATCAACAAGAGGCCGATCGTCTGCGACTCCGCCATCAGTCGCCGTTGCAGCTTCACAATCAACATCACTGCGGGCATGAGGAACGCGGAGGCAACAATGACCCATGTCAGGCCGTACTTCTCGATCATTGGCACGCGGGACTGTGCAAAGTACGCATATTCGCCCAGCAGCAGATAAGGCCACAGGCGCGGCGGGCACAACAGTACGGCCGCCACCCGGATGCCGGCTGGCAAATAGAACTGATCCAGCGACAGCTGTCGGGTTGCCCAATAGGCAACTGCATAAAGCAAGGCAAGCATCAGGCCAGCCGGACGAATGCGCACCTTCAGCAACAATCCTTCTTTCCACCAGTCCAATCGCACGTCCCCCTCTCCTACGTGTCCCCTGTCAGCTTCCATTCGCCGCGGGGCCCGGTTTCTCAGGACGTTATCGGTCTGCGAACGATTATGCAATTGCACAGCTGCGCATTTAGGTAATTGACCAACCATCCATCACACATGTTGCGTGAAAATCTGTGACGTGTGCAGCACGATCAGCGCTGCGGTGCGCTTGTCAGAACGTTCAATACAGGTGGAGATGCAGAATCTTCACCACAACGCATCCCGCAGCTTGTACCACGACATCGCCGCCACCAGCAGCGGCGTGCGCAGCAGCCGGCCGCCAGGGAAAGGCGCATGCCGCAGCCGCTGGAACACGTCCAGGCGCTCGCTCTGGCCGGCAATCGCGGCGGCGATGACTTCGCCGGCCAGCCCGGCGGCGGCCACCCCATGGCCGGAGAACCCCTGCGCGAAGTACAGGTTGCCGTCCAGCCGGCCCCAATGCGGGGCGCGGTTGCGGGTGATGTCCACGTAACCGCCCCAGACCTGCTCCAGCGGCACGTCGGCCAGTTGTGGAAACACCTGGTGCATGCGCCGCTGCATCACCCCGTGCAGGCCGGGTGGGGGCAACGCCGAGTAACTGGCGCGACCGCCGAACAGCAGCCGGTGATCGTGGCTGAGGCGGAAATAGTCCAGTGCCCACGCGGTGTCGGCCACGGCCATGTTGTTGCCGATCAGGGCGCGGGCGCGCTCGGCACCGAGCGGCGCGCTGGCGCCGATATAGGTGCCGACCGGCATGATCCGGCGTTCCAGCTCGGGCAGCAGGCCCTGCAGCCAGGCATTGCCGGCAACTACCAGGTGCGCAGCGCGCACGCTGGCCCGCGCGGTATGCAGGGTGGGCTGCGGTCCGCGCTGCACGCGGGTCACTGCGGAGTTCTCGTGGATCACCACGCCGGCCGCGCGCGCCGCATCGGCCAGGCCACGCGCATAGGCCAGCGGGTGCAAGTGCGCGCTGTGCGGATCGAACATCGCGGCGCGGTAGCGCGGGCTGTCCAGCTGCGCGCGCAGGGCATCACGGTCCCACCACTGCATCGGGTAGTCGTAGTGGCGCTGAAGGTGCTCGCAGTTGGCGTGCAGGTCGCGCTCGTGGCGTTCGCGGATGGCGACGCTGGCGTGGCCCTCCACCCAATGGCAGTCGATACCATGGCGATCGATGCGCCTGCGCATCGCCTGTACCGCTTCGCGCGACCAGTCGAACAGGTGGCGCGCATCGTCACGGCCGAGCTGACGCTCCAGTTCGTCCACCTCGCAGCCATAGCCGGCCAGCGCCTGGCCACCATTGCGGCCGGACGCGCCCCAGCCGACCCGCTGTGCGTCCAGCACCACCACGCGCTGGCCACGCGCGGCCAGTTCCAGTGCGGCGGTCAGGCCGGTATAGCCGGCGCCCAGCACCGCAACGTCGGCCTGCACCTGCCCCTGCAACGAGGGCAGTGCGGGTGGTTCGGGCAGGCTGGAGGCATACCAGCTGGGCGGAAACGCGGCGCTCACTGCAGGCCTCGCGGGTGCAGTGCGGGAGGGCGGAGCAGGGCAGGTCGATCAGCGTTCACCCCGGTAGTTTCGCCGATGCGCGGCAGCTGCGGTGTGACGACAGCGACTTGCCGCCGTTGCCAGGCGACGGGTAACGTGTCGGCACGCCAAGGAGTGACCCCATGCGCCGCCTGCCCTGGGTGGGCCTGCCCACCGACAGCACCGTGCTCGGCCACCACCGTTTCGCGGTGGCCGGCGAGAAGTACGTGCGCGCGCTGGCCGAGGCGGCCGAGGTGACCCCGGTGGTGTTGCCGAGCCTGCAGCCACCGTTGCCGGCCAGCGACTGGCTGCTTGGGCTCGATGGCCTGCTGTTGACCGGCGCGGTCAGCAATATCGAACCGCAGCACTACGAGGGTGGCCGCAGTTGGCCAGGCAATCCGCATGATCCGGCCCGGGATGCCAACGCCTTTGCGTTGCTGCACGAAGCGCTGGCGCTGGACCTGCCGGTGCTGGCGATCTGTCGCGGTTTCCAGGAATTGAACGTCGCGCTGGGTGGCAGCCTGCATCCGCAGGTGCATGCGGTGCCCGGCCTGGCCGACCATCGCGAAGACCCGCAGGCGCCGGTGGAAGTGCAGTATGGGCCGGCCCATGCGGTGACCCTGGTCACCGATGGCTGGCTGGCGCAGTGGCACGGCAGTAGCCGCGCGCAGGTCAATTCGGTGCACGGACAGGGCATCGCCCGCCTCGCGCAGGGCCTGCAGGTCGAGGCCATGGCCGATGACGGACTGGTCGAGGCAGCGCGCAGCCTGCACCATGGATTTGTGCTCGGCGTACAGTGGCATCCGGAGTGGCGTGTCACGCAGACGCCGTTCTATCACGCTATTTTCCGTGCGTTCGGCCAAGCTTGCCGGCAGCACCAACAGAACCGACTGGATTCCCGATGAGTTCCCGAACGCGCCCGCGCAAGACGGCCACGCCCCCCGCACCGCAGGAAAGCAGCCTGCTGCGCTGGCTGAAGGAGCGGCGCATCACCGAGGTGGAATGCCTGGTGCCGGACATCACCGGCAACGCCCGCGGCAAGATCATTCCTGCCGACAAGTTCTCGCACGATTACGGCACGCGCCTGCCGGAAGGCATCTTCGCCACCACCGTCACCGGCGAGTTCCCTGACGATTACTACGACCTGACCTCGCCGTCGGACTCGGACATGATGCTGCGGCCCGATCCGGATACGGTGCGCATGGTGCCGTGGGCAGCCGATGCCACCGCGCAGGTCATCCACGATTGCTACACCAAGAGCGGCGAACCGCACGAGCTTGCGCCGCGCAACGTGCTGCGCCGCGTACTGGCGGCTTATGCGGAACTGGGCCTGCGCCCGGTGGTGGCGCCGGAGCTGGAGTTCTTCCTGGTGCAGAAGAACACCGACCCGGACTTCCCGCTGCTGCCACCGGCCGGTCGCTCGGGGCGCCCGGAGACCGCGCGGCAGTCGTACTCGATCGACGCGGTCAACGAGTTCGACCCGATCCTCGACCTGATGTACGACTACGCCGATGCGATGAAGCTGGACGTGGACACGCTGATCCACGAATCCGGCGCAGCACAGCTGGAGGTGAACTTCACCCATGCCGATGCGATGGACCTGGCCGACCAGGTGTTCCTGTTCAAGCGCACCATGCGCGAGGCGGCGATGCGCCACGGGGTGTACGCCACGTTCCTGGCCAAGCCCATGGAGAACGAGCCCGGTAGTGCCATGCACATCCACCAGAGCCTGGTGCGGGTGAGCGATGGCAGCAATGTGTTCGCTGGCGAGACCGATGCTGAGGGTGAGTTCAGCCCGGTGTTCGGCCACTACCTGGGCGGTCTGCAGAAGTACGCGCCGCAGGCGATGGCGTTCTTCGCGCCGAACGTGAATTCCTACCGGCGCCTGGTGTTCGGCGAGGTCTCGCCGAGCAACGTGCACTGGGGTTTCGACAACCGTACCTGCGGCCTGCGCGTGCCGCTGGATACACCGGAAAACATGCGCGTGGAGAGCCGGTTCGCTGGTTCCGACGCCAATCCGTACCTGGCAATGGCGGCCACCCTGGCCTGCGGCCTGCTCGGCATCCGCGAGCGGCTGGCGCCGGACGCGCCGGTGACCGGCAGCGCGAAGGAACTGGGCTACAACCTGCCGCGCTCGCTGGGCGAGGCGCTGGACGGGCTGGAGCAGTGCAGCGAGCTCCAGGCCCTGCTGGGCGAGCGTTTCTGCCGCGCCTACATCTCGGTCAAGCGCAAGGAATACGAGACCTTTTTCCGCGTCATCAGCTCGTGGGAGCGCGAGTTCCTGCTGCTGAACGTCTGAGCATCTGGAATAGAAAAATCCGCCGCCGGGGGGTAGGCTGGCACCCGTCGCCGGCCCCGCCGGCCCCCCTTCCCGCATTCTGGAGCACCCGATGAAGCTGCGTATCCTCACGCTCGGCCTGGCCTCCGCCATGCTTGCCGCCTGTGGCGGTGGCAACGGCGGCGCGCAGGACAGCCAGGTCCTGAACGTCTACAACTACAGCGATTACATCGCCGAGGACACCATTCCGACCTTCGAGAAGGAGAGCGGCATCAGGGTGACCTACGATGTGTTCGACAGCGATGAGATGGTCGAGACCAAGCTGCTGGCCGGCAACAGCGGCTACGACGTGGTGGTGCCGACCCTGAACTTCTTCGGCCGCCAGATCCAGGCCGGCGTGTTCCTGCCGCTGGACAAGAGCAAGATCCCGAACCTGGCCAACCTCGATCCGGCGGTGATGAAGCGCATCGCCACCCAGGACCCGGGCAACCAGTACGGCGTGCCGTACATGATCGGCACCACCGGCATCGGCTACAACGTGGACATGCTGAAGCAGCGCTTCGGCGGCAGCACCGATATCGCCAACAGCTGGGACCTGGTGTTCAAGCCGGAGAACATCAGCAAGATGAAGGACTGCGGCGTGACCATCCTGGACACGCCGGCCGACATGATCCCGATCGCGCTGCATTACCTGGGCCTGGATCCGCACAGCGGCGACCCGGCCGAACTGCAGAAGGCGGCCGACCTGCTGAAGTCGATCCGCCCGTACGTGCAGAATTTCCACTCCTCGCAGTACGTCGGCTCGCTGGCCAACGGCGGCACCTGCCTGGTGGTCGGCTGGTCCGGTGACATCATCCAGGCCCGCGACCGCGCCGAGGAAGCCAGCAATGGCGTGCACGTGGCTTATTCGATCCCGAAGGAAGGTGCGCCGCAGTGGTTCGACATGCTGGCGATCCCGAAGGACGCCAAGCACCCGGAAGCGGCTTACAGGTTCATCAACTATCTGCTGGAACCGAAGGTCGCCGCGGCCAACACCAACTTCATCCACTACGCCAACCCGATCCCGGCCGCGACACCGCTGGTGGACGAGGCGATCCGCACCGACCCGACGATCTATCCGCCGGCTGACGTGGCCGAGAAGATGTTCACCTACTCGATCAACACGCCGGAGACCGACAAGCTCTACACCCGGCTGTGGACCGAGGTGAAGACCGGCCGTTAAGCGGGTCTGGCGCCGCCGGGCGTTGCCCGGCGGCCGCCTTGCTTCACCGTGCCGGAATCGGTACCGCCGCCCTCGCCAAGGTGCCTCAGGATGGCCGGCAGCAGGTCGCGTGCATCGCGGCCGCCGTTGCACAGGAACGACGAACTCATCCGCTGCAGGTTGTGCATGCCGATGAAGAACAGGCCCGGTTGCGGGGAAACGCCAAACTCGCCCAGCGGATAGCCGTGGGCATCCAGCGCGCCCTGCACATCGAGCCAGGGCCACTCGGCGACGAAACCGGTGGCCAGCACCACCGAGCGGATGTCTGTGGACGGCAGATCCAGCTCGCACGGGGACGGTTCCGGCTCCCAGTGCAAGTAGACCTCTTCGGGAATGTAGCGGGCATCGTCGGTGCGCGGTTCGGGCCGCGTGGCGTAGTACGCGCTGGCCAGCGAATCGAGATAGGCATACTCGGCCCGCGTCGCTTCGATCGCGGCGCGAAGTTGCGGGCGGACATCGGCGAAGCGGGCGGTGTTCCCATTGAATTCCTGCAACCGGCCCAGCAACCTGATGCCTGCACGGTGCATCGCCAGCAGGCTGATCGAACTGCCCAGGCCGGCGCTTCCCTTGCCGGAAATCAGGGGGAACTCCGCGGTGCGGGCCTTGCGCAGCGCGTCCGGCTCGCCTGCCAGTACGGCCGCCGATTGGCTTACGTGTTGATGGATGCGCCCGGCCATGTCCCACCAGGTCATCGAGTCCTTGCCGCGCAGCCGACGGGTGTGCGAATGACGCTCGGCCAATGACCAGTACACGCTGCGACCACCGTCGCGCAGGTCCTGGGCGATCTGCGCGCCGGACTGGCCGCCGCCGATGACCAGCACCGCGCCCTCGGGTAGCTGGCCGGGACCGCGGTAGTCGCTGGAGTGCAGCATGGTGAGGCCTGCTGCGGGCGCGAACGGGGCCCGGGGCAACCGCGCCCGGCGGTATTCACCGGTGGCAACCACCACCGCCTGGGCATGGATCAGTCCCCGGCTGCTGTCGATGGCATAGCCACCGGACTCGGGCCCGACCCGATGGACCACGCACCCTTCGCTGATCGGCAACGAGCGCTCGTCGGCATAGTCGCGCAGCCGTCGGATCACTTCCGGGGCCCCCATGAACCCTTCCGGGTCATCCCCGGCATAGGCATGGCCATGCAGGGCCATGGTCGCGTTGGCGGTGTTGGTCTGGAACGAATCCCAGCGTCGCCGCCAACTGGCACCCACGGTTTCGGCCTCCAGCACGCGATGCTCGACGCCGGCCTCCTGCAGGAGCGCGCTGAGCGACAACCCGGCCTGGCCGGCGCCGATGATGACCAGCGGCAGCCGTGCAGGCAGGCAGCCCGGCAGGCGGGGCGGGAAAGGGGAGGGGCTGTCCGGGGAAATCACCAGGGTCGGTCCATGCAAGGCCTAGATCCGGGGCATTGCGCGGGGAATGTCCCGGGCTTTCAATGGATCCCGCTCTGAAAAATGTTGCAGATCGGGCCGCCGCCCGTGGTGTCTGGCCGGGACGGCCGTCCGGGCGTCGAGGAGACCCCGGGCCTCCCGGCGCACAGGCCACCATGGCGGGGGAAAACCGACACACCTCGGGAGGCCTGGGCGCGCCAGCGGCCGCTTCCACCCACTGCCGTCATATCCCCTTCGGCCCCCGGCCGTTAGAATGGCCGCCGCTGTCCACCGCCCGCTCCCGGAGCCCCCATGCCCGTTGAAGCCCAGCCGGTAGCCGCCGTCGTCGACACGACCGGTGCGCCCGGCTATCTCTCCATTCGTGATCTGCGCAAGGAATTCGACGGATTCGTCGCCGTCGACGACGTCAACCTGGACGTGCGCAAGGGCGAGATCTTTGCCCTGCTCGGTGGCTCCGGCAGTGGTAAATCGACCCTGCTGCGCTGCCTGGGTGGCTTCGAGACGCCCACCAAGGGCAGCATCACCGTCGATGGCCAGCGCCTGGACGCGCTGCCACCGTACCAGCGGCCGGTCAACATGATGTTCCAGTCCTATGCCCTGTTCCCGCACATGACGGTCGAGCAGAACATCGCCTTCGGCCTGAAGCAGGATGGCCTGGGCAAGGACGCGATCAGCAAGCGCGTCGGCGAGATGCTCGACCTGGTGCAGATGGGCCACCTGGGCAAACGCAAGCCGCACCAGCTGTCCGGTGGCCAGCAGCAACGCGTGGCGCTGGCGCGGTCGCTGGCCAAGGGGCCGAAGCTGCTGCTGCTGGACGAACCGATGGGCGCGCTGGACAAGAAGCTGCGCTCGCAGATGCAGCTGGAACTGGTCAGCATCATCGAATCGTCGGGCGTGACCTGCGTGATGGTCACCCACGACCAGGAAGAAGCGATGACCATGGCCACCCGCATCGCGGTGATGGATGCCGGCTGGATCCAGCAGGTCGGCAAGCCGGACGAGGTCTATGAGCAGCCCGCCAACCGCTTCGTCGCCGAGTTCATCGGTTCGGTCAACCTGTTTGACGGGGTGATCGACGAGGACCTGCCCGAGTACGTGACCGTGCGCTCGCCGCTGTTCCCGGCGCCGATCTACATTGCCCATGGCATCACCTGCTATGAAGGGCAGCCGGTCGCGTTCGCGCTGCGCCCGGAGAAGGTGATGATCGGCAAGGACGAGCCGGAAGGGCACACCAACAAGGCGCAGGGCGTGATCGAGGACATCGCCTACTTCGGCAGCCACTCGGTCTATCACGTGCGCCTGCCCAGCGGCGCCAAGGTGCTGGCCAACTTCGCCAACTCGCAGCGCTGGGCCAGTGATGGCTTCACCTGGGGCGACGAGGTGTGGGTGCACTGGCGCGACAACGACGGCGTGGTGCTCACCTCATGAGCGTCGCCGGCCTGAAGCGCTGGCTGCCGGGGCTGCGTGCCACGGTGATCGGCATTCCGTACCTGTGGCTGCTGCTGTTCTTCGCAGTGCCGTTCCTGATCGTGCTGATGATCAGTTTCTCGCTCAGCCGGGTCGGCTCGCCGCCGTATACCTGGCTGTTGCAGTACGTGGACGGCGGGTTCTCGCTGAAGCTGAACCTGGAGAATTACCTGGCGCTGTTCCGCGATTCGATCTATGCGCAGGCCTTCCTGAGCTCGATCAGGATCGCGGCCATCTCCACCTTCCTGACCCTGCTGATCGGCTACCCGATGGCCTATGCCATCGCCCGCCTGTCGCCGGCCGCACGCAACGTGGCGATGATGCTGGTGGTGCTGCCGTCGTGGACCTCCTTCCTGATCCGCGTGTATGCGTGGAAGGCGATCCTGGACCGCAACGGCCTGCTTGACCAGTTCCTGCAGTTCACCGGCCTGCAGGCGCTGATGACGTCGATGGGCCTGCCGAAACTGCAGTTGATCGATACGCCGACCGCGGCCTACATCGGCATCGTCTACTGCTACCTGCCGTTCATGGTGCTGCCGCTTTACGCCAACCTGGTCAAGCATGACCACCGCCTGCTGGAAGCGGCCTACGACCTGGGTGCCAAGCCATGGCAGGCCTTCCTCCGCATCACCCTGCCGCTGTCGAAGGCCGGCATCATCGCCGGCTGCATGCTGGTGATGATCCCGGCAGTGGGTGAATTCGTGATTCCGGAAATGCTGGGGGGCTCGGAGACGCTGATGGTCGGCCGCCAGCTGTGGAACGAGTTCTTCAACAACCGCAACTGGCCGGGCGCGTCGGCGATGGCGGTGGCGATGATCCTGTTGCTGCTGGTGCCGATCCTGCTGTTCAACCGATCCCAGCAGCGCCTGCTGGAAGGGAAGCAGGCATGAGCCCGCGTACCGCCAAGGGCCTGGGGCTGGGCGTGCTGCTGCTCGGCTTCGCCTTCCTGTACCTGCCGATCCTGCTGTTGATGTTCTATTCGTTCAACAGCTCGCGGCTGGCGATGGTCTGGGCCGGGTTTTCCACCCGCGCCTACAGTGACCTGTTCGCCGACCGCGCGCTGATGGATGCGATGTGGACCAGCCTGGTGGTGGCGTTCTGGACCGCCTGTACCGCCACCGTGCTGGGCACGCTGGCGGCGATGGTGATGACCCGCTTCAAGCGCTTCCGTGGCAAGCCGCTGTTCGGTGCGCTGGTCACCGCGCCGCTGGTGATGCCGGATGTGATCCTGGGCTTCTCGCTGATGGCGCTGCTGGCCTCGATGGGCGCGATTCCGGGCTTCCCGGCGCGCGGCCTGGCCACCATCTGGATCGCGCACGTCACCTTCACCCTGTGCTTCGTCACCGTGGTGGTGTCTTCGCGCCTGCAGGAAATGGACCTGTCGCTGGAAGAAGCCGCGATGGACCTCGGGGCCAGCCGGCTGACCGTGTTCACCCGCATCACCCTGCCGATCATCGCGCCGGCGCTGGTGGCGGGCTGGCTGCTGGCGTTCACCCTGTCGCTGGATGACGTGGTGGTGGCCAGCTTCGTCGCCACGCCGGGCTCGACCACGCTGCCGATGAAGGTGTTCGCATCGGTGCGCATGGGCATCAGCCCGAAGATCAATGCACTGGCCACGCTGCTGGTGTCGGCGGTATCGATCGCCGCGGTGATCGGCTGGTACATCAATGCCCGCGCCGAGAAGCGGCGCCAGCGCGACCTGCAGCTGGCGCGGCAGGACAACGGCTGAGTACACGATCCGTCCACTGTGCCGGCAACACCCGGCTCACGGCCGGCGGCGCACAATGGGGGTCTTCCAGATGGAGATTCCCCATGACCGTCGAGATCGTCGACCCGGCCACCGGCCAGGTGACCTACCGCCATGAACTGATGGGCGCTGCCGACATCGAGCAGCGCCTGCAGGCCGCCGCCGATGCGTTCCCCGGCTGGGCCGAGCGTTCGCTGCAGGAACGCGGCGTGATCCTGCGCCAGATCGCGGCGCAGCTGCGCACGCGCCGCGACGACCTGCAGCAGGCGATGACCCACGAGATGGGCAAGCTCAAGGCCGAAGCGCTGGCCGAGGTCGACAAGTGCGCTGCCGCCTGCGAGTACTACGCCGACCACGCGGCCGACTACCTCAAGCCGCAGTTGATCGACACCGAAGCCCAGCGCAGCTACGTGCGCTACGAGCCGATCGGCTGCGTGTTCGCGGTGATGCCGTGGAATTTCCCGATCTGGCAGGTGTTCCGCTTCCTCGCACCGGCGTTCATGGCCGGCAACGTGGCCCTGCTCAAGCACGCCAGCAACGTGCCGCAGTGTGCCGACCTGATCCTGGCGGTGTGCCGTGATGGCGGCCTGCCGGACGGCGTGTTCGACGTGCTGCACATCGACAACGACCAGGCCGCCGACGTGCTGCGCGACGCACGGGTGAAGGCGGTGACGCTGACCGGCAGCGAGCGGGCAGGGCGCTCGATCGCCTCCAACGCCGGCAGCCAATTGAAGAAGTCGGTGATGGAGCTGGGTGGCAGCGATGCCTTCGTGGTGCTCGACGATGCCGACCTCGGCAAGACGGTTGCGGCAGCGGTGAAGTCGCGCTTCGACAACAGCGGGCAGACCTGCATCGCGGCCAAGCGGTTCATCGTGGTCGAGGCGGTAGCCGATGAATTCACCCGCCGCTTCGTTGAAGATGCGGCCGAGCGCCAGTACGGCGACCCCGATGAGCGGGGCACCACGCTGGCGCCGATGGCCCGTGCCGATCTGCGCGATGAACTGCACAAGCAGGTACAGGCCAGCGTGGCCAAGGGTGCGCGGGTGCTGATAGGCGGCGAGCCGATTGCCGGCACCCATGCCGGCTATCCGGCCACGGTGCTCGACCAGGTCGGCCCGGGCATGCCGGCCTACGACGAGGAACTGTTCGGTCCGGTGGCTGCGGTGATCCGGGTCGCTGATGAGAGCGAGGCACTGCGCGTGGCCAACGACACGCGCTTCGGCCTGGGCGGCAGTGTGTGGACGCGCGATCCGGTGCGCGGCGAAGCCTTCGCGCAACGCATGGAATGCGGTGCGGCCTTCGTCAATGCCATCGTCAAAAGCGATGCGCGGCTGCCGTTCGGCGGCAGCAAGCAGTCTGGCTTTGGCCGGGAACTGGCCGACCACGGCATCCATGAGTTCATGAACATCAAGACCGTTTACGTGGCTTGATGCCGAATGGCAATGCCGGCCGCTGGCCGGCATTGCCCTGGTTGCCGGCCAGCGGCCGGCACTACCACCAGCGGGTCACAACCACTTTGCGCGCTTGAACAACCGGTACAGGCCCACGCAGACGCCGCCCACACCAACGATCATCAGTGGGTAGGCCCACGGTTGGCTCAGCTCCGGCATGTGGCTGAAGTTCATCCCGTACCAGCTGGTGATCAGCGTCGGTGCCGCCAGCAGCGCGGCCCACGCACCGAGGCGCTTGACCGTCTCGCCCTGCGCCAGCGTGACCAGCGACAGGTTCACGCTGAGCGCGGTGCCCAGCATCTCGCGCAGGGTGTCGATCACATCGCTGATGCGTACCGCGTGGTCGTGCACGTCACGGATGTACAGCTTCACTTCGTCCGGAACCAGCTCGCCCTGGTAACGGCGCAGCTGGGCCAGCACATCCTGCAGCGGCGCCACCGCCATCCGCATCTTGTTCAGTTCGCGCTTGAGCTCGTACAGGCGCACCACGGTGCTGCGCTTGTAGTTCTCGGCGAAGATGTCCTTTTCCAGCAGGTCCAGGGTGTCGCGGAAGCGGTGCACGATCGGCAGGTAATTGTCGACCACGAAGTCGGTCACCGCGTACAGGCAGTACGACGGGCCCATCTTCAGCAGCTGCGGCTCACGCTCGACTCGAGCACGTACCGGCGCGTAGGACAGCGAGGCGCCGTGGCGCACCGTCACCAGGAAGCGCGGGCCGAGGAAGGCATGGGTTTCGCCATACTGGATGCGCTCGTCGACCATCTGCGCGGTGGTGACCACCACGAACATCGAATTGCCGTAGGTCTCGACCTTGGGCCGCTGGTGCGCGTTGCGCGCATCCTCGATGGCCAGGTCGTGCAGGCAGAATTCTTCCTGCAGTTTCAGCAGCACATCGTCGTTGGGATCGTACAGGCCGACCCAGACGAAGCCATTGCCACTGGCGATGACATCGCTGATGGCGTCCAGGCTGATATCGTGGCGTATGCCCTCGTCATCATAGTGGACGCAGTTGATGACGCAGGCGGGGTTGGCTGAAGCAGGGGCGGAAGCGGAGGCGGGCAATGACATGCCCGCCATCGTGCGTCAGCGCCGTGTTTCGGACAAGTGAGGACGGCGCCCCAACACCCAGGCCAGTGCCGCGTGCACGGGCAACAGCAGTACGATCCACTGCACGTTGTACTGGGCCTGCAGGCTCAGCCAGTGCAGCACCAGCGCGGCCACGGCCTGTACCGCCAGCAGCCACAGCACGATCCTGAACATGCGCCCCGGCACGCGCCGGCGCAGCAGGCTGATTGCTCCGGGCAGCAGCAGCACGGCCAGCGGCGAAAGCAGCAGCAGGTTGCGGTTGGCCCAGGCGGCGTAGTGGGTGCTGAAGCCCCACAGGAACACCAGCAGGCTGCCGGCGACGGCGCACAACAGCCAGAACGGCAGGGCCAGCCCAGCCAGCAGGCGCGGCCGGTTGCGCAGCGCCAGCACGCCGCCGGCCACGACCAGACCAAGCAGCAGCCACGGCCACCAACGACGCGCGAACTCCTTCGGCTCCGGATCAATGCGGTGCGGCAGCAGTTCCTGTTCGGACTGCACCAGCGGCCGGCCATCACTGTTGCGTGCCTGGCGCAGCGCATCGGCCAAGCGCATCGGCACGAATGCTTCCTGCCAGCGCGACAGCGGCTGGTCGGCGAACGGCCCCAGGCCGACATCGAAGCCCAGCCACATCCACGGGGCGGGCGAGGCCAGGCGCACCGACTCGCTGCGGTAGGTGTTGCCGCGCGAACGCCCCGACAACTGCGACTGCAGGCCACCGCCCAGTGCCTTGTCCACCGTGTCGCGTACCATCGTGGCGCAGTTGGCGATGTAGTAATCGTAGTGGTAGCGCGCGTTTTCCGGCTTGGCCCGCTCGGCCAGGTCAGCGGCCAGGGAACGCGCCTGTTCGGGGCGCAGGTCCAGCCACTGCACGCTGGCACCGCGGCCGGTCTCGTCGTAGTACGACAGGTCCTGCTGCAGCGGCAGCGCCACCAGGTAATACATCATGTCGCCGCGCACGAAGCGGCTGATGAAGTCGTCCTCGGACGGATCGAAGTAGCCGAAGTTGTATGAGGTCGCTTCGCCACTGGCCGGATCGACCACGACGATGGCGTCATGGCCGAAGCGTTCGAAGAAAACCGTGCCCGGCTGCATGGTCACCACGCCGATGCGCGGGGCCGGGGCCTCCGCGTTGGCGGTGGCCGGTGCGGGCACGGCTGCCGCCGGCTGCGCGAAGGCCGCCAGCGGCAGGGCCATGGCCAGCACCCACAGTGCCAGCCACACCATGAGGATCAGGCCGCGGCGCTTCAAGCGTCGTCCTGCGCGTCCGGCGGCAGCACGGTCACGTGGAAGGCCTGAACCCGGCGCGCATCGGCGCGGGCCACGCGGAACATGAAGCGGTCCAGTGCCAGCTCATCGCCGACTTCCGGAAGGTGGCCCACGGCCTCGGTGACCAGGCCACCGATGGTGTCGTAGTCCTCGTCGGAGAACGTCGCGCCGAAGCGCTCGTTGAAGTCGCCGATCGGGGTCAGCGCGTCGACCACGTACTGGCCGTCGGACTGGATGGCGATCTGCGCGGACGGATCCTCGGCCTCGTCGTGCTCGTCGTCGATCTCGCCGACGATCTGCTCCAGCACGTCCTCGATGGTGACCAGACCGGCAACGCCGCCGTACTCGTCGACCACGATGGCCATGTGGTTGCGCGACAGGCGGAACTCCTTCAGAAGCACGTTCAGCTTCTTCGCCTCCGGGATCAGCACCGCCGGGCGCAGCAGCTCGCGCACGTTGGCCGGGCCGTTGTCGGCGACCACGCCGCGCAGCAGGTCCTTGGCCAGCAGGATGCCAAGGATGTCGTCCTTGTTCTCGCCGTGCACCGGGAAGCGCGAATGGCCCGATTCGACCACCTGCTTCATCAGTTCCAGGAAGGGCGCTTCGACCGGCAGCGAGACCATCTGCGAGCGCGAGATCATCACGTCGCCCACGGTCAGCTCGGCCACCGAAATGGCGCCTTCCATCATCTTCAGGGTATCGGCGGCGATCAGACCCTCTTCCTGCGCGGTGTGCAGGACAGCGACCAGCTCGTCGCGGGTGTGGGGTTCGCCGGAGAAGGCCGAGGTCAGGCGTTCAAGCCAACCGCGCTTCTTTTCACTGTGCTCCGCAGGGGAGCTACTACTGTCGTCTTCTGACATCTCTGGAAAAAAGGCACCCGGCAGGCCGGGCGTTGGCTCAAGTCTAGCAGGATGTGGCGGCCTGTCAGTGACCGTCGCTGCCCGGTCCGGTGATCGGCGGCGGGGCCAGTTCAGGCCGGGCAGGGGCTTCTTCTTCAGGCAGGTCCAGGCTGTAGGTACAGCCGGCCAGGGTCTTGCCCGGATGGGAGGCCACGGTGGAGACGCTGAGAATGATCGACTCGATCTGGGCCTCGCCGCTCTTCGGGTCGGTCACGTCGCGGCTGACCAGCTCGCGGCCGGCCATGAACTTGCCGTCCTGGTCGTAGCCGGTCTCCAGCGCCAGGCGTTTGGCCAACGGCCGCGGGTCAGCCTGGTCGAGGATCGCCATGATGCTGGAGCCGGCCACGGCGACCCGTTCGGTGCGGTCGCCGAACACGCTGATCGGCTGGGCCAGTCGGTACTCGCTCATGAACTGGTTGCCCTGGGGCAGCGGCTGCAGGCCGTGGGCGACGGCCTTCAGCGGATCAGCCAGCAGCGGTGCCAGTGCAGCGTGATCGGCTACGCCCTGGCGGCATTCGATCAGCGCCGGCAGGTCCAAGGCAGCGGCCGGGGCGGACGCGACGAGCAGCAGGGGCAGGACAATACGCAGCACGGGCACTGGATCCGCAACGGAAGGCAGGCCGGTGATCGTACCGGTCCCGGTCGGCTATCGCGAGCGTCTCTACGCAGTCAGGGAGATTGCAGGTGCGATGCCGCTGGGTACCAGCGCAGCCTGACCGGGTAGCCCAGCAGCGCCTGCAGGTGGTCGCGCACGGTCGCCGCCGTTGCGCGCGCGCCAGCGGTATCCCGGAGTTCCAGCTCCAGTTCACCGGTCATGACGTCCAGGCCATAGCCGGTCAGGCCGGGCAGCTGCGGGATGAACCAGCCCTGCTGCGCCTGAAGACGGCGCTGCATCTCCGCTTCGGTCATTGAAGCGCCGATGATGTAGCGCACGCGTTGCGGGCCGTCCGCCCCTGGATGGGTCTCATCGGCCGCAGGTGCCGGCCCAGTCAGTCGCACGACGACGTTCCACCCCGTCGCATTGTCCACCCACATACCGGCCAGGCGTGCCGCGTGGCGCGCCCTCAAGCGTTCCATCAACGCGTGCTGCTGCGCCTCGGCGACCGCCTGGCGGGCCGTCTGCTGGCTGACGTCAAAGAAGGCCTGCACCTCGGCGACTTTGGCGGCAATGTCGGCGGCGCTGTCGCTGGCCGGGAACGGCGACGGTCGTTCCCGGTCGGGGTCGATGCCCGGGGCAGTGGTTACCTGCAGAAGAGCGGCAATGAGTGCGGGCAACAGCGCGATGGGGGTGTCCTCTGTGATGAACCCGGTATGCGTGGCCGTCAGCGCTCGCCGGCGTAGGGATCGGCGATGCCGAGCTCGGCCAGGATCTCGCGCTCCAGCTGTTCCATTGCGTCGGCTTCCTTGTCGTCCTCGTGGTCCCAGCCAAGCAGGTGCAGCACGCCGTGCACGGTCAGGTGCGCGTAATGTGCGTTGAGCGCCTTGCCCTGTTCGTCGGCTTCGCGGGCCACCACCGGTGCGCAGATCACCAGGTCGCCGAGCAATGGAAACTTGACGCCCTTGGGCAGGCCTTCGGGCACGTCGGCCGGGAAGCTGAGCACGTTGGTGGCGTAGTCCTTGCCACGGTAATGGCGGTTCAGCGACTGCCCCTCCTTGGCATCGACCACGCGGATGGCCAGGTCGGCCTCACGGATGCGGCCCTTCAACGCAGCGGCCACCCACTTGCGGAAGCTCACTGCGGCCGGCAGCCCGGTACGCGGCAGGGCATAACTGACGGCGACGTCCAGTCGCACGGGACCACGGGTCATGGCGTTGCTCCAGGCTGGATCTGATGCAGGTCGCGGCGGTCGTAGGCGCTGACGATGCGCGCCACCAGCGGATGCCGGACCACGTCGCGGGATTCGAAGAAGGTGAAGCTGACGCCCTCGACCTCGCGCAGCACATCGATCGCGTCGCGCAGGCCGGACTTCACGTGCTTGGGCAGGTCGGTCTGGGTCAGGTCACCGGTGACCACCGCCGTGGAGCCGTAGCCCAGGCGGGTCAGGAACATCTTCATCTGTTCGATGGTGGTGTTCTGCGCCTCGTCCAGGATCACGAACGCATCGTTGAGCGTGCGGCCGCGCATGTAGGCCAGCGGCGCGATCTCGATGACGTTCTTCTCCAGCAGCTTGACCACCTTCTCCACGCCCATCATCTCGTACAGGGCGTCGTACAGCGGTCGCAGGTACGGGTCGACCTTCTGGCTCAGGTCGCCGGGCAGGAAGCCCAGCTTCTCGCCGGCTTCCACCGCCGGGCGCACCAGGATCAGGCGCTGCACCCGTGACTCGTTCAGTGCTTCGACCGCGCTGGCCACGGCCAGGAAGGTCTTGCCGGTTCCGGCCGGGCCGATGCCGAAGTTGATGTCATGCGTGGCGATCTGGTGCAGGTAGCGGCCCTGGTTGGCGCCGCGGCCACGTACCGTGCCACGCTTGACCTTGATTGCCACGTCCTGCGCTTCGTAGGAGCGTTCGGCGATCTGCTCGACGTTGGCCTGCGCCAGGCGCAGGTGGATGGCGTGATTGTCGAAGGTGGTTTCGCCGGCTTCGGCGTACAGCGCTTCAACCAGCTTCTGCGCCTCGACGATGGCTTCGTTGGGCCCGCTGATGCGGAACACGAAGCCACGATTGGCGATCTCCACGCCGAGCTTCAGCTCGATCTGGCGCAGGTGCCCGTCGAAGGGGCCGCACAGGTTGGCCAGTCGCTCGTTGTCTTCCGGTGACAGGGTGAAGTCTCGATGATCGATGCTTTTCATTGCTTGGGGTGGGGCGGGGGCGCCGTCCACCGCGATGGACTCGGGGTGACAAGGTTACGCGCGTACCGGGCATGCGGCCAGCGGCGGGCCGATACGCGGTTTTCCACACCCGGTGTGGACGGGGGGCGCGAAAACCTGTGGATAGGCCTTCGCAGTGCTTGTGCCACAAGGCGTATGAGGTGGTGGTGAAAAAACCGTCACGGTCGGCCGCTCCCGTGACGGCAGCGCATCTTCCGCTGCCAGGCAGCCAGTACGGCCGCCCCCGTCCGGTTCTCCACACCGGCTGTGGAATGATGCTGAATCAAGCTGTGGATAGGTGGCGAGGAACCTTGCAGCAAAAGGCTCGCCCGTACGTGGCGAAAAAACCGTCAGGGCTGATCGGAATCATTGAGGGTGCACGGGGCAGGTGGCACCGTGTCGACGTCGCAGGAGGGGATGGCATGGGCATCGGCAACGGGATGCGTGGACTCGGGCTGGCGGGCATCGGCCTGCTGGCGGGCTGTGGGCAGTCAACGCCAACGGCGCTGGGCACACTGGAGTGGGACCGGATCACGGTGCCGGCGCCGGCGGCCGAGGTGATCGCCACGGTGGAGGTGCGCGAGGGCCAGCGGGTCAAGGCCGGGGCCGTGCTGATGCAGCTCGACCCCGCCCGCGGCGACGCGCAGTTCGCGGCGGCGCAGGCCGACACGGCGCGCGCGCAGGCCCAGCTGGAAGAGCTGAAGCTCGGCCCGCGGCAGGAACAGATCGCACAGGCCCAGGCACAACTGGCCGCGTTGCGCGCGCAGTCTGCTGAAGCCACTGCCTACTATCGTCGGGTGCAGCCATTGGCACGCCAGCGCCTGATCGCCGCCGCCGAGCTGGACCGTGCACGGGCAGCCGCCGGCAATGCCGCGGCCAGCGTGCGTGCCGCCGAGCAGGCCTGGCTGGAACGGGTGCACGGCAGTCGCGCGCAGGACATCGCTCAGGGCCAGGCGGCCGCCGACGCCGCACAGGCGCAGCAGGTGGTGCAGGGCGTCAACCTGCAGAAGCTGCAGCTGCGCGCACCGCGCGATGGCGTGATCGATGCCTTGCCCTACCGACAGGGTGACCAGGCACCGATCGGGGCGCCGCTGGCGGTGATGCTGGTCGGCGAGCGCCCCTATGCGCGCGTCTACCTGCCGCAGCCGCTGCGCCTGCAGGTCAAGGTCGGTCAGCCGGCACAGATACAGCTGGAGGGAGGGGGCACCACCGTACTGAAGGGCCATGTGCGCGCGATCCGCAGCGAGCCTTCTTTCACCCCGTACTACGCACTGACCGGCGATGACGTCGAGCGCCTGAGCTACCTCGCCGAGATCGAAGTGGATGCAGCCAGCGACATGCAGAAGCTTCCGGCCGGACTGCCGGTGCAGGTGCGCTTCTGAACACCGGTGCGGACATCGCGGTGCATGCGCAGGGCCTGACTCGCCGCTTCGGTGAACTGCTGGCCGTGGACAAGGTCGACCTGACCGTCCCGCGCGGGCAGGTGTACGGCTTCCTGGGCCCGAACGGGTCAGGCAAGTCGACCACCATCCGCATGCTGTGCGGCCTGCTGGAACCCAGTGCGGGGCAGATCGAGGTGCTGGGCCTGGCGGTTCCCGAGCAGGCCGAAGCACTGCGCCGGCGCATCGGCTACATGACCCAGCGCTTCTCGCTGTACGAAGACCTGTCGGTACGCGAGAACCTGGAATTCCTCGCCGCCATCCAGGACCTGCCGCGCAACCAGGCCCGGCAACGGGTCGATGCGCTGCTGCAGCAGTACAGGTTGCAGGACCGGCAGCCGCAGCTGGCCGGCACGCTCAGTGGTGGACAGAAGCAGCGCCTGGCCCTGGCCGGCGCCGTGGTGCATTCGCCCGAACTGCTGTTCCTGGACGAGCCGACCAGCGCGGTCGATCCCGAGTCGCGCCGCGATTTCTGGGAGGCCCTGTTCGAACTGGCCGACGCGGGAACCACGGTGCTGGTGTCGACCCATTACATGGACGAAGCCGAGCGCTGCCATCGCCTGGCGATCCTTGATCGCGGCGCACTGGTGGCCGACGGCACGCCGGCCGAGCTTTGCTCTCGGCTGCAAGGACGCACGCTGCAGGTCACGTCATCGCAGCCACGCCAGGCCAGCCGCGTGCTGGCCGAGCTGCCCGGCGTGCTGAGCGTGGCGCAGATCGGCACCCATCTGCGCGTGCTGTGCAATGAGGGAGCGGCGGACATCGCAGTGCTGGGCCGTGCGCTGGCCAGTGCTGACCCGCAGGCCAGCATCGAGAAGGTGGCGCCGAACCTGGAAGACGTGTTCGTGGCCGCCACCCGTGGCCGTGGCAGGGAGCCAGCGGCATGAACCTGCGCAGGCTGTGGGCGATCATGCTCAAGGAGCTGCGGCAGCTGCGCCGCGACCGCATCACGCTGGCGATGATCGTCGGCATTCCGGTGATGCAGCTGCTGCTGTTCGGGTATGCGATCAACCTCAACCTGCGCCACCTCGATGCGGGTATCGCCGACCAGGCCAACAGCGCCGCCTCACGCGCGCTGGTGCAGGTCATGGTCGCCACCGGCGTGATCACGCCACGCAGCGAGGCCTACACGCCGGACCAGCTGATGCAGGCGCTGCGCCGCGGCGAGATCAGCGTCGGCATCGTGGTGCCGGCCGACTTCGAGCGTCGCCGCTTCGATGGACGCGAAGCGGTACAGGTGCTGGTCGATGGCAGCGACACCGTGGTGCAGAGTGCGGCGATCCAGCTGGCGCAGGTGCCACTGGATACGCGCCCGACCAGCAATACGCGGCCGCTGCGCGAAGGCAGCATTGCCGGTGGCCAGGTCAGCGTGACCAGTTTCTACAACCCGCAACGGCGCTCGGCGGTGAACATCGTGCCCGGCCTGATCGGGGTGATCCTGACCATGACCCTGGTGATGTTCACGGCGGTGGCGGTGGTGCGCGAACGCGAGCGCGGCAACATGGAACTGCTGATCGCCACGCCGGTATCGCGCAGCGAACTGATGGTCGGCAAGGTGCTGCCCTATGCAGCGATCGGTCTGCTGCAGACCACGCTGGTGCTGGTGCTGGGCACCTGGCTGTTCCAGGTGCCGATTCGCGGCAGCCTGCTCGACATCTACCTGGCCGCGGTGCTGCTGGTGCTGGCCAACCTGGCGCTGGGCCTGCTGATCTCCACGCGCGCGCGTTCGCAGTTCCAGGCGATGCAGATGACCCTGTTCCTGTTCCTGCCGTCGATCCTGCTGTCGGGCTTCATGTTCCCGTTCGCCGGCATGCCGCGGCCGGTGCAGTGGCTGGCCGAAGTGCTGCCGTTGACCCACTTCCTGCGCCTGGTGCGCGGCATCATGCTGCGCGGCGCCTCGCTGTGGGAGCTGTGGCACGACGCACTGGCGCTGCTGGCCTTCATCGTGGTGATGATGACCCTGGCGATCCTGCGTTTCCGCAAGCGCCTGGATTGAGGCCTGTCATTCGGTAGTGCCGGCCGCTGGCCGGCATCATTTCCGGTGGGCGCCGACCGTTGGTCGGCACACCCGGACCTTATTCCGCCACCACCCGTGCGCGCAGCGAATTGGTCAGCGCTTCGGTGATCACCACATCCACGAACTGCCCGATCAGGCGCGCAGGCGCCGGGAAATTCACCGACCGCATGTTCTCGGTCTTGCCGGTCAGCTCGTTCGGGTTCTTGCGCGACGGCCCTTCCACCAGCACGGTCTGCACGGTACCGACCATCTTCTCCGAGATGCTGGCGGCGTGCGCATTGATGCGCTCCTGCAGGCGCGACAGACGCGCATGCTTCTCGGCATCGCTGATCGTGTCCTCCAGATCGGCCGCCGGCGTACCCGGTCGACGCGAATAGATGAAGGAGAAACTGTGGTCGAAGCCGATGTCCTCGATCAGCTTCATGGTCTTCTCGAAGTCGGCATCGGTCTCGCCGGGGAAGCCGACGATGAAGTCCGAGCTGATTGAAATGTCCGGGCGCACCGCGCGCAGCTTGCGGATCTTCGACTTGAATTCCAGCGCGGTGTAGCCGCGCTTCATCGCCGACAGCACGCGGTCGCTGCCGGCCTGCACCGGCAGGTGCAGGAAGTTGGCCAGCTGCGGAACGTCGCGGAACGCATCGATCAGCGAATCGCTGAACTCGAGCGGGTGCGAGGTGGTGAAGCGGATGCGGCCGACCCCATCGATCTCGGCGATGGTGCGGATCAGCAGGCCGAGGTCGGCAAACTCACCGTCTCCATACGGGCCGCGATAGGCGTTGACGTTCTGGCCGAGCAGGTTGATCTCGCGCACGCCCTGCGCGGCGAGCTGCGCCACTTCCACCACCACGTCCTCGAACGGGCGGCTGACTTCGGTGCCGCGGGTGTAAGGCACCACGCAGAACGAGCAGTACTTGGAACAGCCTTCCATGATCGACACGAACGCCGAGGCACCTTCGGCGCGTGGCTCGGGCAGGCGGTCGAACTTCTCGATCTCGGGGAAGCTGATGTCCACCTGCGGGCGCTTCTGCTCGCGGCGTGCGCGGATCAGTTCCGGCAGGCGATGCAGGGTCTGCGGACCGAACACAAGGTCCACGAACGGGGCGCGCTTGATGATCGCTTCGCCTTCCTGCGAGGCAACGCAGCCGCCCACGCCGATGATGACCTCGCGGCCCTTGTTCTTCAGGCCCTTCCACACGCCGAGTTGGCTGAACACCTTCTCCTGCGCCTTCTCGCGGATGGAGCAGGTGTTGACCAGGATGACGTCGGCGTCGTCCGGGCTGTCGGTCAGTTCCAGGCCATCGCTGGCGGCAAGCACGTCGGCCATCTTGGCCGAGTCGTACTCGTTCATCTGGCAACCGTGGGTCTTGATGTACAGCTTGCCCTTGACCTGGTCAGGCTTGCGCGGACCAGCGGGCAGGGCAACGAGCGGGGTACCGCCCGGCGTGGCGGGCGGAAAGACGTCTGGCGTCCCGGTCATGGCGCTTAATCCATTCGGGTGGCGGGAAAGCGGGCAATTCTACCCGCATCCCGCGCCAGCCGCCGCGCCCTTGTAGAGCCGAGCCCACGCTCGGCTGGCTTCAGTAGAGCCAGGCCATGCCAGGCTGCTGCCCCATGGGAAGCGGGAAGAGCAGCCGAGCGCGGGCTCGGCTCTACAAGGGGGGGGGCTGCTTACGCGGCCGCCAGCTCCGCATCGATCTGCCGCGAACGGTCGAAGGCGGTCATCGCGCTCATCCGTGCGATGTAATCAGCCGTGGCCGGCGCAGGCTGCACCAGGCCGAAGGCCGTGGTCCAGGCCAGCGCATTGCCCCACAGCACGTCGGCGGCACTCATCGTCTCGCCGAGCAGGTACGGGCCCTGCGCCAGCTGGGCCTCGACCACCTGCAGCACGGTCTCGGCGTCGTTGTACGGCGACATCAGGCGCGGCGGCGGCTCGCGGTGCATCGCCTTGTCGATCATCGCCGGCTCGAAACAGGCACCGTAGAAGGCCATCCAGCGCAGGTAGGGGCCGCGCAGGGCGTCGCCGATCGGCGGGGCCAGCCCGGCCTCCGGATACAGGTCGGCCAGGTACAGATAAATGGCGACCTGCTCGGTCACCAGTGCGCCGTTGTGGACGATGGCCGGCACCTTGCCCATCGGGTTGATGGCCAGATAGGCCGGGGCCAGGTTGGCACCAGCCTTCAGGTCCAGCACCTGCATGCGGTAGTCGGCACCCAGCGCTTCGAGCAGGGCCACGGCGCCGCTCGAACGGGATCTGGCGGCGTGGTACAGGGTGATCTGGCGTGAGTTCATGGCATTGCTCCTTGCGGTGGGTGGGTGAACTGGAAGCCATCCTGAGGCACTATTGCGGACGACTTCTGTCCTCGATTCTTCATGCGCCATACCGCCCATCGACTGCTGCGCCTGATCGCCCTGCTGCAGGCCCGCCGCCAGTGGTCCGGGGCTGAGCTGGCCGAGCGCATGGGCGTGGACCGGCGCAGTATCCGCCGTGATATCGAACGCCTGCGCGAACTGGGCTATCCGGTGCGGGCCTCATCGGGGGTCGGCGGCGGCTATCAGCTCGGGGCAGGGGCACCGGTGCTGCCGATGCTGCTGGACGAGGACGAGGCGACGACCCTGGCGATCGCCCTGCGTGCCGCGTCCGCGACCGTCGCTGGCATCGACGACACCGCGCGGGGCCTGCTGTCCAAGCTCGATCCGCTGGTCCCCACCCGTCGCCGGCGGCAGGCCGGCGAGGTGCATGCGGCGACGGCCACCCTGTCCGACCTTCCCTCCACCGACGCACGCCTGCTGGGACGGCTGGCCCAGCACTGCCGGCAGGCGTCACGGCTGGCCTTCGAGTACCGCAGTGCGCAGGAGGAGGTGACCCAGCGCGAGGTCGAGGCGCAGCACCTGGTCAACTATGGGCGGCGCTGGTACCTGCTGGCTTGGGACCTGGGCCGCCAGGACTGGCGCACCCTGCGCGTGGACCGGATGGGCGCGGTGCGCGAATGCGCCGGGCCGGGCATGCATCGGCGCCCGCCCGCGCCCCCGGACGTGATGGTGCGGCAGGCGGTCAGCCAGGCGCCCTTCGCGCTGCAGGCCATTGTCCGCCTGGCCGGCAGCCGCACCGAGCTGGAAGGGCGCATCCCGCCGTGGTGTGGTGTGCTGGAGGCTGATGGTGCCGACCATTGCCTGTTGCGCATGGGCGCCGAGAGCCGCGGCATGATGCTGGCGCAGATCCTCAGCCTGGACCGGGTGCCGGTGGCGTTGTGGACCACACCGCCGGGCCTGCGCGATGAGCTGGCACAGCGTTTGACCGGATTGGGCCAGGTGCTGGCTGTGCCGCCGGTCACAGGCTGAGCCACATCGCTTGGCAAGCCCCGGCGAAGCTGGGACACTCGCGGCATGAAGGGGATACTGGGGACAACGGCGATCATCATCGCTGCGCTGACCGCTGCGCCGGCCAGCGCTGGCACCCTGTACAAGTGCCAGGGCGCCGACGGGGTCACCAGCTACGTGAGCAAGCGAGTGGCCGGCGCGCGCTGCAGCAGCATCAGCTACAGCCGCGATACCCGCCCGGCACCGCGCCCCGTGGTGGCCGCATCGAAGCCTGCGCCGACCTCGGTGGCCAGCATCGAACGCAATCCGGTCGCCGTGGCGGCCAGCGCCGCTGCGCCCGCTGCAGTCGCGCCGACGCCTGCTGCACCCGCGCCTGCCGCGGTACCGACGGCCTCGCGGGCCGGGCGGATGGTCAGCGGCCAGGTCTACTCCTTCATGAAGGATGGGGTGCGCCACTACACCAGTGCGCGGCCGACCCAGGTCGCCAACCTCGGCCCGGTGCGTACCATCCGCTACAGTTTCATGGAGCGCTGTTATGCCTGTGGCGTCAACCCACGCGTGGACTTCGGTTCGGTGCGCTTGAACACCACCGCGTTCCAGACCGAGATCACCTCGGCCGCACGCGAGTTCGGCGTCGAAGAAGCCGTGGTGCGCGCCATCATCCACGCCGAGTCGGCCTACAACCCGACCGCGCTCAGCCGCGCCGGCGCGCAGGGCCTGATGCAGCTGATGCCGCCGACCGCAGCCCGCTTCGGGGTCAGCGATTCCTACGATGCCGCGCAGAACATCCGTGGTGGCGTGCAGTATCTTGCGTGGTTGCTGAAGCGCTTCAATGGCGACCTGACCCTGGCTGCGGCCGGCTACAACGCCGGCGAAGGCGCGGTCGACCGCCACGGTGGCGTGCCGCCCTACAGCGAGACCCAGTACTACGTGCGCCGGGTCGGACAGCTGGCCGAGCGTTACCGCACCGCATTGACACACCAGTAGTGCCGGCCGCTGGCCGGCAACCCCGTAATCAATGTTGTTGCAATGCGTTGTGTGGCGCGCGACGGTTCCGCTACACTCGCCCATGATTCAATGCGGCTCTGGCCCCCACCGGATCCGCTGGCAGCCTTAAAGCTACCTAATCAATATCGGAGTGCCGGATGGCCAACGATGGGGTACACGATCCAGTCAACACCGGACGTCGGCGTTTTCTTTCTGCCACCACTGCTGTGGTTGGCGCCGTCGGCGTCGGATTCACCGCCGTTCCTTTCATCAAATCCTGGAACCCCAGTGCCCGTGCCAAGCTTGCCGGTGCACCGGTGGTGGCCGACATCAGCGCCCTGCAGGAAGGCCAACGCCTGATCGTGGAGTGGCGTGGCCAGCCGATCTGGATCGTCAAGCGGTCCAAGGCGATCCTGGATGCACTGCACGGGCTGGATGGCCGCCTCAAGGACCCCGAGTCCGGCGAGAAGGACCAGCAGCCGGACTACGTGCTGAAGCAGAACCCCGAGCTGCGCTCGATCAAGCCGGACATCTCCGTGCTGGTCGGCCTGTGCACGCACCTGGGCTGCTCGCCGGAAATGGTCGCCGAGATCCGGCCTGAGCCCTACGACCCGCAGTGGAAGGGGGGCTACTTCTGCCCCTGCCACAAGTCGCGCTTCGACATGTCCGGCCGCGTCTTCAAGGATGTGCCGGCACCGATCAACCTGAAGGTGCCCGCGCACCATTACCAGGACGACAACACCATCATCATCGGTGTCGATCCGCAGGGGGCAGCCTGATGGCCAATATCCTCGCCCGTACCGCCAGCGGCGTCGCCGACTGGGTCAATGCCCGCGCGCCGGGCCTGATGCCGGTCTACCGCAAGCACGTTACCGAGTATTACGCGCCGAAGAACTTCAACATCTGGTACTACTTCGGTTCGCTGGCACTGCTGGTGCTGGTCAACCAGATCGTCACCGGCATCTTCCTGACGATGCACTACAAGACCAGCGCCGCCGAGGCGTTCGGCTCCATCGAATACATCATGCGTGATGTGGAGTGGGGCTGGCTGATCCGCTACATGCACTCCACCGGCGCCTCGCTGTTCTTCATCGTGGTCTACCTGCACATGTTCCGCGGCCTGCTGTACGGCAGCTACCAGAAGCCGCGCGAGCTGGTGTGGATCCTGGGCATGCTGATCTACCTGGTGCTGATGGCCGAGGCCTTCATGGGCTATGTGCTGCCGTGGGGCCAGATGTCGTTCTGGGGCGCCAAAGTGATCATCTCGCTGTTCGGCGCGATACCGGTGATCGGCAACGGCCTGACCGAATGGATCATGGGCGACTACCTGCCCAGTGACGCCACGCTCAACCGCTTCTTCGCGCTGCACGTCATCGCACTGCCGCTGGTGCTGCTGTTGCTGGTGGTGCTGCATCTGGGCGCGCTGCACGAAGTGGGGTCGAACAACCCCGATGGCGTGGAGATCAAGAAGGGGCCGAAGGGCAACCGCTGGTCGCCGAATGCTCCGGCCGACGGTATTCCGTTCCATCCGTACTACACGCTCAAGGATGGTGTCGGCGCCGGCTTCCTGCTGATCATCGCCGCCTTCATCATCTTCTTCGCACCGGGCTTCGGCGGCCTGTTCCTGGAACACGACAACTTCACCGAGGCCAACCGCCTGGTGACCCCCGAACACATCAAGCCGGTCTGGTACTACACGCCTTACTACGCGATGTTGCGCGTGGTACCGAACAAGCTCGGTGGCGTGCTGGTGATGTTCTCGGCCATTGCGATCCTGTTCCTGGTGCCGTGGCTGGACAAGGCCAGGGTGAAGTCGGTGCGCTACCGCGGCTGGATCTCGAAGGTGATGCTGGGCGTGCTGGCGGTGTGCTTCGTGTGGCTGGGCGTGATCGGCTCCGGCCCGGGCACCGACGTGCATGAAACCTACATCGGGCGGGTGCTGACCTTCCTGTACTTCGCGTTCTTCATCACCATGCCGCTATGGACAAGGTTGGACAAGACCAAGCCGGTACCGGAGAGGGTGACCACGCATGACTGAGCGCTGGATGGTCCGGCTGGCCCTGACGGCCACCCTGATGCTGGGCAGTTTCCTGGCCTCCGCCGCCGAGGGCGGCACCAAGCTGCTGCAGGCCGGCAACGACCTCGGTGACCGCGCCTCGCTGCAGCGGGGTGCGCAGCTGTACATGAACTACTGCTCCGGCTGCCACGCGCTGAAGTACCTGCGCTACTCGCGGATGGCGCAGGACCTGGGCCTGACCGAAGAAGAGGTGATGAACAACCTCAACTTCACCGGCTCGGCGATCGGCGACCCGATCCCGGTGGCGATGCCCAAGGAAAACGCGGAGAAGTGGTTCGGCAAGATGCCGCCCGATCTCAGCCTGATCGCGCGTGTGCGTGGCAGCGACTGGGTCTATACCTATCTCAAGTCGTTCTATCTGGACAGCAGCCGCCCGCTGGGCTGGAACAACGCGCTGTTCGCCAACGCCTCCATGCCCAACCCGCTGTGGGAGATGCAGGGGCTGCAGCATGCGGTGCACGGCAAGGCGGAAGCGCCCGGTATGGACCCGCCGGTGACCGGCCTGAAGATTGAAACGCCGGGATCGGTGGACGCCGGGCAGTACGACCAGGCCGTGCGGGACATCACCAACTTCCTCGAATACGCCGGCGAACCGGCCGCACTCAAGCGCCAGCAGCTGGGCGTGTGGGTGATCCTGTTCCTGGCCCTGCTGACCTTCCTGCTGTACCTGCTGAAGAAGGAATACTGGAAGGACGTTCACTGATTCTGCCACCGGCCATCGCATGGGCCTATTGGCTTTTGTGATGGTCGGTTGCACACTCGGGGAGGAGTCGACCGCTGGCACGGTGCCGGCGGCGCCGATGCGGCAGGCGGTCTCCTGTCGTGGGAGAGCCTTTGATGGCGGCGAGCGTACGCATGCGCAATACACTGACGCTGTTTTCCTCGAACGACGACGTACTGTGCCACCGTGTACGCCTGGTCCTGGCGGCCAAGGGCGTCACCTTCGACTTCGTTCCGGTCGATCCGCAGAACCCGCCTGAAGACCTGATCGACCTCAATCCGTACCACTCGGTGCCGACCCTGGTCGAACGCGAGCTGGTGCTGTACGCCGCATCGGTGGTCAGCGAGTACCTGGATGAGCGCTACCCGCATCCGCCACTGATGCCGGTCGACCCGTTGTCGCGTGCACGCATCCGCCTGGCCATGCTCCGCATCGAGCACGACTGGGTGCCGCAGGTGCAGGCCATCCAGCTGGGCAACAAGACCCAGGCCGAGGCCGGGCGCAAGCGCCTGAAGGAACTGCTGACCGCCTCGCTGCCGCTGTTCAAGGCCAGCAAGTTCTTCCTCAACCCGGAAATGAGCCTGGCCGACTGCGCGATGGCGCCGATCATCTGGCGCCTGCAGTCGCTGGATGTGCCGCTGCCGAAGGACGGCAAGGCGATCGAGGACTACGGCAACCGCATCTTCCGCCATCCGGGATTTGTCCGCAGCCTGACCGAGCAGGAAAAGAAACTGCGCGACCTGCCGGTCTGATCCGGCCCCGCGTTACCCGTCTGCACGCCGACCGGCGTGCAGACGATCCGCCCCGGCGGGGCGCCGGGCGCGTACACTTCACGCATGACCGAAGACTTCTTCCACATGACCAGCCACCGCCCGTACCTGCTGCGGGCGCTGGTGGAATGGATCAACGACAACCAGCTGACCCCGCACATCCTGGTCGACGCCGGCGTCCCCGGCGTGCAGGTCCCGCCTTCGGCGGTCAAGGATGGCCGGGTCGTGCTCAACATCGCCGAACGTGCCGTGGTGCGGCTGATGATCGACAACGAAATGGTGAGCTTCTCGGCCCGCTTCTCCGGAACCAGCTACCCGGTGCAGGTGCCGATCAGCGCCGTGCTGGCGGTCTACGCCCGCGAGACCGGGCAGGGCATGGCATTGCCGGATGACATTCCGGGCAACGAAACCGCACCGACCCGCGATGAGCTGCTGCACGAGGAAGGCACGCCGCCGGACGACACGCCGCCGGCCAGTCCGCCGCCGAAGGGCCGCCCGAACCTGCGCGTGGTCAAGTAACCCTTCCGACGCCGCCCCGATGGGCGGCGTCTTCCTTTGCAGGTTTTACCGGTGGGTGCCGGAATTGTGTGGGTGCCGACCGTTGGTCGGCACACCTTCAGTTCTTACACATCCTCGGCGTCCTCCACATCCGGCCGGATCTGGCTGATCCGCGCGGCACCGGGGCCGGTGAACGAGATCAGCTGGTCGCCACGCAGCACCATGCGGCCCACGTGGCGATCGATGCCATCGTAGGAATACTCGAACTTGAAGGTGCGCTCGAAACCGAGCCGGCCATCTTCGCCACGCGACAGTCGCAGGCCGGTGGCGTGCACCGCCTGGTCCAGCCACTGCACGTCGGCGGCGCGGCAGGCATTGCGTCCCAGCTCGACCGCGCGCTCGGCGGCCGAGCGTGCGGCGTTCCAGAAGAAGTAGATGATTCCGCCGGCAATCAACAACAGCAGCAGGGTAGGCATGGCGTCAGCCGTCAGAGGTCGATCCGGCAAAGATGGCGGCGAACGTGCGCTGGATCAAGCACGGGTATCACCGCCTCGGCGGTGGCTGGCCCGTCGTCGGCGCTGCGGGCGCGTTGGCCGGTACGGCCTGCATCGGCGCTGCGGAGGGTGACGGCATCACCAATGGCGCGGTCGCGGTCAACTGCAGCAGGGCCGCCCAGTCCTGGCGGTTGAAGCTGCATTCGTCCTCGCGGCCCGGCGTGCAGCTGGGCTCGATGCCGGTGCTGTTGCGTTCGCGTGCCGGGGGCAGCTTGATCAATCCGGTACGGTCCAGCGGCAGCAGGCGCATCGCCACGGTGTTCATCACGTTGCCACCGACCAGGTACAGGGTCTGGTCGCCCCCCAGGTTGGCAGCCACCACCACTTCGCAATGCGATTTCCAGTGGCCCACCGAACCGTTGCCCAGCGCCTGCACCAGCCCGCTGTAGCTGAGCGTCGTGCTGCGGTCGCGCAGGAAGCACAACAGGTCGCCCGGTGCGGGCTTTGCGGTCGCGGGATCGACCAGCCGGTACGGCACGCCCGAGGGGCCGCCCTGGTACGCGGCACGGATGTAGTCGATGTGGCGCGGCGACGTGTTGAAGCCGGGAACGCCGGCCTGCACCATCACCCAGGAAATGAAAGCGGCCGACCACGGGTTGTCGATCAGGAACGCGCGGCAGTCGCTGTCGGTGTAGCGCGTGCCCAGTGGTGCCAGACAGCTGCTGGCGCCGGCGATGCTGCCCATCGCGTTGAGCGTGCCGCTGTTGCGCCAGTAGCCGGCCACGCGCTGCCAGGCGATCAGGCCGTTGTCGGCCAGGTGATCGCTTTCGGCTTCGGTGACGCTGAGGCTGGCGGCGCGGCCATCGCGATCGATGAAGGGCCGGAACCACAACCGGTGCTCGTTGCAGGCGGTATTGCGGATGGCCACCGCCAATGGGCTCAGGCCGAAGCGGGGAGGGACATCGCAGGCTTCAGCGGCTGCGGCGGACAAGGGGGCTGCCGCGAGCAGCAGACAGGCAGGCAAGAGCATCCGGCGCATGCGCGG
Organism: Stenotrophomonas sp. AR029; assembly: GCF_047520695.2. Taxonomy (NCBI): domain Bacteria; kingdom Pseudomonadati; phylum Pseudomonadota; class Gammaproteobacteria; order Lysobacterales; family Lysobacteraceae; genus Stenotrophomonas; species Stenotrophomonas sp. AR029. The sequence goes on along the minus strand of NZ_JAXBQQ020000002.1, from coordinate 374,818 downwards.
CTCCTGTGGGGGATGCCCGCAGCGTCGCAGAGGCTGGCGTAGCCGAGCCGTGAAGGCGCCCGGGTCGTGTAGAGCCGAGCCTACGCTCGGCTCATCGCGCAAAGCGGGTGCCGGGCGCGCCGCAGATCGAGAAGCAGCCGAGCGTGGGCTCGGCTCTACAAGGTCCCGTAGGCCTCAAGCCGGCGGCGGGCCCAGCTTCAACGACAGATCGATGGCCTGCACATGCTTGGTCAGTCCGCCGATGGAGATGCAATCGACGCCATCCTCAGCGATCGAGCGCAGGCCGCCCAGGCCGACGCTGCCGGAGACTTCCAGCGGAATGCGTCCGGCGGTGATGCGCACCGCCTCGCGGCGCAGGTCGGGACTGAAGTCATCCAGCAGGATGCGTTCGCAACCGGCTTCGAGCGCCTGGCGCAGCTGTGCCAGGTCTTCGACCTCGACCACCAGTGGCAGCGCAGGCCACTGCCGGCGTGCGGCGGCCACCGCCGCGGCCAGCGAACCGGCGGCGCGGATGTGGTTCTCCTTCAGCATCACCGTGTCGTACAGGCCGAAGCGGTGGTTCTCGCCGCCGCCGCAGCGCACCGCGTACTTCTGCGCCAGGCGCAGGCCGGGCAGGGTCTTGCGGGTGTCGAGGATGCGGGTACCGGTACCGGCTACCGCAGCCACGTAGCGAGCAGTGGTGGTCGCGGTGCCGGACAGCGTCTGCAGGAAGTTCAGCGAAGTGCGCTCGGCACTGACCAGGCTGCGGCTGCGCCCGTGCAGCAGGGCCAGCACGGTGCCGGCGGTGACGGCATCGCCTTCGGCGATGTGCCATTCAATGCGCACGTCAGGGTCGAGCGCGCGATGGGTAGCGTCGAACCAGGGGCGCCCGGCGATCACCGCATCCTGCTTGCACAGCAGGTAGGCGCTGTCGGCCTGGTCGGGGAGCAGGGCGGCGGTGACATCACCGCTGCCCAGGTCCTCGGCCAGCGCGCGCGCGACATCGGCGGCGACAACGGCCGCATCCGGCGTCGGCAGCGTGCTCATGCAGCCGGGAAGTCGGCGATCTGGGCGGTCGGAATGGCTTCCTCGGCCAGCAGCACCGGGATGCCGTCGTCGACGCGGAACACCTGCTTGCGGTCACGGGTGACCAGCGCCTCGCGCAGCGGCTGCGCCAGCGGGTTGCCATCGGCCTTGGTCACCGTGCCGGCGGAAATGGCCTTGTTGAGGGCTTCCAGGCCCTTGCCATCCAGCAGGGACAGGGGCTGGCGGGTGTCCGGGGACACCAGCAGGTCGAGCAGCTTGCGATCCATGGTTCTTCGTCTTGCGTGGAAGACGGCTAGAATACGTCTTTAAGGCAGGTGACGGCCAATGACCCCCAACCCGATCGCGCCGCTTGTCGGCATCGTCATGGGTTCCCGTTCCGACTGGGAAACCATGCAGCACGCCGCCCAGAAGCTTGAAGCCCTGGGTGTTCCGTTCGAAGTGAAGGTGGTGTCCGCGCATCGGACGCCGGATGTGTTGTTCAGTTACGCCGAGCAGGCGGGCCCGCGTGGCCTGCGCGCGATCATCGCCGGTGCCGGCGGGGCCGCGCACCTGCCGGGCATGATCGCGGCCAAGACCGCCGTGCCGGTGCTGGGCGTGCCGGTGCAGTCCAAGGCCCTCAACGGAATGGATTCCCTTCTGTCGATCGTGCAGATGCCGGCCGGCATCCCGGTCGCCACCTTCGCCATCGGCAACGCCGGCGCCTCCAACGCCGCGCTGTTCGCGGCGGCGATGCTGGCCAGCGACCAGCCGGCGATCGGCCAGGCGCTCGATACCTTCCGTGCACGCCAGACCGAAGACGTGATGGCCCACGACGATCCGCGCCAATGAGCCTGACTGTCGGCATCCTGGGCGGCGGCCAGCTCGCCCGCATGATGGTCCTGGCCGGTGCGCCGCTGGGGCTGCGCTTCGAACTGTACGACCCGGCCGCCGACGCCTGCAGCGGCCCGCTGGCGCCGCTCACCGTGGGCGCCTTCGACGACCGCCAGGCCTTGGCGGACTTCGCCGCCAAGGTCGATGTGGTCACCTTCGATTTCGAGAACGTGCCTGCCGACAGTGCACAGTTCCTGGCCGACCGCGTGCCGGTCTATCCGCCGCCGGCCGCGCTGGCGGTGGCCCAGGACCGGTTGAGCGAGAAGACCCTGTTCCAGCAGCTGGGTATTCCGCTGCCGGCCTTCGCCGACATCCGCAGCCGCGACGAGCTGGCGACGAAGGTGGCTGAGTTCGGCCTGCCGTGCATCCTCAAGACCCGCCGCCTCGGCTACGACGGCAAGGGTCAGTTCCGCCTGCGCAGCGAAGCTGACATCGACGCCGCATGGGATGCGCTCGGTGCCCAGGTGGAGCGCACCGGACTGATCCTGGAAGGCTTCGTGGCCTTCCAGCGCGAGGTCAGCGTGGTGGCCGTGCGTGGCCGCGATGGCAGCTTCGAAGCCTGGCCGGTCACCGGCAACTGGCATGTCGACGGCGTGCTGTCGGCCAGCGTGGCACCGGCGCTGCTGTCCGACGCCGAGCAGCAGGCAGCGATCGGCTATGCCCGCCGCGTCGCCGAGCACCTGCAGTATGTGGGCGTGTTCGCGCTGGAGCTGTTCTGCCGTGATGGTGAGCTGCTGGCCAACGAGATGGCACCGCGCGTGCACAACTCCGGCCACTGGACCATCGAAGGCAGCGAGACCTCGCAGTTCGAGAACCATCTGCGTGCGGTGCTGGGCCTGCCGCTGGGCAGCACCCGCATGCTCGGCCATGCCTGCATGCTGAACTGGCTGGGCGTGATGCCCGATCCGGCGCCGGTGCTGGGTCAGGCCAGTGGCCATTGGCACGACTACGGCAAGGAGCCGCGCGAAGGTCGCAAGGTCGGCCACGCCACGTTGCGCGACGATGATGCCGCTGCATTGGCCGATGCGCTGGACCAGGTCGGCCTGGAGCTGGACCGCCAGGCCCAGGTGGCGCCGGCGGTGCACGCGCTGCGCAACCGCTGAGCCCGGGCGTGCCGGCCAATGGCCGGCACAACCTTGTATGCCTGCAACGGTGTGGCGCGCCGGTGCAGGCATCGGCGCACCATTGTCGGTGGTAGCGTGGAGCTCCTTTCACAGGAGTCACGACCATGCTCGACTGGAATGCCTACCGCAAGGAACTGAAGGGCCGCATCGGCGAGATCGGCAAGCTCTCGCCGGACACCGTCAAGGGCTACGCCACCCTGGCCAATGCCGGTGCCCAGACCAACCATCTGGATGCCAAGACCCGTGAGCTGATCGCATTGGCGGTGGCGGTGACCACCCGCTGCGACGGCTGCATCACCGTGCACGTGGACGCTGCGCTGAAGCATGGCGCCAGCCGCGAGGAAATCACCGAAGCACTGGGCGTGGCGGTGTCGCTCAACGCCGGCGCGGCGCTGGTGTACTCGGCGCGGGTGATGGACGCGGTGGCTGCGCACGAGAACGCGTGAAGCTTCATCTGTAGGGCCGAGCCCATGCTCGGCTGCTGTCCGGCCAGCCGAGCATGGGCTCGGCCCTACAGGCGGTCAGCGCAGCTGGCTTTCGGCGAATTCCCAGTTGACCATCTGCCAGAAGGCATCCAGGTAACGCGCGCGATCATTCTGGTAATCGGTGTAGTAGGCGTGCTCCCAGACATCGCAGCACAGCAGCGGGGTGCTTTCGCCGGTCAGTGGCGTGCCGGCGTTGCGGGTGGCCTGGATGCCGAGCTGGCCACCGGGGTGCTGCACCAGCCACACCCAGCCCGAGCCGAACAGGCCCAGCGCGGTGCGGTTGAATTCCTCGCGCAGGCGCTGCGCGTCACCGAACTGGCGCTTGACCAGCTCGCCCAGCCGGCCCTGCGGCTCGCCGCCGCCGCGCGGGCGCAGGCACTGCCAATAGAAGCCGTGGTTCCAGGCCTGGGCGGCCACATCGAACAGCGTGCCCTGGGCATGGCGCACGATCTCTTCCAGTGACGCCTCCTCCCACTCGGTGCCGAGAGTGCCGGCGTTGACCGCGTCAACGTAGGCGCGGTGGTGGCGGCCGTGATGCAACTCAACGGTCTGCGCGGACAGGTGGGGCTGCAGGGAGCCGGGGAGGTAGGGCAGGGCAGGCAATTCGACGGGCATGGGCAGGTTCGTGGCCAGGGGGACGGCGGCAGCCTGTTCCATCCGCTTACAATGGCGGCTACCGTGGGCAGTCTAGCCGACCATCACGGTCGGTTTGTCCGGCGAAGCAAGGAGTGTGGTTGTGGCGGTAATGCAGCAAATCCAGGCCGAGGTCGATCGTTACCCGCTCGTGCTGTTCATGAAGGGCACCCCGCAATACCCGATGTGCGGCTTTTCCAGTCGCGCCGTGCAGGCGTTGATGGCAGCCGGCGCCGTCACCCTGCGCACTGTCAACGTGCTCGAAGAGCCGGAGATCCGCGCCAACCTGCCGCGCTTTTCCAATCTGCCGACCTTCCCGCAGCTGTTCATCAACGGTGAGTTGATCGGCGGCTGCGACATCGTCATGGAACTGTTTGAATCCGGCGAGCTCAAGCGCATCGTCGAAGAGGCGACCCAGGGATGAGTGCCTGGCCGTCGACGTCACCGACTGACGGGGCGATCGATGGCCGCCCGTTGCAGGATCGCGTCGTACTGGTCGCCGGCGCCGGGGGAGGGCTGGGCAGTGCCGCGGCGGTCGCCGCAGCCGCAGCCGGTGCCACCGTGGTCCTGCTGGGACGCAAGCCGCGCCGGCTGGACCGGGTCTATGCCCAGGTCCAGGCGGTCGGTCCGGAACCGCTTCTGTACCCGCTGGACCTGGAAGGCGCCAGCCCCGATGACTATGCCGAACTGGCCCAGGCCCTGCAGCGCGAGCTGGGGCGGCTGGATGGACTGCTGGTATGCGCCGCGCATTTCCCCGGGCTGACTCCGTTTGAACTGGCTGACCCGGCCAGTTTCGCCCGTGCGGTCCATGTCACCCTGACCGCACCGGCCTGGCTGGCCCAGGCCTGCCTGCCGCTGCTGCGGCAACGCGAGGATGCCGCCATGGTGTTCGCGGTCGATGCCCCCGACCGGGTGGGGCAGGCCTATTGGGGGGGGTATGGCGTAGCCCAGCACGGCCTGCGTGGCCTGATCGCCAGCCTGCACGATGAACTGGGCCGCAGTCCCGTCCGGGTCAGCGGCCTGTACCCAGGCCCCCTGCGCACGGCGCTTCGGGCCCGCGCCTATTCCGTGGACCAGGACCCGGCTGCGCAAGGCCCGGAAGCCGCGGCGGCCGCCGCGGTGACCCTGCTGTCCGCCGCTGGGAGCACCTGGCGCGGGCAGATTCTCGATGCCAGTGAGACGCCCCGGGAAAGGTGAGCCCTGTGGAAAGACGGAGTGAAGAACCCGTCACGATTGCGTTGCGAACCGGTGCCGTTTGTCGCACAACCGTCACATTGATGGCGTAGCGTGTTAATCTAGTGTTAACCGTTAGGGCTGCCTTCAGCCGAGCGGTAGGGAACCCCAGATAACTCTCCGATCAGCCACCCGCAGGGCTGCTTGGATGCGCTTTTTTTCCGCCATCGCCAACTCGCATCGAGGCTACCGAAAAATGACCCACCCACTCCGGATGTCCAAGCTTACCCTTGGTCTCGTGGCTGCACTTGCTGCCGCTCCCGCCTTCGCCCAGAGCAGCACCTCCGCCGGTGTCGGCGGCCAGGTGATGTCCGCTGCAGGCCAGCCTGTCGCCGGCGCTGAAGTCACCATCACGCACACCGAGTCGGGCACTGTTTCGCGTGCCACCACCGATGCGTCGGGCCGATACAACGCGCGCGGCCTGCGCGTGGGTGGTCCGTACACCATCACCATCACCAAGTCCGGTGAAGGCACCAAGACCGAGGAAGGTGTCTACCTGAACCTGAACCAGGTCAACACCGTCAACGCCAACCTGGGCGGTGACCTGGCTGCAACCAACCTGGACGCGGTGAACGTTGTTGCCACCGCCGGCGGCCTGGACCTGTTCAGTGCCAACAAGATGGGCACCGGCACCAACGTGACCCGCGAAACGATGGATGCGCTGCCGTCGGCCAGCCGCAACATCCAGGACTACGTGCGTCTCGACCCGCGCATCTCGCAGGTCAGCAAGGCGGACGGCGCGATCTCGGCCGGCGGCCAGAATACCCGTTACAACGCCATCCGCATCGACGGCATCAGCGCCTCCGATCCGTTCGGCCTGGGTTCCAACAACCTGCCGACCGAGCGTCAGCCGGTGTCGATGGACGCCATCCAGGAAATCAACATCGACCTGGCCAACTACGACACCACCATCGCCGGTGGCACCGGCGCGGTGATCAACGCCGTGACCAAGTCGGGTACCAATGAATTCCACGGCACCGTGTACGGTTCGTACCGCGACAAGGACATGGTCCGCTCGCGCCTGGAAGGTGACAAGCAGGACTTCAACGGCTTCGAGGACGAGAAGACCTACGGCATGACCTTCGGCGGTCCGATCGTCAAGGACAAGCTGTTCTTCTTCACCAACTATGAAAAGTACGAGCGCTCGGCTGCCGGCGTCGCCCTGAGCGACACGCCGATCGGCCGTGGCACCATCACCCAGCAGCAGATCACCGACGTCCAGAACTTCCTGGGCAAGCTGGGCTACGACCCGGGCAGCCTGGCGGCGCCGAACAGCAAGACCGAGATCGAAGAGTATGCGGTCAAGCTGGACTGGAACATCAACGAGAACCACCGTGCGGCCCTGCGCTACAACAAGATGGAGCAGAACGTCGTTCGCTTCCCGCAGGTCAGCAGCAGCGCCATCTCGCTGAGCAACTTCTGGTACCAGCAGCCGACCCAGTACGAAACCTGGATGGGCGAACTGTTCAGTGACTGGTCCGAGAACTTCTCGACCGAGTTCAAGGTCTCGCACAAGGATTACTCGGCCAACCGCGTCCCGCTGGTGGACATGCCGCAGATCCGCATCAAGTCGGGCAACGATTCACTGTACGTCGGTACCGAACAGAACACCCACGTCAACATCGTCGAGTCGAAGGAACTGAGCGCCTTTGGTGCCGGTACCTGGTACATCGGTGACCACACCGTCAAGTTCGGCTTCGATTACTCGAAGAATGACCTGATGAACTTCTACGGCCGCAACCTCAACGGCGTGTACGAATTCAACAGCGTCAACGATTTCCTGGCGGGCAAGGCTTCGCGCTACCAGCTGCGTGCTCCGCGCGCCGATGGCAGCCGCAGCGACATCCCGGCCGACTTCACCCTGAAGAACACCGGCGTGTTCGTGCAGGACACCTGGGCGATCAACTACAACCTGAACCTGATGTTCGGCGTGCGCATCGACATGCCTGACTTCAGCACCCAGCGCCTGTACAACCCGCGCATCGAGCAGCTGTACGGCTTCAACAACACCAAGCTGGTCGACAAGAACCTGGTGCAGCCGCGCGTCGGCTTCAACTACACCTTCGACAGCGATCGCCCGACCCAGCTGCGCGGTGGCGTGGGCCTGTTCGGCGGCGCCGCCCCGAACGTGTGGCTGGCAGGTGCCTACCAGAACACCGGCCTGAACTACATCGAGTACGACGAGCGCAGCATCCCGGCCGGTGCCTTCACTCCGGACGGCAACAACCCGTACATCCCGGCCGGTGGCCCGGCTTCGGCCCGTCAGAACGTCGACATCATCGCGCCGGGCACCCGCCTGCCGTCGGTGTGGAAGGCCAACCTGGCGTTCGACCATGAGCTGCCGTGGTACGGCATCGTCGCGTCGGCCGAAGTGCTGTTCACCAAGGTCAAGGACGGCATCTACTTCGACCGTCTGGACGTGTCGGCGCCGACCGCCTTCGGTCAGGATGGCCGCGCGATCTACTGGAACGCCGCTGGCCGCAACCAGGCCAATACCCGTATCGACAAGGGTGTCGACTACGGCATGTCGACCGGTACCAAGGGTGCGGTTGACCGCGCCAACCGTCCGTCCGACATCGGCGACGTTCTGGTCCTGCGCAACACCGACAAGGGCCGCGGCACCCAGGCCACCTTCTCGCTGGCCAAGCCGTTGACCGAGAACTGGGGCTGGTCGCTGGGTTACACCTACACCAAGTCCACCGAAGTCAGCCCGCTGTCCAGCTCGCAGAACACCTCGAACTGGAACAACACGCTGATCTTCAATGCCAACGAGAACGTGGCCTACAACTCGCGTTATGCGATGAAGGACCGCGTCACCGGCACCCTGGAGTGGAAGCACAACTTCTTCGGTGACAACGCCACCCGCGTCGGCCTGTTCTACGAAGGCCGTTCGGGCCGTCCGTACAGCTACATCTTCTACAACGATGCCAACGGCGACGGTGCTGCCACCAACGACCTGTTCTACGTGCCGAAGGGTCCGGGCGACGTGCTGTTCACCGGCGGTGCCGCGATGGAGAAGCAGTTCTTCGACTGGCTGGCGCAGAACCCGGAACTCGATGCCTACCGTGGCAGCGTGGTCCCGGCCAACCGCCACCGCGCCTCGTGGGTCAACAGCTTCGACGTCCGCGTCAGCCAGGAATTCCCGGGCTTCATGAAGGGGCACAAGGGTGAAGTCGCCCTGGACATCATGAATGTCGGCAACCTGCTGAACAAGAAGTGGGGCCTGATCGACGACTACGGCTTCTACTCGACCCGTCGCGTTGCCAACTACGCAGGTATCGATCCGGCCACCGGCAAGTACGTGTACTCCTTCACTGGTTCGACCGACAACCCGTCGGTGCAGGAAAACAACAACGACAAGGGCAACACCGCCGTGTCGCGTTGGTCGATGCAGCTGACCCTGAAGTACAAGTTCTGATCCATCAGCGCTTGAAGCGGTAAGTGGAAACGGCCGGGGAAACCCGGCCGTTTCCCGTTCAGGCGAAAGTCCTTGCAGGGCGTGGGGCAACGGCGTAGCATCCGGAAATGTGCGCGGTGCCAACGCCGCCGATGCGGTCCCGGAATGGCGGACGCGGGTGGCACACATCCAACGGTCGGGTTTCCCGGCCGTTTTGCTTTTTAAGGGGGCGGCAGTACAGTCGGAAACCTTGAAGGAAGCGAAAAAATTGGATATGACCACGAACGAAAAATCGGCCCGTGCACTGCCGGTGCAGGATGCCCGGATCTACCCGCGCGGTGGGCTGGATGTGCTGTCGCGGGCCGAGGTGGCACGCCTGCGCGATGCCTCCGCCGGCGGCATGCATGAGCTGCTGCGCCGCTGCGCGCTGGCCGTGCTGACCAGCGGCAGCGCCTCGGACGATCCGCGCGCCGCGCGCGATCTCTACCCTGATTTCGACATCCAGGTGGCGCAGCAGGATCGTGGCGTGCGCATCGATCTGGTCAACGCGCCGGCGATGGCCTTCGTCGACGGCGAGATCATCCGCGGCGTCGCCGAACTACTGTTCGCCGTCGTGCGCGACCTGGCCTACATGGCCATCGAAATGGGCCCGGCCTACGCGGCCGAGCTGGAGTCATCCGAGGGCATCACCAACGCGGTGTTCGGCCTGCTGCGCAACGCGCGCATCCTCAATCCGGGTGATCCGAACCTGGTGGTGTGCTGGGGCGGACACTCGATCTCGCGCGACGAATACCTGTACACCAAGCAGGTGGGCTATGAACTGGGCCTGCGCGGCCTGGACATCTGCACCGGCTGTGGCCCGGGCGCGATGAAGGGCCCGATGAAGGGTGCCACCATCGCCCACGCCAAGCAGCGCCGTACCGTGACGCGTTACATCGGCCTGACCGAGCCGGGCATCATCGCCGCCGAGTCGCCGAACCCGATCGTCAACCACCTGGTGATCATGCCGGACATCGAGAAGCGCCTTGAGGCCTTCGTCCGCATCGGGCACGGCATCATCGTGTTCGCCGGTGGCGTCGGCACCGCCGAAGAGATCCTGTACCTGCTCGGCATCCTGCTGCGCGAGGAGAACAAGGACCTGCCGTTCCCGCTGATCCTGACCGGCCCGACGGTAGCGGCGCCGTACTTCGAGCAGATTGATCGCTTCATCCGCCTGACCCTGGGCGATGCGGCTGCCGAGCGCTACGAGATCATCATCGGCGACCCGGTGGCGGTTGCGAAGAAGATGGCCACTGGCATCAAGCGCGTGCGCGAGCACCGCCTGGCGCAGAAGGACTCGTTCTTCTTCAACTGGTCGATCGAGATTCCGTGGGAGTACCAGCAGCCGTTCGTACCCACCCACGAAGCGATGGCGGCGTTGGACCTGCACCACGGGCGTGCCCCGCACGCGCTGGCGGCCGACCTGCGCCGCGCGTTCTCGGGCATCGTCGCCGGCAACGTGAAGGAAGACGGCATGCGCCGCATCGAGCAGTTCGGGCCGTTCCAGATCCACGGCGACCCGGACATGATGCAGGCGCTGGATGCGCTGCTGCGCGCCTTCGTCGAACAGCGCCGGATGAAGATCTCCGGCGAGTACCAGCCCTGCTACCAGGTGCTGGCCTGAACCCGGGCCGGCGCGATGGGGATCGCGCCGGCACTGGCAGGGAAGGGCGGGTCGTCAAGCCTTTGACGCCCGTCGCCCCGGATTGACCGTTCATCCTGCCGCCGCTTGCCGGTGGCGGGGCGATGGCCCATCGTGGCCACCAACACGCTGGGGAGCGTCCAATGTCTTTGCGCCGGCAAAACGGCTTCACGCTGGTTGAACTGATGGTCACGCTGGCCGTCTTCGTGGTCCTGGCGTCGATCGCCTATCCGAGCTTCCGCGGCATGATCCGCTCGAACCGGCTGGCGACCGCCAACAACGAGCTGATCGCGCTGGCCAACCTGGCCCGCAGCGAAGGCATCCGCAACAGCAACGGTGGCGGCGTCTGTGGCAGCGCCGATGGCAAAGCCTGTGATGGCGACTGGTCCAAGGGGGTGCTGGCCTGGTCGGACCTGGATGGCGACGGCCAGATGGGCAGCAATGACGTCGCGCTGCGCTTTTCACAGGGCAATCCGCAGCTGAGCGTAGTTGGCCCGCCGGGCGCGGTCATCGCCTTCGACGGGCGCGGCCGGCGCAGGGCGGTCGCCGATCAGACGCTGGTGCTGTCGCCGGATGCGTGCAAGGCCGGCGAATCGAAAAGCACGTTGACGATCAACCAATCCGGCCAGGTCCGGGTGACCAAGGGAACCTGCTCATGAGCCGCCGCAACCTGGCCCACCCGCGTTCGTCGCAGGGGGGCTTCAGCCTGATCGAAGTGATGGTGGCGGTGCTGATCCTGGCATTCGGGCTGCTGGGCTTCGCCCTGCTGCAGACCACCAACGTCCGCTTCGTGCAGAGCGCGAACTACCGCACCCAGGCGACCAACCTGGCCAACGACCTGATCGAACTGATGCGCGCGCAGCGCACCGACACCCTGGCCGGTGGCGCCTATTCCTCGGCCTCGTTCTCGGCCGGCTCGGTGAAGCCCAGCGGCGCCTGCGCCTGGCCGACCGGCGCCGCCGTGACGCCGCAGGCGAACGTCGCGCGCTGGCAGTGCGAGGTCGCACGCACGCTGGGCGAGAAGGCCAGCGCACAGGTGACCTTCGTGCAGAGCACCGGCGAGGTCACCGTGGCCATCAGCTGGGGTGACCAGCGCTGGGATCCGAAGGACCCCGACAGCCTTACCACCTTCGGCCTGACGACCTTCCTGTGAACATGCCCATGAGTCCAATTTCGCGCACCCGAGGCCTGTCGCTGATCGAACTGATGATCGCCATGGTCATCGGCCTGGTCCTGATGCTGGGCGTCACCCAGATCTTCATCGCCTCGCGTGCGGCATCGCGCCTGTCCGAAGGTGCGGCCCGTACCCAGGAGAACGCGCGCTTCGCGCTGGACTTCCTGCAGCGTGACCTGCGCATGGCCGGCCACTTCGGCTGCGTCAACGACCAGGCCCATGTGGTCAAGAACACCGGCGATGTGGGTTATCACCTGGGCATCAGCTCGGGCAGTGGCGACCCGCAGGATTTCTCGGTTCCGGTGCAGGGGTATGAGGCGGCAGGTACGGCGCCGGGCGCCACCCTGACCCTGGGCCGCGCGTGGAGCGCGGCGCAGTCGGTGCCGAAGAGCATCGCCAACCTCAAGCCGGCGCCACTGCCGGGCAGCGACATCCTGGTGCTGCGCCTGATGAGTCCGGAAGGGGCCGTGGTGACCGGCATCTCCGTGGCCGCGGGCGCGACCACGCTGACCGTCTCCAGTGATGGCATGGCCCGGCTGAAGGCCAACGCCGCAGGTGCGCCGACGGTCTTTGGCATAGCCGACTGCACCCGTGCCGACGTGTTCCCGGCCACCATCAGCGGTTCGACGGTGAAGGTGGACAAGGTCGACCTGAGCAACTATTCGATCAACAACGCGATGACCATGCTGTATCGCGCCGATGGCATGGCGTACTACATCGCGACCAATCCCAATGGCGAGCCGGCGCTTTACCGGGCACGCGCGAATGGCGCCGGCGGCTACGCCGATGGCGAGGAGCTGGTGGAAGGCATCGAGAACATGCAGTTCCTGTACGGACTGGATGCCACCCCGGATATCGCCCTGCCCACGCCGCCGACCGGTCGCATCGTCGACCAGCGCGTGGCCAGTGCGGTCAGCACCGGTACCGATGCCACCGCCGCAGGGCAGTGGCGCCGCGTCGGCATGGTGCAGGTCGGCCTGCTGGCGCGCAGCCCGCAGCGTGCGTCGGCCGAGGCGCCGGGCAGCGCGGCCACCTATCCGGCCATCCTCGGGGTGGGCTTTGCCCCGGCCGATCCTTACGACCAGCGCCATCGGGGCGCCTATGAAGCGTCCGTTGCGCTGCGCAACCGCTTGTTCGGGAACTGACGACCATGCGCACTCATCCTTCCTCCCGACGCCGTCCCTTCGTTGCCCAGGCACGACAGCAGGGTGCCGTTCTCTACGTCGCGCTGATCATGCTGGTGCTGCTGGCCCTGCTGGGCGTCATCGGCATGCAGGTGGCCGGCATGCAGGAGCGCATGGCGGCCGGCTACCGGGCGACCAACATGGCGTTCCAGAACGCCGAAGGCGCGGCACGCAGCGCCGAGAACGCGGTGGAGAACATCGCCAATCGCAAGGATGCCGGTGCCAATCCGGCCGTAGCGTCCGCCGACATCAGCCAGCAGTGCGATGACGGCTTCGATCCGTCGGCCTGGGTCGCGAAAACCAAGCTGGGCAGCAAGCCGGCCATCTATGTCCGTGAGATCCAGGGTTGCATCCAGGGGGAGGGTGCGCTGGACATGGGCAAGTCGGTGGAGAAGCCAACGCCGGTCTACCAGATCACGACCTATGCCGGTGATACCACCAGTGATGCGACGTCGCGTGCGGCGATCGATACCGTATTCAAGCTGTGAGGGTGGGGAGCCCATGAACACTCGCAACCGCAGGATCCTGGCAGGCGTTGGCCTTGCCGTGTTGGCCGCTGGCGGCTATCTGGCGCATACCTTGTTTGCCGCACAGGCGCAGGGCGTGCTGGCACAGGAGCCGATGAACGTGCAGACCCGCGCGACACCGGCGTTCATCATGGCGGTGGACGATTCGGGTTCGATGAACTTCGAGCGCATGTTCCCCGGTGGTGACGGCCGCATGCGCTGGAACAGCAACACCAACAGCTTCTTCAACAACGACGGAAGCTTCTTCAGCGTGGGCTCGGCGTGTGCCAACAACTCGGTGGACTGTTACCTCTACCTTTACCCGCACGCGGAATTCAACAAGGAATATTCACCGGGCCGGGCCATTCCGCCGTTGGACATCTACGGTTTCGCGCGTTCGCATGTCTACAACGCCAGTTACTTCAATCCGGCAGTGACCTACCGGCCGTGGACCAATGCCGACGGCACGCTGTGGCCGAATGCCTCGATCACCCAGACCCGCGCCGATCCCCGGTCCGGGCAGCGCGGCTACAATGCCGTGTACAACATGACCGTCAATCGCGCCGAGACGTCGGAGAAGTTCCAGTTCGTCAGCGGCATGCGGATTCCCGACCTGTCCGGCACCGGCAATGAATACTATGTCGACAGCTGGTGGGATGGCGGGTGGAAGACCGCTGCGATCAGCAACACCGGCAATACCACATACGCGATCAGCTACTTCCCGGCCACCTTCTACCTGCCGGCCGCAGCGCCTGCACCGGACGGATACAAGACCGACGACGCCAGTCGCCCGGTGATCAAGGGTGCCTGTGGTCCGGGCTGCGACATGCGCCGCTACCAGATCAAGCCGGGCAACTACTCGAGCCCGGCCGCCTACAACGCCGCGATCCAGAATTTTGCCAACTGGTTCCAGTACCACCGCAACCGCGTGCTGGCGATCGTCGGTTCGTCGACTGCGGCGCTGGTGAGCGTCGATACGATGCGCGTGGGCTACTTCACCATCAACAAGCTCAGCAACGCGACCATGTATGACATGGTCACCAATCGTGCCGATCTCTACAAGCAGATCTACACGCTCACTGGCAATGGCGGCACGCCCAACCGCCGCGCGGTTGAATATCTGGTCGACCAGTTCCGTCGTACCGATGCCGACGCCCCCGTGCAGCTGGCCTGCCAGCGCAATGGCGGCATGCTGTTCACCGACGGCTACACCAACTCCGGCAATGCACCCAACGGATCGTTCGGTGATGCGGACTCGGTGAATTCCACGCACCTGCCGTCCATTCCGTTCGCCGATGGCTACAGCAATACCATCGCCGACATCGCGGCGGCGGCCTATGCCGGCGCCCGCACACCCCTGCGCACCGGTACCAGCTTCCCGGCCGGCCAGGTGCCGGTCAGTGACAAGTGCAGTTCGCTGGACAAGAGCAGCCCGGACTGGAAGCGCCTGGACTGCCAGACCGACCTGCACATGAACTTCTACGGCGTGACCCTGGGCGCGCAGGGCAAGATCTACGGCGTCAACCAGGCAGCGACCGACGATCCCTACAAGAACCCGCCGAACTGGGCTGGCAACGGCAACCCGCTGAATGTCGACGACGGTACGGTCATCGATGAACTGTGGCACGCGGCCGTCAACAGCCGTGGCGAGTTCATCAATGCGCAGACGCCGGCCGACGTCACCGAGGCCATGCGCCGGGTACTGTCCTCGATCACCGGTGGTGCGTCGCCTTCAGGCACGATCGGTATCAGTGGTGCACGCATCGGTACCGGTTCGCTGGCGGTCACCCCGCGTTATGACATCACCAACAGCGGCACTGATTGGTCGAGCAAGCTGACCGCGTCCAGCGTCAAGGTCAACGCCAACCAGGTGGCCGAGCTCACCGAGGTGTGGGAAGCCTCCAGCCGCCTGACATCGTCCGGCCGCCGGATCGTCGCCAACAAGCTGGGTTCGCCGGTGGATTTCAACAGCGCCCGCATCAGCCTGCAGGACCTGTGCAGCAAGCCTGACGGCAAGTACGCGACGATGCTGGTGTGCTCCACCGACAAGCTGACGGCGATCAAGGCTGATCTGGCCAGCGCGATCAACTATCTCAGTGCCGACAGCTCGACCGAAGTCCGCAACGGTGGCAAGTATCGTGACCGCACCACGCCGCTGGGTGACATCGTCAATTCGGCGCCGGTGGTGAGCTCGCCGCTGGACGACTACGGTTACCGCCAGTTGGGTGGCACCTACGCAAAGAGCTATACGGACTACCTGGCCACCAAGGCCAAGTTGCAACGGTACATGGTCTATGTCGGCGCCAATGACGGCATGCTGCACGCCTTCGACGGCGGCATGAAGGCCGATGCCAAGCAGGACGGCACCGGTGGCACGGAGAGCTTTGCCTACATCCCGGCCACCGCGCTGGGTCACATGGCCAACCTGCTGTTCCCCTACAAGTCCGACACGGCCGACCAGACCTTCCGTCATCGTTACTACGTCGATGGTCCGGTGACGGTGTCCGATACGTTCAACGGCACCGCCTGGCAGACCAGCCTGGTAGGCACCACGGGTGCGGGTGGCCGTTCGGTGTTCGCACTGGACGTCACCACGCCGGGCAGCTTCGGCACCGGCAACGTGCTGTGGGAAATCAGTGACATCAATTCGTCGCTGCGGGATGAGGTGCGCAACAACATCGGTTTCGTGCTGGGCAAGCCGGTGATCGTGCCGGTGAAGAGTGGCACCGGCGTGGCCTGGAAGGCGATCTTCGGTAATGGCTACGGCAGCGCCAACGGCAAGGCGGTGCTGTTCGTGGTCGATATGGCCAGTGGCGACATCCGGATGATCGAAGCCGTCGAGGGTACCTCGGGCGCTGGCATCTCCGGTGACAACGGATTGGGCAATGTGGTCGTTGTCGATCGTTGGACCGGTACCAACCAGGATGCGCGCGGCCGTGATGGCCTGGCCGACACCGTCTATGCCGCCGATCAGCGTGGCGCCGTGTGGAAGTTCGACCTGACCAGCAGTGCGAATACCACGTTGACCGTGCCGATGTTCACCAGCCAGGTTGCCCGGGACTCCTCCAACAGGACCTACCGTCAGCCGATCACCGGAGGCATGACCGCCGCGACCGGTCCTTCGGGCGGCGTGATGCTTTACTTCGGCACCGGCAGCTTCTCCTTCACCAGCGACAAGGATGACAAGTCGCAGCAGGCGCTGTACGCCGTGAACGATCTGTCGGGCAAGACGGTGACCTCGACGGTGACCGCTGCCAACCTGGTTCCGTACACGGCCGCGGCCGCCGCTGCAGGCGTTGATGAGCGCAAGATCACCGCGGGTGCGGCGCCGGCCAACGCCCGCGGCTGGATGATCCAGCTGCCTGCCGGCAACGGTGAACGCGCAGTAGGTAACCCGATCCTGGTCAGTGGCATTGTCTTCATGCCGACCTATGTACCCAACATGGAAACGGTTGGTTGTTCGACCAGTGGTTCGAACTGGCTGTTCGGGTTGTCGTCGATCAGCGGCCTGCCGATGCTGGAGAACGTCCGTTATGGCTCGCCGACCGGCAGCCGACCCGCCTCCGGCACCGCGGCCATTGCATTGAAGACAGGAGGAACCGCGCCGGTGCGTGACGTTTCGCTGTCGGTGTTGCCACGTCCGACGGACAACAAGGCACCGCCCGGTGGCAGCTCCTGCTGGATGGCGGTGGGTGCTGCGGGCAGCCAGTCGCTGTATCTGCCCTACCCGTGCGGTCGCCAGTCCTGGCGCCAGCTCCAGTAACCCAAGTGCGAGGATCCACGCCCATGTTGCACACTCCCATGCCTCGCCGCGCGGCTGGCTTCACGCTCATTGAATTGATGATCGTGGTGATCGTCATCGGCATCCTGGCGGCGATCGCCATTCCGTCTTACCAGGAGTACGTGCGCCGATCGCATCGCGCCGTGGTGAAGGCGGACCTGGCCGAGTATGCGCAGCGTGCGGAGCGCTACCACACCAGCAACAACTCCTACACCGGCTACGCACTGCCGACCAAGGTGTCGCCGCGTGATGGAGGGACTGCGCGCTACAACCTGGATTACAAGGGAGACGGCACCAGCTTCACCATCACCGCCACCCCGCAGGGCACGCAGGCGAAGGACAGCTGTGGCAAGTTGAGCGTGGACCAGGCCAACCGCAAGACGGCCGACGGTGGCGTTGCCAGCTGCTGGTGAAACAGGTGTTGATCTTCCTGTAATCGACCAGTACAATGCGCCTCCCCGCCCGAATAGCTCAGCCGGTTAGAGCACTTGACTGTTAATCAGGGGGTCGTTGGTTCGAGTCCAACTTCGGGCGCCAGATACTACAGAAGCCGCGAGAAATCGCGGCTTCTGCTTTTCTGCGCAGGCATTCAGCAGGGTGTATCGCGGTTCACGCGCTCACTCCGGACGCGGCCGCCATTGTTGACGATCAATGCGCCATGCAGCTGGTTGCCCGCGCAGATGCGCAGGGTCAGGTTGGCCCCCGGGCTGCGTCCATCTGCCTGGAAGAACAGCAGCGGACGCCCGCTGCTGGCCTGGGCAAGGATCGAGACGTCCGAGCGCCCGGTGTGGTGGCTCAGGATCGCCTCCGGCGAGGCAGGCTCCCCGCGCTGGTCGCCGCTGCGGTAGATGATCCAGCCGGCGCTCCAGTCGTCACTGCAGTGCCGGCCGTCGACACTGGCGCAGAGGCCGATCAGCTCCCGTCTGCGCACGGCCTCGCTGCGTGCGCCGGACAGGCTGGCATGCAGGGTCAGTTGCAGTGCATCGGCGCGTTGCCGCAGCAGCAGGGGCTGCAGCGCCGGCCAGGACGCGGCCAGCAGCACCGCCAGCACAGTGATGACCACCAGCAGTTCGGTCAGGTGCACGCCCCGCGCAGAGCGGGGGCCGAGCGGGCATGGGGCTTGGGCAGTGCGCATGCATCCAGCCTCCGCGCCCGGCTGTGCGGCCGCCATCGGGAATCCCCGTAGCGGTCTGCCCGGAGACCCCTCAGCCGGCCGTCACCCCTCGCCCCGTATACTGACCCTTCCCGGGAACTGGCAACACCATGAGCGACAGTTTTGAACTTGTCTCGCCGTATTCGCCGGCGGGCGACCAGCCCAACGCCATCGCGAAGCTGACCAGCAACTTCGAGGCCGGCATCGCCAAGCAGACCCTGCTGGGCGTGACCGGCTCGGGCAAGACTTACACCATCGCCAACGTCATCCAGAACGTTCAGAAGCCGACGCTGATCATGGCACCGAACAAGACGCTGGCGGCGCAGCTGTATGGCGAGTTCAAGGCGTTCTTCCCGCACAACGCGGTGGAGTACTTCGTCAGTTATTACGACTACTACCAGCCCGAAGCCTACGTGCCGTCGTCGGACACCTTCATCGAGAAGGACAGTTCGATCAACGAACACATCGAGCAGATGCGGCTGGCCGCGACCAAGACCCTGCTGTCGCGCCCGGACGCGATCGTGGTGGCCACGGTGTCCGCGATCTATGGCCTGGGTGCGCCGGAAGACTACCTTTCACTGCGCCTGATCCTGTCCAAGGGCGAGCGCATCGACCAGCGCGACCTGATCAACCACCTGACCCAGCTGCAGTACACGCGCAATGAGTACGAGCTGCAGCGCGGTACCTTCCGCGTGCGCGGCGAAGTGATCGACGTGTTCCCGGCCGAGTCGGACAGCGAAGCACTGCGCCTCGAACTGTTCGATGGCGAGGTCGAGAAGATCACCGTGTTCGATCCGCTCACCGGCGAGACGCTGCGCAACATGCAGCGCTTCACGGTCTACCCGAAGACCCACTATGCGACCACGCGCGAGCGCGTGCTGGCGGCGATCGAGACGATCAAGGTAGAGCTGAAGGAGCGGCTGGAGCAGCTCTACGCGCAGAACAAGCTGGTGGAGGCGCAGCGCCTGGCGCAGCGCACGCAGTTCGACCTGGAAATGATGGCCGAGGTCGGTTACTGCAACGGCATCGAGAACTACTCGCGGCACCTGACCGGCAAGAATGCCGGCGAGCCGCCACCGACCCTGTTCGACTACCTGCCGCCGGATGCGCTGCTGGTGATCGACGAATCGCATGTGACCATTCCGCAGATCGGCGCCATGTTCAAGGGTGACCGCTCGCGCAAGGAAACCCTGGTTGAGTTCGGTTTCCGCCTGCCGTCGGCGCTGGACAACCGCCCGCTGCGCTTCGAGGAATGGGAGGAGCGCTGCCCGCGCAGCATCTACGTGTCGGCCACGCCCGGGCCCTATGAACTGCGTGAAGCCGGTGACGAGATCACCGAACTGGTGGTGCGCCCAACCGGCCTGATCGACCCGGTGGTGGAGATCCGGCCGGTCGGTACCCAGGTCGACGACCTGATGAGCGAGGCCAACGCGCGCATCAAGGCGGGCGACCGCGTGCTGGTCACCACGCTGACCAAGCGCATGGCTGAAAACCTCACCGAGTACCTCACCGAACACGGTATCCGCGTGCGCTACCTGCACTCGGACGTGGATACGGTCGAGCGCGTGGAGATCATCCGCGACCTGCGCCTGGGCAAGTTCGACGTGCTGGTCGGCATCAACCTGCTGCGCGAAGGCCTGGACATGCCCGAGGTATCGCTGGTGGCGATCCTCGATGCCGACAAGGAAGGCTTCCTGCGCTCCACCGGCTCGCTGATCCAGACCATCGGCCGCGCCGCACGCAACGTGCGCGGCAAGGCGATCCTGTACGCCGACAAGATCACCCGCTCGATGCAGGCGGCGATCGATGAGACCGACCGGCGCCGTGCCAAGCAGGTCGAGTACAACGAAGAACATGGCATCGTGCCGCGCTCGGTGGCGCGCCCGATCGTCGATGTCCTCGAAGGCGCGCGTTCGGATGCCGCCGAGAAGGAAGCCAAGAAGGGTAAGGGCAAGGGCCGGGCGAGTGTGGCCGAAGAAGCGGCCGACTATCGTTCGCTGTCTCCGGCGCAGCTGGCGACCCGTCTCAAGGCGCTGGAACAACAGATGTACCAGCACGCCAAGGACCTGGAATTCGAAGATGCCGCACGGGTGCGTGACCAGATCCGGCAGCTGAAGGAAGCCAGCCTGGGCTGAACGTGGCAGTGCAGCATCATCTTCACAAAAGTGTTGCGCTTCACGGCCCGCATCCGTAATATACGCGGCCTGCACCGACGCAATCGCGGAAATGCAGAAGCAAAACGGGCGGTTAGCTCAGCGGTAGAGCACTACCTTGACATGGTAGGGGTCACAGGTTCGAACCCTGTACCGCCCACCACGAAGTCCTCGGAAGAGGGCTGTCGTGAACTGCAAAGCCCGGCCCTGGCGCCGGGTTTTTACGTAACAAGGCCAGCCTTCGGGCGGCAAGAACAAGATGGGCGGTTAGCTCAGCGGTAGAGCACTACCTTGACATGGTAGGGGTCACAGGTTCGAACCCTGTACCGCCCACCACCTGCTCCCGGCGTTGCCGGTGAAGTGGTGGAAACGATGAAAGCCGGCCCCGGGGCCGGCTTTTTTCGTTCCGGGGAGCCTGGCGTTCCAGCGAAGCTGCATCCGTGCCGGTTCAGTGGCATGAAATCAGTGGGTAATGCTGATCGAACGCTGGATGCGCCACTGGCCGTCGACGCGTTCCCACAGCTGCGCCACACCTACCCGGGCCAGCGCAGGATGAGGGCTGGCGCCAGTGTCGTCTGGCGATTGCTGGCTGCCCAGCCGCAGCACGCGGTCCTGGCGCAGGTGATAGAGCTGAAGGGGCTGCGCTTCATGCATGGCCTGCCGATCCTCGGTGCGCAGGATCTGGCTGCGCAGGGCATCCTCGGTGGGCCCGCAGCCGTCGCCGAACAGGCTGGAGAACAGCAGGATCAGGGCAAGCATCGGCATGGCACGGTGCTCCAGCGGGAAAGTGCGTGCAGGCTGGCATGGTCGGCTGGGCACCGCAGCCGGCCTGCGACGAAGGCGGGGATTGGGCCGCCAAAGGCAGGCAGATGGCGATGAATCCGGGCCGCGCAGGCGTAGACTCGGCGCCACTGCGCAACTGCGCAATTACTGCAAGGAACTGCCGCATGAGTGATCACGTCCCGGTGTCCAGGCCCAATCCGCTCATGGAACGCCTGTTCGGCGGCAACATGCTGGAAGGCACGTTCAAGGCAGTGATCTGGGTCGCAATCCTGAGCGCGCTGCTGGCGTGGACCACGCTGCGCTGAACGACGCTGCCGCGCGGGGCCTGCCGGGTGGCGGGACCTGCTGACCCGATGACTCCCGCTGCCGCTGGTGCGGCGGCAGTGCCTGTGCGGGTGCTGTCAGGCGCTGAAGGCCTGGCGCAGGCTGCGCAGGGTGGCCTGGCGATGTTCCCTGGCCGTTGGCTCGCCCATCTCCAGCTCCTGCAGGCGCAGTCCGACCAGAGTCATCGACAACGCATAGCCGCGTGCCGCGTCGGCAACGCGTGACAGGCCCACTGCACGGCGGGCCAGTGCATTAACATGTTCAAGGTCGGGCATCAGTCCCAGATAGGCGCGTTCTGCGCTGTCCAGGTCCGGTGCACGCAGGATCGCGTGAGCGTCTGCGGTGGGGAAGACGGAGGCCATGGGGTCCTTGTCCGTAGCGGGGGCGCTCGTTCAGAACGAGCGCATCAGGGAAATGAAGGTCGAGGTCTGCGTGCCGCGTCGTGCCATCGGGCTGTCCTTCACTGCGTCGCCGAACCACTGGTTGGCCACCACGCCGGTCGCGCGCCACTTCATGCCCAGTGGCGTGCTGACCGCGATCTGCAGACTCGGTGAGGTGGCACTACCCGGACGGTAGCTGGCAAGGCCTGAGCGCAGTGCCTCTTCGTCACTGATGCCGTAGTAGTAGTCGAGCAGCCGTGCACTGGAATGCACGACACCCACCCGCGGCACCCAGGTGAAGCGGCCTGCCTGGATCGGATGGCTGTAATGCAGGCGCGACTCGATACCACCGCCATGGCCGGTCACGTCCCGCATCACGCTGGCCTCGACCATGCTCCAGTCGGCACTGTACTCACCGTTGATGCCCGCCATGGCCGACATCTGCCGGCTGTGCAGGCGGCGCAGCTGAGCATCATTCACGTCGCCGGTCTTGAAGCGCAGGGTGTAGGGCGTGACCGCCGCCGACAGCCGCCACCCCTGATCCTTGTAGAGGTACATGCCAAGTGAGCCGGGGCTGGCGAAGAAGCGCTCGCCCTGCCAGGCGATGGCCGGTACCACCAGCGGTTTGACGTCATAGTGCGCGTACGCACCGGAGGTCGCGCCAGCGCTGATGCCGGCCTGCACGCCGGGGTTCTGCCCGGCAGCATGGGCGAGCAACGGCACGCCGAGGGCCGTGGTGAGCAGTAGCGGGCGCAGCAGGTGCGGGGACAGCGACGGCATCGATCAGCCACGTTGCAGGGGATGGCTGCGCATGGTGACGGGGCAACATTGTCAGAACATTGCGCCCGCGCGTTCGGCATGCATGGGCGCAAAATCACGGCGCCAGGCACTATGATCGGCAGCGTTTCCGGTTGACGAGTCCCTGATGCGCATCCTCCTGGTCGAAGACGATCCTGATCTGTCCCGCGCCCTGCAATCGGGCCTGGAGCGGCAGGGCGTGGTCGCCGATGTGGTCGGCAGCCTGGCCGAGGCCGCGCTCGCCTTGCGCGAACCGGTGCACCAGCTGCTGCTGCTCGATCGCCAGCTGCCCGATGGCGATGGCGCCGGATTCGTCGCGACGGCGCGTGCGCTGCGGCCGAACCTGGCGGTGATCATGCTCACCGCCAAGGGGACGCTGTCGGACAAGGTCGAAGGCCTGGACGTCGGTGCCGATGACTATCTGGTCAAGCCGGTGGCGATCGAGGAACTGATGGCACGCATCCGCGCGGTATCGCGCAGGCCTTCGGCGATGGTGACGCCGAGCCTGCGGCTGGGGCGGCTCGAGTTCGATTTCGAATCGCTGCAGGCACAGGTGGAGGGCCAGCCCCTGGCATTGCCACGTCGGCAGGTGCTGGTGCTGCAGGCGTTGGCGATGCGGCAGGGCCGCACGGTGACCCGCAGTGCCCTGGAGGCTGCAGTGTACGGGTTCGATGATGAGATCCAGTCCAATGCGCTCGATGCGCATATCTCCAAGCTGCGCAAAGCGCTGCAGCAGGCCGGGGCGGGGGTGGAGATCCATGTGATCCGCGGCGTCGGCTACCTGCTGGCGGAGGCCTGAGATGGCCCGTCCGATCCGTTCGATCACCCTTGGCCTGGCTTGGCGCCTCTTCCTGGCGCAGGCCTTCACCGTACTGTTCGCGGTGGTCGCGTTGATCCTGACCTGGGGTGACAAGGACTCCTGGGGCATGGACATGTTCGTTGCCGAGGCGGTGGCCAAGGCGGTGCACAGCGAAGGCGGCCGCCTGGTGCTGGACCAGGCGCGCTGGGACAAGCTCGATGCCAACGCCGGGGGAAATCTCTGGTTCGCCGCGGTGGATGACAAGGGCATGTGGCTGGAGCGCGGCACCATCCCAGCGATCCACGCGCCGATGCTCGCGCGGCTGCCGACCGTGGGCGCCACGGAACTGGGCTCGCTGGTGCCCCCTTACCTGGACGTGGCGCGAGTGATGATCCGCAACGAGGACGGGCGCCGCATCACCGTGATGGTCGGTGGCGCGCCCAAGGGCGGGCTGCTGGATGGCGCGCTGATGGTGCTGCGCCTGATCGGCCTGTGGTTCTTCCTGCCACTGATCGTGGTCACCCTGCTGGTGATGCCGACTGTGATCCACCGTGCCATGCGCGGTGTGCGCCGTTCTGCGCAGCAGGCCAAGGAACTGGACATCGGCCAGCCCGGTGCTCGGCTGGATGCGCGGCTGGTCTCCACGGAAGTGGCGCCGCTGGTGGAAGCCTTCAACGATGCCATCGACAAGGTGCAGCAGGGCTATGCAGCGCGCGACAAGTTCCTCGCCGACGCGGCGCACGAATTGCGCGTGCCGATCGCCGTGGTGCAGGCGAGACTGTCTCAGCTGCCGCAGGGCGAGCTGAAGTCGCAGTTGCTGACCGACGTGGCGCGGCTGGGCAATGTTGCCGAGCACCTGCTCGATCTGCAGCGCCTTGACCGCAATGTCGGCGCATTGCAGCAGCTGGACCTGGCGCTGCTGGTGCGTGAGGCCGCCGCGGACCTGGCGCCGTTGGTGGTCGGCGCCGGCTATGGATTCGAAGTGGACGCGCCGGAATCGCCGGTGTGGATCCACGGCGACAGTCTGGCGCTGGGGCGGGTGATTGCCAACCTGGTGCACAACGCGATCGTGCATGGTGGTGGCCGTGGCACCATCTGCGTGCGGTTGGATGCGCGCGGCTTGCTGGAGGTCAGCGATCAGGGTGCGGGCATTCCAGTGAGCGACCGCGAGGCGATCTTCGAGCCGTTCCATCGCCTGCGCGCGGCGGGCAGCGGCAGTGGCCTGGGCCTGCACCTGGTGAAGGAGATCGTGCAGCACCACGGTGGCTCGGTCAGTGTCGGTGAGGCTGCGGGAGGCGGCGCAAGCTTCCGGGTCAATTTCCATCGCGGCAGCGTCCGGCGCTGACGCGTTTGCGGGGCAAGTCCCGATAGGCAAGCTGCCGCCGGTAGCGGCAGGCTGGACCCATGGCCGTCCAGCTTTCCCCGTCTCCCTTGCTGGGCAGTGGCGCCGCTGCGGCGCTGACACTGGGGGCGCTGGCCTGCGTGCAGCTGCCGCGGCTGC
This sequence comes from Stenotrophomonas sp. AR029, assembly GCF_047520695.2. NCBI lineage: Bacteria > Pseudomonadati > Pseudomonadota > Gammaproteobacteria > Lysobacterales > Lysobacteraceae > Stenotrophomonas > Stenotrophomonas sp. AR029. Next base: position 349,833 of record NZ_JAXBQQ020000002.1, on the reverse strand, counting down.
CGCCGCTGTGGGTCAGCACGGTGATGATCGTGCTTGGCATGGCGGGGTGGGGCCTGCGTTGGCGGGGGCGCCTGCCCGCGGTCGTGCTGCTGGGCGCCGGATGGACGGCGATGCATGGGCACTGGGCAATGCAGGAACAGCTGCCGCCAGGCCAGCCAGCACGGGATGTGGTGGTCAGTGGACGGGTCATCGATCTGCCGGACCATGGAGCCGCGCACACCCGCTTCCTGCTGCAGGTCAGCGAGAGCAGCGAACTGCCATCGCTGCGCGGCAAGCGCCTGCAGGTCACCTGGAACGATGCCTGGCGTGCCGCTGACGCCACCGACGCCGGGCGTGGGCGCCATCAGGTCCTGGCCGGCGCGCAGTGGCATCTGGCCTTGCGCGTGCGGGCGCCGCGTTCGCGGATCAATCCCGGTGGTTTCGACGGTGAACGCCACGCGCTGCTGCGCGGCGTGTCCGGCAACGGCACGGTGCGGGCGCCGGCCAGCGCGCGCGAGCTTCAGGCCGCGCATGGCCTGCCGGCATGGCGTGAACGCACCAGCGCCGCCATCGCCGCGCAGGTGGCCCATCCAGCCGCGCGCTTCGTGCAGGCACTTGCCCTGGGCGATACGCGTGGCCTGTCCGACGCCGATTGGGATCAGCTGCGGGCGCTGGGCCTGACCCATCTGGTGGCCATTTCCGGATTCCATGTCGGGGTGGTGGCCGGGCTGGGGGCGTTGCTGTGTCGAGGGCTGTGGTGGCTGTGCCCGCTGCTGGCCCGGCATTGGCCACGCCCCCAGGCGGCGGCCTGCGCCGCGGCCCTGTCCGCAGCGGGCTATGCGGTGCTGGCCGGCGGTGAATTGCCGACCGTGCGCACTGCACTGATGATCGGGCTGGTGGCGCTGGCGCGTAGCGGGCGGCGCCCACTGGGTCTCGTGCAGGGGCTTGCACTGGCGGCGCTGGCGCTGCTGCTGCCGGCGCCCCTGTCAGTGCTGTCCGCGGGCTTCTGGCTCAGTTTCGGCGGCGTCCTGTGGCTGGTCTGGTGCCTGCCGCAGGGACGTCCGCGTGGGGTGGTCGCCAACCTGCGCGGGTTCCTGGCCGCACAAGGGGTGGCCAGCGTCGGCCTGTTGCCGCTGGGCATCGCCTTGTTCGGTGGCACCGCCTGGCTGGGACCGCTGGTGAACCTGCCGGTCATCCCGTGGTGGACATTGCTGGTGGTGCCCTTGTCGCTGCTCGGCACCGCCCTGCAGGTGCTGCATGACGGCGCCGGGCGCTGGGCGTGGCGCGCAGCGGCGTGGTTGTTCGAAACCAGCTGGCAGGCCCTGCAGCCACTGGCGGCGCATCCACAGGCGATGTGGTGGTTGGCCGAGGCACCGGCCTGGGCAGTGCCGGCGGCGCTGCTGGGCGTGTTCTGGTGGCTGCTGCCACGCGGTGCCGGGGGCTGGCTGGCTGGCCTCCTGCTGTGCCTGCCGCTGCTGTGGCCGTTGCGCGAGCGGCCGGCCGAGGGAGAGCTGGAGCTGCTGGTGCATGACGTCGGGCAGGGCACGGCGGTATTGCTGCGTACCGCGCGGCATGCGCTCTGGTACGACGTGGGGCCGCCGATCGGGGGTGAGGGCAGCGAGCGGGTCCTGGTTCCGTCATTGCGGGCGCTGGGGCAGGCACGGCCCGACCGCGTGCTGATCAGTCACGACGATCTCGATCATGCCGGCAACCTGCCGAGCCTGCGCCTTCAGTTGCCGGAGCTGCCCCTGTTGGCGCCGCCGGGCAGCACGATCGCCGGGGCCGGGCGCTGCCAACGCGGCCTGCGCTGGCGCTGGGACGGCGTCGACTTCCAGGTGCTGCACCCGGATGCCGGCAGCCAGCGGGCTGAAAACGAGGACAGCTGCGTGCTGCGCGTGGCCAGCGCGCATGGTGGGGTCCTGTTGCCCGGGGACATCGGCCGCCCGGCCGAACAGGCGCTGCTGCGGGCGTCTCCGGCGGCGCTGAAGGCGGATGTGGTGCTGGTGCCGCACCATGGCAGCGGCGGCAGCTCCAGCGCGCCCTGGGTGGCGGCGGTGTCAGCCCGGCTGGCGCTGGTTTCGGCCGGGCACCAGAACCGCTTCGGCCACCCGCGCCGGGACGTGGTCCGGCGCTGGCAGGCGCAGGGAGCTGAGGTGGTGTCCACTGCGGAGTCCGGGGCGATCCGCGTATGGCTTGGCGCACAAGGGCTGCAGCTGCGTGAACAGCGTATCCATGCATCCCGGTGGTGGGATGCCGCTGGGCGGGCGCGGTCGGCTGTTATCCTATCGCCGATCAAACAAGCGGCCGTTGGGCCGGAGGGTTGAAACGTGTGGGAACTGGTCAAGGCCGGTGGCTGGCCGATGGTGCCGCTGCTGCTGTTGGGCGTACTGGCTTTGGCGATCATCCTGGAGCGTTTCTGGTCCCTGCGGCGGACTGAAGTGCTGCCGCCCGGCCTCGGCCAGGAAGTGCGCAACTGGGCCGCACGCGGCAAGCTTGACCCGGCGCACCTGCAGACCCTGCGTGCCAACTCGCCGCTGGGCGCATTGCTGGCGGCCGCGCTGGAAGCCCGCAATCGTCCGCGCGACCAGATCCGCGAGCGCATCGAGGACACCGGCCGCCACCTGGTGCACCGCATGGAACGTTTCCTCAACGCGCTGGGCACCATTGCCTCGGCCGGCCCGCTGCTGGGCCTGCTGGGCACGGTGATCGGCATGATCCAGATGTTCCTGGGCATCCTCGACCATGGGGTGGGCGACGTGAACCAGCTGGCCGGCGGTATCGGCAAGGCGCTGGTGTGCACCGCCACGGGCATGATCGTGGCCATTCCGGCACTGATGTTCCATCGCTACTTCAAGGGCCGCATCCACGGCTACGTGGTGGAAATGGAGCAGGAAGCCAGTGCCCTGCTGGACACGCTCGACGGTCGCCCCGGGGTGATGAACCCGGCCGCGCCGGCGCGACCGGCCAACGCCGCGACGGCGAAGGCCTGATCGATGCGTATCGGCAATGACCGCTCCCAGGATGAGCCGCATATCGATCTGGTTCCGCTGATCGACGTCATCCTGGTGCTGATCATCTTCTTCGTGGTCACCACCACCTTCGATGCGCGCTCGACGCTGCAGGTGCAGCTGCCTACCGCCAGCCAGCAGCCCAACAACGAGCCGCCGCGTTCGCTCAGCGTGCTGATCAACGCCGAAGGCCGCTATTTCATCAATGACCAGGAAGTGCTGCGCAGCGACGTCGAGTCGGTCAAGCAGACCATCGCGTCCGTGGCCGGCAGTGACCGCAGCCAGCCCGTGCTGCTGCGCGCCGACGCACGCACTCCCTACCAGGCCGTGGTGACCGCGCAGGACGCGCTCGGTCAACTCGGTTTCCGTCGTATCGCCATTGCAACTGCGCCAGAGGTGCGTCCATGAGTTCCCATCACGCGCCGGTGTGGCCGATCTACAAACGTCTGCTGGGCTACACCCGCACCTACTGGGTGTTCATGGTGGGCGCGGTCATCGCCATGGTGGTCGAGGCCCTGGCCGGCTACCACTTCACCAAGCTGATGGAGCCGCTGGTCAACGAAGGTTTCGTCGACCCGCAGCCGCGCGCGGCCGTGGTGCTGCCGCTCACCATCCTCGGCCTGTTCCTGATGCGCAGCGTGGCCACCTGGGTCAGTGACTACACGCTGGCCAAGACCGGTCGCAGCGTGGTCCGCGACCTGCGCGAGCAGGTGCTGCAGAAGTACCTGCACCTGCCGTCGTCGCACTTCGATACCGAAGCGACGCCGGTGATGGTCAGCCGCCTGAACTTCGATACCGAGCAGGTCACCCAGGCCAGCGCCGACGCGCTGAAGACCGTGGTGGCCGATACCCTCACCATCGTCGCGATGCTGGCGGTGATGCTGCAGATGAGTGTCAAGGTCACGCTGGCGATGCTGCTGGTGGTGCCGCTGATCGGTGGCATCGTGTCCTACGTGGGCAAGCGCTACCGGCGCATCAGCCGTGGCATCCAGGACGGCATGGGCACCATGGCGCAGACTGCCGAGCAGTCGCTGGCCGCGCAGCAGGAAGTGAAGGTGCACGGCACCCAGCAGCATGAGATCTCGCGCTACTCGCGCCTGGCCAACCGCATGCTGGCGCTGAACATGAAGGTCGAGGTCACCCGCGCCGCCGCCTCCAGCGTGGTGCAGTTCCTGGCCGCACTGGCGCTGGCGGTGATCGTCTGGGTGTCGACCCGCGAAGCCCTGGCCGGCCGGCTCAATGCCGGCCAGTTCATGGGCCTGATGACATCGATGATGGCCATCATTCCATCGCTGCGCCGCCTGACCAGCGTACAGACCTCGATTTCGCGCGGTGTGTCCGCTGCCGAGCGCCTGTTCGGCATCCTCGACATGCCAGTGGAGCGCGACCAGGGGCAGCGACGCGTGCAGCGCGTGCGGGGCGAACTGGCGTTCGACCACGTCATGCTGCGTTACCGCGAGGACAGCGGCATCGCCCTGGACGACATCAGCTTCGTTGCCAGGCCAGGCACGGTGACGGCCATTGTCGGCCGTTCCGGCAGTGGCAAGACCAGCCTGATCCGGCTGGTGCCACGCTTCTACGAGCCCAGCGGCGGTGTCATCACCCTCGACGGCGTGGCACTGGACGACTACCCGCTGGCCGACCTGCGCCGGCAGGTGGCAATGGTCGGGCAGAAGGTCATGCTGTTCGATGACACCATCGCTGCCAACATCGCCTATGGCATGGAAGCGACCGACGAGCAGATCCGCGCGGCGGCCGAAGCCGCCAACGCGTGGGAGTTCATCGCACGCATGCCGCAGCAGCTGCAGACCCCGGTGGGCGAGAACGGCGCGCTGCTGTCCGGTGGCCAGCGCCAGCGCCTGGCCATTGCCCGCGCGATCCTGCGCGACGCCCCGATCCTGATCCTCGACGAAGCCACTGCGGCGCTGGACAACGAATCCGAGCGCCTGGTGCAGGACGCGCTGCAGCGCCTGATGCCCGAACGCACCACGCTGGTCATTGCGCACCGGCTGTCGACCATCGAGCATGCCGACCAGGTACTGGTCATGGATCATGGCCGCATCGTTGAACGCGGCACGCACAAGGAGCTGCTCGAACTGGGCGGCCTGTACCAGCATCTGCACAGCATGCAGTTCCGCGAAAGGCAGGACTGATGGCCGGCAAGGGCACCCAGACCCCGCCGTACTGGTATGACGGCACCCCGGTTCCGTGGGCGATGCGCCTGCTGGCGCCGCTGTACGCAGGTGTCACCGCACTGCGCCGGCGCGCCTATCGGCGTGGCTGGCGCAAGCGCCACTCGCTGCCGGTGCCGGTCATCGTGGTCGGCAACATCACCGCCGGTGGTACCGGCAAGACGCCGCTGACGATTGCCCTGGTCGAGCGCCTGCGCGCGGCCGGCTGGAAGCCGGGCGTGGCCAGCCGCGGCTATGGTCGCGAAGACGCCGACAAGCCGCTGTGGGTGCAGGCCGATACGCCAACCGCGAAGGGCGGTGACGAACCGGTGCTGATCGCCTGGAAGACCGGCGTGCCGGTGCGCGTGGACCGTGACCGTGTCGCCGCCGGCAAGGCGCTGATCGAGGCCGGCTGCGATGTAATCGTCTGCGACGACGGTTTGCAGCACTACCGGCTGGCGCGCGACATCGAGATCGAACTGGTCGATGCCCAGCGTCGCTATGGCAATGGCCGGATGATCCCGGCCGGGCCGTTGCGCGAGCCGGTCAGCCGCGCGAGCGAGTGCGATTTCCGCGTGGTCAACCTCGGCCAGGCCGATGAGCAGACCGCGGCACAGGCCTGTGGCTTCGGCCAGTGGCCAATGTCCCTGCACATCGACAGTGCGCAGCCGCTGGCCGGTGGCCGCGCGCGCCCGCTGGCGTACTTCAAGGGCCAGCGGGTGCACGCGGTGGCCGGCATCGCCCATCCACAGCGCTTCTTCGACATGCTGCGCGCGCGCGGGATCGGCGTGGTGCCGCATGCGTTCGCCGACCACCAGGCCTACCAGCCGCAGGACCTGTCCTTCGGCAGCCAGTTGCCGGTACTGATGACCGAAAAGGATGCGGTGAAATGCCGGGCGTTCGGCAACGACTGGCACTACGCGGTTCCGCTGCGCGCCGAGTTGCCCGCCGCGTTCTGGGTGGCGTTGACCGATCGCCTGGACAAGCTGCGACCGAACTGAGTGGCGCGGCGGCGCTTGCATTCACGCGCCGCTGGCCGCATTCCCGTTGTAACGAGCCTGCCGAGAACCGCCCGCATGACCGAATTCGTCGTCGCCATTCCGGCCCGCTTTGCCGCCTCGCGGCTGCCGGGCAAGCCGCTGCGCCCGCTGGGCGGTGAGCCGCTGGTGCTGCATGTGGCGCGCCGCGCGCTGCAGGCCGGTGCCCGCGAGGTCTGGGTGGCGACCGACGACCAACGCATTTCCGATGCGCTGTCCGGGTTGGCCGAGGTGAAGGTGGCGATGACCGCGACCACGCATGCCTCGGGCACCGATCGCCTGGCCGAGTGCGCACGCATTGCCGGCTGGGCCGATGACACGGTGGTGGTCAACCTGCAGGGCGACGAACCGTTCGCGCCGGCGACCGGCATCCGCGCGGTGGCCGATGCGCTGGTCGCTGGCACTGCGCCGATGTCGACTCTCGCCACGACCGTCGAGGACGCGCACACCCTGTTCGACCCGAACGTCGTGAAGCTGGTGCGCAACGTGCGCAACGAGGCGATGTACTTCAGCCGCGCGCCGATCGCCTGGCACCGCGACGGCTTCGCACGCAGCCGCGACACGCTGCCGGACGGCCATCACTGGCTGCGCCACATCGGCATCTATGGCTATCGCGCCGGCTTCCTGCAGCAGTTCGCGGCGATGCCGCCGGGCCAGCTGGAGCAGGTCGAATCGCTGGAGCAGCTGCGCGTGCTGGAAGCGGGCTACCCGATCAGCGTGGCGATCTCGCCCGAGCCGTTCCCACCGGGCATCGATACGCCCGAGGACCTGGAGCGCGCCGAGGGGCTGCTGCAGGCGATGGCCGCGCGATGAGGCTGCTGGTCGTCTGCCTCGGCAACATCTGCCGTTCGCCGATGGCCGAAGGCGCGCTGCGCGCACGCCTGGATGCCTCGCCGCTGGCCGGGCGGGTGCAGGTCGATTCGGCCGGCACGGGCGACTGGCACGTGGGCGAGCCGCCGGACCGCCGCGCGATCGCCTGCGCGGCCGGGCACGGCGTGGACATCGGCGGCCTGCGCGCACGCCAGCTGCAGGCCGTGGATTTCGAACGTTTCGACTGGATCCTGTGTGCCGACGAGGCCAACCTGCGTGATGCCGGGCGCCTGGCGACGGCGGCCCAGCGTGAACGGCTGGCGTTGTATCTGCCCTGGTCCGGCGGGCAGGGGCGGGTAGCCATCCCTGATCCCTACACCGGCGGCAGCGATCATTTCGAACAGGTCTGGTCGCTGGTCGACGATGCTGCAAAACGTGCGGTGGCACGACTGTTGCATGACGCCGACTCCGGCATAATCAGGTCATGAACGTCCAGCCCGTCCCGGACCTGCCCGAATTCGCCACCTGGCTCAATGCCACCCCCTGCACCCTGACCGAACTGCGCGGCCGGCCGGTCGCGCTGCTGTTCGTCAATGCGGCCTCCGCCTGGAGTGCGCAACGCCTGGCCGAGTTCGGCCAATGGCTGTCGCGCCACCCGGGCAAGCTGCAGCCGCTGGTGCTGCAGGTGCCGCGTTTTGATTTCGAACGCGATGCCACGGCCGCACTGAAGCTGCTGCGCCGTCAGGGCCTGACCATGCCCGTGCTGCTCGATGCCGACTGGGATGGCTGGCGCCGCTTCGGCGTCACCGCCTGGCCGACCATGGTGCTGCTGGACGCGCAGGGCCGTGAACAGCAACGGCTGGTCGGGCAGGGCGCGCCCGGTGAACTGGAGCGCGCCTTGAACGCGCTGTGCCAGGGCGCACCTTCGGCGCCGCCGCGTGGCGGCAGCGAACTGCATCCGGAACCGCGCCAGGCCCTGCGCTTCCCGCAGGGGCTGGCGGTCAGCACCGAACGTCTGTACATCGCCGACAGCGGTCATCACCGCATTCTCGAATGCAGCCATGGCGGCCGCATCCTGCGTCAGTTCGGCCTCGGCACCGCCGATTTCATGGATGGCAATCTCGCCGAAGCGGCGTTCCACCGCCCGCAGGCGCTGGTGCTGGAGCGCGATTCGCTGTACGTCGCCGATACCGGCAACCATGCCGTGCGCCGCATCAATCTGCTGACCGGCATCGTCGACACGCTGTGCGGCAACGGGCGACCCGGCGCGCCGGTGGAGGGCCCGGTGGCGCAGGCGCGGCAGGTCTCGCTGGACCATCCGGTTGGCCTGGCCATCGCCGACAACCAGCTGCACATCGCAATGGCCGGCGACAACCGCATCTGGAGCTACCACCTGGGCCAGCGCAGCCTGCAATGGCGCGCCGGCAGTGGTTCCATCGACGAGCGTGATGGCAGTGGCCATCTGGCTGCCTTCGCGCAACCGACCGCGCTGGCCGTGGTGCAGCAGGTGCTGTACGTCGCCGATGCGTTGGGATCCTCGATCCGTGCACTGCAACTGCGTGGTGACCTGGTGCAGACACTGGTCGGGCAGGGGCCGTGGCGCTTCGGCAGTGAAGACGGCCCGCGCGCGCAGGCCAGCCTGCAGTTCCCGCAGGCGATCGCACTGGGCGCGGACGCCCCGCTGCTGTGGATCGCCGACACCGGCAACGGTCGCCTGCGCACGCTGCGCCTGGGCGGCGGTGAACTGACCACCCAGCCGCTGCCGCGCCGCCTGCACGGCCCGGCTGGCCTGGCCGTGGGCGCAGGTGCGGTGTGGATCGCCGAGACCGACGCCCATGCCGTGCTGCGATTCGACCCCGACAGCGGCGTGCTCAGCGAAGTCCCGATCAGCGAATGACCGACGTTCCCGCCCCGGCCTTCAACGGCAAGGCCTTCGCGGCCCAGCTCAGCACCGCCCCCGGCGTGTACCGCATGTACGCGGCCGACGACACCCTGCTGTACGTGGGCAAGGCGCGCGCGCTGCGCAACCGCGTCGGCAGCTATTTCAACGGCAGCCCGAAGAACGCGCGGATCATGTCGATGATCTCGCAGATCACGCGCATGGACGTGACCGTGACGCGCTCGGAAGCCGAGGCGTTGCTGCTGGAGAATCAGCTGATCAAGTCGCTGTCGCCGCGCTACAACGTCTCGCTGCGCGACGACAAGACCTACCCGCATGTGCTGCTGACCCGCGAGGACTGGCCGCGCATCGCCCTGCATCGGGGCCCGCGCGCCATTCCCGGCCGCTATTTCGGGCCGTATCCGGGCGTGACCGCAGTGCGCGAAACGCTGAACCTGATGCACAAGCTGTTCAAGCTGCGCAGTTGCGAGGACAGCGTGTTCCGCAACCGCTCGCGGCCGTGCCTGCAATACCAGATCGGCCGCTGCAGCGCGCCCTGCGTGGAGCTGGTGCCGGCCGCGGACTACGCCGAATCGGTGCGCCGTGCTGCGCTGTTCCTGGAAGGCAAGAGCGACGAGCTGACCCGCGAGCTGGGCGAGCAGATGCAGGCCGCCAGCGAGGCCCTGGAGTTCGAGCAGGCCGCGCGCCTGCGCGACCTGATTTCCTCGCTGCGCAGCATGCAGACGCGCCAGTACGTGGACGGCCGCGCCGCCGACCTGGACGTGCTGGCGGTGGCCATGCAGGGTTCGCAGGCCTGCGTGCTGCTGCTGGCTTTCCGCGATGGCCGTAACCTCGGCACCCGCCCGTTCTTCCCGCGCACCAACGGCGAGGAGAGTCCGGAGGAAGTGCTGGCCGCGTTCGTCTCGCAGTACTACATCGAATTCGAGCCGCCGCGCGAGATCCTGCTGGATCGCGAGATTCCCGATGCCGACCTGCTGGTTGCGGCGCTGTCGGCCTCGGCCGAGCGCAAGGTGCAGCTGAAGTGGAACGTGCGCGGCGAGCGCGCCGGCTATGTGGAGCTGGCCAGCCGCAACGCGCAGCTGACCCTGGCCACTGAACTCAACAGCCGCAATGCGCAGCATGCGCGCAGCGATGCACTGCGCGAGATGCTGGGCCTGGCCGAGCCGGTCAAGCGGGTCGAGTGCTTCGATATCAGCCATACGCTGGGCGAGGCCACTGTGGCCTCGTGCGTGGTGTTCGACGCCGCCGGTCCGGTGCGCGCGCAGTACCGCCGTTTCAACATCAGCGGCATCGAGCCGGGCGACGACTATGCCGCCATGCGCCAGGCCATCGACCGCCGTTTCCGCCGCGCGGTGGAAGAGCAGGGCGTGCTGCCGGATGTGCTGCTGATCGACGGCGGCGCCGGCCAGCTGGCACAGGCCCAGGCCGCGCTGGCCGACCTGGGCGTGGAAGGCGTGCTGCTGGTGGGTGTGGCCAAGGGCGTGGAGCGGCGCGCTGGCCATGAAGCGCTGGTGATGCCCGACGGCCGCGAGCTGCGCCCCGGCGCGGCCAACCCGGCGCTGCAGTTCATCCAGCAGGTGCGCGACGAGGCGCACCGCTTCGCCATCACCGGCCACCGCGGCCGCCGGCAGAAGGCGCGGATGACCAGCAAGCTGGAGGATATCCCCGGCATCGGGCCGCGCCGCCGCGCCAGCCTGCTCAAGCATTTCGGCGGTCTTGTGGGCCTGAAAGCCGCTGGCGAAGCGGAAATCGCCAAGGTGGAAGGCATCAATGACGCCCTCGCGGCACGTATCTACGCTAACCTGCACGGGTTGGCCACGCCTGATGCGGCCGAGTAGAGAGAGAAGCACGCAAGCATGAAGTTGACCCTGCCCACCTGGCTGACGTTGTTGCGGATCGTAATGATCCCGGTGCTGGTGCTGGTGTTCTACCTGCCCTACACCTGGACCAACTTCGCTTCGGCGGCGATCTTCGGCCTGGCCGCGATCACCGACTGGCTCGACGGCTGGATCGCACGCCGTTACCAGCTGGAGTCGGCCTTCGGCGCGTTCCTCGACCCGGTCGCGGACAAGCTGATGGTGGCAGTAGCGCTGTTCCTGATCGTGCAGGGCCATCCGACGCCGTGGATGGCATTCTGGGCGGCGGTGATCGTCGGCCGCGAGATCGCGGTATCGGCGCTGCGAGAGTGGATGGCCGAGCTGGGCCAGCGCGCCAAGGTGCGCGTGGCGATGATCGGCAAGATCAAGACCACCGCGCAGATGGTCGCGCTGCTGTGCCTGCTGTATTCGGTGGCGCCGAACGTGCCGGTGGAAGACATCTGGATGGGCTGGCCGGTGTTCCACATCGGCGACTGGACCCTGGCGATTGCCGCGGTGCTGACCCTGTGGTCGGGCCTGCAGTACCTGCACGCCGCTTGGCCGAGCCTGCGCGATGACGAGCGCGCCGCGCGCGAGCGTGCACGGCAGAAGAAGCTGGGCAACTGAGCCCCGGGGTCGGATCCCTTTCCGCAGGAAAGGGCTCCTGGCAGGCCCGAAAAAGCGCTTGACGCCATCCTTGGAATAGGTAAAATTTCGCCTCCCAAGCGGGAATAGCTCAGTTGGTAGAGCGCAACCTTGCCAAGGTTGAGGTCGCGAGTTCGAGTCTCGTTTCCCGCTCCAGATTCAAGAAGAACGCTCCCGACAGGGGGCGTTTTTCGTTTGCCTGGCGCCTGCTTCATCCCCACTTCACCGCCACTCCTTCGCCTCGCCACGCGCCAGTTCGAAGCTGCATCTGTGTTCCTCCAGAACGATGCAGCCATGCCCCAAACTCCTTCCGCCTACGACCATGATGTGGTCATCGTCGGCGCCAGTTTCGCCGGTGCCGCCTGCGCATTGGCCGCTGCCCAGTACGGGCTGCGCGTCTGCGTGGTGGAACGCAAGGCCGACCCCGGCGGGCGGCTGCACACCACCGGCATCGTGGTGAAGGAAGCGATGGAGCAGACCTGGCTGGGGCGCATGCCCGAACATCTGGTGCAGCGGGTCGCAAACGTGCGCCTGTATGCGCCGAACCTGCGCAGCGTGTTGCTGGCCACACCGGGTTACTACTTCCTCACCACCGATACGCCGAACCTGATGCGCTGGCTGGCCAGCGAACTGCACACGAACGGCGTCGACCTGCGCCTGCAGCAGTCCTTCACCGACGCCCGTCGCCGCGGTGACGGCTGGCAGGTGGAAGGGGCAGGGAGCTGCGCCTATCTGGTTGGCGCCGATGGCGCGCGCTCACGCGTGGCCTGGCGCACCGGCCTCGGCCAGGTACGTGACAACCTCTACGGCGTAGAACGTGAGTTCGCCGGTCAGCAGGTGGCGCAGGGCGATGCGCTGCATTGCTTCGTCAGCAAGCGCTACGCCGCGGGCTACATCGGCTGGGTCGCCCAGAATCCGAGCGGTCTGCAGGTCGGGTTGGCGCTGCGTCACGATCCGCAACGGGTGCGGCCGCCGGACATTGAGGGTTTCCTCGACCACGTGCGCGGTGTGGTCAACATTCCGCCTTCGGCGCGCCCCTCGGCCACCCGCGCCGGCCTGGTGCCCTGCGGCCGACCGGATGGTCCGATCACTGGCCACCGGCTGATCCTGACCGGCGACGCGGCGGGCATCGTCTCGCCGCTCTCCGCCGGAGGTATCCACTCCTCGTGGCGGCATGGCTGGGCGGTCGGCGAGGCGATTGCCCGCCATCGGCGTGGGCAAGGGCCGGAAGCGGAACGGGTGGCGCAGCAGGTGGCGCCGGCGTTCCGTGGAAAGCGCCTGCTGCGCTGGGCGATGGATCATCTGCAGGTGGACTGGCCGTTCAACGCGCTGCTGCATACGTCCGCCACGAGGCGCATCGCCGAGCAGATCTATTTCCATCGTCGTGGCGTACGCGCGTGAAGGGTGCCGGCAGGCGTGCCTGGGCGCCGTCCCTCGCTTCCCGTGAAAATTCCTGTTGACGCCGTGCAGCAATATCGACACAATAGCGCTCCTTCGACGCAGGTCGAACGAAATCTGCGGGAATAGCTCAGTTGGTAGAGCGCAACCTTGCCAAGGTTGAGGTCGCGAGTTCGAGTCTCGTTTCCCGCTCCAGATTCATGAAGAACGCTCCCGAAAGGGGGCGTTTTTCATTTGTCATGATGTTGGCGGCAGGGGCCGCTACAGTCGCGCCACAGCATCTTCATAGCGGGCGTGATATCACTCGCCCGGCGTGACGAATCCGAGGTCAGTGTCGCAATCGGAATGGCGGGACGCATCGGTCGTGGGGACGACCGCAGGCGAGGGAAGCGGAGAGCGCGTCAACAAGACGCAATGGCCTGGATGTTGCACCAGCGTTTCGCGCGTCGCATGCACTGAAAGGCTGGCGAAAGGCCAACACCATCGTTGCCTGAACCGCACGCGTGTTGTGACCGTTTTCGGACCAATTCTCCATGTTCGCTCCACAATCGCACGGTAGCCTTCATGCTCCTTCTACACGTTGGCGGGCTGGTGGTCAGGCGTATCACTCCAGTGGCAGTGCCCAGGACCGGGCGCGGACTCTCCCTGCAAGCATTGCTGCGCCCGGGCGCACTGCTGACCAGCCTGGCGCTGGCAGGTTGCATGTCGGTGCCGGCTCCGGACCTGCCTGATCGCACCCCCAGCACCTGGACCCAGGTGCCGCAGGGCCAGGGCGTGGCGGTGGAGGCCAGGCAGTGGTGGAAGGTGCTGGCCGACCCGGCGCTGGACGGCCTGGTCGATCAAGCCATCGCCGGCAACCTTGATCTGCAGCAGGCCACGTTGCGCCTGCAGGCAGTGCGGATCGTCGCCGGCACCTCGGATTCGCGCTTCCTGCCGGAGATCTCGGCCAGCGCCAAGCAGGTACAGGACGCCGCCGCGGTCGACACCTATTTCCATGCGGGCATCGAAGCGATCTGGGACCTGGGCCTGTTCGGCGCCGCCGAGAGTGCCCATCTCAGCGCGCAGGCCTCGGCCGGTAATGCCGAGGCGTTGCGCAATGCCGCACAAGTGGCGGTGATTGCCGACGTGGTGCGCAGCTATCTGGACCTGACCGTAGCGCAGGCCCAGCAGGATCTGCTGGTCAGACAGCAGGCCGTGGATGATCGCGGCGAACAACTGGCACGGGTTCGCCTGCGCCTGCGCCTGGATGAGCCGGGCGAGCTGGAACGCCTGCGCGCGCGCCAGGCGGCGACCCGGGCAGCGAAGGCGCAGGCCCGCGAAAATGCGGACAACGCGGCCCGCGCGCTGGCGCTGCTGCTGGGGCGTGACGGGCCGGATCCCGCCTGGCGCGCGTACCGCGCGCCGCCGAAGCTCGGTGCATTCTCGCTGCAGCAGGTCCCTGCGGATCTGCTGCGCTACCGCCCGCAGATCCTGCTGGCCGAATCAGAGGTGATGCAGGCAGCGGCCAGCAAGGGTTCGGCGCGCGCAGCGATGTATCCACGGGTCAGCCTTGGCGGCTCCATCCTGTACGCGTACAACCTCACCCAGAACGCCCGCTCCAATTCCGATTCGAGCCCGTCGATCGGCCCGTACATCGATATTCCGCTATGGGACTGGGGCCAGCGTCGCGCGCGCTTCCATGCCAATGAAAAGCAGCTGGATGCCGCCTTGCTGGGATACCGCAAGGCGGTGCTGGAAGGCGTGAGCGAAGTGGAAGGCGCGCTGGGCAGCCTGGCGCGGCAGGACAGCAGCATCCAGTCGTTGCGCGCGGCCAACGACGCCGCCGGGCAGCAGGTCAAGCGCCAGGCGCGGCAGGTGCAGCTGGGTCTGTCCAGCGAGTTCGATGGACTCGACACGCAACGCGCCGCACTCGCCTCGCAGGCTGATCTGATCGCTGCGCAGGGTGCGCGCGTTCTGGCCTTTGCATCGCTCTACCGCGCCCTCGGCGGCGCCCCGCTGCCTGCCGAGGGTGAGGGCGAACCACAATGATCGCACTCGCCCGCAAGACCCTGGCCTATGAGTGGCGCCGGTTCCTGCCGGTGGTGCTGGCGATGTGTTTTGCCGGTGTGCTGTTGATCGTGCAGGCCGCACTGGTGCTGGGCATCTTCGGTACCGCTGCGATCTATGTGAAAGCGTCCTCGGCTGATATCTGGGCTGGTTTCCCCGGCACCCAGAGTGTGAATTACGGCCATGCAATCAGCGCGGATGTGGAAAGCCATCTACGCATGGACCCGGATGTCACCCGCGTCGAGCCCTACGAGTGGGTCGATGGCGAATGGCGATCCGGCGCGCAGGGCACCGGCAATGTGTCGGTGTACCTGTCCGGTATCTCCACCCGGGACGATGCGATGATGTTCGCGCGCATCCTCCCTGCCAACCTGCGCGCGCAGCTGCGCGAGCCGGGTGCGGTGATCGTCGACAGCGCCGATCTGGATACGCTGGGCGTGGACCTGCAGAACAACCGTGCCTGGATCAATGGCAAGGCGGTGCGCGTGGTCGCTGCACAACCGGGCCTGCGGGGCCTGGGCGGCGTCAACGTGCTGGCCTCGCTGGATACTGCGCGTGCCATCGCCGGTACCGACCCACATGAGGGCAGTACCTACTTCGTGGCGGGCCTGCGCTCGCCGGACCTGGCCGGTCGTGTGCGTGACCGCTTGTCCGCGTCGATGGGCCGGGCCACGCCGGTCGAGTTCTGGACCGCGCCGGAATTCGCCAGCCGCTCTCAGCAGTACTGGTTGTTCGATACCGGCGCGGGCATCGCGGTGTTGTTCATGGCCGTCATCGTCTGCTTCGTCGGCGCGGTGATCACCAACCAGTCGTTCGCGTCGGTGGTGGCTGGCTCAGTGCGCGAGTACGCCACGCTCAATGCGCTCGGTGCCGGTCGCTACGCGCTGGCGCGGGTGGTGTTCGAGCAGGCCTTGCTGATCGGCGGCGTGGGCATGTTGCTGGCGGCAGCCTTCAGCACGGTGGTGCTGTTGATCGCGCAGACCCAGCGCGTGCCGGTGCAGCTGACACCGATGGTGATCCTCGGCTGCGTGGCGCTGGTGGCGGTGATGGCCATGCTCTCCAGCATCATGGCGGTGCGCAGTGTCGTCCGCTCCGATCCATCGTTGCTGCTGCGTTGAGGACCGGCCGATGACTTCTACACGCGCCGTCGCTCCGACCCTGCGGGCCGACGCATTGGAAAAAGGCTTCATGTCCGGTGATGTGCAGGTGCCGGTGCTGCGCGGCCTGTCGCTGGACATCTATCCCGGCGAGCTGACCCTGGTATCCGGCCCGTCCGGCTGCGGCAAGAGCACGCTGCTGTCGCTGCTGTCCGGCCTGTCCGCGCCCGATGGCGGTCGCGTGCACGCGCTGGGCCAGGATGTGGGCCACATGACCCGCAGTGAAGTGGAGCGTTTCCGCCTGCACCATGTCGGCTTCGTGTTCCAGGGCTTCAACCTGTTCCCGGCACTGACCGCGCTGGAGCAGGTGCAGCTGCCACTGGGCTACCGCGGCATGCGCAATCGCGAAAGCGAGCCGCTGGCCCGCAAGGCGCTGGAAGAAGTCGGCCTCGGCCATCGAAGCCACATGCGCCCGGCGCAGCTGTCCGGTGGCGAGAAACAGCGCGTGGCGGTTGCCCGCGCGTTTGCCAAGTCGCCGACCCTGATCTTCGCAGACGAACCCACCAGCGCGCTGGATGCCGAGAACGGCCAGCGCGTGATCGACATCCTGCATCGATACGCACGTGCGCATGGCGCCACCGTGCTGTGCGTGAGCCACGATCCGCGCCTGATCCGGCATGCCGATCGGGTGATCGCCATGGAAGACGGCATGGTCCGTGATGACCGCCGCCAGAACGAAACCGTAGAGTCCGCCCCATGACCAAGACGTCGCATCTGCTTCCCCTCAGCCTGGCCCTGTCCGCGGCACTGCTGCTCGGCGCCTGTTCCAGGGAAGCGCCTACCGCTGCATCGGCCCCCTCAGGCAAGGAGGGTACTGCCGCCGCCGGCAAGGTCGCCGTGGCGCGGGGCATCATTGACGTCGAAGGTGGCCTGATCGCACTGGCGCCGCCAGTGGATGGCTCGATCACTGCAGCGCCGGTGAAGGAAGGCGCCACGGTGAAGAAGGGGCAGTTGCTGCTGTCGCTGGATGGCGCCCTGTTGCAGCAGGAAGTGGCAATGGCCACCGCCGATCTGGCCTTGGCCAATGACCGCCTGAAGGGCAGCCAGGCGCAGCTGCGCGAACTGGAACGCAACGCCACCCGCCTGTCCACGGGCGCCAGCGAAGGTGTGTCCTCGAACCAGCAGGCCGATGCGGCCAAACAGCAGTTGGCCGGTGTGCGTGCCGATGTCGACGTGGCCGGTGCGCAGGTCGACATGGCGCAGCACAAGCTGGAGCACGCGAAGCTGAGACTGCAGCAGATGTCGTTGAGCGCGCCGGAAGCCGGCACCGTGGTCGGCCAGGTGCCGGGCGCCGGCGCCTTCGTGCAGGCCGGCAAGCCGGCGATCTCGTTGTTGCCGGCGCGCCCGCTGCAGGTGCGCGCCGAACTCAGCGCCGCCTACGCCGATGCCGTGCAGGTGGGCATGAAGGCTACTGTCGTGCCGGACAGTGATGGTGCGGAGAACATGGGCACGCTGCCGCCTGCACGCGTGGTGCGCATCAGTCCGGTGTTTGCGCAGGCACGCCTGCCTGAAGATGCAGGACGTGGCATGGCCAAGGTGGTGGAGTGCGTGTTGGAGTTCGACGGGCAAGCCAAGGCGCGCTTCGGCCAGCACGTGCGGGTGGAGTTCCGGAAGTAAGCCTCTAGCGCTGCGGCGGGGGAGTCTGTGGTGACCCGCGCCGCCAGAGCGCCCGCCACGCGCTCACCGCCGACACCACGCACAGCGCCAGCAGCAATCCCACGTCCAGCAGCAGCAACCACAGCAGGTGCATGCCTTGTACCGGCGGCTGGTGCATCGCCGACAGCATCCACGGTATCGACCACACCAGCAGCAGGGCGAAGGCGATAAGCAGGCGCAGCCACAGGCGTTTGAGTTTCCACGGGCGCACGATCAGTGCCGCCACCACCAGTTCAACCGTGCCCAGCAACGCGAACACGATGACGGTGCTGGTCGGATAGGGCAGCTGGGTGCCTTCCAGGCGATGCAGCAGCCAGTAGTCCGGAGTGAAGCCCGCATTGACAAGTGCGGCGATCAGCGCCAACCAGGTCAGCGCGACCAGCAACCAGAACAGGCGGACGTAGCGTCTCGGCATCGGGGGTGTCCGTGCTTGGGCGGGGCAGCGTAACCCAGTGCGGACGCCCGTGACCGCATGATGTGAAGACTGTTGACGGCGTGAAGGAATTTGGACACAATAGCGCTCCTTCGACGCAGGTCGAATGGAATCTGCGGGAATAGCTCAGTTGGTAGAGCGCAACCTTGCCAAGGTTGAGGTCGCGAGTTCGAGTCTCGTTTCCCGCTCCAGATTCTACAGGGCCCCGGTAGGGGCCTTGTTTTTCTCCCGCCACGGCAAGGCGGGGCGCGTTGGGCCACAAGGCTTTGCGCGCAGTCAGAAAAGTGAAATCGCTGGTGTGTTTTCCGGATTTCCGGTAGCATGTCGGCTTACGCGGGAATAGCTCAGTTGGTAGAGCGCAACCTTGCCAAGGTTGAGGTCGCGAGTTCGAGTCTCGTTTCCCGCTCCATGTTCCGACAGGCCCCATCTTGGGGTTTTGTCTTGTCAGGGCTAGGTTCCTGGCGCGCAGTACGTTGGCCTCATGGCAGAGTGGCTATGCACCGGATTGCAAATCCGTTTACAGCGGTTCGATTCCGCTTGAGGCCTCCAATTGAAAAGCCCTGACTCCGGTCAGGGCTTTTTTGTTTTGCTGCGATCAATTCCCCGCTCGCGCGATCACCGCCCGGCAGTCAGTCATGTCAGATGCGGCGGCGCTACACTCGTGTGATGAACCAGATTGATCACTTCCGCGGCGCCTTGCTCGGCCTCGCGTGCGGCGATGCCGTCGGTACCACGCTGGAGTTCAAGCCTCGTGGCAGCTTCACCCCGATCACCGACATGGTAGGTGGTGGGCCGTTCCAGCTGCAGCCGGGGCAATGGACCGACGATACCTCCATGGCGATGTGCCTGGCCGAGAGCCTGGTGCGTTGTGACACCTTGGATGTGCACGATCAGATGAACCGCTACGCCAACTGGTACCAGCATGGGTACTGGAGTGCGACCGGCGAGTGCTTCGATATCGGTATGGCAACGCGGGCTGCCATCGACCGGTTCCTGCAGGACGGCCAACCGCTGGCGGGTAGTGACGACCCACGCAGCGCTGGCAATGGCTCGATCATGCGTTTGGCGCCGGTGGCATTGCGCTACGCCGGGACTCCCGACCTGCAGGCAATGGCCGCGCTGAGTTCGCGAACGACGCACGCTGCGCAGGAGTGCCTGGAGGCGTGCCGCTTGCTGGCGGTCGCGCTGGAGCGGGCGTTGGCAGGTGGCACCCGTGACGCGGTGCTGGATCTCAGCAATGTCCCTGTCGAGAGCGCGCGGCTGCGGCAGATCGCGGCGGGCGGCTACCGCGGTGCCGCGCGTGAGCAGATCCGTGGCAATGGCTATGTTGTCGACAGTCTGGAAGCTGCACTCTGGTGCTTTGATCGCCACGACACCTTTGAAGCCGTCGTACTCGAGGCGGCCAATCTTGGCGAGGACGCCGACACCACGGCCGCCATTGCGGGGCAGCTGGCGGGCGCATTCCATGGTGCGCGCGGAATCCCCGGGCGGTGGTTGCAGCGGCTGGCCCTGCGTGCCGAAATCCAGGCGCTGGCCGATGCGCTGCACGCCTTGAACCAGGGCAGCGACCGCGCTGCGTGAGTCGGGTTCCCTGCCTGTGAACTGCGCCGGCAGGATGCTCCCTGCCGCCGCCATTTCCGACGCCGCGCTGCTTCACCTGCAGCAGTCCGCCACGCCCCGGTCACCAGTCTCAGCGGGCCACGACATGGAAAGGCGCTATGGTCGAGTTCCACGTCTCAGGGAGCCGCAATGGCGAGCAAGGACATCACGCGTCGTTCCAGCCACGGAGCGAAACGGAAATGAGCAAAGTCACGGCAGATGTGCGCTGGTTGACCTTCCGCTTGAAGAACGGGCAATCCATTGGCCCTGATCGGCTGAAGGACGGATGGGTCATCGCCTCGGAAACCGCCCGCTGCGGGGTGCGCCGCGAGCATATCGAAGGGTCGGGCCTGGTGTATGCCCTGTACGCGCCGGCCAACCTGGCCTCACCACGGCGCGCGGAAATGCGCATGCGCGAATTCCTGATGAGCTCGGGCTACACCTTCACGATGGGCACGCTGGGCGGCTGACCTGCGCGTGGGCCGCGATTGCTCAACGCTGCGCGGCCTTCAACGCCTCGATGATCTGCGCGCCGGAGAAGCCACAATGGCCTTCGCCAACGGGCGGCAGCACCTGTGGCAGCGGACGGGCGCCGGCCCGTGCGGCCGTCTGCGGATACACCGTCTGCATGCGCGGCACGATCGTCGGGTCGTTGTTGTTGAACTGGATCACCAGCGGTCGCCTCAACGCACCGCTCAATGCCAGCTCCCTGCGGACAGCGGCCTGCGCGGCAGGCACGGCGTCGACACGTTGCACGCCGGCATTGAACGCCATGTCGTCACCGAAGCCGCTGTAAGCCACACCTGTGTTGCCCACCGGCATGCCGCCACTGCGCGTGGCCAGTTCGTGCAGGACCAGAGCATGCAGGCTGATCGTGCCGGCCAGTGCATCAGCTGACACCTGCAGCCGCTGTGCCAGCAACGCGGCATGTGACGGGCTGCGTTGCAGCGCATTGGAGATGCCTTGGTACAGTTCGCCCTGTGGCAGCGCAGCCGCTTCGCGTGAGACCAGTCCCGCAGCCGGCAGGCCTTCGGCCTTGGCAAAGAAGTAATCGAAAGCGACCAGCGTGGTCAGCAGATTACTCGCGATCTGTTCGCCACTGAGATTGGCGCCGCATAGCGACACACCACCGGCGTAGTGTTGCGGGAACCGCTCGAGGCTGGCGAGGGTCACGGCGCCGCCCATCGAAAATCCCAGCATCCAGACATGGCGCACATGCTTGAGTTCAGCCACTGCATGCCGGCGCAGGCGTTCCATGTCGGTGATCGCATCGGCCACCGCCCAGCCCTGGCTGGCATAGGCGCTCTGCGCGACGGCGTAGCCTGCAGCCAGCAGTGGCGCGGTGCCGTCATTGGCGGCCATCGGCGTAGCACGTGGCACGCCTACCGGCTCGTAGCCGTGCGCCAGCATCACCAGGTCACCGTTCCAGTCGGCCGGCACGTCCAGGCGCCACGGCGCGCCCTGCAGCTCGCCGCTCAGCGTGCGTGCCGCCGTTGGCGCTGACGCCAGCAAGGTCGTCGAAGGCAGCAGCAGGCCGAGGGCGAGGGCGCATCGAAGCAGGGCGGGCATCGGGGTCATTCCATGCGGGAATGACCCCGAGCATAGATGCCAGCGAAATGTTGCGCGCGCTGCACTGCCGCAGGAAGGGCGGGCTGGGGGGGGGGCGCCCGCTCCCCGAGTTGATCACGTCCGCTACGGGGGTGATTCCGATACGATGTGTCGCCTTGATCTCTTTCTACTTTACCCAGGGTCCCGTCATGGTCGACCGTCTCGCCATTCTGCTTGAACGCTTTGCGGTTACCGCCTCGGTGTTCCATGCCGGCGCGCTGTGCGGCATCAACTCGCTGGCGGGCGAGGATGACGCCGGGCAGCTGCATCTGGTGCGACGTGGCCCGTTGCAGGTCAGCCATGGCCAGCAGACCGTCCAGGTCGAGGTGCCGAGCCTGCTGCTGTACCCACGGCCGATGCCGCATCGGTTCAGCACCGATCCGCAGCACGGCGCCGACATGGCCTGCGCCAATCTGCATTTCGAGGGCGGGCGGCTCAACCCGATCAGCGCGGCGTTGCCCGATTTCATCTGCCTGCCGCTGGCCGATCTGTACGGCGGCAACGCAGCGCTGGAGCTGCTGTTCGAAGAAGCCTTCGAGCAGCGCTGCGGGCGTGCGGCGATGGTCAACCGGCTGTTCGAGGTGGTGATGATCCAGGTGCTGCGGCAGCTGATGGAAGGGGGGAAGATGCGTGGTGGCCTGTTTGCCGGGCTGGGGCATCCGCGGCTGCGGCTGGCGCTGGTGGCGATGCATGAAGCGCCCGCACAGTCCTGGACCCTGGAAGACCTGGCCGAGGTGGCCGGCATGTCACGCAGCGTATTTGCTGCCAGTTTCCGTGAGGCGATGGGCACTACCCCGGGCCAGTACCTGCAGGGTTGGCGGGTGGGCCTGGCACAGCAGGCGCTGCGCCAGGGGCGCCCATTGAAGCGGATCGCTGACGACGTCGGCTATGGCAGCGAAGCCGCACTGTCGCGTGCATTCAAGGCACATACCGGACAGTCGCCGCGGGAGTGGCGCGGACAGGCCCGCGCCGGCGCGGGCTGAGCCTCAGCCCAGCACCAGCCGGGCCAGTTTCATGCCACCGAACAGGCCAACCAGGCCCAGTGCCACCGAACCGCCGGCGTACAACGCTGCCAGGCCATGCTGGCCGCGCTGCAGCAGCAGTCCGATTTCCAGTGCGTAGGTAGAAAATGTGGTGTAGCCGCCGAGGACGCCGGTGGCCAGCAGAAGGCGCAGCTGCGGCGACGCGCCATTGCGCAGGGCGAAGGCTTCGACCAGCGCGCCCATCAGCAGTGCACCGCTGATGTTGATCAGGAAGGTCGACCACGGCCACGGGCTGCCGACCGCTACCCGCGTACCGATCAGGTTGCAGGCATGGCGAAGGCAGGCGCCGAGCCCGCCGCCGACGAAGACCAGCAGATAATTGTTCAATGCGTGCATCACATGCCTCGGTTGCGGGTTCGCTGATTTGATGGCGAACGCCGACGGCAGGCACGGCCCGCCATCGACGAAGACCGGTTCGTCCTGGCAGGAGCCATCAGCCCTTTCGGGCGGTTATCGGGGGAGCCCCATCCCCATCCGCGACCATGCTACCAGTGGTAGTGCATTCACGTCATCGAGGTCGTCAGCACCCGGATGACCTTGCTGCGGCTGAAGCCGTCCATCAGCAGTTCGAAGGCCAGCAGGTCCAGGGCCGCGTGGCGGCGATGGTCGATCTGCAATCCCTTCTCCTCCACCAGATGGCTGACCAGTTCGTAGGCGTCCTGCCAGACATCCAGGTGGGCCTGGCTGGGGATATAGGTATTGCCCCGCTCACCGACGCCAAGCCCGCTCACGCCGTACAGCAGTTCACGCGCGTCCAGTTTGGCCGCATCGGCGATGCGGAACAGCTGTTCGGCCTTCACATGGGCGGGGCTGACATGGTCGTTGAGCCAGTTGCTGATGGTTGCCGTCGTCGAATCGGCGGCGCGGGCCAGATCGGCCGGGCGAGGGTGCCCGGCTTTCTTCATGGCAATGGCGAGTCGTTGGCCGAGAGTATTCATCTATGCAAGCCAGCTTAACGCGTGGATCGCAAAGTTCCCTTGTTCCAAGAATAAGTCTGGTTAACAGAAGGACCGACCGTGACCGAATTCTGGAGCAAGGGGCAGGTACGCGCCCGGCTGGGTTTCCGGACCGATGCCGAACTGGCGCGCTTTTTTGGCATAAGCCGATCTGCCGTGTCGCAATGGCCCAAGAACTTCCCGATTCCTGCGCTACGCCAATACATCCTGCATCAGCGCTATCCCAACCTGTTCCCCGCGACTGAGGATACGCAGGGCGAGTAAGCCTAAACTGCGCCGCCTTTTGTCGCATATAGCACCCTAAGCGGCATTTGCTAAGTATGCTTAGCAATATTGGAAACTTCGATGAAACGGGGCTGGCCCATCAATGGCGCCTACCAGGGCGGGGCCGGGGAAATCGGGGCAGTGTGTCGGGTCCGGCCCATCCGGGCACCCCGTCTCCCCGTATGTGGTTTCGTGAACGATTAATAATTTCGATCACGAAAGTCGCGGTATGTAATTGACCTGTCGTGAAATCTATGACTAATTGGGATCAACCGGACGTGAAGCCCGGGAGTCTTTCAGTAGCTCGCAAGTGAGTCGGTAGACCGTCAACGATGCAGAACAAGTCCAACGGAGGTCGTATGGAATACGGCATGCATGGCTTGGCTGAACGGGTACGCCGCGAACTGGAAGCCAGTTATCACAAACACGGATGCGGTCCGGCGTTCTGGGATACCTACCAGCAGGTGCTGGACCGCCTGGTCCCGCAGGGGACCGAGCGTACCGAAGTCACCAATGAAATGGCGCTGATCATCGAGCAGCTGGGCATCGTCCGACGTGCGCAGCTGGTGCCGCCGCACGCCAACGGGCCGCGTTGATCCGTTGATTCAAAGCAGGCGCCAGGCGCCGCAGGCCAACAGCGCCAGCAGTATCGACAGCAGTGCCAGGGTCCGCGGTCGCCACCATTGCCGCGGTTGCCCGGCCATGGCCTGCGGACTGCAGTAGCGCACCAGCCCCGGGCCGAAACCGGCCTGGTGCTGCTGCCGCGAGCAGGCCTCCAGGCAGGCGCCGCAGGCCAGGCAATCGGCCTGAGGTCCCTGGCGGATATCCAGTTGCATCGGGCAGGCGCTGACACAGGCAGCGCAATCGGTGCAGTCGCCCAGGCGGTCGGCGCTGAAGGTGGGCATCGGTCCGGCCAGCAGCGGATGTGCAGCGCGGAACACGTAGTCCTGTGCGGTGGTCGGGTCGAGCAGGCCACGGCCGCGTCCGAGCACGCCCCCCAGCCCCGACGGACGCATGCCGCGCGGTTCGCCGCGGCGCGCGTCGTACAACATGCGGGGTGTATGCGGATCGGTCAGCAGCGGCTGCAGGCGCGCGAACGGGCACAGCGAACGGCACACCTGCTCGCGCAGGAAGCCGGCATTGCCCCAGGTGGCGGCGGCATAGAACAGCACCCAGAACGTTTCCCAGCCGCTCCAGCCGGCATGCGGCGCGGCGGCCACCAGTTCTTCGATCGGGCTGAACAGACCGACGAACGTGATGCCGGTCCACAGCGACAGCAGCCCCCATGCCACCTGGGTGGCAGGGCGCACGGCGGGCGCTGGCAAGGCCCGGGCCATGGCGCGCGCA
Source organism: Stenotrophomonas sp. AR029 (assembly GCF_047520695.2). Lineage (NCBI taxonomy): Bacteria > Pseudomonadati > Pseudomonadota > Gammaproteobacteria > Lysobacterales > Lysobacteraceae > Stenotrophomonas > Stenotrophomonas sp. AR029. Next base: position 324,920 of record NZ_JAXBQQ020000002.1, on the reverse strand, counting down.
ATCCAGTCGAAGGCGCGGCGCCATAGCGTCTGTGGGCAGGCGTGGCCGCACCAGATGCGGCCGACGAGGTGGGTGAGCAGCGCGAGGCCCACCGCCAGCACCGCCAGCAACCCTATCAGCACGCCAACATCGCCGGGCCACAATGTCCAGCCAAACAGGTCAAAGCGCCGTGCGTTGATGTCCAGCAGCAGGGCCTGCCGCCCATTCCAGCGCAGCCATGGCAGGGCATAGAACAAGGCCAGCAAGAGCATGCTGAGTGCGGCGCGCCAATGCCAGCGGCGTGGGATTCCGGTGCAGGCCGTACTCATCCCAGCGGCAGCTCGTCGTCGTCGTCGCTTGGCATCGGTCGCTGCAGGTACCAAGTGACCGCGCTGGACAGTGCGGTCACCGACCAGAACATGAAGAATCCTGCCGTATAGCCCAGTTCGCGGCTGATCGCCGTACCCGGAAAGCTGATCGCCTGCAGACGCAGCGGGTCGACAAAGGCGAAGAACACCACGCTGGCCAGGCCTGCAGCGATGAAGCTGGGCCAGAGGATGGCGCCCCAGTGCTGGATCAGCTGCTGGCGGCGGCTGGGAGAGGGTCTGTTCATGCTGTCCCGGGTCGGAATGAGGGCGGCGCGTATACTCCGCCGAGGCTGGCGCAGCATCCGCAGGGCATGCTTCCTGCAGGAATGCCAGACTAGGTGCAGCGGACTGCGCCGACATTGATCTGGATCAACGGCGGTGCCGGCCGGCTACGGCACACTGCCGGCAAGCTTTGGATACCCCGATGAACGCAATATCGCCGCCTGTCCTGCCCGTCGCCTCGCCCGGGCTGTGCACTGAGCAGGAAGTGACCCGCCTGGTCCACGACTTCTATGCACGCGTGCGCGAGGAGGAGCGGTTGGGGCCTGTGTTCGAGGCACACGTCCACGACTGGCCGGAACATCTGGCGCAGCTGGTCGATTTCTGGTCGGCAATGCTGCGCGGCACGCGCCGCTTCAAGGGCTCGCCGATGTCCAAGCACATGGCCATCGAGCTGGACAAGGACCTGTTCGACCGCTGGCTGGTGCTGTTCCGGATCACCACCGCCGAGTGCGGCAACCCGCCCATGCAGGCGCTGGCCAACGACGTGGCCGCGCGCATCGGTGACACCTTCTGGAAGCGCTACCAGATGCTGCGCTGGCCGCAGGTCGGCCTGCCGGTGCTGGAAATCCCCACCCGCGATTGATCTGGGTCAAGGCGGTGGCGTCCGCCCGGCGCGATGCTGGCGGCATGGACACGTTCTCACCCGCCGCCGGCGGTCTTGCCTGGACCTTCGACCCCGACCTGCTGCGCCGGTATGACCGGCCGGGGCCGCGCTACACCTCGTATCCGACCGCGCCTCACTTCCACGATGGCTTCGATGCGCCGGCGCTGCGCCAGGCAATCGCCGACAGCAACCAGCTGGCCCGCGCGCTGTCGCTGTACGTGCATGTACCGTTCTGCTCCAGTCCCTGCTTCTACTGCGGCTGCAACCGGGTGATCACCCGCGACCGCGGCCGTGGCCACAGCTACGTCGCGCGCGTGCTGGCCGAGGCCGACCTGCTGGCGCCGCAGTTCGAGGACGGCCGTGAAGTCATCCAGCTGCACCTGGGCGGTGGCACGCCGAATTTCCTCGAGGCCGAGGCGATGACCACGCTGGTGGAAGGGCTGCGCCGGCGCTTCGATTTCAGCGATTCACCGCAGCGCGATTTCTCGATCGAACTCGATCCGCGCTTCATCGATACCCGCGATGTCGCCATGCTGGCGCGGCTGGGCTTCAACCGCGCCAGCCTGGGCGTGCAGGATTTCGACCCACAGGTACAGGAAGCGATCAACCGCGTGCAGGGCGTGCAGCAGACGCTGGACATCCTGCAGGCCTGCCGCGACAGCGGCATGCGTTCGGTCAACGTCGACCTGATCTATGGGCTGCCGGGACAGAGCCTGGAAGGGTTTGGCCGCACCCTGGAACGGGTGCTGGCATTGCGCCCGGATCGCCTGGCGGTGTACGGCTACGCACACCTGCCGCATCTGTTCCGCGCACAGAAGCAGATCGACGAACGCCGCTTGCCTTCGCCGGAAGACAAGCTGGCGCTGCTGGGCCTGGCGGTGGAGAGGCTCTCCACTGCGGGCTACCAGTACATCGGCATGGATCACTTCGCACTGCCGGAAGAAGATCTGTCACGCGCGCAGCGCGCCGGGCAGCTGCATCGCAATTTCATGGGCTATACCACCCACGCCGATACCGATCTGCTCGGCCTGGGCGTGAGTGCGATCAGCCACATCGGTGCCACCTACAGCCAGAATCCGCGCGACCTGCCGTCATGGGAGGATGCCGTGGACCAGGGGCAGTTGCCGGTGTGGCGCGGCGTGGCGCTCAGCGCCGACGACCAGCTGCGCGCAGAACTGATCCAGCAGCTGATGTGCCAGGGCGAAGTGGACGGTGCGGTGCTGGGCCAGCGCCATGGCGTGGATTTCGAGCAGTACTTCGCCGAAGACCTGCGTTCGGTGCAGCGGCTGCAGGAGGACGGTCTGGCCGAGTACCGTGACGGTGTAGTGCGCGCCAGCGAGCCTGGACGGCCGTTGCTGCGGCTGCTGGCGATGTGCTTCGACCCGTACCTGCGTGCGGCCTGCGAGCAGCCGCGCTACTCGCGTGCGATCTGACGTTCGTCGTGAAAAGTGCGATGGTGCCCGGAGCCGGAATCGAACCGGCATGGGGTTGCCCCCGGCGGATTTTAAGTCCGATGCGTCTACCAGTTTCGCCATCCGGGCCTGCAGCGCGGCGCCGATTGTAGCCCAGCTGCGGAATCCCGACCGGATTGCAGTGGAGCGGCGGTGTGCTTAACTGTCGCTCCCATTCATGTCATAGTCCAAAGCATCGTTCCCAGGGGGGAGCCACCCGATGTCGCTGCACGCGATTGCCTATGCCAGCGAGGCCCGCGCCGACCTGCAGACAACCGATCTTGACCGCCTGCTGGCCGATGCCACCGCATTCAACCGAGTAGCCGGTGTCACGGGTGTGCTGATGTTCGATGGCAGCCGTTTCCTGCAGTACCTGGAAGGCCCGGAGGATGGCATCGATTCGGTGTACCAGCGCATCGCCAATGCGCGCAGCCATGGACAACTGAAGGTGCTGTGCCGCGCGCCGGTGGCGCAGCGGGCATTCCCGCGCTGGTCGATGGGGACCCGGCGCATTGAGGCAGAACTGCTGGTACAGATCGTCGACGCCTCATGGCCGGGCTTCGTGCTTGGCTGCGGTGGCTTCGAGCGCCTGCTGCAGGCCTGGACCGGCGCCGATGGTGAACTGGAGCCGGCCGCGGTCGCACTGGGCTCCTGACCCCACCTTGGCGGCCGGGCACCCGGGCCGTTAGGCTGTAGCCTTTCTGGCATGGATCTTCCCGGAGTGGCAAAGCGAATGAGTAGGTCGGCCATGCCCATGGCAGTACGCATGCGATTTCAGCCGTTGCATGGGATGCGGCGTTGAGCGCGCCGCTTGCGGCAGCAGCGGCGCCGCGCTTCGCGGTGATCGGGCTGGGCTACGTGGGCCTGCCGCTGGCGGTGGCCTTCGGCCGGCACTGGCCCACGCTGGGCTTCGACATCGATGCTGATCGCATCGCCGAGCTCCGCGACGGCCAGGACCATACGCTGGAAATGGAGGCCGATGAGCTGGCCAGTGCACAGCAGTTGCAGTACGGCAGCGATCCGGCATTGCTCGATGCCTGCAATGTCTACATCGTTACCGTGCCGACCCCGATCGACGCCTATGAGCAGCCCGATCTGGAGCCGCTGCGTTCGGCAACGCGGCTGATCGCCAGCCACCTGCGTGCGGGTGACCTGGTGATCTACGAATCCACGGTCTACCCCGGCACCACCGAAGAGGTCTGCGTGCCGTTGCTGGAGCAGCTTTCCGGGCTGCGCTTCAACGAAGACTTCTACTGTGGTTACAGCCCGGAGCGGGTCAGCCCCGGCGACCGCCAGCGCCGCCTGGCCGATATCCGCAAGATCACCTCGGGGTCGACACCGGAAGTGGCTGCGGTGATTGATGGCCTCTACCAGCGCATCATCGCCGCCGGCACCTTCCCGGCGCCGTCAATGCGTGTGGCCGAAGCGGCCAAGGTGGTGGAGAACATCCAGCGTGACGTCAACATCGCGCTGGTCAATGAGCTGGCGCTGATCTTCGACCGGCTCGGCATCGACACCCAGGATGTGCTCGACGCCGCCGGCAGCAAGTGGAACTTCCTGCCATTCCGGCCGGGCCTGGTCGGCGGCCACTGCATCGGCGTGGACCCGTACTACCTGCTGCACAAGTCCGAGAGCGTGGGCTACCACCCGGACCTGATCCACACCGCGCGGCAGGTCAACAACCGCGTCGGCGAGCATGTGGCGTCGCGTGTGCTGGCAATGCTGGCCGAACGTGGCCGCGTACCTGCGCAGTCGCGTATCCTGGTGCTGGGCGTGACCTTCAAGGAGGATTGCCCGGACCTGCGCAACAGCCGCGCGCTGGAACTGGCGCAGCGCCTGCGTGATGCCGGCGCACAGGTGGAGGTCAGCGACCCGTGGGTCGGCCCGGCGGCATTGGCCGACGCGGGCGTGCACTGGCTGGCCGAGCCGGTGGCGGGGAGTTACGACGCCGTAGTCCTGGCAGTGGCCCATGCCCGATTCAAAGCCATGGATGACGCCGCAATCCAGGCGCTGCTGGCACCCGGCGGCATCGTCTACGACGTGAAATCGGCCTGGCCGCGCAATGTGGTTGACGGTCGCCTGTAAACGCCGGTGACGGCCGGCGCGGTAGACTCGCAGGCAGTTGCAACCAAGGAACGCCATGCACCGGTATATCGTCTACCTGCTCGCCATCCTGATGTTTCCCATCTGCCTGTGGTTGGCCACGATCTGGCCGGCCTGGTACTGGGGCGTCGGCCTGACTGCCGCGATGGTGGCGCTGGGGACCTGGGATCTGCTGCAGAAGCGCAGCACGCTGCGCCGCAACTATCCGGTGATGGCGCATTTCCGCTATGGCCTGGAATCAATCGGCCCGGAAATCCGCCAGTACTTCGTGCAGAGCGACCTGGAGGACGTGCCGTTCTCGCGCCAGCAGCGTGCGCTGATCTACCAGCGCGCAAAGAACGAAATGGACACGGTGCCCTTCGGTACCCTGCGCAGTACCTACGCGGTGGATTACGAGTGGATCAACCATTCGCTGGCTCCCACCTCCATTGCCAAGCATGATTTCCGCGTGCTGATTGGGCCGAACTGCGCCAAGCCTTATTCGGCCAGCGTGTTCAACATCTCGGCGATGAGCTTCGGTTCGCTCTCGGCCAACGCGATCCGCGCATTGAACGAAGGTGCGCGGCGCGGCGGCTTCTACCACGACACCGGCGAAGGTTCGATTTCGCCCTACCACCGCGAGATGGGCGGCGATCTGGTCTGGGAAATCGGCTCGGGCTACTTCGGCTGCCGTGACGAGAAGGGTGGTTTCAGCGAAGAGCGCTTCGTCGCCAACGCTACCGATGACCAGGTCAAGATGATCGAGATCAAGCTGTCGCAGGGTGCCAAGCCGGGCCACGGCGGCGTGCTGCCGGCACCAAAGGTGACCGCCGAAATATCGGTGACCCGTGGTGTTCCGATGGGGGTGGACTGCGTATCGCCGTCGCGTCACTCGGCATTCTCGACGCCGGTCGAACTGTTGCAGTTCGTGGCCCGGCTGCGCGAGTTGTCCGGTGGCAAGCCGGTCGGTTTCAAGCTGGCCATCGGCCACCCCTGGGAATGGTTCGGCATCGCCAAGGCGATGCAGGAAACCGGGCTGCTGCCGGACTTCATCGTGGTCGATGGCGCCGAGGGAGGCACCGGCGCGGCACCGGCTGAATTCGTCGACCATGTCGGCGTGCCGATGCATGAAGCACTGCTGCTGGTGCACAACACCCTGGTCGGCCTGGACCTGCGCGAGCGCATCCGCATCGGTGCCGCTGGCAAGATCACCAGTGCGTTCGACATCGCGCGCACCATCGCGCTGGGTGCCGACTGGTGCAATGCCGGCCGAGGCTTCATGTTCGCGCTGGGCTGCATCCAGTCGTTGAGCTGCCACACCGACAAGTGCCCGACCGGCATCGCGACCCAGGACCCCGCGCGCTGGAAGCATCTGGATGCACCGGACAAGGCCACCCGTGTATACAGCTATCACGAGCACACGCTGCATGCCTTGAAGGAACTGTTGTGCGCGGCGGGCCTGAACGATCCGGCCGAGCTGGGGCCGGAGCACATCCTGCGTCGCGTGTCGCCGGTGGAAATCCGTTCGCTGGCGTCGCTTTACCGTTACCTGGAACCGGGCGAGCTGCTGCACACGGTGCCCGACCATGCGGTGTTCCATGCATTCTGGGCCGATGCGCGCAGCGACTCGTTCCAGCCGCCGCCGAAGATCCAGGCTCTGCGCGCCAGCAAGTCGCGGTAGCGTGATGTTGTAGAGCCAAGCCCATGCTCGGCTGTTCTTCGTTCCGACCTCGCGATGACTGATTGAAAAGCAGTCAAGCATGGCTTGACTCTACAGAAAGGCAGCCGAGCATGGGCTCGGCGCTACAAGGAGGCGCCATGCAGTTCAGGACCGGTAGCATCGACGATGTCGCCACGCTGTGGGCGCTGCGCACGCGCTGTGTGCGCGAAACCTGCAGCAGCCATTACCCTCCCGAGGTCATTGCACCGTGGTCGGCCTCGCCGCCACCGTCGCAGTACGCGCGGCTGTTGTCGCAGGGCGGATGCGTGGTGGCCGAGGACGGGCAGGGTGGCCTGCTCGGCTTCGGCGTCTTTGATGTCGATGCCAATGAAGTCGACGCGTTGTTTGTCAATCCCGATCGTGGCGGCGAGGGGATCGGCCAGGCGCTGATGCAGCGCCTGTTGGCAATGGCCGATCGTGAGCGCGAGGTGGTGCTGTCGGCGTCGCTCAATGCCGTGCCGTTCTATCAACGGCAGGGCTTTGTCAGCGTGCGTGAGGAAGCCTATGCGCATCCCAGCGGTGTGGCGTTGGCCTCGGTGAGCATGCGCAGGCCGTGGTGATGTGGCGTCGAGCATGGGCTCGACGCTACCCCGCAGGCGTCACCGCTCCGCCAACCAACCGATCACGCCCTCGGCGGCACGCCGGCCACTGGCGTAGCACGCGGTCAGCAGGTAGCCGCCGGTGGGGGCTTCCCAGTCCAGCATTTCACCGGCGCAGAACACGCCGGGAACGGCCCGCAGCATCAGGCCGTCATCCAGCGCATCCAGGCGCACGCCACCGGCGGTGCTGATCACCTCGGCCATCGGCCTTGGGCGCAGCAGGCGCAGCGGCAGGCGCTTGAGCGTGGCAGCCACAGCCGGCAGGTCGTTGCCGGCCTCCCTGCCAAGAATCTCGAACACGAGTGCGGCCTTCACCGCATCCAGACCCGCCTGGCGGCGCAGGTGCTCGCCGAAGCTTCGGCCCTTGCGGGGACGTGACAGGTCGGCCAGCAGGCGCGCCTCGTCGCGACCGGGCACCAGGTCCAGCCACAGCATTGCGTGGCCATCGCGGTTGATGGTCTCGCGCAGGTCGGCGGCCAACGCGTAGACCAGACTGCCTTCAATGCCATATTCGCTGGCCACGCACTCGCCCTGCAGCGACCGCGGTTGTCCAGCCAGGTCGATCCAGTGCGCGATCACCGGCTTCAATGGTGCGCCGGCATTGCGCTGGGCAAAGAACGGCGTCCAGTCCACGTCGAAGCCACAGTTGGCTGACTGCAGCGGCGCGATGTCCACGCCACGCGCCTGCAGTGGCACGACCCAGGCGCCATCACTGCCCAGCTGCGGCCAGCTGCCCCCGCCCATCGCCAGCACGGTGGCATTGGCGCGGACATCGACTTCGCCCGCATCGGTGGCAAAGCGCAGGGCGCCGTCGTCGCTCCAGCCGATCCAACGGTGGTTGGCGTGCAGGCGCACGCCCTGTTCCTTCAACCGGCGCACCCAGCCGCGCAGCAGCGGCGCCGCCTTGCGGTCGACCGGGAACACGCGGCCGGAGCTGCCCACATAGGTTTCCACGCCCAGGCCGTTGGCCCAGTCACGCAGTGCCTGTGCGTCGAAGCCGTCCAGCCAGCTGCCGACCACAGCGGCCTGCTCGCGGTAGCGGCTGTCGAACAACGGCCGCGGATCGGAATGGGTGAGGTTGAGGCCGCCCTTGCCGGCGATCAGGAACTTGCGGCCAGGCGACCCCTTGGCCTCGTACAGGTCGACCTCCAGCCCAGCGGCACGCAGGCGTTCGGCGGCGAACAGGCCCGCCGGGCCGCCGCCAATGACGACCACCCGATGGGGCATGGCGGCATTACGGTTTGACATCGAGCAGCTCGACGTCGAACACCAGCGACGAGCCCGCCGGAATCGGGCCGACCTTGCGGTCCCCGTAACCGTAGTCCGGCGGAATCATCAGCGTGCGCTTGCCGCCGACCTTCATGCCGGCCACGCCCTCGTCCCAGCCGCGGATGACCTGGCCGGCGCCGAGCGCGAAGGTGAACGGCTCGCCGTGCTTGAAGGAGCTGTCAAAGGTCTTGCCGTGCTTGGTCTCGGTACGGTTGTCGTAGATCCAGCCGGTGTAGTGCACCGTGACCTTGTTGCCGGCGATGGCTTCGGCGCCGGTGCCGGGCGCGGTATCGATCCGCTCGAAGGTCGTCAGCGTGCCGCCGGGCGGCGGGCCGGATGGTTCGGTCGAGCAGCCAGCGGCGGCGAGGGACAGCAGCAGGGGAAGCAGCAGGCGGCGCATCGGGCGTCTCCAGAAGGGCGCGGGGCGAGGGCGGCAAGGGTAGCGCATCGGCGCCGGGTATCATGGGGCCATGGCAAAACTCCTGCTCAATCTGCGCAATGTCGGCGACGACGAATATGCCGATGTCTGCACGCTGCTCGATCAGCACGGCATCGCCTGGTATCGCACCGAACCCAGCCCGTGGGGCATTTCCAATGGTGGCCTGTGGCTGCGCGACGACGCTGATCATCCGCGTGCGAAGGCGCTGATGGCGGAGTACCAGGCGGCGCGCGGCGTGCGCGTGCGGGCTGAACGCGAGCAGGCATTGCGCGAGGGGACGGCGGAGACATTCGGCAGCCTGTTCCGGCGCCGGCCGGCCTATGTGGTGCTGGTGCTGCTGGCGATGGCCGGTGCGGCGGCACTGGTGTTGCTGCCGTTCGTGCTGTTGCGGGGGTAAGGGGGCGCGGCCGGGTTGCACCCGGCACCCGCAGAGGCAACGGCAACGTCAAAAGCTGGTTTCCGTGGGATGGCGCGGCGGTGTGGGCAGGCGGGACACGCCGTAGACCCCGCTTCGCGGTCCGGCCCAGCCGCTGGCGGCTGTGCGTTCGGGCGCTTGCGAAGCAGTGCTTCGCAAGCAAAGCGCCTCACCCCTGGGGGCTCGATGGCGCCTTGCTCGTGTGCGCTGTCCTACGCACACGGCAAGACCGGGGTTGGGCGTCCTGCCCAACCCGCCCGAGGCATGCCTCGGGCCCATGGCGCCAACGGTCCCGCCTGCCCACACCGCCCCGCCTCTGACAAGTTCTGGGTACCTGCCGGGGTCGGATCCCTCTGCCGCGCAGAGGGCTCTGACCCCTGAATCTGTCTGTGCGGGCGGGAGGCGCTAAAATTGCGGGATGATCGCCAATACCGCTGCCTATCATTTCGCCGTCATCGACGCCCCCCAGGCCCTGTGCGACCAGCTGCTGGCCCTTGCCGAGACGGCGCAGCTGCGCGGCACGATCCTGGTGGCGGGCGAGGGACTGAACCTGTTTCTGGCGGGGGCGCCGGAGGCGGTTGAGGGCTTCTATGCAGCGCTGCATGCCGATGCGCGTTTCGCCGACATGCGGGTCAAGACCAGCCTGAGCAAGCATCAGCCGTTCGCGCGGCTGAAGGCCAAGGTGAAGGACGAGATCATCAGCTTCCGCCGCGATGACGGCCAGCCGCTGGACTATCCGCGCGCACCAGCGGTTGATCCGGCCACCGTGCAGCGTTGGTTGCGGCAGGGGCATGATGACGCCGGCAAGCCGGTGGTGATGCTCGATACCCGCAACCTGCAGGAAGTGGAGTACGGCACCTTCAAGGATGCGCTGGTGTTGCCCATCCGCAAGTTCACCGACCTGCCCGAGGCGCTGGCGCCGCATCGCGATGCGCTGCGGGACAGCACCGTGGTCAGTTTCTGCACCGGCGGCATCCGCTGCGAGAAGGCCGCGCTGTGGATGGTCAATGACGGCATGGACAATGTGCTGCAGCTCGATGGCGGCATCCTCGGCTACTTCGAGGAGGTGGGCGGCGAAGGCTACGAAGGCCGCTGCTTCGTGTTCGATGAGCGCGTGGCGCTGGATGCCGAGCTGAAGCCGATGGTCGACCAGCCACTGCCCGAGCCGCGCCCCAGCGCGTTCTGACGCTTGCCCGGTAGAGCCGGCCGCTGGCCGGCTGCCAGGGCACGTTGCCCGCCGGCCAGCGGCCGGCTCTACCGGACCAAGCGCGGTGGGCGCTGAACCCGCCCTACGGGAATCAGCATCCCGCCACCGTCACTGGCCGCTGCGCCCGGCCGCCCCCATGCAGAGGTGATCCTGTGACGGAAAAGCGCCTGATGATCCCGTTGTCGATCCTTGACTTGGCCCCGGTCTGCGAGGGCAGTGACACCACCGCCGCCTTCGCTAACATGCTGGAACTGGCCCAGCACGCCGATGCGCTGGGCTACCGCCGCTACTGGTTGGCCGAACACCACAACATGCCCGGCATCGCCAGTGCCGCCACCGCCGTGCTGATCGGTCATGTTGCCGGTGGCACCCAACGCATCCGGGTCGGCGCGGGCGGCATCATGCTGCCCAATCATGCCCCGCTGCAGGTGGCCGAGCAGTTCGGAACGCTGGCCTCGCTGTATCCGGACCGCATCGACCTTGGCCTGGGCCGTGCGCCGGGCACCGATCAGCCGACCGCACGTGCACTGCGCCGCTATTTCGACAGCGCCGACCAGTTCCCGCAGGACGTGCGCGAGCTGCTGCACTACTTCGAGCCGGTCCAGCCTGGACAGGCGGTGCAGGCCGTTCCGGGTGGTGGCCTGCGGGTGCCGACCTGGATCCTCGGATCAAGCCTGTTTGGCGCACGCATGGCGGCCTCGATGGGCCTGCCGTATGCATTCGCCTCGCATTTCGCGCCGGACGTGATGGACGAAGCGCTGGCGGTGTACCGCCGCGAATTCCGCCCCTCGGCCACGTTGAAGCAGCCGCACGCGATGCTGGCCCTGAACGTTGTTGCCAGCGACAGCGAGGCCGAGTCGCGTCGCCTGTTCACCAGCCAGCAGCAGAGTTTCGTCAACCTGCGCCGCGGCCGGCCGGGCAAGATCCCGCCGCCGATCGACGACATTGAAGCCTTCTGGGAGCCGCACGAAAAGTTCGGCGTGGAACGGGCCCTGGCCTGCACCGTGCTGGGCGATCCGCAGCAGGTGGCCGAGGGTATCGCCGCTTTCGTTGAGCGGCACAAGCCTGACGAGCTGATGCTTACTGCCAACCTGTATGACCATCGTGCGCGCCTGCGTTCCTTCGAGCTGGCGATGAACGCCTGGCATGGCCGCCACGCGGGCTGAACAACCGCGTCACGGCCCGTTGCGGCCGATCCGCGTCTGATGGGGGCTCCCCACTTCTGGAGTCCCCACCATGGCCGAGACCCGCGCCGAACACATTGCCCAGCTGGCTGAACTGATCAAGGACGTGGAGGTGGCGATGTTCACCACCACCGGCGTCGACGGGCGACTCTACAGCCGGCCGTTGGCCACCCAGCAGGTCGCCTTCGACGGTGACCTGTGGTTCGTGATCACCGCCGACAGCCCGAAGGTGGCCGAGATCGCGCTCGACCCGCGCGTCAATGTGGCCTATGCCTCGCCATCGAAGAACACCTATGTGTCTGTGGCGGGGCGGGCGCGGGTTGTCGATGATCGCGCGAAGATCGAAGAGCTGTGGTCGCCGGCGATGAAGCTGTTCTTCCCCGCCGGCAAGGAAGACCCCAACCTTCGCCTGATCCACGTGCGCGCCGATAGCGCCGAATACTGGGATGGCCCGGGCACCTTGCTGGGCAAGGCGTTGAGCTTCGTGCTGTCGGCGGTGCAGGACGATCCGGCACCGCTGGCGGACAACGGATTCGTCGACCTTCGGTGATTGCTGCATCCATGCGTGGCGTGGATCTACCGGATGCGGGAAGTGCCAGCCGCTGGCCGGCAACCCTGGAAACGTGGCAGCCGGCCAGCGGCCGGCTCTACCGGATGCCACTTCAGAACCAGCGCTGAAACAGCTCCACTGTATAGCCCACCAGCTGCCCGGAACTGAAGCCGAAGAACGCGATCGCCACCAGCGCTGCGATCCAGTTGAACAGCATCAATGCACCATCGCGCTCCAGTAGCGCCAGCGAGAACAGCAGCAGCTGGAAGCCGAACAGGAAGTTGGTGAACGGAATCGGCAACGACAGCAGCAGGCCCAGCAACACCAGCAGCAGGCCAGTGAACGCGTGTGCGGGCAGCGGTGTCAGCAACTGCGGCAGGCGAGGCTTCAGCATCCTGTCCAGTCGCCGCAACGGGCGATCGATACGGTCCAGGAAGCGGTGCATGGTGCCGCGCTTCGGCCCGCGTCGGGCAATGAAACCGGGCAGCCAGGGCCGGCGCAGGCAACACAGCATCTGCAGTCCGATCAGGACCACGAGTGGGCCGCTGACCGCACCCCCCATGCCCGGGATCGGGATGAACGAGGGCAGGATCGCCACGAACAGGAACACGCCAAACGCGCTCTGCTGCAGGTTGCTGAGGATCTGGCCGAGCGGCATGTGCTCGGCGGGATCGCCGGAGGCGAACATCTCCAGCAGGGTGCGGATGCCCTCGTTGCGGTAGGTCGGGCGCTGCGCGCCCTGGCCCTGGCCGGCCTCAGGCGGTGAGCTCATCGGCCTGCTCGTCGGATAACGTGCGCAGCAGCAGCTTGTCCACCCGCGCACCGTCCAGGTCGACCACCTCGAAGCGCCAGCCGGCCCAGTCGAAGTACTCGCCTGCGTGCGGGATGCGGCCGAAGTAATGGATGCACATGCCGGCCAGCGTGTAGTAGTCGCCATCCTCGGCATCGGGCAGGTCGTTGCTTCCGATCAGCTCGCGCAGGTCCTCGATCGGCAGCGAGCCGTCGACCAGCAGCGAGCCGTCCTCGCGGGTCACCACCAGTGCGTCTTCATCGGCATTCTCCACCGCCTGCAGGCGGCCAACCACGGCGCCCATCAGGTCGCTGATGGTCACCAGGCCCTGGATCTCGCCGTACTCGTCCACCACCAGCGCCATCGATTGCTGCTCCTCGCGGAAGATCTCCAGCAGCTTCATCGCGTGGGTCGATTCGGAGACGTACAGCGGTTCGCGCAGGGTCTGGAACAGCGCGTTGTCGCCGCGCGCCATGCGCGTGGCCAGCGATTTCAGCTCCAGCACGCCGACCACGTCCATGTCGTTGTCGCGGTATACCGGGTACCGCGAGAACTCGTGCTCGGCCATGATGTCCAGATTGCGCTCCAGCCCGGCCTGGGTGTCGAGCCAGGCAATGCGGTTGCGCGGGGTCATTAGGCTGTCGGCGGTGCGGTCGCCCAGGCGCATGACGCGGTTCATCATGTCGCGCTCGTGGGCGTCGATCACGCCAGCTTCGTGGCTCTCGGCCACCAGCATCCGGATCTCTTCTTCAGTCACCTGCGCGGCCTCGTCCTTGCCCAGGCCCAGCACCTTCAGTACCAGCTGGGTGGTCTTGGACAGGAGCCAGACGAAGGGCAGGGCGAGCCTGGCAAGCCAGCTCATCGGCATCGCGACCAGGCCGGCAATGGCCTCGGAGCGGGTCAGGGCCAGGCGCTTGGGCACCAGTTCGCCGAAGATCAGCGTGATGAAGGTGATCAGCGAGACCGCCAGGGCGGTGCCTACTTCGCGCGCGTACGCAAAGCCGGGCATCAGGCCCTGCAGCCAGCCGGCGATCGCGTCGCCGATCGCATCACCACCGAGGTAGCCGGTCAGTACGCCGATCACGGTGATGCCGATCTGCACGGTGGACAGGAAACTCTCCGGCTTCTCCGAAAGCTCCAGCGCCTTGGCGGCGCGCTTGGAGGTGGCGGCCATCTGCTTCAGGCGGCTCTTGCGCGAGGTCATGACCGACATCTCGGACATGGCGAAGAAGCCGTTCAGTAGAACCAGCGCGAAGACAATCAGGATCATTTCAAACACGGGCGTCGTCCCCGGTTGGTGGCAGGGAGGGCGGGTGCTTGCGATGGCGGCTGGCGCTCAGGAACAGGGTCCGGCGCGGCGCAGGGGGATAAGGGTCGTCGTCCATAAGGTGCGCCCGGAGGCGCGCTGGCATCTTAGCAAAGGGGCGTGGCAGGGTGGCAACCGCCTGTTCAGGTTGGGGGTCCCAGAGCCCGGAAAGGGCGCGGGGATACCCGTGATGGTCATCTAGCCGTCATAATTCGCTCTGGTGCCGTCCTTCCCGCGACGGCTGACAGGTTTCTCAATGTTCTCTCTGCAGACCATTTTCGGTTCCGGCAAACAGTTCTACACCCTGCTTGATGAGGCTGCCGTCGCGGCTTCCGATGCCGCCAAGGCGCTGCATTCGATGCTGCGCGAGGCCGATCGCCAGCCCGCGCTGGACGCCTTCAAGCTGGCCCGCCTGCGCGAACGCGCGGCCTCGGACAAGATCAGCCAGGCGCTGGTCGACAGCTTCATGACCCCGATCGAGCGCGAAGACATCGAAGCGCTGGGTTCGGCCCTGTACAAGATTCCGAAGCAGATCGAGAAGTTCGCCGATCGCTATTCGCTGGCCACGACCCACCTGGAGCACATCGACTTCGCGCCGCGCGCGGCGATGCTGGAACAGGCCGCCGGCGTGGTGGTGGAGATGGTGGCTGACCTGCGCCACATGAACCTGGACCGGATGACCGCGCTGAACGAGAAGCTGCGCTCGCTGGAGAACGAGGCCGACCGCCTGATGCTCGAGCTGTACCGCGACATCTACTCCGGTCGCCTGGACAACCTGCAGATGTTCCTGCTGAAGGAATTCTTCGAGATCCTGGAAAAGGCCATCGACCGTTGCCGCGAGGCCGGCGTGGTGGCGTACCAGATCGTGTTGAAGAACAGCTGACGGACGCCGCCGCATGTTGACCCTTGTCCTGGTGGTGATCCTGGCCGCGCTCGTCTTCGAGTTCATCAACGGCTTCCACGACACTGCCAACTCCATTGCCACCGTAGTGGCGACCAAGGTGCTCTCGCCCGGCTGGGCGGTGATGCTGGCCGCCTTCATGAACCTCATCGGTGCGCTGACCGGTACGGCGGTGGCGCTGACCATCGCCTCGGGCCTGCTCAACACCAACGTGGTCGAGGTCACTCCGCAGGTGATCCTGTGCGCCCTGCTGGGCGGCATCATCTGGAACCTGATCACCTGGTGGAAGGGCCTGCCGTCCTCGTCCTCGCACGCCCTGATCGGTGGCCTCTGCGGTGCCGGTCTGGCCGCGGCCCACAACAACTGGGACGCGCTGATCTGGTCGGAGCGCCTGGGCAGCTGGGCGCAGAACAAGGGCCTGCTGTGGAAGGTGTTCGTGCCGATGATCACCTCGCCGATCGCCGGCTTCCTGCTCGGCATCGTGGTGATGGTGCTGCTGTGGGCGCTGATCGCCGGCCTGGCCAAGGTCGGTGGCGCCATCGGCCGCCTGGCCCGTCCGCGCATCGTCAATGCCTTCTTCGGCAAGGCGCAGATCGCCTCGGCGGCCTACATGGGCTTCGCCCACGGCCACAACGACGCGCAGAAGACCATGGGCATCATCGCGATGACCCTGATTGGTGCCGAAGCCACCGGCGCACTGAACGATCTGCCGTCCTGGCTGGCGTTCATGCACCCGGACGCGCACGCCGGTGACGGCATCGCCATGTGGATCGTACTGACCTGTGCAGTGGTGATGGCTGCCGGTACCGCCTCGGGTGGCTGGAAGATCATCAAGACCCTGGGCCACAAGATGGTCAAGCTGCACCCGATCCACGGCTTCGCCGCGGAGACCAGCTCGGCCACCATCCTGACCCTGGCGGCCCACTTCGGCATGCCGGTCTCGACCACGCACAGCATCTCCACCGCGATCATGGGCGTCGGTTTCGCCAAGAACCCGCGTTCGCTGAAGTTCGGCGTGATCGAGCGCATTGTCTGGGCCTGGATCCTGACCATCCCGGCCGCCGGCGGCTGTGCGTACCTGATCCTGAAGCTGTTCGAGATGTTCGGCTGGACCTGATGCCAACGGCCTTGGGATCAGAGCCCTTTCCCTGCGGGAAAAGGATCTGATCCCGGTAAACGAAAAAGCCCGCCGGATACCGGCGGGCTTTTTTCATGGCAGATCATTCCTCTGTATCCAAGCGTGCCGACCAACGGTCGGCACCCACCAGCAGCAGCAGGAACCTGTCAGCGGCGGGGTGGGGTGGATATGCAGGACCGTTGGCGCCATGGATGGCGCCATCGAGCCCCCATGGACGGGTTTACGGCGTGTCCTGCATATCCACCCCACCTCGCCAGCCCTCAGGAAGCCCGCTTTTGCAGTTGATCTTGCCGTGGACCTTGCCGTTGCCGTTGATCCGGCGGGTGCCGGGCCGCAGTCCCGGCCGACCCTCCTCAATTGCGTTGGAACAGCGCCTGCACATCCCTGCGGAACGCCGCCTGGCTGTCGGCCCGGCTGTAGAACATGTGCCCGCCCGGATAACTGCGCACCTGCACCCGGTCCGGATTGCTGCCCATCGTCGGCATCTGGTCCACGGTCAGGATCGAACCCATGAACGGGCACGACAGGTCGTTCCAGCCATGCACGATCAGCACCTGCAGGTGCGGGTCGATCGCCACGGCCTGGCGCAGCTGGGTCACCGCGCCATCGCGCAGCTCGCCATTGCGGTCCCACAGCCGGTTCACGTCGTAGTTCAGCGCCTGGTACCGCGCATCCACCTTCCAGCCGACCACGCGCGTCACGAAGTCGACCATCGCCGTGGTGGTCGGCGCGATGATGCTGTCCAGCAGCGGATCGTTGGCGCGCTGCTCCGGATCGTTCGGGAATGGATCGAACGCGGTTACGTTGGAATCGTAGCGGCTGCCCAGCGTGCCCTTGTCGCGGAACACTTCACGCAGGTAGGCCTGGGTTTCCAGCCGACCACCGGCACGGCGCACGAACTGCGGGTCCAGCCCGGTCAGTTCGGTCACCCGGCGCAGCATTGCCTCGGTCGCCTGCGGATCGCTGCGGCCCTTCATCAACGCGGTGGCGTAGTCGCCACGGGTGTATTCCACTACTTCGCGCATCGCTGCATCGGTCAGCTTGCCCTGGCGCTCCAGGTGCGCGGCGGCGATCGACGGCAGCGTCTGCATCCACGCCATCGGCGAGACATCGGCGTTGTCTTCCAGGGTCGGGCTCAGGTAGGGCGAGACCAATACCAGGCCGTTCATCGCAACACCCAGCCGGGTCTGCAGATAGTGGGTGATGCGTGGGCCGCGGTAGCCGCCGTAGCTCTCGCCGGTCAGGTACTTGCGCGACGCCATGCGCTGGTTGCGCAGCAGCCAGTCGTAGATCGAGCGTGACAGGTATTCGATGTCGGCGCTGGGGTTGTACAGCGCCTTCTTCGCTTCGTCGTCGCCGATGCGCGCGCGGCTGAAGCCGGTCCCGACCGGATCAATGAACACCAGATCGGTGAAGTCCAGCCAGGTGCCGGGGTTGTCGTGCAGCGTCGCCGGCGCCGACGCGCTGTCACCCTCGGAGCCGAAGGTCACCACCTTGGGCCCGATCGCGCCCATGTTGAGGTAGACCGACGATGCCCCGGGGCCGCCATTGAGCGCGAAGGTCACCGGCCGGTCCTTGCCCGGCATCGTGTAGGCGGTAAACACCACGTCGGCGATCACCTTGCCCTTGGCATCGCGTACCGGCAGGGTGCCGACGGTGGCGGTGTAGTCCAGGGTGCGGCCGGCCAGGCGCATGCTCTGGCGGGCCGAGGCGTCTGCGGGCAACGCAGGTGCCTCGGTCTTGTCGTCCTTCGGATCGGGCTTGGCGTCGGCATCAGGCGCGGCCAGCACGCTGGCTGGGGCGATGAGCAGGCCGACGCAGAGCGCGGCAGTGTGCAACAGGGACTTCATGGCACCGGGTGGGCAGCGGAAGGGGATTGCGATGCTAGGCCGGTGGCGGCCCATGTCGTATGTGTCCAAAGGCATGGCCGTGCGTTGCGGCCGCTATTGGCCAGCTTGGGTCAAGCGGACAGGGCGGTTGCCGCTTTGTCATCGGCAAGCAGGCCATAGACGGCCGAGTCGGCCAGTTCCCCCTGGATGCGCCAGCGCTGGCGCAGCACTCCCTCGCGGCGGAAGCCCAGGCGTTCGAGCACGTGCGCGGAGGGTGCGTTGCGCGGGTCGATCTCGGCTTCCACGCGATGCAGGTGGAGGGTGCCGAACAGGTAGGCCAGTACCTGCTGCAGGGCCTCGTGCATGTAGCCCTGGCCCTGGCGATCGGGTGCCAGCAGGTAGCCGATCTCGGCGCGGGCTGCAGTGCGGTCCACTGCAAACACCACGCAGATGCCCAGCAGTGGACCTTCCAGCGATTCGCGCACGGCCAGCTTCAGCTGGGTACCGATGGCATGGGCGGCGAGATCATCGTCGATCTGTTCGCGCGCCTCGGCCTGTCGCGTCCAGGCCGGATGATTCCACCAGCGCATCACGTCGGGATTGGACTGCAGCGCGAACAGCGCGGCGGCGTCGTCACGGCGGATCGGGCTCAGGACCAGCCGTGCGCTGTGCAGCGGCAGGTCGGGGAACAGCAGCGAGTGGCTGGCCAATACGGTGGTCCACGCGGATGGACGCGCATTATGGCGCCGCCGGGTTTGCCGATGGGGGCGGCATGCCCGGGGCGGATGGGTCGGATCCCTTTCCCGGCGGGAAACGGATCCGACCCCGCGAGGGATCAGACTTCCAGCGAAGCCAGGTCGCCCTTCGACTCCAGCCAGCCCTTGCGGTCGGACGCGCGCTTCTTGGCCAGCAGCATGTCCATCAGCGAGCGGGTCTGCTCGCCATCGTCCACGGTCAGCTGGACCAGGCGGCGCGTATCCGGGTGGATGGTCGACTCGCGCAGCTGTGGCGGGTTCATCTCGCCCAGGCCCTTGAAGCGGGTGACGTTGATGGCGCCCTTGATCTTCTCGCGCTCGATCTTGTCCAGCATCGAGCGCTTTTCTTCCTCGTCCAGGGCATAGAACACCTGCTTGCCCACATCGATGCGGAACAGCGGCGGCATCGCCACGAACACATGGCCGGCATCGACCAGTGCCGGGAAGTGCTTCAGGAACAGCGCGGTCAGCAGCGTTGCGATGTGCAGGCCGTCGGAGTCCGCGTCGGCCAGGATGATCACCTTGCCGTAGCGCAGGCCGCTGATGTCGTCCTTGCCGGGGTCGCAGCCGATGGCGATGGCCAGGTTGTGTACTTCCTCCGAGGCCAGCACGCTGTTGGACGAGACTTCCCAGGTGTTCAGGATCTTGCCACGCAGCGGCATGATCGCCTGGAAATCCTTGTCGCGAGCCTGCTTGGCGCTGCCGCCTGCCGAGTCACCTTCCACCAGGAACAGCTCGGTGCGCGACAGGTCCTGGCTGATGCAGTCTGCCAACTTGCCGGGCAGGGCCGGGCCCTGGGTGATCTTTTTGCGGACGACCAGCTTCTCGGTCTTCAGGCGCGCGCTGGCACGCTCGATGGCGATCTGCGCGATCTTCTCGCCCAGTTCCACGTTCTGGTTCAGTAGCAGGCTGAACGCATCATGGGCGGCACCTTCGACGAAACCGGCGGCCTGGCGCGAGGACAGGCGCTCCTTCGTCTGGCCGCTGAACTGTGGGTCGGTCATCTTCAGCGACAGCACGAACGACACGCGGTCCCACACGTCTTCCGGGGCCAGCTTGACGCCACGCGGCAGCAGGTTGCGGAAGTCGCAGAACTCGCGCAGCGCTTCGGTCAGGCCGGTGCGCAGGCCGTTGACATGGGTGCCGTGCTGCGCGGTGGGAATCAGGTTGACGTAGCTTTCCTGCACCAGCTCGCCTTCCGGCAGCCAGGCCACGGCCCAGTCAACTACCTCGGTGTCCTTCTTCAGGTTGCCGACGAACAGATCGGCCGGCAGCGATTCGCGCTCGCCCAGCTCCAGCTTCAGGTAATCGCGCAGGCCGTCTTCGTAGTACCAGGTATCGACTTCACCGGTGGCTTCATCGGTCAGCTTCACGGTCAGGCCCGGGCACAGCACGGCCTTGGCGCGCAGCAGGTGCTTGAGCGCGCGCACCGCGAACTTCGGCGTATCGAAGTACTTCGGGTCCGGCCAGAAGCGCACGCGGGTACCGGTGTTCTTCTTGCCGACGCTGCCGACCACTTCCAGCGGCGTGGCACGGTCGCCGTTGCGGAAGGTGATGCGGTGTTCGGCGCCGTCGCGCTTGATGTGCACTTCCACCAGGGTCGACAGCGCATTGACGACGCTGACGCCGACGCCGTGCAGGCCGCCGGAGAAGGTGTAGTTGTTGTTGCTGAACTTGCCGCCCGCGTGCAGGCGCGTGAGGATCAGCTCGACACCCGGGATCTTCTCCTCCGGATGAATGTCCACTGGCATGCCGCGGCCGTCATCGCTGACCTCCACGCTGCCATCCTTGTACAGGGTGATCTCGATCGAACGGGCGTGGCCGGCGAGGGCTTCGTCCACCGAGTTGTCGATCACTTCCTGCGCCAGGTGGTTCGGGCGCGCGGTGTCGGTATACATGCCGGGACGGCGCTTGACCGGGTCAAGGCCGGACAGGACTTCAATATCGGCGGCGTTATAGCGGGCGTTCATCTGTCTTCGAAAGCTTGGAGCGACGGGCAAGTGTGGGGTCTGGCACGGGAATTTGCACGCCTGCGGTTCAGTCTCGGCGGCGCAGAGGAGGTAAAATAGCCCTCGCTGGAATCTGAACGCCGGCGGCCCCGTTGGGTCTGAACGTCCAAGCCATACCGCGAGGAGGACCTCATGAAGAAGTTGCTGACCATTGCGATCCTGGCCGCTGCCGCCGTTGCAGTGCCGCTGGTGGTGGCGCAGAACGCCGGCCAGCCGGCCCCGCAGCAGGGTGACCAGGCCGACAAGGCGCAGGCCGAGGCCGATGCCAAGGCCAAGCGTCGGGCCCAGGCCAATGCCGAAATGAAGGCGCAGGGCCAGCCGGCCCCGCAGCAGGAAGAGGAAGAGGAAGCGCGCAAGAAGCGCTGATCCCGCAACCTGCCAGGCGCCCTTGCGACAAGGGTTGCGCACCGAAACGCCCCGCCCAGCGGGGCGTTTTTTGTTGGATCGGCCGCACAAGCCCCTTGGGTTGGCGGCCATCAATCTGTAAACTATGGCTTTCCGGGAGTAAGTGCGTGTCCACCCTTTGCGAATGGGCTGGAGCGGCCAAGCGTGGCTTCCAGCATGGCGGGTCGCAGGTGACGGTCGATTTGACCGGCACGGTCGCCCCGACCTCGCACGATGGTTCCCGTCCGGCGCCTGCCGCCGCACGGATCCGCACCTCCCTCGCTGCCACAGCGAACCGGAAAACCCCCTCTGAGCACCATGCCCGCCCTCCGGGTGCGCGTGGTGCTGCCGTTTTCCATTTCCAGACAGGATGCTTGCAGCCATGACTCCCTTGATTTTCGTAACCGGCGGCGTGGTGTCCTCGCTCGGCAAAGGCATTGCCGCCGCGTCGCTGGCCGCCATTCTCGAAGCCCGTGGCCTGAAGGTCACGATGATGAAGCTCGACCCGTACATCAACGTCGACCCGGGCACCATGAGTCCGTTCCAGCACGGTGAGGTCTATGTCACCGACGACGGCGCCGAGACCGACCTCGACCTGGGCCACTACGAGCGCTTCGTGCGCACCCGCCTCAGCCGCAAGAACTCGGTCACCACCGGCCGCATCTACGAGAACGTGATCCGCAAGGAGCGCCGCGGCGACTACCTGGGCGCGACCGTGCAGGTCATTCCGCACATCACCGACGAGATCCGTCGCTGCATCGACGAAGCCACCGAAGGCTATGACGTGGCACTGGTCGAGATCGGCGGCACCGTTGGCGACATCGAGTCGCTGCCGTTCCTGGAGGCGATCCGCCAGGTGCGCACCGAACGTGGCCCGGAGAAGGCGCTGTTCATGCACCTCACCCTGGTGCCGTACATCGGCGCCGCCGGCGAGCTGAAGACCAAGCCGACCCAGCACTCGGTGAAGGAACTGCGCTCGATCGGCATCCAGCCGGACGTCCTGCTGTGCCGCTCCGAGCAGGCGGTGCCGGATTCGGAGCGCCGCAAGATCGCCCAGTTCACCAACGTTTCCGAGCGTGCGGTGATCAGCGTGCCGGACGTGGACGTGCTGTACCGCATCCCGTCTGGCCTGCATGCACAGGGCCTGGACGAAATCGTGGTGAACCAGCTGAAGCTGGCAGACAAGGCCGGTCCGGTCGACCTGTCGATGTGGGAGGACGCGGTCGACGCGACCCTGCATCCGCTGGATGAAGTGACCATCGCCGTGGTCGGCAAGTACGTCGACCACCAGGACGCCTACAA
Source organism: Stenotrophomonas sp. AR029 (assembly GCF_047520695.2). Lineage (NCBI taxonomy): Bacteria > Pseudomonadati > Pseudomonadota > Gammaproteobacteria > Lysobacterales > Lysobacteraceae > Stenotrophomonas > Stenotrophomonas sp. AR029. The sequence goes on along the minus strand of NZ_JAXBQQ020000002.1, from coordinate 302,357 downwards.
GTCGGTCGGCGAAGCACTCAAGCACGGCGGCCTGCGCCAGCGCACCAAGGTCAACCTGAAGTGGCTGGAAGCACAGGACCTGGAAGGCACCGACATGGCCGCGCTGGCCGATGTCGACGGCATCCTGGTGCCGGGTGGCTTCGGTGACCGTGGTTTCGAAGGCAAGGTGCTGACCTCGAAGTTCGCCCGCGAGCAGCAGGTGCCGTACTTCGGCATCTGCTACGGCATGCAGGCGGCCGTGGTCGACTACGCGCGCAACGTGGTGGGCCTGGAAGGTGCCAACAGCACCGAGAACGACCGCCAGTCGCCGAACCCGGTGATCGGCCTGATCACCGAATGGCGCACCGCCAGCGGCGATGTCGAGAAGCGTGACGACAAGAGCGACCTCGGCGGCACAATGCGCCTGGGCCTGCAGGAACAACGCCTGAAGCCGGGCACGCTGGCCCGCGAGCTGTACGGCAAGGACGTGGTCGCCGAGCGCCACCGCCACCGCTACGAGTTCAACAACCGTTACCGCACCCAGCTGGAAGATGCGGGCCTGGTGATCGCCGGCAAGTCGATGGACGACACCCTGGTGGAAGTGGTCGAGCTGCCGCGCGATGCCCACCCGTGGTTCCTGGCCTGCCAGGCGCACCCGGAATTCCTGTCCACGCCGCGTGACGGCCACCCGCTGTTCATCGGTTTCATCCGTGCCGCGCGCGAGCGCAAGGCCGGCGGCAAGCTGCTTTCCGAAGCGCGCGCCTGACTTGTGAATGGGGGCTTCGGCCCCCATCCTGCATGCTTCAACCCCCAGCGCACCGGCCCGTCCGGTGCTGCGGACAACAAGGAAACGCCATGAAACTGTGTGGATTCGAGGTCGGGCTGGACCAGCCCCTGTTCCTGATCGCCGGCCCCTGCGTGATCGAGTCGATGCAGCTGCAGCTCGATACCGCCGGCAAGCTGAAGGAGATCACCGACAAGCTCGGCGTCAATTTCATCTTCAAGTCCAGCTTCGACAAGGCCAACCGCACTTCGGGTACCGCATTCCGCGGCCCGGGCATGGAAGAGGGCCTGAAGGTCCTGGCCGAAGTGAAGAAGCAGATCGGCGTGCCGGTGCTGACCGACGTCCACGAATACACCCCGATGGACGAAGTGGCCTCGGTGGTGGACGTGCTGCAGACCCCGGCGTTCCTGGTCCGCCAGACCGACTTCATCCGCAAGGTGTGCTCGGCCGGCAAGCCGGTCAACATCAAGAAGGGCCAGTTCCTGGCGCCGTGGGACATGAAGCCGGTCGTGGAGAAGGCCAGGGCCACCGGCAACGAGCAGATCATGGTCTGCGAGCGCGGTGCCAGCTTCGGCTACAACAACCTGGTCAGCGACATGCGTTCGCTGGCGGTGATGCGCGAGACCGGTTGCCCGGTGGTGTTCGACGCCACCCACTCGGTGCAGTTGCCGGGCGGGCAGGGCACCAGCTCAGGCGGCCAGCGCGAGCACGTGCCGGTGCTGGCCCGTGCCGCGGTGGCGGTGGGCATCTCCGGCCTGTTCGCCGAAACCCATCCGGATCCGTCAAAGGCGCTGTCCGATGGTCCCAACGCGTGGCCGCTGGACCAGATGGAGGCCCTGCTCGAGACCCTGATGGAACTCGACGCGGTGACCAAGAAGCACGGCTTTTCGCGCTTCGCGTGAGTCGTGACCCGTGGGTGGCGCTGGAAACCCAGCGCCGCCGCCGGCACTGGAGACAGTGGCCGTGGGGCTTGATCGCGCTGGGGCTGTCCGCGGTGTTCACCGTGGGCTTGTTCTGCCTGGTGCTGATCGGCGCCGCGTCAGTGCGCCCACCGGGTGATGGCGGCAGCGCGCTCGATCTTCGGGCGTATTTCATTGCGCTTGTGGTCGGAGAGCTGCTGGCCAGCGCAGGGTGCGTCGCTTCGGCTGTGCTGGCCTGGCGATTGAACCGTGGCAAGGTACCGGCAGGGCTGGCGATCATCCTGCTTTCTCTGTGGATCGGCACCCTGTTCTACGGATGGCGTTGATGAATACGACCCCATCGGCGCGCGGCTGGCCCTGGGGCCTGATCGCGCTGGCGCTGTCCGTGTTGACCTGGATGGCCCTGGTGGTGGGCGTGCTGGCCTTCACCGCCGGCTTCCGGCCGCCCGGGGACGGAAACAATGGCGTGCAGGCCACGCAGTGGTGGATGCTGGGCGCGCTGGTCACGATGGTGCTGTGCTTTCTCGGCAGCCCGGTCGCGATGGTGTTGGCCTGGCGACGGCGGCGTGGCCCCATCCTTGCGGCGATTGCCGGTGCATTGCTGGTGATGCTGGTCTCGCTGGTCCTTATCGTGATCGGGTCGAGCTGGGGCTGATGCAGGCCACGCCATTTGGCAAGTGGCGGGCAGCCGGGGATAATCACGCGGCATTCGTTTTGTCGCCCCCTCTCCAGACAGGTAACCGGCCCGACCATGAGTACGATCCGCAGCATCCACGCCCGTGAAATCCTCGACAGTCGTGGCAATCCCACGCTGGAAGCCGAAGTCATCCTGGAGGACGGCTCGTTCGGTCGCGCCGCGGTTCCCTCAGGCGCCTCGACCGGCACCAAGGAAGCGGTCGAGCTGCGTGACGGCGACAAGACCCGTTACCTGGGCAAGGGCGTGCGCAAGGCCGTTGACAACGTCAACACCACGATTGCCGCCGCGCTGAAGGGGTTTGAAGCCACCGACCAGGCCGGCCTCGACCGTCGCCTGATCGATCTGGACGGCACCGAGAACAAGGGTCGGCTGGGCGCCAACGCACTGCTGGGTGTTTCGATGGCCGCCGCGCACGCCGCCGCCGCATCCAGCAAGCAGGCGCTGTGGCAGTACCTGGCTGCCCGGACCGGCATGACCCCGTCGCTGCCGGTGCCGATGATGAACATCATCAACGGCGGCGCGCATGCCGACAACAACGTCGACTTCCAGGAGTTCATGGTGCTGCCGGTCGGCTTCACCTCGTTCTCCGAAGCATTGCGCGCCGGTACCGAAATCTTCCATTCGCTGAAGTCGGTGCTGAAGGGCCACGGCCTGAGCACGGCGGTGGGCGACGAAGGCGGCTTCGCGCCGGACTTCCGCAGCAACGTCGAAGCGCTGGACACCATCCTCGAAGCAATCGGCAAGGCCGGCTACACCGCCGGTGAAGACGTGCTGCTGGGCCTGGACGTGGCTTCCAGCGAGTTCTTCGAGAACGGCAAGTACAATCTGGTCGGCGAGAACAAGCGCCTGACTTCCGAGCAGTTCGTCGACTTCCTCGCCGACTGGGCCGCGCAGTACCCGATCATCACGATTGAAGATGGCCTGGCCGAGAACGACTGGGCGGGTTGGAAGCTGCTGACCGACCGCATGGGCAAGAAGGTGCAGCTGGTCGGTGACGACCTGTTCGTGACCAACCCGAAGATCTTCCAGGAAGGCATTGACTCGGGCACCGCCAACGCGATCCTGATCAAGGTCAACCAGATCGGCACGCTCAGCGAAACCCTGGAAGCGATCGCCATGGCCGACCGCGCCGGCTATGCGGCCGTGGTCTCGCACCGGTCGGGCGAAACCGAAGACACCACCATCGCCGACATCGCCGTGGCCACCACCGCCACCCAGATCAAGACCGGCTCGCTGTGCCGCAGCGATCGCGTGGCCAAGTACAACCAGCTGCTGCGCATCGAGGAAGCCCTCGGCGCCGGCGCGCGTTACGCCGGTCGTGACGCGTTCGTTTCGCTGAAGCGCTGAGCCGATGCGCGACTGGCGCTGGATGCTGCTGGTGCTGGCCCTGTTGCTGGGCTGGCTGCAGTACCGCTTCTGGTTCGGTCCGGGCAATTCGGGTGAAGTGATGATGCTCGAAGCCCAGGTCGCCAACCAGGAACGGGACAATGAGGGTCTGCAGCAGCGCAACGACGCGCTGGCCGCCGAAGTGAAGGACCTCAAGGAAGGCCAGTCCGCCATCGAGGAACGCGCGCGCAGCGAGCTGGGCATGATCAAGCCCGGTGAGAAGTTCTACCGCGTGGTCGAGGATGCGCCGGTCCGTCCGGCGCAGCCCGCTGCAGGCGTCACTGTCCAGGCCGGCGATCACCCGGCGGACGTGCCATGAGCGCGGCGATCTGGGTGGTGGTTCCGGCTGCCGGCCGTGGCGCCCGCTTTGGTGCGCCGCTGCCCAAGCAGTACCTGCAGGCGGGCGGGCAGATCCTGCTCGCTCATACCCTGGACGCGCTGCTGGCGCATCCGGCCGTGGCCGGCGCAATGGTGGTGATCGGCCAGGACGACGGCGACTGGCCGGGCTGGAGCGAATGGGCCGGCAAACCGGTGCTGACCTGCATCGGCGGCGCGACCCGTGCCGCCTCGGTGCTGGCTGGGCTGCAGGCGTTGCCGGACTCGGTGCGCGCTGATGAATTCGTGCTGGTCCACGATGCCGCGCGACCCAACCTGTCGCTGGCCGATCTTGGCCGCCTGCTTGAAGTCGGTCGTGCCGATCCGGTCGGGGCGATCCTGGCTGCACCGGTGCGCGACACCCTCAAGCGTGCGGGCGACGACGGTGGCATCGATGGCACCGAACCGCGCGAGCGGCTGTGGCGTGCACTGACACCACAGCTGTTCCGCCGCCACCAGCTCAGCCGCGCGCTGTCCGACGCCGCCGCTGCCGGTGTTGAAGTCACCGACGAGGCCATGGCCATGGAGCGCCAGGGCCAGCGCCCGCTGCTGGTGGAAGGCAGCGAGGACAACTTCAAGGTCACCACCCCGGCCGATCTGGACCGGTTCGAATTCGTACTTTCCCGCCGCGCCGGCTGACTGCCCGCGCGGCCCTGCTGCAAGGGCTGCATCCATGAGCACCGCACCGTTCCCGCCCGTCCGTATCGGCCAGGGCTACGACGTCCATGCCTTCGGTGAAGGCGATCACATCATGCTCGGCGGAGTGAACGTGCCGCACAGCTGCGGCGTGCTGGCGCACAGCGACGGCGACGTGATCCTGCACGCCCTGTGCGATGCCATGCTCGGTGCGCTGGCGCTGGGCGATATCGGCCAGCATTTCCCGCCGAGCGATGATCGCTGGAAGGGCGCCGACAGCAGCGATTTCGTGCGCCATTGCGACAGCCTGCTGCGCGAGCGTGGCTGGCGCGTTGGCAACACCGACATCACCGTGATCTGCGAGCGGCCGAAGGTTGGCCCGCATGCGCTGGCCATGCGTGAGCGCATTGGTGGGTTGCTGCAGCTGCCGCTGCACGCGGTCAGCGTCAAGGCGACCACCTCGGAGAAGCTGGGCTTCACCGGCCGCGGCGAAGGCATCGCCGCGCAGGCGGTCGTGTTGCTGGTGGCGGCATGATCCCGCTGCCGTTGGCGTTTGGTGCGCCGCTGTTGACGGCGCGCATCCGCACCACGCCGGACGATTTCCAGGTGGATGAACTGCCGGCCTTCGAGGCCACCGGTGAAGGTGAGCACCTGTTGCTGCACATCCGCAAGCGCGGCGCCAACACTGTGCATGTGGCCAAGCTGCTGGCCAAGTGGGCGGGCCTGCCGGAAATGGCGGTGAGCTACGCCGGCATGAAGGATCGGCATGCGGTCACCACCCAGCGTTTCAGCGTGCACCTGCCCAAGCGCGTCGCGCCGGATCTGGCCGAGCTGGCCAGTGATGAGATCGAAGTGCTCGAAGCGACTTGGCACAACCGCAAGCTGCAGCGTGGTGCACTGGCCGGCAACCGCTTCAGGCTGGTGCTGCGCGAGGTGCAGGGCGATGCTGCGGCGATCAGCGAGCGCCTGCAGCAGATCGCCGGGCGCGGCCTGCCGAACTGGTTTGGCGAGCAGCGCTTCGGCCGCGACGGCGGCAACGTGCCTGCCGCATTGGCGATGTTCGGTGGCCGCCGCATGCGCAAGGACCAGCGTTCGCTGCTGCTGTCAGCCGCCCGCTCGGCGCTGTTCAATCGTGTGCTCGCCGCGCGCGTGGAGCAGGGCAACTGGGATCAACCGCTGGACGGTGAAGTGTGGATGCTCGATGGCAGCCGCAGCGTGTTCGGCCCCGAACCCTACACCGACGTGCTGGCCGAGCGCCTGGCGCGTTTCGACATCCATCCCAGCGCGCCGCTGTGGGGCGAAGGAGAGCTGCGCAGCGCCGACGCTGCACGTGAGCTGGAGCTGGCCGCGCTGGACGACGAGGAATCGAAGGCGCTGCGCGCTGGCCTGGAAGACGCACGGCTGAAGCAGGAGCGCCGCGCGCTGCGCCTGCGCCCGGCATTGCTGCAGCATCAATGGCTGGCCAGTGATGTACTGGAACTCTCGTTCGCGTTGCCGCCGGGCTGCTACGCCACTGCCGTGCTGCACGAACTCGGCCCCGTCGAAGACGCCGCGCAGGCCTGACAGAAGAAGGGGACGAAAAAAGGGGACGGAGGGAATTAAGTCGTTTGTGCCACAAACGACTTAATTCCCTCCGTCCCCTTTTTGTCAACGCCGCGCCAGCAACACCAGCACCGCGCCGGTGCCGCCTTGCCCGGTCGGCGCCGAATGAAACGCCAGCACGTCGTTGCGCAGCCGCAGCAGGCGATCGACCAGGTTCTTCAGCACCGGTGCACCGCCATCGGACTGCAGGCCCTTGCCGTGGATGATGCGCACGCAGCCATACTCGTGTGCATGCGCTTCCAGCAGGAACTGGCGCAGCAGGGTTTCCGCCTGCGCGGCGGTGGCGCCGTGCAGGTCCAGCTCATCCTGTACCGAATACTGGCCGCGCTTGAGACGCTGGAACAGGCGCGGTGGCAGGTTGTCGCGGCGGTAGCTGGCCACGTCGCCCGCTTCCAGCGGCGTACTGTCGCGCAGCAGCCGCGCAAACTCGCCCGCGGCTTCGGCCTCGTCGCGTTCGGCCATGCGTGCGCGCGGCTTCGGCCGGGGCGCAGCAGGCGCCGGTTCGGCATCCTTGCGCAGCGGCGTCACTTCACCGATGGCCGCACGGAACAGCGCGGCCGGATCTTCGTCTTCAGGGTGCGACATGCGCACAGGGTAAACCGCCGGCGCGGGTCTGCCTATGACGGTTCGATGTCGGCCGTGACCGCCGGCAGGGTAGGACCGGCGGCTCGCATGCGGCACAATAGACGATGCCCTTGCAGGGTCGACGGCTTCCGCAGGGGAGTACGACGGTCCCGCCCACACTGCACGGTGACGGAATCGAATTCTTGGAAAATCAAGCGGTTAAATCGAAGATGCGAATCCTGGTCAGTAATGACGATGGTGTCGACGCCGCAGGCATCCGGATGCTTGCTTCGGTCCTGCGCGAGGCCGGACACGAAGTCACGGTGGTCGCGCCCGACCGCGATCGCTCCGGTGCCAGCAACTCGCTGACCCTGGACCTGCCGATCCGGCTCAAGCGCATCGACCATTACACCGTCTCGGTGGCCGGCACGCCGACCGACTGCGTGCACCTGGCGCTGACCGGCCTGCTTGAATTCGAGCCGGACATCGTCGTGTCAGGCATCAACAACGCCGCCAACCTCGGCGACGACGTGATCTATTCCGGCACCGTCTCGGCGGCGATGGAAGGCCGCTTCCTCGGCCTGCCGGCGGTGGCGGTCTCGCTGGTAACCCGCAACCACGATCCGAAGCACTTCGACACCGCCGCGCGCGCCGCAGTGGAGATCGTGGCCCGGCTCAAGGCCGATCCGCTGCCGGCCGACACCATCCTCAACGTCAACGTGCCGGATCTGCCCTGGAGCGAGGTCAAGGGCTTCGAGGTCACCCGCCTCGGCAACCGCCATCGTGCCGAAGGCTGCATCGCGCAGAAGGATCCGCGCGGCAACGAGGTGTACTGGATCGGCCCGGCCGGGCGCGAGCAGGACTCCGGACCGGGCACCGACTTCCACGCGGTGCGCACCGGCCACATCTCGATCACCCCGATCCAGGTGGACCTGACCCGCTACCAGGCGCTGGAGAAAGTGGCCAGCTGGGTGGGTGGCCTCAGCGCCGCGCTGGACCGGCCGGCATGAGTCCACGCCTGCGACTGCAGCCGGAAGCTGTCGGCATCGGCATGACCTCGCAGCGCGTGCGTGACCGTCTGGTCGATCGCCTGCGCGAAGCTGGCATCGTCGACGAGTCCACCTTGAACGCAATCCGGGTTGTGCCGCGCCATCTGTTCATCGATGAAGCACTGGCCTCGCGTGCCTATGAGGACACCGCGCTGCCGATCGGCCATGGCCAGACCATCTCGCAGCCCTGGGTGGTCGCCCGGATGACCGAGGCGGTGCTCCAGGTCGCGCCGAAGCGCGTACTGGAAGTCGGCACCGGCTCGGGCTACCAGGCCGCCATCCTGGGCGCGCTGGGCCTGGAGGTCTACACCGTGGAGCGTATCGGTGACCTGTTGCGGCAGGCACGCAAGCGCTTCCGCGCACTGGGCATGAACATCCGCACCAAGCATGACGACGGTCGCGCCGGATGGGCCGAGCACGGTCCGTTCGATGCCATCGTGGTCACCGCCGCCGCGCCTGCACTGGTCGATGAACTGGTCGGGCAGCTGGCTGAAGGGGGGCGCCTGGTGGCGCCGGTGGGTGGCCCGGGCGGACAGTCGCTGGTGCAGCTGGACCGCAAGCCCGATGGCAGCATCGAACAACGCGTGCTGGCGCCGGTCACGTTCGTGCCGCTGCTGTCTGGCATGCTCGACTAATCCACGGAGCAGGGTTGCATGAAGATTTTCGGGCCGCTGTACGAGCGGGCGATGAAGTGGGCGGCGCACGAACGCGCGCCGACCTACCTGACGGTACTGAGTTTCTTTGAAGCGATCATCTTCCCGGTGATGCCGGAAGTGATGCTGGCACCGATGTGCGTGGCCCAGCCCAAGCGTGGCTGGTGGTTCGCCACCCTCAGCCTGGCGGGCTCGATGGTCGGCGCGCTGGTGGGTTACGCGCTGGGTCATTACGCTTTCGAGGCGATCAAGCCGGTGTTCGAGGCGCTGGGCATGCTTCCGGCGATCGAGCAGGGCATCACCACCGTGCAGGCGAAGATGGCCGAATCGCCGTGGGCGGTGTTCACCTTCCTGGTGCTGGGCGGCTTCATGCCGATCCCGATGAAGGTCTTCACGTGGGCATCGGGTATCGTCGGCGTACCGATGCCGCAGTACCTGTTGAGCATGTTGATCGGTCGTGGCAAGCGCGTGTTCGTGCTGGCCGCGGTCATCCGTATCGGTGGTGCGCGTGCCGAAGCGGCGCTGCGTCGCTGGATTGAACCGCTGGGCTGGATCGCCACCGTGCTGGTGGTGGTGCTGATCGCCTGGCTTGTATGGAGGTCGAAGTTCGCATGAATCCTGATCGTCTGAGCAAGGGAGTGCGCATCGGCGCGCTGGCGTTGCTGGTTTCCACACTGGCCGCCTGCGGTACCGCCACCGTGGTCCGCCCGGGCGGCGGCAACGCTGGCGGCGTGACCACGCCGAAGACCTCGGTACCCAAGCCCGGGCAGACCGTGGTGGTGCGCAAGGGCGACACCATCTATGCGCTGGCCCGCATCCATGACATCACCCCGGCCGACCTGATTGCCTGGAATCGTCTGGACAACCCGTCGACCATCTACCCCGGCCAAGTGATCCGCCTGTATCCGCAGGGGGCCACCAGCGGCCGTGCGCCGACCACGGTGGTCACCCCGCCGCGTTCGGCTGGCAGCAGTGGCGGCAGCACCGCGCCGGCCCCGGCGCCGGTCGGGCCGGTGAAGAGCAACATCGCCTGGCGCTGGCCAGCCGATGGCGCGATCGTCGGCCGCTACGTGGCCGGTGACGCGACCAAGCAGGGCGTCGACATCGCCGGCACCAGCGGCCAGCCGGTCAAGGCAACCGCCAACGGTGTGGTGGTGTACTCCGGTGCCGGCCTGGTCGGCTACGGCGAACTGATCATCATCAAGCACAGCGACCAGTGGCTGTCCGCCTATGGTCACAACCGCAAGCGCCTGGTCAATGAAGGGCAGAGCGTGAAGGCTGGCGAGCAGATCGCCGAAATGGGCCGCACCGGTGCGAACCGCGACATGGTCCACTTCGAGATTCGCTACAACGGCAAGCCGGTCGATCCGCAGCAGTACCTGCCGGCACGTTGACGCGGTTGGAACAGGGAGTGCCGGGCCATGCCTGGCGTTCCTGACCTGTAGAGCCGTGCTCGACTCAGCGACTGCGGAGCGGTCGTTTGCGATCCTGTGTGCCGCAGGCTCACCTTCACGGCGGACCGGATACCCGGCATTCTTGAGCGGTCCCAGTCGACCCGGTACCCCATGCTGCGTCCTGCTTCCGTTCTCGCCTTGCTGATCGTCGCGCCGCTGGTCACCGCGGCCAGCGATCCGCGCGACGTGGTCACCCGTCTTTACGCCGTAGTCCAGGCGCCGGCTTCAGATGAAGCGGCCATCCCGCCGTCGCTGGGCGATGCCCTGCGCTCGGCGGTCGATGCGCAGCATGCTTACGAGCGGGCCTGCACCGCGCTGGCCGCGCACGACGAGAAGCCGCACATGCTCGACCAGAGCCTGTATCTGCTGGCGCCGGACCGACCGGACACGGTCGCGGTGGGAATGCCCGAATCGAGGGGTGACGCGACCTGGATCCGCGTCGACATGGCAGTGGGCGACTATCGATGGACCGACCGGGTCCTGCTGCAGCGGCAGGACCGGGACTGGAAGGTCATGGATATCCGCTGGGGGCAGGGCGGCCACCTGATCGGTCGGCTCCAGGAGTTCTCGGCATTCCGCTGCGCGCCTTCAGGCCGCTAGGGGCCGGAGGCACCGGTGACTCGAGAACTCAGCCTTCCAGAATGAAAGCAGCCGCGACCTTGCGGCCTTCGCCTGCCAGGATGTTGAAGGTGCGTGCGGCGGCTGGATTGTTCATCACTTCCAGGCCGATGCCGCGTGACAGGCAGGCGGCCATCACCACCGCCGATGGGAACACCTGGCGGTCACCGGTACCCAGCACGATCAGCGCCGGGTTCAGCGCCAGGATCGGCTCCAGGTCCGCCAGCTGCAACGCAGCGGCGCTCGCCACCGGCCAATGCGCGACCAGCTGGTCCGGGGTCAGGAAGAAGCTCCCGTCCAGCACCTGGTCATTGACCTTGGCCGAGCGGCCATCGGCGGCGCGCAGGCTGTAGGCGTAGTCGGGCGGTTCGTGGTTCAGCTGCATGACGGTAGGGCGATCAGCCGCGCGGCAGCACGATCTGGCGCTGTTCCCTGCTCGGGCGGTACAGCACGGCGACGTGGCCGATGCGCTGCACCAGAGCGCTCTCGGTGGCTTCGACGATCTCGCCGATCATCACGTCACGGGCGTCGCGATCCTCGGCAGCGACCTTCACCTTGACCAGCTCGTGGCGCTCCAGCACTTCGTTCAGCTCAGCGATGAAGGCCGGGGTCACACCCTTGCCGCCGGTCTGCAGGAGGGCCTTCAGGTCGTGGGCTTGGCCGCGCAGGAAACGGGTCTGGGAAGCGGTCAGGGCGATGGACATGCAGGAAAACACGGTTGAATGGGGCGATCAGGGTATCATGAGGACCCCATCAGCCCCTATTTTCAATGGCTACCCGCAGCAAAAGCAGCCAGCGCTGGCTCAAGGAACACTTCTCCGACCCCTTCGTGAAGAAGGCGCAGGCCGAAGGCATGCGCTCGCGCGCCGCCTACAAGCTCGAAGAGCTGCTTGAACGTGACCGGCTGCTGAAGCCGCACATGGTGGTGGTCGACCTCGGCGCGGCGCCGGGTGGCTGGTCTCAGCAGGTTAGGAGACAGATCGGCGACACCGGCCGCGTGCTGGCCCTGGACATCCTGGACATGCCGCCGCTGGCCGGCGTGGAGTTCCTTCATGGTGACTTCAGGGAAGAAGCCGTCCTATCGCAGTTTGAAGCCATGCTCGGGGATCAGCCGGTAGACCTTGTGCTGTCGGACATGGCCCCCAATAAGAGTGGTGTGGGCGCGGTCGACCAGCCGCGGATGATGCACCTGGCGGAGCTGGCCCTGGATTTTGCCGACAACCACCTGAAGACCGGTGGGGCATTCCTGATCAAGCTGTTCCAGGGCGAGGGCTTTGACGACTACGTGCGCGACATGCGCCGCCGGTACGACAAGGTCTCCATCCGCAAGCCGGAAGCCTCGCGCAAGCGCTCTCCCGAGGTGTACGCCTTGGGTCAGGGAAAACGCGCCCACATGAAGTAAGCTCGCAATGTACGCAAGTTCGACCCCCACGCAACGCCAGCACTGAGAGGAACACCGGAGCCAATGAGGATGAACGACTTGACCAAGAACCTCCTGCTATGGGTGGTCGTCGCCGTCGTGCTGATGGTGGTCTTCCAGAGCTTCTCGCCGAAGTCCTCCGGAGCCGGCGCGCAGGGTGCGTCGTACTCGCAGTTCCTGGACCAGGTGGACAGCGGCAACGTGCAGAAGGTCGCCTTTGGCGGCGACATGCGCGGCGGCACCAGCCAGCTGACCTACACCACCCGCGGCGGGCAGACATCCACCATCACCGCACCGTTCGATCGCGACCTGATCAACGTGCTGCGCACCAAGAACGTGGAGATCGTGCAGGAGGAGCCGTCCAGCGGCATCTCCCTCGGCGCGATCCTGATGAATTTCCTGCCGGTCATCCTGATCATCGGCTTCTGGTTGTTCATCATGCGCCAGATGCAGGGCGGTGGCGGCGGTGCCAAGGGCGCGATGTCCTTCGGCAAGTCGCGCGCCAAGCTGCAGGGCGAGGACCAGATCAAGGTCACCTTCGCCGACGTCGCCGGCTGCGACGAGGCCAAGGAAGAAGTGGGCGAGCTGGTCGACTTCCTGCGCGACCCGTCCAAGTTCACCAAGCTGGGTGGCAAGATTCCGCGCGGCGTGCTGATGGTGGGCCCGCCGGGTACCGGCAAGACGCTGCTGGCCAAGGCCATCGCCGGCGAAGCCAAGGTGCCGTTCTTCTCGATCTCCGGTTCGGACTTCGTGGAAATGTTCGTCGGCGTCGGCGCCAGCCGCGTGCGCGACATGTTCGAGCAGGCCAAGAAGCATGCCCCGTGCATCATCTTCATCGACGAAATCGACGCCGTCGGTCGCCACCGTGGCGCCGGCCTGGGCGGTGGCCATGACGAGCGCGAGCAGACCCTGAACCAGCTGCTGGTCGAAATGGACGGTTTCGAGGGCGGTGAAGGCGTGATCGTGATCGCCGCCACCAACCGTCCGGACGTGCTGGACCCGGCGCTGCTGCGCCCGGGTCGCTTCGACCGCCAGGTCGTGGTTGGCCTGCCGGACGTGAAGGGTCGCGAGCACATCCTGAAGGTCCACATGCGCAAGCTGCCGCTCGCCGACGATGTCGAGCCGATGGTGATCGCGCGGGGTACCCCGGGCTTCTCCGGTGCTGATCTGGCCAATCTGTGCAACGAGGCGGCCCTGTTCGCCGCGCGTGGCAACGAGAAGGAAGTCCGCATGGACCACTTCGACCGTGCCCGCGACAAGATCCTGATGGGTGCCGAGCGCCGCTCGATGGCCATGAGCGAAGAAGAGAAGACCCTGACCGCCTACCACGAAGCCGGCCACGCCATTGTCGGCCGCCTGGTGCCCGAGCACGACCCGGTCTACAAGGTCACGATCATCCCGCGCGGCCGTGCGCTGGGCGTGACCATGTACCTGCCGGAGGGCGACAAGTATTCGATGAACCGCGTGGCGATCAAGTCGCAGCTGTGCTCGCTGTACGGTGGTCGTGTGGCCGAGGAGCTGATCTTCGGTGCCGACAAGGTCACCACGGGCGCTTCCAACGACATCGAACGCGCCACCAAGATGGCCCGCAACATGGTCACCAAGTGGGGCCTGTCCGACCAGCTCGGCCCGATCGCCTATGGCGAAGAGGATGACGAGGTGTTCCTGGGCCGTTCGGTCACCCAGCACAAGAGCGTGTCCAACGACACCGCGCGTCGCATCGATGAGGAGGTGCGCAAGATCCTCGACGAAGCCTACGCGCGCACTACCGAGCTGATGACGGCCAACCTGGACAAGTTGCACGCGATGTCCCAGCTGCTGCTGCAGTACGAGACGATCGACGCGCCGCAGATCGACGCCATCATGGAAGGCCGCGATCCGCCGCCGCCGGCTGGCTGGAGCAAGTCGAACAAGGATGGTGGCAACGACAAGGGCGGCGACGCCCGCCCGCTGCCGCCGATCGCGGGCCCGGCCGAATCGCACTGACGGCCCGCTGCGCGTGACACCAGACGAGGCCGGGGCAACCCGGCTTCGTCGTTTCCGGGCTACCGGCCCATTCCGAAGAACCGAACTGACGCTGGAGCCCGCATGTCTGCCCCGAAGCCCGAACCGATTTCCCACACCGTCGAAATGGTCATCGCCACCGTGGTCGGCGTGGGTGTGGGCCTCGGAGCCGACAATCTGCTGTTGGGCTGCGTGGTGGGTATCGCGGTCGGCATCGTGCTGAGCATCGCCAGGACCCTGTACGTGGACCGCAAGCGTCGCCGCCGTTGAGGGTGTCGGCAGGGCTGCGCCCTGCACCCGTGGTAGTGCCGGCCGCTGGCCGGCAACCTCAGCAGCAACAGCAACAGCAACAGCAACAGCAGAAGCGGGCATTCCTTGGGGTGGCGGGGCGGTGTGGGTTGGCAGGACACGCCGTAAACCCCGCTCCGCGGTCCGGCCCAGCCGCCGGCGGCTGTGCGTTCGGGCGCTTGCGAAGCAGTGCTTCGCAGGCAAAGCGCCCTCACCCATGGGGGCTCGATGGCGCCATCCATGGCGCCAACGGTCCTGCAGCCCCACACCGTCCCGCCAGACCATCAGCAATCCAGAGCCGCATTGGCTTTGGCCGTTGCCTCTGCGGGTGCAGGGCGCCGCCCTGCCGAACTAAACTACCCGCCGTTGTTCCAGCAGGATTACCGATGTTCGATACTTCGCCCCAGCTCGATTGCGCCGGCCGCATCCTGCGCCTCGACCGTGCCCAGGTCATGGGCATCGTCAACGTCACCCCGGACTCGTTTTCCGATGGCGGCGCGCACGACACCACCGAGGCCGCAGTCGCTCATGGCCTGAAGCTGGTCGAGGAGGGCGCGGACCTTCTCGATATCGGCGGCGAATCGACCCGCCCGGGCGCTACGCCGGTATCGGTCGAGGAGGAGCTGGGCCGGGTGATTCCGGTGATCGAGCAGCTGGCGGCCCGGACCCACGTGCCGATCAGCATCGACACCTTCAAGCCGGAAGTGATGCGCGCGGCCGTGGCCGCTGGCGCCGGCATGATCAACGACATCTTCGGCCTGCGCCAGGAGGGTGCGCTCGAGGCCGCTGCGGAAACCGGCGTGCCGGTGGTGCTGATGCACATGCAGGGCGAACCGGGCCACATGCAGGCCGATCCGCACTACGACGATGTGGTCGGCGAGGTGCACGGCTTCCTGGTGCAGCGCCTGTTCGCTGCCGAGATGGCAGGCATCGCGAGGAAGAACCTGCTGATCGACCTCGGTTTCGGCTTCGGCAAGACCACCGGCCACAACATGACCCTGCTGGCGCGTTCGGAGCGCTTTCTGGAACTGGGCGTGCCGATGCTGGCCGGCCTGTCGCGCAAGCGCAGTCTCGGTGAACTGACAGGTCGCGATACGCCGTCCGAGCGGGTAGCGGCCTCGGTGGCCGCGCACCTGATCGCGGTCCAGCGTGGCGCGCGCATCGTACGCGTGCATGACGTGGCGGCCACAGTTGATGCGCTGAAGATCTGGCAGGCGGTGCAAGCCGTACCGACGCCGCGCGCCGACGCTGCGCCGACGATCCGCTGGCCGGACGAAGACTGATGGGTATCGATCGGCGGCCACTGGCGATCGCCGTGATGGGGCCGACCGCCAGTGGCAAGACCGCCACTGCGATCGCCCTGGCACGGCAGCTGGATGGTGAAATCGTCAGCGTCGACTCGGCACTGGTGTACCGCCACCTGGACATCGGTTCGGCCAAGCCCGATGCGACGGAGCGCGCGCAGGCGCCGCACCATCTGCTGGACCTGCGTGACCCCTGGCAGACCTACTCGGCGGCCGAGTTCGCCGCCGATGCCGGACGGGTCGTGGCCGACATCGTGGCGCGTGGCAGGACGCCGATCCTGGCCGGTGGCACTGGCCTGTACTTCCGGGCGCTGCTGCAGGGCCTGTCGCCGATGCCGGAGGCCGACCCGGCAATGCGCGAAGCGCTCAGCGCCGAGGCGGCCGAGCGTGGCTGGGCGGCACTGCACGCCGAGCTGGCCAAGGTCGACCCGGCCGCCGCCGCACGCATCCATGCGACCGATCCGCAACGCATCCAGCGGGCGCTGGAGGTCTATCGCCTGACCGGTATCCCCATTACTGAATGGCAGCGCCGGCCGGGCGTAGCGCCATTGCCGGTGCGCACCCTCAAGCTGATCCTCGCTCCACGCGACCGTGCGGTTCTGCACCAGCGCATCGAGGCGCGCTTCGACGCCATGCTGGGGCAGGGGTTCCTCGACGAGGTGCGGGCATTGCGCGCGATGCCGGAAATGGCAGCCGTGGAGGCGCCGTTGGACCTGCCGGCAGTGCGCGCGGTCGGCTATCGGCAGGCCTGGGAGTACCTGGACGGGGAGGGTGATGCCGCCCGTTTCCGTGACAAGGCGATCTTCGCCACCCGGCAACTGGCCAAGCGCCAGCTGACCTGGCTGCGCGGCGAGCTTGATGCGCGCTGGTTCGACCCCCATGTTGATGGGGAGCGCCTGGCCAGCGCGGTGTCGACCTTCGTCGCACGCTGAATCCCCGCCAGCCGTGTAACATCATCGGTCGGCGGGCGGCTCGGGGGGCCGCGGCAACCGTCGGCAACCCAATAAGAACAATAATCAGGAGTGTGCAATGTCCAAGGGGCAATCGCTGCAGGATCCTTTCTTGAACGCACTGCGGCGCGAACGCGTGCCGGTTTCGGTGTACCTGGTGAACGGCATCAAGCTGCAGGGCACGATCGAGTCGTTCGACCAGTTCGTGGTCCTGCTGCGCAACACGGTCAGTCAGATGGTCTACAAGCACGCCATTTCCACCGTCGTTCCGGCACGCAACGTGAAGGTCGGTCCGGGCGGTGGTTACGTGCAGTCGGGTGAAGGCGGTCAGGCAGGTGATGAAGCAGACGAGTAACACCGGAGCGGTGAATGTTTGACCGCTCGAAAAAGGGTGAACACGCCCTGTTGATCCAGCCCCATTTCGGCAAGCTGGAAGACGATGTGCTCGAAGAATTCGGTGATCTGGCCCGCTCGGCCGGGGCCAGCATCGCCGCGACGATCACTGCGCGCCTGGACCGTCCGAATCCGTCGACCCTGATCGGCAGCGGCAAGCTGGACGAGATCAAGGCTGCCGCCGACGCCAGCGGGGCCGACCTGATCCTGGTCAATCATGCATTGAGCCCGGGCCAGGAACGCAACCTGGAACGTTTCCTCGAGCGCCGGGTGATCGACCGCACCGGCCTGATCCTGGACATCTTCGCCCAGCGTGCGCACAGCCACGAAGGCAAGCTGCAGGTCGAACTGGCACAGCTGCGCCACCTGGCTACGCGGCTGGTGCGCGGCTGGACCCATCTGGAGCGCCAGCGCGGCGGTTCGATCGGCCTGCGCGGACCGGGTGAAACCCAGCTGGAAACTGACCGCCGTCTGCTGCAGAAGCGGGTGGAGCAGCTGCAGAAGCGCCTGGAAAAGGTCGAAGTGCAGCGCACCCAGATGCGCCGTGCGCGTGTGCGCAGCGAGCTGCCGCGCGTGGCCCTGGTGGGCTACACCAACGCCGGCAAGTCGACCCTGTTCAACGCCATGACCGGCGCTGAGGCCTATGCCGCCGACCAACTGTTCGCAACGCTGGATCCGACCGTGCGCCGCATCGCGGTGCCGGGGGGCAACGTGGTGCTGGCCGATACCGTCGGTTTCGTCCGCGATCTGCCGCATGATCTGGTCGCGGCGTTCCGCTCGACCCTGTCCGAGGCGCGCGAGGCCGACTTCCTGCTGCATGTGGTCGACGCTGCCGATCCGCACCGCGAGGAGCGCATCGCCCAGGTCGACGAGGTGCTGACCGCAGTCGGTGCCGGCGACCTGCCGCAATTGCTGGTGTTCAACAAGATCGACCGCATCGACGGTGCCGACGTGCGCCACGATGGCCAGGACGGTATCCCGGATGAGTCGCGTCGTGAGCGGGTGTGGATTTCCGCGCGTGACGGGCGGGGGCTGGAGCTGCTGCAGGCGGTGCTGGGCAAGCGCCTGGGCCTGCAGCATGTCACCGGCGAACTGCGCCTGCCGCCGGATGCCGGCCGCCTGCGCGCGCGCCTGCACCAGCTGGAAGTGATCCGCAGCGAGCAGGCTGATGAGGAAGGCTGGCTGCTGCATGTCGACTTGCCGATTGCCGAAGCCGAGAAGCTGGCCGCCAGTGCCGACGGCGCACCGATCCGGGCGCTGCTGCCGGAGAAACTGCCGGAGTGGTGAGGTAGCACCTGGCAGGGCCGGCGAGTGCCGGCCGCCGGCCGGCAGCGCAACCGTCCCGGATGGGCGCGACATCTGCCTGTCATCTGCGGTACAACGTGCAGGTTCTTCACCCCACCGTCATGCCGATGTCCATCCCCACCGACGCTGAACTCAATATCCAGTCCGCCGCGCTTGGGCAGCGCCTCGAGCAGGCCTCGCTGCAGCTGGTGACCGCTGAAAGCTGCAGTGGTGGCTGGATTGCAAAGTGCATGACCGACATCGCAGGTTCGTCGGCATTCTTCGACTGCGGCATGGTGGTCTACAGCTACGAAGCCAAGCAGCGCCTGCTCGGCGTGCGCGCACAGACGCTGGAGCAGTTTGGCGCAGTCAGCCGCGAAACCGTGCTGGAAATGGTTTCCGGTGCGCTGGTCAACTCGGGGGCCGGCATCGCGGTGGCAGTGACCGGCATCGCCGGTCCCGGCGGTGGCAGCCCTGGCAAGCCGGTCGGCAGCGTCTGGATCGGCTGGAAGCGGCGCGGCGGCTACGCCCGCGCCGAGCTGTTCCAGTTCGAGGGCGACCGCGAAGCCATCCGCCGGCAAACCGTGGCGGCGGCATTGCGCGGCATCGACGCCCAGCTGTGACATGCTGCTCCGGTAATCGTCCGGAGCACGCATGATGTGGGAAACGCTGGGCACGGTCCGTGACCTGGGCCGACTGCAGGAAATTGCGGTTGTCCTGATCCGTTATGGTTTCGGTGACGTGGTGCGGCGCATCGGCCTGGCCACCACGCTGGAGCGCGCTGGGCGCCTGCTGCACTGGAACGAGGATCGCCAGGAACTGCTGCGGATGACCGCGCCGGTGCGCGTACGCAGCGCGATGCAGGATCTCGGCCCGACCTTCGTCAAGCTCGGTCAGGTGCTGGCGACGCGCGTCGACCTGCTGCCGCCGGAATGGATCGCTGAACTGTCCGAGCTGCAGAACGCGGTGCCCGCGCTGCCGTACGCCGATATCCGCGAGCAGCTGGAGGCCGACCTGGGCGCCTCGCCTGCAGACGTGTTCGCCTTCCTCGATGAAATCCCGATGGCCGCCGCCTCGCTGGCGCAGGCCCATCGCGCGCGCCTGCATGACGGCCGCGAGGTGGTGCTGAAGGTACGGCGCCCGGGTATCCGCGACGTGGTCGAGGCCGACCTGCGGTTGCTGGCGCGCCTGGCCGAAATCGTCGAGGCGCGGCTGCCGGACCTGCGCCGCTATCGTCCGGCCGAGGTCGTGCAGCAGTTCACCGTGTCGCTGCGACGCGAGCTGGATTTCGCCGCCGAATGCCGCAACGCCGAACGCATCGCACGCAACTTCAACGGCCGTGACGACATCCTGATCCCCAGCGTGCACTGGCAGTGGACCTGTGAAAGCCTGAATGTGCAGGACTTCGTCGACGGCATTCCCGGGCGTGACCTGGCCGGCGTCGATGCGGCGGGCCTGGACCGGCGCGAACTGGCTCGGCGCGGTGCCGGCATCGTGCTCAAGATGGTGCTGGAGGACGGCTGCTTCCACGCCGACCCGCACCCCGGCAACATCTTCTACCTGCGTGACGGCCGCATCGGCGTGATTGACTTCGGCATGGTCGGCGCGTTGTCCGAAGTGCGCCGCTTCCAGGTCGCGCAGCTGCTGCACGGGCTGGTCGAGCAGGACCCGCAGAGCGTGGCCGATGTGCTGCTGGACTGGGCCGGCGGCGTGGAAGTGGACGAGAACCGCCTGCAGCACGACATCAGCCAGTTCGTCGACCAGTATCGCGGCGTGCCGCTGAAGGACCTGCGCATCGGCCTGATGCTGGGCGATATCACCCAGCTGCTGCGCAGCTACAGCCTGACCCTGCCGGCCGATCTGGCGCTGATGATCAAGGCCTTCCTGACCCTGGAAGGCATGGGTCGCCAGCTGGACCCGGATTTCGACATGGCCAGTGCCGCGCGCCCGTTCCTGGAACGGGTGGTGCTGCAGCGCTATGCGCCCAAGGCGCTGCTCAAGCGTGGCCGACGCAGCCTGCTGGGCCTGGTCGACTTCGCCGGGGAACTGCCGCGCGACCTGCGCAAGCTGGTCCAGGCCGCACGCCGCGGCCGCCTCCAGCTGAAGGTGGAAACCACTGCGCTGCAGGGCTTTGGCGAACAGGTGAATCGGGCAGCGAACCGGCTGGTGATGGGTATCGTCACCGCCGCGCTGATCATCGGGTCCTCGATCGTGATGCACAGCGTTGGCGGGGTCTCCAGTCGCTGGCTGCTGGCACTGGGCGTGTGCGGTTTCATCGGCGCCGGCTTCTGCGGCGTGTGGATCCTGTTCTCCATATGGAGGAGCGGCAAGCACACATAGTGTGGTGCCCGCAGCGGTTCCCCATCGGAACCGTGGAATCGCTGCGCGATTCCTGTAGGGCCGACCGCTGGTCGGCTGCTCTCGCTTTTGCCTTTGCCGCCCGGCCATTGGCCCAACTGCCGAGTATGGCTCGGCACTACAGATCCCCATCACCTGTTTGTCGTACCCGGCACTTGCAGTTGCGTGCGTTAGTAGTAATACTACTAACCATGGACCTGACCGACACCCAGCAGGCGATCCTGCAGTTGATCGCCGAGCGTATCGAGAGCGAAGGCGCACCGCCGTCGCAGACTGAAATCGCACGCGCGTTCGGCTTCAAGGGCGTGCGTGCGGCCCAGTACCACCTGGAAGCCCTGGAGCAGGCCGGTGCGATCCGTCGCATCCCGGGCCAGGCTCGCGGCATCCGCCTGGTGCAGGCACCGCCGGTCGAAAAGCTGGCCGAGCCGGGCCTTCCGGACAGCGTGCTGCGCTTGCCGGTGCTGGGCCGGGTCGCTGCCGGCCTGCCGATCGGTGCCGACATCGGCTCCGACGATTTCGTGGTGCTGGACCGGGTGTTCTTCTCGCCGGCGCCGGACTACCTGCTGAAAGTGCAGGGCGACTCGATGATCGATGAGGGCATCTTCGACGGTGACCTGATCGGCGTGCACCGCACCCGCGACGCCCGTTCCGGGCAGATCGTGGTGGCCCGCATCGATGACGAGATCACCGTCAAGCTGCTGAAGATCGCCAAGGACCGCATCCGCCTGCTGCCGCGCAATCCCGATTACAAGCCGATCGAGGTGCTGCCGGACCAGGATTTTGCGATCGAAGGCCTCTATTGCGGCCTGCTTCGGCCCAATCGTTGACCCGCTCCATGGTGCATTACCCCGCGGTCTTTTGTGGCGATTCTCTGGTTCCACTGAGGTTGGTACGGATGTCCGATAATTCTTCTCAGAGCGCCGGGCAGAATCTCAGCCTGTGCGATACGTCCGACTTAAAGTGAACCCATGGCAAAGAAGACCCCCAAAGACAGCACCCCCAACGACATGACCTCTGCAAGGACCAATACGATGGACGAGAACAAGAAGCGCGCCTTGGCTGCTGCTCTGGGCCAGATCGAGAAGCAGTTCGGCAAGGGCTCGGTGATGCGCATGGGCGACCGCGTGGTCGAGCCCGTCGAAGCCATCCCGACCGGTTCGCTGATGCTCGACATCGCACTGGGCATTGGCGGTCTGCCGAAGGGCCGTGTCGTTGAGATCTACGGGCCGGAATCCTCGGGCAAGACCACCCTGACTCTGCAGGCCATCGCCGAATGCCAGAAGATGGGCGGTACCGCGGCCTTCATCGATGCCGAGCACGCGCTTGACCCGATCTACGCCGCGAAGCTGGGCGTGAACGTGGACGACCTGCTGTTGTCGCAGCCGGACACCGGTGAGCAGGCGCTGGAAATCGCCGACATGCTGGTCCGTTCGGGCTCGGTTGACATCCTGGTGGTCGACTCGGTCGCCGCGCTGACCCCGAAGGCCGAAATCGAAGGCGAAATGGGTGACCAGCTGCCGGGTCTGCAGGCCCGCCTGATGAGCCAGGCGCTGCGCAAGCTGACCGGCAACATCAAGCGTTCGAACACCCTGGTGATCTTCATCAACCAGCTGCGCATGAAGATCGGCGTGATGATGCCGGGCCAGAGCCCGGAAACCACCACCGGCGGCAACGCGCTGAAGTTCTACGCCTCGGTCCGCCTGGACATCCGCCGTATCGGTGCGATCAAGAAGGGCGATGAGATCATCGGCAACCAGACCAAGATCAAGGTCGTCAAGAACAAGCTGGCGCCTCCGTTCAAGCAGGTCATCACCGAGATCCTGTACGGCGAAGGCATCAGCCGCGAGGGCGAACTGATCGACATGGGCGTGGATGCCAAGCTGGTCGAGAAGGCCGGCGCCTGGTACAGCTACGGTGAAGAGCGCATTGGCCAGGGCAAGGACAATGCCCGCGGCTACCTGCGCGACAACCCGACCGTCGCCGCCAAGCTCGAGGCCGAGCTGCGTGAGAAATTCCAGCCGGCCGAAGCGGCCCGCGAGGAAGGCGACGACGAAGGCGACGACGAGTAAGGCTTGCTGTGGGGCAGGGCGGCGCCGTCAGTGACGTCGCCCTGTCCCGCAGGTTCGAATCGCCCAGGGATGGGCAGGGCGCCAAGGACGGCGCCACCCTTGGAGCATCGATGTCCGACGCCGAAGACATTCCTACCGGCCGCAAGCGCCGGCAGCGTGAGCAGACTCCCGTACAACGGGCGCTGGGCCTGCTGGTCCGCCGCGAGCACTCGCGCAAGGAACTCACCCGCAAGCTGACCGCCCGTGGCATCGAAGACGAAGCCGCGCAGGCCGCTGTCGCCAAGCTGACCGAAGCGGGCTGGCAGGACGACACCCGTTTTGCTGAGAACCTGGTGCGGATGCGCGCCAATACGGGTTATGGCCCGATCCATGTCCGCGCCGAGCTGGGCACCCATGGCCTGGACAGTGCCGCGATTGCCGCGGCGATGGACAGTTACGATGGCGACTGGCAGGAAAATGCCCGTGATCTGGTCCGCCGGCGCTTTGGCGAGGCCGGTCCGCAGGACCTGACGCAGCGGCGCAAGGCCGCCGATCTGCTGGCCCGACGGGGCTTCGACGGCGACAGCATCCGCCGTGCGACCCGCTACGACCCGGATGACTGAGACTGGCGGCGCCGGGCCTGATACCCTTTAGGTTTTCGGCGCTCCCTCGCGACCCTGGCCAACACGGCCGGTGGTCCGGGTCCGCCGGCCCGCAGACTGCCAGCCCCCAATGAACGCATCCGCCAAATTCACGACATCCCAGATCCGCAGCGACTTCCTTGAATTCTTCAAGGGCAAAGGCCACACCATCGTGCCCTCGGCGCCGCTGGTGCCGGGCAATGATCCGACCCTGCTGTTCACCAACTCCGGCATGGTGCAGTTCAAGGACGTGTTCCTTGGCGCGGAGAAGCGTAGCTACGTGCGCGCGGCCGACGTGCAGCGCTGCCTGCGCGCGGGCGGCAAGCACAACGATCTCGACCAGGTCGGCTACACCGCACGCCACCACACCTTCTTCGAAATGCTGGGCAACTGGTCGTTCGGCGACTACTTCAAGAAGGACGCGATCGCCTGGGCCTGGGAGCTGCTGACCCAGGTCTGGAAGCTGCCGGCTGAACGCCTGTTGGTCACCGTCTACCAGACCGATGACGAAGCCTACGAGCTGTGGCGCGACATGGTCGGCGTACCGGAAGAGCGCATCGTGCGCATCGGCGACAACAAGGGCGCACCGTTTGCCTCGGACAACTTCTGGCAGATGGCCGACACCGGCCCGTGCGGCCCGTGCACCGAGATCTTCTACGACCACGGTGACCATATCGCCGGTGGCCCCCCGGGTTCCCCGGATGAAGACGGCGACCGCTTCATCGAAATCTGGAACCTGGTGTTCATGCAGTTCGACCGCCAGCCCGACGGCACCCTGGTGCCACTGCCGGCGCCATGCGTGGATACCGGCATGGGCCTGGAGCGCCTGGCGGCGATCCTGCAGCACGTGCACACCAACTATGAGATCGACCTGTTCCAGGCGCTGATCCGCAAGGCCTCCGAGCTGACCGGCACCGCCGACCTGGAGAACAAGTCGCTGCGCGTGATTGCCGACCACATCCGCGCCTGCTCGTTCCTGATCGTCGACGGCGTGCTGCCGTCCAACGAAGGCCGGGGTTACGTGCTGCGCCGTATCATCCGCCGCGCCCTGCGCCACGGCTGGATGCTGGGCGTGCGCCAGCCGTTCTTCAGCAAGCTCGTGCCGACGCTGGTCGAGCAGATGGGCGAGGCCTATCCGGAACTGCCGGCTGCGGTGGACACTGTCACCCGTGCGCTGCAGGCCGAGGAAGAGCGTTTCGCCGAAACCCTCGATGCCGGCATGAAGATCTTCGAAGACGTGGCCGGCAAGGCCAGCAATGGCGTGATCCCGGGCGTTGACGCCTTCCGCCTGTATGACACCTATGGCTTCCCGCTCGACCTGACCCAGGACATTGCCCGCGAGCGCGACCTGACCGTCGACATCGCCGGCTTCGATGCCGCGATGGAGCAGCAGCGCGAGACCGCGCGCGCCGCCGGCAAGTTCGGTGGCGGCGTGACCCTGCCAGCCGAGCTGGTGGCGACCCTCAGCCCGACCCAGTTCCTGGGCTATGACCGCCTGCAGGCCGACGGCCTGAGCGTGCTGGCCCTGCTCAAGGACGGTCGTCCGGTGCAGTCGGCCGATGCGGGTGACGCAGTCATCGTCATCACCAACCAGACCCCGTTCTACGCCGAGTCCGGCGGCCAGGTCGGCGACACCGGCGTGCTGACCGGCAACGGCGTGCGCCTGGTGGTGGAAGACACCCAGAAGTTCGCCGGCCAGTTCCATGGCCATGTCGGCACCCTGTCCGAAGGCGGCCTGAAGGTCGGCGACGTGCTGTCCGGCCAGGTCGATGGCGAGCGCCGTGGCGCCACCATCCTCAACCACTCGGCCACCCACCTGCTGCACGCCGCGCTGCGCGAAGTGCTGGGCACCCACGTGCAGCAGAAGGGCTCGCTGGTCGCGCCGGACCGCCTGCGCTTCGACTTCTCGCACTTCCAGCCGATCAGTGCCGACGAACTGGCGGTGATCGAGCGCAAGGTCAACCAGCAGGTGCGCGCCAACAACGCCGCCGAAGTGCACACCATGGGCATGCAGGAAGCGCTGGACTTCGGCGCGATGGCTTTGTTCGGGGAGAAGTACGGCGAGCACGTGCGCGTGCTGAAGATGGGTGACTATTCCACTGAGCTGTGCGGTGGTACCCACGTCAACCGTACCGGCGACATCGGCCTGTTCAAGATCACCTCCGAGGGTGGCGTCTCCGCAGGCGTGCGCCGCATCGAGGCCGTCACCGGCCAGGGTGCGCTGGATTACGTGGACGCCGAAGAGGCCCGCCTGGCCGAGGCCGCTGAACTGCTCGGTGGCAGCGCTGCCGACGTGGTCGAGAAGATCCGTGCCCTCGGCCAGCGCCAGAAGCAGCTGGAGCGCGAACTGGAAGGCGTGAAGGCCAAGGTTGCTGCGGGTGCCACGGCCGACCTGTCCGGCCAGGCCGTCGAGGTTGCTGGCGTGAAGGTGCTGGCCGCCCGCCTGGAGGGCTTCGACGCCAAGGCCTTGCGTGACGCCATGGACCGCCTCAAGCAGCAGCTGGGCGACGCGGTGATCGTGCTGGCCGGCGCCCAGGACGGCAAGGCCGCCCTGGTCGCAGGCGTGAACGGCAGCGCAATGGGCAAGGTCAAGGCCGGGGAACTGTTGTCCCATATCGCCGGTCAGATCGGGGGCAAGGGCGGCGGACGCCCGGACCTCGCCCAGGGTGGTGGCGAGGACGGGCCCGCCCTTGCCACTGCGCTGGCTGCAGTCGTCGAATGGGTCAGCCCCCGCCTGTGATGAACCTGGCCGTCCCCCTCCTTGTAGGAGCGGGACGGCTGACGGTACCATTGCGAATCTTTTCCCTTTGTCGTGGTAGCGCTTCTTGACGGAGCGTCAAGCCGGTGGGGGATACCCTTCCACACGGTTCCATGGAGACTTACAAAAATGTTGATCCTGACTCGCCGCGTCGGCGAAACCCTGATGATCGGAGACTCGGTGAGCGTCACCGTGCTTGGCGTCAAGGGTAACCAGGTGCGTATCGGCATCACCGCGCCGAAGGACGTCGCTGTGCATCGCGAAGAGATCTATCAGCGCATCCAGCGTGGTGATGAAGCCGGTGGCACCGGTAGCGAAAATTCTGCCGAATAACGCTTTACCTTCGCACTCGATTAACGTTATGATTCACGCCCCGCTGAGGTGCAACGCACCAGACGCGGAGAAAACCCCGGAGTGATGCCCGAGTGGCCGAAGGGGCTCCCCTGCTAAGGGAGTATAGGGTCAAAAGCTCTATCGAGGGTTCGAATCCCTCTCACTCCGCCAGATACAAAGAAGCGCCTGCAGATCATCGATCTGCAGGCGTTTTTCTTTGCACGGATGCAGGGTCCCGGCGTGCCATCCAGTGATCATTGAGCGCTGGATGGTGGCCGAATCAGGCTCTCCTCAGAGCTTTAGCGTCACACCCACCTGGAAGCCCCGCCCCGGCAGTGGCGCGATGTATTTCAGTGGCGAGTTGTGTGGACGCGCTTCCTCATTGAGCAGGTTGCTGCCGTTGACGAACACTTCCATGCCGGCGATGTAGCTGCTGCGCACCGGCAGTTCGCGGCTGACCTGCAGGTCAACCAGGTTGAACGCATCCAGCGGGATCTCCTCGCTGACGTTGCGGCCGAGGTACTCCTGCGTGTCGTAGTAGGTGCTCGACAGCTGCGCCTTCCAGCCTTCGCGCTGCCATTGCAGGTTGGCGCCGTAGCGGTTGGTCGGCATGTTCGGCAGGTACTCGCCATCGTTGTGGGCGCGCAGCGGATCGGGGTGGTCGGCCTTGTTCTTCACCAGATCGGCGAAGGCAGAGATGTTCAACGTGCCATAGCGGCCCAGGTCAATTGCCTGCGATGCGTCGATCTCGAAACCCTTCACCGTGGTGTCGGTCTGCTTCCAGTACTTGAGCGGCAGACGGTTGGCGGTCTGCAGGCCGGAATGGCCGAGGTAGAGATAGTTCTCGTACTTCATCCGGTAAGCAGTGGCCGACAGTTCGAAGCCGCCGATGTGGAACAGGCCGGTCAGCTCCAGGTTCTTCGCGCGCTCCGGCTTGAGGTTCTGGTTGCCTTCTTCCTGGGTCATCACCGAATAGTGTGCGTTGCTGGCATACAGCTCGTTGATCTCCGGTGCGCGCTGCGAGGATGCGTAGCGCACCTTGGCGGCGAACAGAGGACCGAGCTCGACACGGGAGCCCACGCTGTAGCTGTTGAGCCGGTAGGAACGGTCCTGCAGCTTGGTATTGGCGGCGTTGCGTGCGGTCCTGAAGCGGCTGGGCTGCAGCTCGTGGTCGACGCGCTCGTGGCGCACACCTGCATCGAAGGTGGCCCAGCCGACGTCCAGTGCCTCTTTCAGGAACACCGCGTTGCTGCGGGTGTCGACGTCGGGCAGGTAGCGCAGTGAACCGCTGCCGGTGACCTGGCGCGACTGGTGGCTGAAGCCGAGCAGGCCGCTGAGCGGACCGACGCGCTGATGGCTCAGAAGCAGCTCGGCCTGGGAGCTTTCGAAGTCGTAGTCATTGGCCTTGGATGCACCGAGGCGCTCGCCCGACGTGTTGTCCAGCCTGGAAACTCGCAGCTCCGCGTGCTCGAACCACGGCAGCGGATCGCGCAGCAGGGCGTCCAGCGCGTAGCGTTCCTGCTTGATCACCACGCCCACCGGCAGGCCATCAGCATAGTTCGAACCGAACGACAGATTCTGCATCGAGAAGCCCGGCACGCCGTACTCGCTGTCCTTGGCATCGATGCTGACACCCACGTAGCCACGGTCGAAAAACAGCGTCGACCCGAAGGCCACCTGCGAGTTGCGTGCGTAGCTGTTGCCCAGCCGGTGATGGTAGTCGGGCGTGACATCGTTGTTGATCTGCTTCTGCACGTACGACGGTGTGCCGGGCACGTAGGCGGGGTTGGCCGGATTGATGTAGGTGCGGCGCTGCCAGACCGAGGTCGGGTTGTTGGTGTAGAACGAAAAGTCACCATCGGCCCAGTCCGGGTTCTCGGTCATGAACTGGTCGATGTACGGCTGCGAGGCCTTGTTGTAGATCTGCTGGACGCGCGCCTCTTTCTGGCAGCTGTCGGCCAGCGCCGAGTTGACGCCGCCGGTCGGCGGGAACAGGCGGGTGTTGCAGACGTCGGCCTTGCTGTTGCCCGGGATGTCGTAGTGCGAGATGCGCTGGCGCGAGACCTGCAGGTTGGTCGAGAGGTTGCGCTGGTTGTTGAAGTTCATGCGGAAGCCCTGAGCGTCGGCGGCATTGAAGCCCTTGCGCAGGATCAGTTCCATCGACTGCTCCTTGTCTCCCATGCGGCGCGGGACCAGGCCCGAATCGATCTCCACGCTGCCGCCGATCGCATTGCCGCCATAGCGCACGGCGTCCGAGGACTTGTTGACGGTGACGCTGCGCACGAACAGTGGATCGAACGGAATGTTGATGTCGCCGCTGATCGCGTTCATGCCGAGAATGGACTGGCCATCCTGCAGGATCTGCACGCGGTTGCCGCTGAGGCTGCGGATGACCGGGGCGCCCGCGTTCGGCCCGAAGGCGCTGCTCTGCACGCCGGAGACATGTTCGAGCAGGCTTCCGAGGGTACGGTTCTGCGCCTGTGGATTGTCGACGGTGACCCGGCTGTCGACGCGCGAGGGCGGGGAGGCCTGGACCTGGAGGGTGGGAAGGGTAGGCGCGTCCGCAGCGTGGGCGGTGTGGACAGCGAGCAGGATGGCGGCAGCAAGCAGGTGGCGACGCATAGCAGGACTCGTGAAATAGGCGTGCAACGTTATAACGTAACGATCTGTATCGACAAGGACGTGATGAGGCCTTGCCGCCAGACCTGAATCGCGGGAGGCGCGAACGAGGTTGCCGCGCGTTCAGCGCCCTGCCTTGTGCGGGGCCCCGATGCTGTGCACGATCCGAAGCGCTGCGCCCCACAACGCGTCACGCAGCACCTTCTTCACTGGAACGGAGCAACGTATGAAGCTGTTGTCCGCTGTGTTGTTGTGTGCGTGTTCGCTGCCGGCCGGGTCGGCGCTGGCCGTGGAAGCGTCCCCGTCGCCGCTGCTGGGGCGCTGGTCGCTGGACACCGCGACCTCGGCACTACCCGAGGCGCAGCGTCCGAAGCAGGTGGTGCTGGAGTTCAAGGACGCCGGCGGTGGCCGCTGGAGCTCACACGTGGATATCGTCCTGCACGACGGCAAGACCATGAAGTCCGACGGCACGTTGGCGCTGGATGGCACGCCGGGTGCCTTGTCCGGCACCTACGGCGCGGACAAGGCAAACCTGAAACTGCCGGCCCCGAATACGCTGGTGATGCAGTTGGTGGACCACGGTACGCCGGCCTCCACCCGTATCTACACCGTGGCCGATGACCAGGCGACGATGACCGAGACCAAGGCGTTCTACGGCCACGACGGCACGCCGATCCTGCAGACCAATCTGTTCAAGCGGATGCCGTAGCGATGCTGCGTTCACCAGGCTCGCACAACGGGCCTGGTGAACGCAGCCGCCTTACACCGCGGCCGGATCGTGCTTGCCGGCGTCGATGCCGTACTTGTCGATCGCCTCCTGCATCCGCGAGCGTTCGATGCGACCTTCGTCGGCCAGCGACTTCAGGGCCGCCAGCACGATGAAGTGGCGATCCACTTCAAAGAACGTGCGCAGTGATTCACGCGTGTCGGAGCGGCCGAAGCCATCGGTGCCGAGTGCGATGAAGCGGCGATCGTTGATGAAGGGACGGATCTGGTCACCGACGATCTTCATGTAGTCGGTGGCCACCACTACCGGGCCTTCATGACCCTGCAGGCATTGCTGCACGTAGGGCACGCGCGGGGCCTCGGCCGGATGCAGCAGGTTCCAGCGCTCGGCGGCCAGCCCGTCGCGGCGCAGTTCGGTCAGGCTGGTCGCGCTCCACACATCGCTGGCGATGCCGAAGTCCTGCTGCAGCAGGTCTGCCGCGGCTTCCACTTCGCGCAGGATCGCGCCGCTGCCCATCAGCTGCACGCGTGGCTGCCGAGCGTTGCCGGCGGCTGCTGGATGCAGCAGGTACAGGCCCTTCAGGATGCCGGCCTCGGCGCCCTCGGGCAGTGCCGGCTGCGGGTAGTTCTCGTTGAGTACGGTGATGTAGTAGTAGATGTCTTCCTGCTCGACATACATGCGGCGCAGGCCGTCGTGGATGATCACCGCCAGCTCGTAGTTGTAGGTCGGGTCGTAGGACACGCAGCTCGGGATCACCGACGAGAGCACGTGGCTGTGGCCATCATCGTGTTGCAGGCCTTCGCCCATCAGCGTGGTACGGCCCGACGTGGCACCGAGCAGGAAGCCCCGGGTACGCGCATCGGCTGCAGCCCAGGCGAGGTCGCCGACGCGCTGCAGGCCGAACATCGAGTAGAAGATGTAGAACGGAATCGTGGCCAGGCCGTGGTTGCTGTAGGCGGTGCCGGCGGCGATCCACGAGCAGATCGCACCGGATTCGTTGATGCCTTCCTGCAGGATCTGGCCGTCCTTGGCTTCCTTGTAGTAGCTCAGCTGGCCCGCATCCTGCGGCGTGTACAACTGACCCAGGTACGAATGGATGCCGATCTGGCGGAACAGGCCTTTCATGCCGAAGGTGCGCGATTCATCGGGCACGATCGGAATCACCAGCTTGCCCAGCTCCGGGTCCTTCAGCAAGCGGGTGAGGATGCGCACGAAACCCATGGTGGTGGACTGGCCGCGATCGCCGCTGCCCTGCAGCTGGGCGTTGAAGATCGACAGCGGCGGTATCGGCAGCGGATCGACCTTCGCCAGCCGCGCCGGCAGTTGGCCGCCCTGGATGCGGCGGCGCTCGGCGAAGTAGATGGCTTCGGCGCTGCCCGGTTCCGGACGCAGGTAGGGCATGTCCTCCAGCTGGGCGTCGCTGACCGGCAGGTTGAAGCGGTCGCGGAAGGCGCGCACCGCGTCGGCGCTCATCTTTTTCAGCTGATGGTTGATGTTCTGGCCTTCACCGGCTTCGCCCATGCCGAAACCCTTGACCGTCTTGGCCAGGATCACCGTCGGCCGGCCGCGGGTGCCCACCGCCTGCTGGTAGGCGGCGTACACCTTCTGCGGATCGTGGCCACCACGTGCCAGCGCCCAGATGTCGTCGTCGCTCATGTGCGCCACCAGCTCCAGCAGCTCGGGGTAGCGGCCGAAGAAATGCTCGCGCACGTAGGCGCCGCTCTGCGACTTGAAGGTCTGGTAGTCGCCATCCACGCATTCCATCATGCGCTGGCGCAGCAGGCCGCTGTGGTCGCGGGCCAGCAGGTCGTCCCAGCCACCGCCCCAGATCAGCTTGATCACGTTCCAGCCGGCCACGCGGAAGGCGCCTTCCAGTTCCTGGATAACCTTGGCGTTGCCGCGCACCGGCCCGTCCAGGCGCTGCAGGTTGCAGTTGACCACGAACACGATGTTGTCCAGCCGCTCGCGGCCGGCCAGGGAAATTGCCGCCAGCGATTCGGGCTGGTCCATCTCGCCGTCGCCGAGGAAGGCCCAGACCTTCCGTCCCTGGTGCTGCTTCAGACCGCGGTACTCGAGGTAACGCATGTAGCGCGCCTGATAGGCGGCAGTGAGCGGGCCCAGGCCCATCGACACAGTGGGAAACTGCCAGAACTCCGGCATCAGGCGCGGATGTGGATACGAGGACAGGCCCTCGCGACCGGCTTCTCGGCGGAAGTTGTCCATCTGCGCCGCATCAATGCGGCCTTCCACGTAGGCGCGACCATAGATGCCGGGCGCGGAATGGCCCTGGATGTAGATCATGTCGCCGTCGAAGGTGTCGGTGCGGCCACGGACGAAATGATCGAAGCCCACGTCGTACAGCACTGCTGCCGACTGGTAGGTGGCAATGTGGCCACCTACGTTGGAGTGCTTGCCTGCACGCAGCACCATCACCATCGCGTTCCAGCGGATCATCGCGTTCAGGCGGCGCTCGATGGCCAGGTCACCGGGATAGGGCGGCTGGCGTTCGGGCGGAATGGTATTGACGTAGGCCGTCCATGCGCGGGTATGCAGGTCGCCGTGCTGTTGCGCGTCCAGATCGCTCAGCCGGTCGATCAGGTAGTGCGCGCGTGGCCGGCCACCGGCCTGCATCACCGCCTCCAGCGATTCACACCACTCCCGCGTTTCCAGCGGGTCGGTATCGAAGGGGATCAGGGCTTGGTTCATGACTGTCTCCAGAGGGCGCCGTTTGGACGTCTGCCTGAGCGACAACACCATCAGGGCGCACAGCACTGGAGCGGGGTCGCAACGGCAATGCCGTGACGCGAAGGGCGACCGTGGCGGCCACCGAGAAGACAAGCGTAGGCCTGGCCCCGCGGCTTCGATAGGCGGGCCCGGCTTGGGTCTCAGGCAAGCAAGGGTTGGTGCCGGGCGCCGCATCATGCGCGGATGCACTGCGTACCGCCGCTGATCAGGCCGGGTACAGTCCAGGCAGGAACATCGGGATGACCGCCACGCCGACGCACAGCAGGCACCAGGCGACGATGGGCAGCCAGCGCGCCAGACGCTGGGCCGGTTCTGGTACGCGACCGCCGCCGATCCACAGCAGCAGCGTGAGCACGCCCAGTGCATAGGCGAGGGCGACGATCACCGGATGCACATGGATGACCCGGCTGGGCGGCCACATCTGCTGCTGGTAGGCGGTGGTGTGGGCGACCAGCAGCAGGAACAGCAGGCTGCTGAAGGTGTGGATGGCGGTGCGTGCGTTCATTGCTGGGCACTCCTTGTGCCGGCTGCCGGGACATTGCAGGGGCGGCATTCTAGCGGCTGCCTGCCGGTCGTTGAAACGCCACTGTCATCGATGGCGGTCACCCTGCTGGGCTTTCCAGCCTCGGGGTGGTTGGCCGGCCGTGAACAGCGTGAGGATCTGGGAGAAGAGCTACGAACTGCGGCGCCGGCTGCTGCGTGGCTTCTTCCTGCGTCGCGGTTCGGCCAGCGAAGATGCCGAAGACCTGGCGCAGGAGGTCTATCTGCGGCTGCTGCGCAGCACCGGCGAGGATGCCGACGCGGTCGAGAACCCGGAAGCCTACCTGTTCACCGTGGCGGCCAACCTGGCGCGCGAGCACGCCCGCGTGCGGTCGTCGCTGCCGCCGCTGGAAGACATCGATCTGCTGGCCGAAGTGCTGAAAAGCGAAGAAGACATCGAGCGCGAATTCGAGCGTGCGCAGCGCTGGAACGATATCCGCAGCACCATCGCGCGGTTGCCGGCGACCACGCGCCGGGTGATGGTGCTGCACTACCGCGACGGGCTGGACTGCCCGGGAATCAGCCAGCAGCTGCAGGTGTCGGTGCACATGGTGCGCAAGCATATCGGCAAGGGGCTTGACGCCTGCAGGAAGGCGCTGGGCGCCAGGGAGCTCACATGAATCGGTATCCATCACGCAGGCCTGACGACGAGGTCGCACGTGAGGCGGCGCACTGGTTCCTGTGCAATCGCGAGGGGGTGCTGGACAAGGCCGGGCGTGTCGCGTTCCTGGACTGGATGAAGCGCTCGCCCGAGCATGTTCGCGCCTACATGCGCGCGCTCGCGTTGCACCGGCAGGTGGGCGAGGCGCTGCAATCGCCGTTGGCTGATGAGGCGCTGGTGCCACCGCGGCAGGTCGCCGCCAAGGTGGTGCCGCTGTTCGGTCGTTCGGACGCGCCGCCCCGCGCCGTGCTGCGTCGCGGTCGCGTGCGCTGGTGGATGGTCTCTGCCGCGGCCTGTGTTGCCCTGATCGGCGTGGGCCTGGTTTCGCAGGTGATGCCCACCCAGCATCTCTACAGTGCCGGGCATGGTGAACTCCGCGACCTGGTGCTGCCCGACCAGACCCAGGTGCGGCTCAACGCGGACAGCCGACTGCGGGTACGCATGGGCTGGTTCAGCCGAAAGGTGGAGCTGCTGCAGGGGGAGGCCACGTTCGACATCGCCCGCGACCGTCGTCCGTTCGAGGTGGAAGTGAACGGCCTGGAGATCCGGGATATCGGCACGGTGTTCGATGTATCGCGACGGCTGCAGAGCACCCGCATCGGCGTGGTCTCCGGCGAGGTCGAGGTCTGGAGCCAGGGCGCGGGTGCACGCCGCCTGGCCCAGCTGGAGCAGGGCCGGGTGGTGCAGGTCGATGCGCGAAGCCATGCCGTCGAGTCAGTGGACATGCCGCTGTCGATGCTGCTGGATTGGCAGCAGCGCAAGGTGTCCTTCCTCGATGAGCGGCTGGACGAGGTAGCAGCTGCCTTCAACCGGCACAACCTGGTGCAGGTGCGCGTGCTGGACGAAGGCGCGGCATCGGCACGGTTGTCCGGCAGCCTCGATGCGCATCGCATCGGTGCGCTGCAGGCCTTCCTCGAACGCGACCCACGCTTCGTGGTGAGGCGCGAAGGCGACACAGTGCGGGTCGGCAGTCGCTGAGGCCCGCGCGGTGGTGGGCTGTCAGAAAAAATTCATCGAATCCGCGTTCTCCACTTCGGTGGATGCGGGCTCTTACTTGGAAGAAGCCGCTGCCGAGCCACGCAGCGGCGCCTGCTGCCTTCTCTCTGCCAAGGACCCGTGATGCGCAACACGCTCTACCTGTCGATCATCCTCGCCCTGTCTCCCTGCAGCGTGCCAATGGCGGCCGCGGCCACTGCCGATGGCCTTGAAGCCCGCGTGTCGGCGCCGATCGCGGCGCAACCGCTGGCCCGTGCACTTGAGCAGTTGTCGCGCAGTTCCGGCGTGCAGTTCCTGTACTCGGGTAGCGGTGAAGCGCACATGGCCGGGGCTGTGCCACGTGGCGCCACCGTCAAGCAGGCGTTGGACGCACTGCTGGCGGGTACCGGCCTGGGCTACACCGTGGTGGATGGCAATGTCATCGCCATCGATCCGGCACCCGCACGCAACGCGCCGAAGCCAGCCGCGCCGATGCCGCGCGAGGCCGGAGCGGTGGTGGCGCCGACCCTGGACACGGTGAAGGTGATTGCCGCGCACGAGGTGATCGACCAGAAGAAGTCGTCGCCGGTGATCAAGGATTCGGTGGTCTACGACGAGATGGACAGCTACGGCGACGAGACCCTGGCCGAGAGCCTGATGGCCGCTCCAGGCCTGAGTGCGGTGGAGGATGCTGGTGAGCCACGTTACGTGACGGTACGCGGCGTGCAGGCCAACCTCAACTACACCACCATCGATGGCATCGCGATTGCCAGCGTGGGTGGCAGTGGCTCCGGGGAGCGCATGAACAACCTGCAGCTGATTCCCAGCGACATCGGCACCCGTACCGACATCTACAAGAGCTTCAGCGCGGAGCAGGCACCGGATGCGATCGGCGGTGTGATCGACATCATCAGCCGCAGTGCCTTCGACCGGTCGGGCAGGTACGTGTTTGCCGACGTGGCAGGCATCTATTCCACAGCCGAGACCAACGTCGAGCGCAGCGCTGGCGGCAACCACGAGACCCTGGGCCATTTCGGCAAGAGCGCCAAGATGGTGTTCTCCAACCAGTTCGGCGCCGACCAGGAGTTCGGCATCGTTGCGGTGGCACGCTATGAGCAGCGTTCACGCAACAGCGTCAAGCGCTGGGTGGAGTCGAACTACTACTACAACGACGCTGGAAAATACCTCACCGACGGCACCACGGGTCCGGACGAGGCCAAGGGCTGGAACGGCCTGCGTGCGCCTGGCAACTTCAGCACCGGCACCTATACCAACTTCATCACCAACTTCGGTGGCTCCGCCAAGCTTGAGTGGAAGCCCTCGGATGATCCGTTCTACGCATCGCTGTTGCTGTACTCGTACCGGTTCTACGAGAACTCGACGATGAACAAGACGGATCTGTATGGAAACGCCAAGTTTCCGATCCGCAACCAGACCGAGGACAGCGGCACCACGCAGATCAACAGCATCTACATCAAGAACCGCCACGACCGCTGGGACCGCAGCAACCGTGGCGCCATCGCCAGCTTCAACTGGGACATCGGCGACCGTTCGCGCCTGACCCTGCGCGGTGGCCACACCGAAGAGACCTTCCATAACAGCCAGGTCTACTGGGGAGTGCGCGCCT
This sequence comes from Stenotrophomonas sp. AR029, assembly GCF_047520695.2. NCBI lineage: Bacteria > Pseudomonadati > Pseudomonadota > Gammaproteobacteria > Lysobacterales > Lysobacteraceae > Stenotrophomonas > Stenotrophomonas sp. AR029. The sequence goes on along the minus strand of NZ_JAXBQQ020000002.1, from coordinate 265,965 downwards.
ACCCGAGCAATCTGTTCGTCGACTACGAAAACGACAGCCACGGTTTCCCCAATGCGGTGGCGGTTTCCGATTCCAGCCTGCTGACCAGCTCCGCGTTCAAGCTCAATCCGGCGCAGGCCTATGTCTCTCCGCGCGATGCCAAGGAGAGCATCGACAACCTGCGCGCGGACTTCAGCTACAACATCGACGCCGATGCGCGTGGCTTCGGCCTGGCCACCGGTGCCGAGTACCGCCACCTGAAGATCTGGCAGGACATCGACTTCGACTACTTCAGGAGCAGCGCCACGCTCAACGACTACCTGTATCCGGGGTCGACGCTGCTGGGCAGCGTGCCGGGCTTCCCTCTGATCGACAACCGCGAGTGGAACGAGGAACTGCTGCCGAAACTGGGCAACAACAATGCGGCGTATCCGAATGCCAACTTCACCAGCGACTACAAGTACGTGGAGGACATCACCAATGCCTATGTGTCCGCTCACTATGCCTGGGACCGGCTGCTGCTGATCGGCGGCCTGCGTTACGACCACACCCGCTTCGATGCCTACAGCCCGTTCAGCGATGATGGTGGCACCACTTACACCTCCGCCTTCCGCAACACGAGCGGTGGCTACAACAACCTGCTGCCGTCTTTGAATGCGACGTTCAAGCTGAGCGAGGAGCAGCGCCTGCGCTTTTCCGCCAGTCGCACGCTGGGCCGGCCGACGCCGAGCAACATCGCCCAGGCCACCAGCACCAGCTGTGGCGATGACGAGGAGGGCAGGGGCTTCTGCAGCATCAAGCAGGGCAACGCCAACCTGCAGCCGCGTCGTTCCACCAACATCGACCTGGCGTGGGACCTGTATTTCAACGGCAACAACGGCCTGGTCTCGGTGGCGCTGTTCGACAAGGTGATCAAGGACGATATCTACACCCTGACCACGTTCGAGAACGTGGGGGACACCCGCTACCGGGTCACCCAGCCGATGAACACCGACGAGTCGAAGCTGCGTGGCGTCGAGTTCGCGGTGGCCAATCGCAATCTGCAGTGGGGCCGCCAGCGCTTCGACATGTACTTCAATGCAACCCGGCTGGAAGGCCAGACCAACTACCGCATCAGCGACGGCACCGAGCGTCGCCTGGATCGCCTGCTGTACCAGCCGGACTGGTCGCTCAATGGTTCGGTGATCTGGCGCATGCCATGGAGGAGCGCCCAGCTGCGCCTGTCCGGAACCTACCGCAGCCGGATGCTGGTCGACTTCGGTGACACCGAATGGCTGGATTCGTACTACGACCCATACCTGACGTTCAACATGGCTTTCAGCCACAAGGTCGGCAAGCACGTGACGCTGAAGTACGAGGCCAAGAACCTGTTCAACACCCAGCCAACCTACAGCACCGGTCCGAACGGGCGTTTCCGAACCGAGATCGACGACTACGGCCGCTTCTTCTACTTCCACATCATCTACAACTGAGGGCACAGCCGTGGATACGATCAATCGCAGGCGATTCCTGGCGCTGGCCGGCCTGTCCGCTGCCGGTGCCTGGATGGGCACGGCACATGCGCTGGCCGCGCGGGCCGATGCCACCGCGCTGAACCCGCGCAACCTGCTGGCCAAGCCGCGCTTTGCCAGCACACCTTTCACCCTGGGCGTGGCCTCGGGGGATCCCTCGGCCGATGGCATGGTGCTGTGGACGCGCCTGGCGACCGAGCCGCTGGTGTTCGGCAGTGGCATGCCGGCCCGGCCGATGCTGGTCGATTGGCAGCTGGCAGCGGACGAAGGCATGCGCAAGGTAGTGCGCCAGGGTTCGGCGATGGCGCATCCCGAACTCGGTCACGCCGTGCATGTGGAGCTGGACGGGTTGGCGCCCGGAAGGCCCTACTGGTACCGCTTCACCGTGGGTGGCCATGCCAGTGCGGTCGGTTGCACCCGCACGCTGCCGGCAGCCACGGCAGCGGTGGATCGCGTGCGCTTTGCGGTGGCAGGTTGCCAGCACTACGAAGAAGGCCACTACACCGCGTGGCGGCGCATCGCCGAGGAACCGCTCGACTTCGTCTTCCACTACGGCGATTACATCTACGAAGGCGAAAGCCAGCCGGGCCTGCGGAAGATGAACGGCCAGCCGTTCACCAACCTGCGCAACCACGTCGGCCCGCAGATCTATACGCTGGATGATTACCGCCGCCGCTACGCCCAGTACAAGAGCGATGCCGACCTGCAGGCCGCTCATGCATCGGCTCCCTGGTTTGTCACCTTTGACGACCATGAAGTGGACAACAACTGGGCCGGCGCCGAAGACCAGGACGATACGCCCAGCGAAGTGTTCCTGCTGCGGCGCGCGCAGGCGTTCCAGGCCTACTACGAGAACATGCCGCTGCGCCGTTCGGCGTTCCCGCGCGACGGCCACATGCAGATGTACCGGCGCGCACGCTACGGCACGCTGATGGACCTGCACCTGCTCGACACCCGCCAGTACCGCAGCAAGCAGGTGAACATGACGCTGCGCGAGGAGGTGGAATCGCCGGAGCGCAGCATTGTGGGGGCGAAGCAGGAACGCTGGCTGTTCGACGGCCTGTCCGATGCTGCACCGCGCTGGCATACCATCGCCCACCAGGTGGCGCTGGGCAATTACATGCGCGAGAAGGACGGGGTAGTGCAGTCGTCCGATGACCAGTGGTCGGGCTACCTGGACAGCCGCCGGCGCCTGCTTGAGCACATCCAGAAGGTGGGCTTCGGCAACGTGGTGACCGCCTGCGGCGACGCGCATCGCCACTATGCCAGCGATCTGGTGCAGGACCACCGTGACTCGGGCGTGATCTCCAGCGAGTTCCTCGCCACGTCGATCACCTCTGGCGCCGACGGCCAGGGCGTGGACGCGTATGCCAGGAACCAGCTTGCGCACAGTCCCTACCTGAAGGCGACCACCGACAAGCGTGGCTACGTGCTGTGCGATGTCACCCGCGATGCGTGGATCGGCGACATGAAGACGCTGGATACCGTAATGCAGCCGAATGGCGCGCTGCAGAGCTGGAAACGCTATGCGGTGGAGCACGGCCGGCCGGGGCTGCAGGAGGTTTGAATCTGCCGATCTGCCCCGTAGAGCCGAGCCCATTCTCGGCTGCTTTGTCGGGGCAATGCGACCAGGGCGAGAAGCAGCCGAGCGTGGGCTCGGCTCTACAGAGGGCTCCTCAATCGTGCTCGAACCGCAAGGGCTCGCTGCCCATTGCCGGGTCACTGGTGCCGGGGTGCCCATCCTCGGCGCGGCCGGCCAGTCGCAGTGCACTGTCGCCCGCACCGATGCGCAGGTCGTACCACCCTGCGGTGGGCGCCGCGTCCCATGCCACCGTGGCCTCAGCATGCGCCGGCAGCGCCAGCGCCTGCTCAGGCATGTGCCCGGCATAGGCACCGGCCTGCACCCGCACATTCTGCGCGCTGTTGTGCAGATTGCGCAGGTGCAGCCGCAGCTGGCCGTCCGCGCGCTCGATCGAAGCCTGCACGGCAGGCGCCTTGGCCGCACCCTGGAAGTGGCGGTGGAAACCGTTCGGACCAAGCAGCCAAAGGTCATAGCGGCCCTGGGCGTCCAACGGCCAGCGCTCGCGCAGCGGCGTACCTGGAAGCAGCGTGTAGCGGCGTGGTACCGCATCCAGCCGCAGCCGATCGTAGACATGCAGCACGGCCGCCGCGCCTTCGCAGGACAGCGTCAGATCCACACCCAAGGCATCGACTGCGGCAATCGATGCCTGCGGTCGATAGGGTAGGGCGCGCGCGGGACGTACACCGCTTTCCTGTTTCGCTGGCTTCAGCCCCTCCGGCAGCGTGGGCACGGTGCGCCCCGGCAAGGCAGCTGCGCGTGCGGCAACCGTGCTCACGTCGGGCAGGCCGCGGACGAACGGGCGGGTATCGCGCTGGGCAAAGTCGAACGCATTGCTGAGGTCGCCGCAGACCGTGCGGCGCCACAGCGAGATGTCCGGTGCGGCCACGCCAAAGCGGCGCTCGATCAGCCGTATGACCGAGGTGTGGTCGTACACCTGCGAATCGACCCAACCACCGCGACTCCACGGTGAGATCACGTACAGCGGCACGCGCGGTCCCAGACCGTACGGGCGCCCGCGCAGTTCGGCGAGATCGTACTTCTCGTCACCCGGTGCCGGGTGGCGGTGGTACTCGCCTTCGGTGCTGACCGAGGACACACCCGCCCAGCCACCGTCCACCGGCGAAGGCGGGGCAGGTGGCGGCATGTGGTCGAAGAAGCCATCGTTCTCGTCGAACATCAGCAGCAGGGCAGTGCGGCTCCACACCTGCGGATCGGCGGTCAGCGCATCCAGTACGCGCGCGGTATAGCCCGCGCCCTGGGCGGGACTGGAAGGACCAGGATGCTCGCTACCGGCCGCGTCGGCGATGATGAAGCTGACCTGCGGCAGGCGCCCGTCAATGACGTCCTGGCGCAGCTGCGCCAGGCCGCGCGTGCTGACCCCGCGCGCGCGAAGCTGCGGGTCATGCCCCGGCGCCGCGCGGTGGGCCTGGCGGAAGGCCTCGAAGCCCGCCAGCGGGTTGTCGGTGAAGTTGTCGGCCATGTCCTGGTAGATCTGCCAGGACACGCCGGCCCTCTGCAGGCGCTCGACATAGCTGGTCCAGCGGTACGACGCCGGGTACCCGCCCTGTTCGGGAAAGTTGTCGTGCGAATTGGCGATCACCGGGCCGCCGGCACGCGCATGCCCATCGTTGTGGCCGGTCCACAGGAACACCCGGTTCGGGTTGGTGCCGGCCTGCATTGCGCAGTGGTAGGCATCGCAGATCGTGAAGGCATCGGCCAGGGCGAACTGGAACGGCAGGTCGCTGCGCTGGAAGTAGCCCATCGAGTGGTTCTGCTTGGCCTTCGGCCATTGCCCCATGCGCCCGTGGTCCCACGCCCGATGGGCATCGGGCCAGGTATGCGGCGTGCCTTCCACCCGCATGTAGCCGAAGTGCGCGGCGGTATCCAGCGGGAACGGCGCGATCGCGCGCTCGCCGCTGGCATCGGGCTGCAGCCACAGGCTGCGGACGCGGCCACCTGCTTGCAGCGCGGCGGCCGGGGCGACGAACCGATCACCGAAGCCACGTACGCCCGGCAGCGTGCCGAAGTAGTGGTCGAACGAACGGTTCTCCTGCATGAACACCACGATGTGCTGCAGGTCTTCCAGGCTGCGCGTCTGCGCGGCGGGGGCGATCGCGGCGGCCCGGGCGATGCTGGGCAGCAGTGGAGAGAGGCCGGCGGCAACGCCGGCCTGCAACAACCGGCGTCGGCCGATATCGGTCACAGGCTCACTCACAGGTCCACGCGGAAAGAGATGCCGACGGTGCGCGGAGCGCCGATGAAGGCGTTGTCGCGCCCGTCCACCCCTGCAAGATACCGTTTATTGGTGAGGTTGCTCACCACCAGGTTGGCGCCCATGCCCTTCAGGCGCGGCGACAGGCCCTGCAGGTCGAAGCCGATGTTGGCGTTGAGCACGGTCGCCGACGGCAGCTTGTTGACGTTGGCGGCGTCGAGATAGCGCGTGCCCAGGTAACGGCCGGACAGGCCGAAGTTCCAGTTCTCACCCTGCCAGTCCGCCGACAGGACGAGGGTCTGTTCGGGCTGGCCGATCACCTTGGCGCCATCGACGATGCCCAGCTGGGTATCGCGCGCGGCATCGCCGCTGCCGAGGTACCTGGAGCGGTTGTAGGTATAGGCGGCGTTGAGGCGCCAGCCGTTGTCCCAGCCGTAGCCGAACGCGGCTTCCAGCCCGTTGCTCTCCACGCCGCCGAAGTTCTCGTAGACGCCGTCGGTCTCGCCGAGATAGTCGATGCCGCTGACGAAACCTGCCGGCAGGTAGACGATGCGATTGTCGAACTTGATGTTGTACAGGGTCACCGAGGCGGTCAGCGGCCAGCGGCTGATGCGCATGCCCACTTCAATGTTGTCGGCGGTCTCCGGCTCGACGTTGCGGAAGCGCTGCGGGTCGGTCTCGCCGAGCACGCCGGAAGGAATCGCGGCGAAGTTCTGCGAGAAGCCGGCGAACAGCTCCATGCCTTCCACGCCCGGTGCCCAGGTCAAGCCGGTGGACAGCAGCGGGTCGGACCTGGAATCGGATTTGACGTGTTCGCTGGCACCGATCACGCGGCGGCGCGACTGGTCGACGAAGAACTGCTTCACGCCCAGGCGTGCGCTGAACGGCCCGAAGCGCGCCACGTCCTCGATGTAGTACATCTGCTCGTCAACCTTGTACTTGTCCTCGAACTGTACCCAGTACGGCTGGTGGTCGAAGGCGATGTCCTGGCCGACGTTGAGCAGGCGATGCCAGTCGCGGCGCGCCGAACGGTCCAGCTTCTCCACCCACAGACCGCCACGGATCGTGTTGTCGACCGTGCCGAAGGTCTGCCGCCACTCGACGTCGGCGGTCACGCCCATGCGGTCGTTGTCGTAGTGCGTGTGGCGATACGACTGCGCGCCAAGCACGTTGCCGGCGTAGCAGTTCGGATCGTATTCGGCGGTGAAGCCCAGCCGCGGCGTGCAGTTGGCCAGGCGCTGCGCGGCGCTGCCGTCGGGATTGACGAAGAAGATCTGGCCACGGTTGCTGCCGCCGAACACGGTTTTTCCACCGATGTACTCCGACTCGGGGCGGCCCGCACCGTCATCGCTGACCTGCGCCAGATAGGGAGGCAGCCAGTCGCCACGACCTTGCATGCGGTGCCCGTAGGCGGCCACCGAGGCCTTGAAGCCGTTGCCACCGTCGAAGGCCGCGCGCAGGTAGCCGAAGGTGTTCTCGCGCAACGCACGCGAGCCGGAACGGTAGTTCTGGTCCAGGTAGGGAATGCCGGTGAGGGTACCGACCAGGTTGTCGCGATCCGGATTGGTCGCGAAGCCCTTCGGTGAGACGCTGGTGTATTCCGGCTCGTCGGCATCGTTGTAGGACAGGTAGCCGGTCAGGGTCCAGCGATCCAGTTCGGTGATGAACTTGCCGGCGATGTGGTCGTTGCTGGTCTTGCCGCTGCCATCGATCCAGTCATGCACGCGCGCCGACGAGGCACTGACCCAGGCGCGGGTGTGGCCGCCGAGCAGGCCGGTGTCGTAGCGCACGTAGTACTTGCGCGCATCGTTGTCACCGGCGCCGACCACGAAGCGCAGACGGCTGTCCTGCAGCGGGTCGCTGGTAAGGAAGTTGAGCGTGCCGCCCAGGGCCTCGTTCGAGCGCGAGGAGATATCGGCAGTGCCCTGGCTGACTTCCACCGTTTCCAGGTCGAGGGTGTCGATGTAGCGGTTGGCCAGCGAGCCGCCGCCGTAACCCGAACCGCCGTTGGGGAGGCCGTCGATGGTAGTGCCGATCTGCTGTGTGTCGCGGTTGGTGACAAAGCCACGCATGCTGATCTGCGTGCCCCACACCGATGAGCCGGTGGCATCGGCTTCGCTGACCACCACGCCGGGCACCTCGTTGAGTGCATCGTTGACGCTGCTCATCACGGTCTGCCGGTTCAGCGTTTCCGCGCGCACCGATGTCTTGGCGTAGCTGGTGGCCTGCCCGATCACCTGCACCTGATCGAGGGTGCGGGCATCGCTGCTGCGCGCTTCGGCCGCCTCGCCCTGCGGTGCTTCGGCCAGGGCGTCCAGTGCGGGGGCGATCAGCAGGGCCAGCAGCGAGACACGGGGAAAACGCGCAATCGTTCGCATCGAAACCGGACCTTCAGAGGGAGGAAACCCCGGAGTGTCGGCAGCGCCAATGACATCGGCATGACGTGTCAGCGCAGGAACGATGGCACTGTGGGGGCGGTCACGGCCTTCGGGTATGCTCGGCGCTTCAATGGACCTGAGGTGGTGGCGATGCAGAAGCGATCGAAGATCTGGCTGGGCGGGGCAGCCCTGGTGTTGCTGGCAGGATGCAACCGGGCGCCCTCGAATGGAGAGGTGGCACCGCCCGCGCCAGCCACGGCGGATGAGACCGCAGCAGCGGCCGCCGCCCCGGCCGGTTCAACAGCCGCCGCCGATGGCGTCGCGCTCACCGACCGTGAGGGCAAGGCTGTGCCGCTGGTGCCCTTCGACCCAGCCAGCGTGCCGCTGAGCGACGCCGCGCTGGGCGAACTACCGTTCTTCAGCCTGCCGCAAGGCTATGCGCCGCAGAACGCACCACACCCGCGGGCATGGGCCCGCTTCCCGTTCCGCATGGGCGAGGGGGTGCATTGGGTGGAAGGCCCGAGCTGGTCGGCGCGCATCGTGGCCGACAGCAACAACGCTCCGGACAAGACATTCTCCGCAATGGAAGTGCAGCGCAACTTCGATGGCGTGATCACCGCTGCCGGTGGCCGCAAGGTGTTCGAAGGCGAGCTGCTGCGCGACATCTACTACGGCCCGCAGCTGGAAGGCGAGATTGGTGGTGGCTTCATCGACGCAGTGAACGGTGAACAGGACGCGCCCACCACGGTCTATGTGCTGCGCCAGGCCGACCGCACCGTGTGGGTGCAACTGGCGGTGGACAGCAATGGCGCCGGCCTGGTGGTCGTGGATGAAGTGCCGTTCAAGGCCACCGCGCAGTGGTCGGACAGCTTCCCGCATCTGTCCTTGCCCGCCGGTTATCGTGACCGCAACAAGGCCGAGCAGCGTGATTTCGATGCCTTCCCGTTCTGGACCGGTGATCGGTTCGAACAGGTCGAGGGCCGCACCTTCGCGGCTGATTTCGACAAGGGTGAGCGCGAGTACTCGATGCACGAAGTGCGCCGCAACCTTGAGGCGATGATGGCCCAGGCCAACGGCACCAGGGTATTCGAGGGACGCATCCCGCATGAGGCGGCCGAGAGCGTGCCGAAGCAGGTGCAGTCGTCCTACGGCAACGCGGCCAGCTACAGCTGGGACAACCATGACACCGTGGTCTACCGCGTCGATCTGGCAGACGGCCGCCAGGTCTGGGTACACGCCCGCCTGGAATACCTCAGTGCCGGCTGGGTGGTGGCCGAACGCACGGGCTTCACCCAGACCGCGGCGCTGTTGCCGGCCGATGCGCTGAAGAAGAAGCTGGACAGCGACGGCCGCGTGGCGATCCAGGTCAACTTCGCCACGGACAAGGCGCAGATCCTGCCGGCCTCCGAACCGCAGCTGGCGCAGGTGCTCGAGCTGCTGCGGGCTGATCCGGCGTTGAAGCTGTCGATCGAAGGCCACACCGACAACAGTGGTGCCGCAGCACGTAACCGCAGCCTGTCGGAGGATCGCGCGGCCTCGGTGGTGGCCGCGCTTACCGCAAAGGGCATCGCCGCCGACCGCCTGCAGGCGGCCGGATTCGGCGCCGACAGGCCGGTGACTGACAACGGCAGCGAAGAAGGCAAGGCACGCAACCGGCGGGTCGAGCTGGTCAAGCGCTGACCCACGGGGTGCTCAGTACCGCGCGTCCTTGGGTTTCGGGTCGCGCGGCCAGTCCTTGCTCTTGTTGGCGAAGTCCGGCCGCGGCTGGTTGATGAAGTAGCTGGCGATGTCCACCGCATCCTGGTCGGGCATCACCTGCTGCCCCAGTGGGGGCTCGCGGGTCACCGCCGGCGGCATGTTGTGCTTGACGAAGCCGGCGGCCTTGTACAGGCGCGCCATGCCGGCGCCGATGTTGAAACTGTGGTCGCCCCACAGCGGCGGGAAGGCGATGTCACCGCTGGCGTCGCGCCGTCCTCCGCCGTTGTCGCCATGGCACGCGGCGCACTGCACGGCGTACAGTGCCTGGCCGCGGATCGGGTCCGGGGCCAGCGTGCTGTCGATGGGCCCCTCACTGGGGGCGGACACCTTTGCACCCTCTGGCACAGGACTGCTCAACCACGCCATGTAATCGAGCATCGCGCGCATCTGCGGCGAGTCCTTCGGCAGAGGCTTGCCGTTCATCGAACGCTGCAGGCATCCGTTGATGCGCTCGGTCAGCCCGATCACCTTGCCCGGGCGCGGCATGTAACGCGGATAGGCGCCGCCGCCGGTGTTGAAGTAGTGATTGCCGAAAGGCCGCTTGCCTTCGGCCATGTGGCACGAATTGCAGTTCAGATCGTTGCCGACATTGTCCGGCAGCAGCCGTGCAGTCTCGTTGAGGAGGCGGCGGCCGAGCATCACCGATTCGGCATTGCCGAGACCGGCGATCTCCTCGGCACTCGGCGCATGGTAGTGGCCGACCACTTTGCCCTGCGCATCGAGGATATCGATCGTGCTGGCGACGGCGGCATCCAGGTCCGGGTACAGATGACGGTAGGCCAGGGTACCGGCGCCGGTCAGCACCATGAGGGTGATCGCACTGCCGATCAGCAGGCGGGGACGCGTGCGCGAACGCTTCATTGTGCGGCCTCCTGCGGAACGTAGTGCACCGGCTTGTCGCGCACCACCCGACGCATGCGCGCCACGTCGACCTCGCTCACTGCGCTGGCCTGATTGCCCCAGCTGCTGCGGATGAAGGTCAGGATCTGTGCCAGCTGCGCGTTCGGCAGCTGCTCGAAGCCTGGCATGCTGAAGGCCATGCGGTCGTGCCGGGTATGTGGTGTGCGGCCGCCGATCAGGGTCACCTGCACCAGCGAGCTGGGGTCATCGGCGAACACGATCGAGTTGCCCGCCAGCGCCGGATAGACGCGGGCCATGCCGCGGCCGTCGGCGCGGTGGCAGGCCTGGCAGTGCTCGGCATAGGCCAGCGAACCGGCCACACGATAGTCGCCGCTGCGCAGTGCGGCGGTGGTGGTGTCAGTACCGGGCGACCACTGTGCGCTGCGTCCTTCGCGGGCGGGCAGCTGCTTCAGGTAGCGGGCCATCGCCAGCAGGTCCGCGTCGGACAGGTACTGCGTGCTGTGCTCGACCACGTCGGCCATGCCACCGAAGGCCGCCGATCGATCGGTGCGCCCGGTGCGCAGGAAGTCCACGATCTCACCCTCGCGCCAGCTGGCCAGACCGGTCGATTCGCTGCGCAGGTTCTTCGCGTACCAGCCTTCCAGCACCGAACCGGACAGGAACTGGCGGCTGCCATCATCGGCCATCGCCTTTTCCTGGAACGCCAGCCCGCGTGGCGTGTGGCAGGCACCGCAATGCGCCAGGCCTTCCACCAGTTCGGCACCACGCTGCTGGCCGGCGTCCAGCGACGGATCCGGGCTGAAGCTGCGTGGGCGTGCGAACAGCAGTTGCCACCATGCCAGAGGCCAGCGCATGTTGGCGGGCCATGGAATCGTGCTGTCGGCGTTGTCCTGCTTCACCGGCTGCACCGAGCCCATGAAATAGGCGTACAGCGCCTTGATCTCGGCGTCGCGGGCAATCACGTACGAGGCGTACGGCATTGCCGGATACAACGGCTGGCCATCGTGACGGATGCCGCGACGTACCGCGCGTTCAAAGTCGGCGTAGTCGTAGGCGCCGATGCCGGTTTCCGGATCGGGGGTGATGTTGGTCGAGTAGATCGTCCCCATCGGCGTCTGCATGCCGAGGCCACCGGCGAACGGCTTGCCGCCCGGCGCGGTGTGGCAGGCCGCACAGTCGGCGGCGCGCGACAGGTACTGCCCCTGTGCGATCAGCGCCGGGTCGTGGATGTCGACCTGCGCGGCCTGCCGAGGTGCGAACCAGTAGGGCGTGCTGCGGGCGATGCCATAGGCGGCGGCCAGCGTGGCGGCCAGGGCAATGGCGAGCTTGAACGAGGTGCGCATGGGGGCACTGTGGGCAAGCATGCCGGCGTATTCATTGATCCGGATCAATGCCGAGGTCGATCGCGCCATTGTGACAACCTGAATCGATCCCGCATTGTCATCAAGCCGTCATCCACGCGCGATAGATGGCCCACGCCCGCGTCGTTAACCTGCCACGCTGTCGCATCCTTTCCCGATTGCCCATGAAGCGCCTGCTGCTGTTGCTGCTGGCGTGCGCCGGCCTGTGGCTGGCTGCATGCTCATCCTCGATCAACGCCTCGTCCACCTCGCTTGCCGACCGGCTGATCGCGCCAGGCGGCGTGTCGACCCTGCTCGATCGCCCGCGCATCGCCGCGGCCATTGCCGGGCTGCCCAACCGCCATGGCTTCGCAGCGGGTCGCGATGGCGTGCCGATCTTCTGGCGCGTGTTCGACCCCGGCGACTACGGCGCGCGGTACCACTACCTTCCGCAGCGTCATGAGAACGGCCTGCCTCTTGATACCGGCCTGAGTCTGGCCGTGCCACAGCCGTTCCGCGCGCAGGCGCCACGCGGCACCGTGGTGCTGCTGCATGGGTGGATGATGAATGGTGATTCGATGCTGCCATGGTCGCTGCAGCTGGCCGAGTCCGGCTACCGCGTGGTCACGCTCGATCTGCGCAACCATGGCCAGTCCGGTGCAGGTCCGTCCGGCTATGGCACCTATGAATCGGATGACGTCGTCGATGTCATCGGCGAGCTGCGCGCGCGCGGCGAAGTGACCGGCCCGCTGTACCTGTTCGGTGTGTCCTATGGTGCGGCCACGGCGGTGTTCACCGCCGACAAGCTGGGTGACCAGGTGGCCGGCGTGGTGGCGATGGAATCGTTCGCCAATGCCGGTGCGGCGATCCGCACGATGATCCCGCACCTGATGGGACTGCAGCCGGAGGGCCTGAAGGCGCAGGCGGTGGCGTCGTACGCACGCTGGCGCTATGGGGGCCAGGACATCAACCAGGTGATCGCCGCCGCCAGCCGCCGTATCGATGTCGATCTCGACCGTGTCGACGTCGCGCGTGCGCTGGCCGATACCCGCGCCTGCGTGCTGCTGCTGCACGGGCAGGGTGACCAGCATATTCCGGTCAGCCAGGGCCGGCAGCTTGCGCAGGCCAACCCGCGCGCGCACTACATCGAAATGCGTGGAGAGGACCACATCACCCTGCCGCTGCGGCTGGACCTGCTGGCCGGCGTAGTGGATGACTGGATGGCGCGCGACGAGCACCACCCGCAGAGCGCGTGCCCAGCCCCACAGCTGCCGGCCCAGGCCGAATGGCTGGCACACGGCTGAAAAAAGGGGACGGAGGGGATTAAGTCGTTTGCAGCACACTCGGGGCAGATGCGACTTAATCCCCTCCGTCCCCTTTTTCTGTCAGGCCACGCGTCGGGCCAGTGAGCGGGCGGAGGCGGCTACGCCCAGCAGCAGTAGGGCGACGCACAGGAAGGCAAAGCGGAGGCTGGTGGCATGTGCCACTGCGCCGATCGCCGCCGGACCAGCGAGGATGCCGGCGTAACCCAGTGTGGTCACGGCAGTGATGGCGATGCTTTCCGGCATCACCCGCTGCTGGCCTGCCATCGAGAACAGCGCCGGCACGATGTTGGCGCAGCCCAGCCCAACCAGCACGTAGCCGGCCAGCGCCACCGGAAACGAGGGCACAAGCGTGGCCAGGGTGAAGCCTGCCGCGGCCGTGATACCGCCGAAGACCAGGGTGCGGGTGCGGCCGAGGTGCTCGACGATGCCGTCACCGAACAGGCGCATTGCCGTCATCGCCAGGGTGAACAACGCGAAGCCGGCCCCGGCCTGGTCACGCGGCACCTGCCGCACTTCGGCCAGGAACACGGCGCTCCAGTCCAGCATCGAGCCCTCGGCGAGGAACACCACGAAGGCCAGTACGCCGATGAACAGCACCACGCCATGCGGCAGTGCCAGCAAGGGGCCTTCGTGCAGGATCCGTTGCGGACGCCAATGCGGCGCCGACAGCATCGCAACCAGCAGCAGCGCCACCACCGAAACCAGCGCGGCCAGCCACAGCGGCGTGCCGAGGATCAGCAGCCCGGTCATGCAGCCAGCACCGACGAATCCACCGATGCTGTAGAAGGCGTGGAAGCCGGACATCATCGCGCGCCCGGCATCGCGCTCGACCGCCACCGCCTGCATGTTCATCGCACAATCCAGTGCACCGACGCCGGCACCGAACACGAACAGTGCCGCGCCCAGCGACACCGGCGAGGGTGCCAGCACCAGCAAGGGCAGGGCGCACAGCATCATCGCGCAGGTGATCACCATCACCCGGCGGCAACCCAACCGCCCGGTCAGCGCACCTGCCAGTGGCATCGCCAGCAACGAACCCAGCCCAAGACACAGCAGCACGGCGCCGAGGCTGGCGTCGGACAGCCCGGCCTTGGCCTTGGCATAGGGCACCATCGGCGCCCACGCGGCGGTGGCGAATCCGGGAATGAAGAAGGCGGCACGGGTAGCGTGCTGTTGGGCACGTGGGGATGAAGGCGTCATGCGAGAGCGGGTCCGGATAAACACTGTCATGAAAGCGTTTCCAGTCGCATCGGGCAAGGGGCATTCGGGTCACCGAACGCCGAATACGATTGCGGGCCGTCCATCAGGCGCAGCGGGCCCGGCGATGCCTTTCCGCATCGCTGGGCCACGTCTTCAGGACAGGGCGTGTTTACAGCGGCAGGTCGAACACCAGCACTTCGGCGTCGTTGCCGTTTTCCAGGGTCAGCTGGGCTTCGTCACTGACCTGCAGCGCATCACCGGCTTCCAGGGTGATGCCGTTGACCTGCAGCTGGCCACGCGCCACCTGCACATAGGCGCCACGACCGTTGCCGAGGGCGTGATGCAGCTTCTGGCCGCCATCGAGAATGGTGGCGAAGATGCGGGCATCCTGGTGGATGCGCAGCGAACCCTCGGCACCGTCCGGCGAAGCGATCAGGCGCAGCTGGCCGCGCTTGCTGTCCGGCGCGAAGTGGGTCTCTTCGTAGGACGGCGCGATGTTCTCGGTGTCCGGGAAGATCCAGATCTGCAGGAAATGCACGGTCTCGTCGGCGGAGTGGTTGAACTCGCTGTGGGTGACGCCGCTGCCGGCGCTCATGCGCTGCACGTCGCCGTAGCGCAGTACCGAACCGGTGCCCATCGAGTCCTTGTGTTCCAGTGCACCGCCCAGCACGTAGGAGATGATCTCCATGTTGCTGTGGCCATGGGTGCCGAAGCCCTGGCCGCCGATCACCTTGTCTTCGTTGATCACCCGCAACGGGCCGAAGCTGACGTAACGGGGGTCGTAGTAGTTGGCGAAGGAGAAGGTGTGGCGCGAGGACAGCCAGCCATGCTCGGCCAGGCCACGGGTAGCGCTCTTGCGGATCTGCAGCATGATGGAATCTCCTTGTTCGATGGTTTCGATGGGGCGGGGTGGGCAGGTATCCGCCGTGTTTCCCCGTTGGAGAGAAGTATCCGCTTGCGTCCGGGGTTTGAAAAACGGATAGTTTTGAAAGCCATCATCGAAAAATTCGAATGCTCAAGCTCAGCCTCGATGCCCTGCAGATCCTGGATGCCATCGACCGCCGCGGCTCCTTTGCCGGCGCCGGCAAGGCCCTGCACAAGGTGCCCTCGACGATTTCCTATACCGTGGCCAAGCTGGAGGAGGACCTGGGCGTTCAGTTGTTCGACCGGGTCGGCCCACGTGCAGAGCTGACCGAGGCCGGGCGCGCGCTGCTGGACGAAGGCCGGCATCTGCTGCGCGCGGCCCGCGAGCTGGAGCTGCGGGTGCGCCGGGTGGCGTCGGGTTGGGAGACCGAACTGACCCTGGCGGTGGATTCGGTGTTCCCGACCTGGCTGCTTGGGCCGGATATCGCCGCATTCCGTGAGGCCGAGGCACCGACCCGGTTGCGGTTGATCGGCGAGGCCCTGTCCGGCACCTGGGAGGCCCTGCTCGACCGCCGTGCGGACCTGTTGGTCGGCGCGCCGGGCGAAGGGCCCAGTGGTGGCGGCTATGTGGTCGAGCCGCTGGGCACGGTGGAGTTCGTGTTCGCGGTCGCACCCGAACATCCGTTGGCCAACGTGTCGGGCGTCCTGGGTCGCGAGCAGCTGGTCGAGCATTGCGCGATCGCCGTTTCCGATTCGGCGCGCAGGCTGCTGCCGCGCACGGTGGGCCTGTTGATGGGGCAGGAGATGCTGACGGTGCCGGACATGGCCAGTAAATTGAAGCTGCAGTGCGAAGGCGTGGGCTTCGGCTTCCTGCCCGAGCCGTGCGCGCGCGCTGCAGTGGCGCGCGGCCAGCTGGTGATCCGTGAGGTGGAGGAGCACAAGCCGGAAGAGACCTTCTGGCTGGCCTGGCGCACCGGTGAGGATGGCGCGGCATTGCGCTGGTGGCGCGAGCGCCTGCGCAGGCCGGAGCTGCTGTCGCAGTGGTGGCAGGCAATGGCCAGGGGGTAGGCGTACGGCAGGGCTGCGCCCTGCACCCGCTACGATCCAGAGCAACAGCAACAGCAACAGCAACAGCAGAAGCTGGTTTGCTGAGGGATGGCGGGGTGGGTCCGGTTGCGGGAGACGCCGTAGACCCGTCCATGGGGGCTTGGCCGCGGCTTGCTCGTGTGTGCAGTCCTGCACACACGGCAAGACCAGGGTTGGGCGTCCTGCCCAACCCGCCCGAGGCATGCCTCGGGCCCATGCCGCGGACACTCCCGCAACCGGACCCACCCCGCCTTCGACAGTTTCCGCTGCTGTTGGTAGGTGTCGACCTTGGTCGACACGGC
This sequence comes from Stenotrophomonas sp. AR029, assembly GCF_047520695.2. Taxonomy (NCBI): domain Bacteria; kingdom Pseudomonadati; phylum Pseudomonadota; class Gammaproteobacteria; order Lysobacterales; family Lysobacteraceae; genus Stenotrophomonas; species Stenotrophomonas sp. AR029. The sequence goes on along the minus strand of NZ_JAXBQQ020000002.1, from coordinate 249,567 downwards.
AGATCCACGCCATGCGTGGATGCTCTTCGATCAATTGTCGAAATACTCGAACTCGATGAAGATTCATCCACGCATGGCGTGAATCCATCAGATCGCGGAAATCTGTCAGAGGTGGGGCAGTGTCGGAGTGCGGGGTGTCAGCCGCATGGATGCGGCTGCCAAGCCTACATGGACGTACTTGCGGCGTCCCCGCACTCCGACACCGCCCCGCCAACCCACAGAATGCCAGCTTTTGCTGTTGCCGTTGCCGTTGCCGTTGCCTTGGCTTGAAGCATCTGCAGGTGCAGGGCGCAGCCCTGCCGAAAAACACGCATAAAAAAACAGCAGGCCGAGGCCTGCTGTTTCGGTGTAATGGTGCGCCCGGAGAGATTCGAACTCCCGACCGCCTGGTTCGTAGCCAGGTACTCTATCCAACTGAGCTACGGGCGCCAATTACATAAACTTGTTGTGCCGACTGTGTATGGTGCGCCCGGAGAGATTCGAACTCCCGACCGCCTGGTTCGTAGCCAGGTACTCTATCCAACTGAGCTACGGGCGCGCGGTACACAATCAACTTACTGCCTAATTTTACTGCATTTTCAGCGGCGGATGCTGAAAACCTGTCGAGTGGTGCGCCCGGAGAGATTCGAACTCCCGACCGCCTGGTTCGTAGCCAGGTACTCTATCCAACTGAGCTACGGGCGCCCTGCGACAGGAGCGGAATTATGCGGATGTCGGCGCACACCGTCAACAGTTTTGTGAAAATTTTCATCCAACTGAATGAAAAAGCTGTCCGCCACGGCATCCGGTGCCTTGAGCCAGGCGAAGTGATCGGCGCGCGTGCCCAGTTCCTGCGCGGACAGCACGCGCAGCTTCGCGTCCACATTCGGCAGCTTTGCCAGCAACGCCTGCATCGACCCGGTCGGGGCCAACCAGTCGTGTTCCATCAGCACGGCCTGGGCGCTGCCGTGCACGCGCGCCATCTGTGCGTCGAGGTCTTCACCCATGCCCGCGGCGGCGTAGTGGTTGTTCAGGCCGATGCGCGCCCAGTCGGCGATCAGTCCGCGTGCTTCGGTGCCACCGAATCCGAGACGACGGCCATGCAGCACGCCCTGGCGCTGCGCGATCCACGGCAGGAAACGGTAAACCAGTGGCAGCAGCCAGCCGCGCGGTGGCGGGAATCCACGCCAGAACGGTGAGCCGCTGGCCGCCAACCACAAGTGGTGGAAATGCAGAGGGTTGCGGCCGGCATGCACGCAGGCCAGCTGCCCGCCCAGGCTGTGGCCACCGATGATCCAGGGCAGGGGGCCTGCTTCCTCGTCGGCGGCCGCCATGACCGCTTGGCTGGCCGGCAGATCCTGCTCGAGTACCTCGCGATAGCCCCAGTCGTGCGCGCGCGACGGGCGTAGTGAGCTGCTGCCGTTGCCGCGCCACTCATGCAGGTAGACCGCCACGCCCTTCGCTGCCAGCGCCTGTGCCAGCGGCAGGTAGTGGCGCGCGGCCACACCCAGCGCTGGCAGCCACAACAAGCGGGCGATGGCCTGTGCGGGCATGCAGGCCATCACTTCGTAGCGATGCCCGTCGTTGCACTGCACTGGAAGGAGGGCCGGCGTCAGGTTCATGCGTGCGGTGCAGCGCCGAAGTGGTCGAGCACCAGCACCTCGCTGCGGCCGGGGGCATAGCCCTGCTGCAGGCCGCGCGCAACGTAGTCGATGCCGGCTTCGCAGGCGTTGGCCAGGCTCAGGCCGTTGCACAGCTGCGCGGCGATGGCCGAGGCCAGCGTGCAGCCAGTGCCGTGCGCATCCAGCGGCAGGCGGGCGTGGATGAATTCTTCGCTGCTCACGCCGTCGAAGTAGCGGTCGATCACGCGGTTGCCTTCCTGCAGGTGGCCACCTTTCAGTAGCACCGCACCGGCGCCCAGGTCGAGCAGGGCGGAGGCTACCTGTTCGGCGTCATCGCCGTTGCCGATCTTCCATCCGGCCAGCAGCTCCGCTTCCGGCGTGTTCGGGGTGATCAGCGTGGCCAGCGGGATCAGCCGCTCACGCATTGCCTGCAGAGCGCTGTCTTCCAGCAGGCGCGCGCCGCTGGTGGCGACCATCACGGGGTCCAGCACTACGTGCGGCGGGCGATGGCGCTCCAACGCATCGGCGACGGCATTGATCACCTCGGTGTTGGCCAGCATGCCCAGCTTCACCGCATGGATGTCGAAGTCATCGAAGCAGGCATCCAGTTGTGCACGCAGGAAATCGATCGGCGGCACGTGCACGGCGATGACGCCACGGGTGTTCTGTGCGGTCAGTGCGGCGATCGCGGAGAGTCCGTGCACGCGATGTGCTGCAAAGGCCTTCAGGTCGGCCTGGATGCCTGCGCCACCGCCGGAGTCGGAGCCGGCGATGGTGAGGGCAGATACGGGAGTGGTCGGGCTCATCCAGCGATTGTGCCGTGGTCCGGCAGGGGAAGGTAGATCCACGCCATGCGTGGATGCCTTTGATCCGTCAGGCGGGGTCAGGTCCCTTTTCCGCAGGAAAAGGGATCTGACCCCCAGAGTGCGGCCCTCAATGCCGCCAGCGCGCCCACTGCTGGTACACCACATAACCCAGGCCGGTCAGGCCGGTAAGCAGGGCGGGAGCAAGCAGGGCGTCGTACTGCCAGCGCGCGAACAGCCAGGCGCCGATCACGCCGCCGGCAAGGAAACCACTGATGATCAGGCCGCTGAGGGTCAGTCGTCGTACCTGCAACGGCAGCCCGCGCAGCAGGTGGCCCAGGCCGATGCCGAGATCGGTGAACATGCCGCTGAGATGGGTGGTGCGTACCACCGCGCCGCTGAAGGTCGTAGCCATTGCATTCTGCAGGCCGCAGGCCATGGCGGCGGCCAGTGCGCCCCAGATCTGGTGCTCTTCAAACAGCGGAATGGCCACCAGCAAAAGAGCCGATTCCAGCGCCAGTGCCACGCCGTAGCGCCGGCCCAGCTGCAGGGTGCTGTCCTGGATCAGCAGGCCGCTGAGCATCGCGCCCAGCGAGAACGCGATCAGCAGGCCCCACAGGTGGCCGACCGCGCGCCAGTCGCCCTGGGCCAATGCCATGCCGAGCTGGCTGGTGCTGCCGGTCATGTGGCTGACCGCCTGATGCTCGAACCCGAGGAAGCCGACCACGTTGACCATGCCGGCCACGCACGAGAGTGCGACCGCGCCGATCCAGACCCAGGTGGGCAGGCGTATTCCCATCGGCGAGGCCCCTCAGGGCCCGCCGAAGCCGCCGTTGAACTGCAGCTCGCTGAAGGTGTTGCTGGCCGGGTCGAACACGGCGCCCCAGAACTGTGCGCCGCCATCGCAGACGCGGATCGCTTCACGGGCCGGATTGACGCCGCTGTCGTCAGGCAGGTGGAAGGCGTTGATGTAAATCAGCCGCTTGCCGGCGCTTTCGATGCCGACGTACTGGCGGTCGAAGTCCAGCACCTTCGGGACCTGCGCTTCCAGCGACGACAGCTTCGCCTCCAGCTGGTCGACCTGCTGCCGGCTGGGCGCCCAGTAACCCGACACCCGCCCGGCCTCGCGGCCGGGGCTGGGGCGCGAGCAGGTGTCGAGCACCTGCGCGGCGATGATCGGGCGGGTGACCACCCAGGACTGGCCGGTGCGCTCGGCGGTGGGCACGCTGGCCGGGCCGCGCGTGGTCGTACAGGCACCGAGCACGGCGGCGAGGGTGATCGCAGCCGTGGGCAGCAACAGGCGCGTGCAGCGGTTCACAACACCTCCGAAGCGTAATCGGCCAGGCGCGAACGCTCGCCACGGCGCAGGGTGATGTGCGCACTATGCGGCCAGTTCTTGAAGCGGTCCACCGCGTAGGTCAGGCCCGAAGTGGTCTCGGTCAGGTACGGGGTGTCGATCTGCTCGACGTTGCCCAGGCAGACGATCTTGGTGCCGGGGCCAGCGCGGGTGATCAGCGTCTTCATCTGCTTGGGGGTGAGGTTCTGCGCCTCGTCCAGGATCAGGTAGCGTGACAGGAAGGTGCGGCCGCGCATGAAGTTCATCGAGCGGATCTTGATGCGGCTGGCCAGCAGGTCGTTGGTGGCCTGGCGGCCCCAGGTGCCGCCTTCCTGGTTGTGCGTGAGCACTTCCAGGTTGTCGGTCAACGCGCCCATCCACGGCGTCATCTTCTCTTCCTCGGTACCGGGCAGGAAGCCGATGTCCTCGCCCACGCTGACCGTGGCGCGGGTCATGATGATCTCGCGGTAGCGCTGCTGGTCCATCGTCTGCGCCAGGCCGGCGGCCAGTGCCAGCAGGGTCTTGCCGGTGCCGGCGGTGCCCAGCAGCGTGACAAAGTCGATCTCCGGGTCCATCAGTGCGTTGAGGGCGAAGTTCTGCTCGCGGTTGCGTGCGCTGATGCCCCACACGGCGTGGCTGCCGTGGCGGAAATCATCGACCAGCGACAGCACCACCTTGCCATCGCCGACGACGCGGCTGACGCGCAGCTCGACTTCATCCTCGCCTGGCAGGTAGACGTACTGGTTCGGATACCACTCCTCGCCGTCCTGTGCCTGGATTTCGTAATGCGAGCGGCCCTTGTCGCTCCAGCTGCGCAGGTCGTCGCCGTGGCGTTTCCAGAAGTCTTCCGGCAGCTCGGTGGCGCCGGTGTAGAGCAGGCTGAAATCGTCCAGCGCGCGGTCGTTCTCGTAGTCCTCGGACACGATACCGGCGATGGCGGCCTTGATCCGCAGGTTGATGTCCTTGGAGACGAACACCACCGGCAGGTCGGGGGTTTCTTCCTTCAGGGCCAGGATCGCGCCGAGGATGGCGTTGTCCGGGATCACCTTGCCGAAGCTCTTGCCAGCATCGAAATGACTGGTCTGGAAGCGCAGCTTGCCGGCGCTCTGCTTGCCGCGCAGCTGCAGGCCATTGGGCCGCTGCAGCGGAATGCCGTCGGCCAGGTTGTCCAGCCCGGAGGCCTGCACCAGCTCGTTGAGGAAGCGGCTCACCTGGCGGGCGTTGCGGCTCGCCTCGGAGGTGCCCTTCTTGCCGTTGTCCAGCTCTTCGATCACCTGCATGGGCAGGTAGACGTCGTGCTCCTCGAATTTGAACAGCGCGGTGGGATCGTGCATCAGCACGTTGGTATCCAGCACGTAGATGCGCTTGCCTCGGGTCATCGTCGATTCCTGGTTACGGACAGGGAAAAACCACCACGGCCTGCTGCGGGGCAGGGTGATGGCAGACACAGTAGGCAGTGGGACTCACTTGGACTGGGAGGCCTTCAGTTCGGCGAGAACGGCATCGGCATGGCCGGCAACCTTGACCTTGCGCCAGGACTGCACGATGCGGCTGTCGGGGGAAATCAGGAAGGTACTGCGTTCGATGCCACGTACCTGCTTGCCGTACATGTTCTTCATCCTGATCACGTCGAAGGCGGTGCACAGCGCTTCGTCGCCATCGCTGACCAGCGGGAAGTTGAAGCCCTGCTTGGCACAGAAGTTGTCGTGCGACTTCACCGAGTCGCGCGAGACGCCCAGCACGACGGCGCCGGCTTTCCTGAACTTCGGCAGCAGGGCATTGAAGTCGATGCCTTCGGTGGTGCAGCCCGGGGTGCTGTCTTTGGGATAGAAGTACAGCACCAGCCATTGGCCGGCATAGTCGCCGAGGGTGGCCTGGTCGCCGCCGGACAGGGCCAGCGGCAGGGAGAGGGTGGTGCTGTCCAGGGTGTCGCCGTTGTTCATGAGGTCCTTCTGTCGAGCCTGGGTTCTTGCCATTACAGCTACATGAAACGCCACGCGCCCGTGAGAGACGCGCGAAGAATCAGAACTTCATCGGATCCATGATCGCGTCCAGGTTCAGGTGGTCGCAGAACTCGAGGAAATCGTCGCGCAGCGCGGCGATGTGCATGTTGGCCGGCACGCCGATGGTGACCTGTGCGCTGAACATTTCCGCGCCGGTCTGCATGGCGCGGTAGCGCGTGCTCTGCAGGTTCTCGATGGTGATGCCCTGGCGGTCGAAGAAGTCGGCCAGCTGGAACAGGATGCCCGGCTTGTCGGCGGCGATCACTTCGACGATGTACGGCAGCAGGTTGGACTGCGCCTGCTTGGCGGCGGTGCGGTACCAGACCAGCTTTAGGCCTTCCTCGCGCTCCAGCCGGGTCAGCATCGCCTCAAGCTTGGCCACCGAGTCCCAGGAGCCGGTGGCCAGGGCGGTGACCGAGACATCGCGGCCGACCGTGGCCAGGCGTGCATCCACCAGATTGCAGCCGCTGTCGGCGATGCGGCGGGTGACGGACAGCAGGGGGGACTCCGGATGCGTCGTATAGGCGTTGATCAGGAGGTGGTTTTCGCTCGGCGCGGGGCGCGGGGTGGTGTCGGTCAAGGCGATTCCGGGTAATGCATGCGTTAGTCTGAATGCCCGCCAGAGGCGGGGATCCACCGGTGTCCAGCATACTTGCCCGTGCTTTCGCGCCGCAAGTAACATTCAAGTCGCCCCCGGCCTTTCGTGGCGGGCGTTTTCCCTTCCCAGCCAAGAGCAGCACGTCCTTGTCCCTTTCCGGCCTCATCACCGCGCTGGCGACCCCGTTCCGGGCCGACGGCGCCCTCGATCCCGACGGTTGGCAGCGCCTGCTGCACCTGCAACTGGAAGGTGGCGTCCATGGCGTTGTCGTAGCCGGCTCTACCGGCGAAGCGGCAACGCTCACCGACGCCGAGTACGACCTGCTGCTGGCCAGCGCGGTCGAGCGCATCGGCGGCCGCATTCCGGTCCTGGCCGGTACCGGCCTTTCGGGCACTGCCAAGACCATCGAACAGACCCGTCGTGCCGCCGCCCTCGGCGCCAGCCACGCGCTGGTGGTCACGCCGCCGTACGTGCGCCCCACCCAGGCCGGTCTGATCGCGCACTACCGTGCGGTGGCCGACCAGGGCGGGCTGCCGGTCGTGCTGTACAACGTGCCCGGCCGTACCGGTTGCGACATGCAGCCTGAGACCGTGGCCGAGCTGGCCAGCCACCCCAACATCGTCGGCATCAAGGAGGCGGTGGGTGACACCGGCCGGGTGCAGGCGCTGCTCGCCCTGCGCAGCCCACAGTTCGCCGTGCTCAGCGGTGACGACGGTACGGCCGCGCGTTCGATCCAGGCCGGTATTGACGGCCTGATCTCAGTGGGTTCCAACGTGCTTCCCGGTGCCTACCGCCGGATGTGCGAGCTGGCCGCCGCACACGACCACGAAGCCACCGCGTCGTGGGATGCGCGCCTGCATCCCTTCCATGATTTCTGCGGCGTCGAACCGAACCCGATCCCGGTCAAGGCGCTGCTGCGCCGCATCGGCATCGGTCACGACCTGCGCCTGCCACTGCTGCCGTTGTCGGCAGCGCATCATCCGGCTGCCGACCATCTTGCCGGCGACATCGCCGCCCTCGAAGCCCTTTCCAGCCACTGACCTTCCGTCTTGGTCTGACCCAGGAGATTCACATGCGTCAATCCGTTTCCACCGTCCGCGTGCTGTCCTATGCCCTGCTTGCCGTGGCGGTCGCTGCCGGCACCACCGGCTGCTTCAAGCGCGGCGCCAAGGGCGACTACGCCCTGGCCCCGGAAATGCGTCCGCTGGAAGTGCCGCCGGACCTGAACCTGCCCAATGCCACCACCGACAACAAGGTGCCGACGTTGGCCTCGGCCACCAAGCCGGCGGCGCCGGTTGCTGCGGCTCCGGCAGCCGGCAGCACCGGTTTCACCATTGCCGGTGGCAAGGATGAAGCCTTCGCCAAGGTCGGTACCGCACTGGAAGGCGTGGAGGGCGTGACCATCGCCAGCCGCGCGCAGTTGCTGGGTTCGTACGACGTGGCCTACGAGGGCAGCAACTTCCTGGTCCGCGTAGTGGCCGTCGATGCCGGCGCCTACATCTCCGCGGTTGACCCGCGTGGCCTGCCGGCCACCGCCGAAGCGCCGGTGAAGCTGATCGCCGCGCTGAAGGCGAAGCTCGCCCAGTAAGGGCTGGTCGGATGGCTGCGGGCCTTGGTCCGCCCCCGCTCTGGTAGCGGCCGACCTTGGTCGGCGCTTTTGTGCCAACCAGGGTTGGCACCTACCAGGTTGCGCGGTTGGCACCTGCCGGAGCGCACGGTTGGGGTCTGCCGAAGAACAGAAAAGGGCGCCCATGGGCGCCCTTTTCGTTACCGCCGTGGGCGCTTCTCAGCGCTCCAGCAGCTTCAGCTTGTCCGGCTTGCCATCCCATTCGCCGGCGTCGGCGGGCGGGTCCTTGCGCACGGTCAGCACCGGCCATTCCTTCGCCAGCTCGGCGTTGAGGGCAACGAAGCCTTCCTGTCCGGCAGGAACATCGTCCTCCGGGAAGATCGCATTGACCGGGCACTCCGGCTCGCAAAGGGTGCAGTCGATGCACTCATCCGGGTCGATCACCAGGAAGTTCGGGCCTTCGTGGAAGCAATCCACGGGGCACACTTCCACGCAATCGGTGTGTTTGCACTTGATGCAGTTTTCGGTGACGACAAAGGGCATGGGCTTGGGGGTGGATCGATTCCTGAACCTGCCAATTCTAGAACAGGTTGGCCCCCGGTGTCGGCGCGGGGCGCAGAACGGGCGTCTGGCAGGCGCGACCGTGGGAGTCATTGGCGGCACGGCGGGGGCTGTGCGACGCTGCGGGGCACTCGGTCGCCCACCGTGGCCGGACTCCCTTCCCAGCAGGATCGTCCATGTCCCAAACCCAGCCCAGCACCGCGCCCCATGGCGGTGAGAACACTGCATTCATCGTCCTGATCAGCTGCGTGGCCACCCTTGGTGGATTCCTGTTCGGTTTCGACAGTGGTGTCATCAATGGCACGGTCGATGGCCTCCGCCAGGCCTTCAACTCCAGTGAGGCGGCGCTCGGTTTCGAAGTCGCCTCGATGCTGCTGGGCTGCGCGATCGGCGCCTTCCTGGCGGGGTGGCTGGGTGATCGCCTGGGACGCCGCGGTGTCCTGATCGTGTCAGCGCTGATGTTCCTTGTCTCGGCGCTCGGTGCCGGCGCGGCCCACGCGTCCTGGCTGTTCATCGCCGCCCGCGTGCTGGGCGGTTTCGCGGTGGGCGCGGCCAGCGTGATGTCACCGGCCTACATCGCCGAAGTCGCCTCGGCGCGTTACCGCGGCCGGCTGGCCACGGTGCAGCAGATGGCGATCATCTGCGGCTTGTTTGCGGCCTTCCTCAGCAATTACCTGCTGGCGCGTGCCGCCGGCGCCTCGACCGAGCCCCTGTGGCTGGGCCATGAGGCCTGGCGCTGGATGTTCTGGATGCAGGTGCTGCCCTCGGGGCTGTTCCTCCTGTTGTTGCTGGTGATCCCGGAAAGCCCCCGTTTCCTGGTGTTGAAGGGGCGCCAGGGGCAGGCGAGGGCGGTGCTGGCGCGGCTGTACGGCGAGGCCGCGGCCACGGCCAAGCAGGCCGAGATCGAGGCGAGCCTGGCCCAGGACCAGCACAAGCCGCGCTTCGGCGACCTGCGCAACAAGGCCACCGGCAAGCTGCGCCCGATCCTCTGGGTGGGTATCGGCCTGGCCATGTTCCAGCAGCTGGTCGGCATCAACGTGGTGTTCTACTACGGCGCGGTGCTGTGGCAGGCGGTGGGTTTCTCGGAAAGCGACGCGCTGCTGATCAACGTGTTGTCCGGCGCGCTGAGCATCGGTGCCTGCCTGCTGACGGTACTGCTGATCGACCGCATCGGGCGCAGGCCGCTGCTGTGGATCGGTTCGGTCGGCATGTCGGTGGCGCTGGTGCTGATGGTGGTGGCGTTTGCCAGTGGCAGCCTGGCCGACGGTCGCCTGCAGCTGTCCGACGGCATGGGGCGGCTGGCGCTGGTGGCAGCCAACGTCTACGTGGTGTTCTTCAACATGTCCTGGGGCCCGGTGATGTGGGTGATGCTGGGCGAGATGTTCCCCAACCAGATCCGCGGCCCGGCGCTGGCGGTGGCGGGTGCGGCGCAATGGACCTCGAACTTCGCGATCACCGTGACGTTCCCGATGCTGCTGGCCGGCATCGGCCTGGCCGGCGCCTATGGCATCTACGCCGTCGCGGCGATCCTCTCGATCGTCTTCGTGGTCCGCCACGTGCGCGAGACCAAGGGCAAGGAGCTGGAGCAGATGGAAGGCTGACGGCTGGCCTGCCGCCTCTCGACACATTGCGGGTGGCGGACGCAGGTCTGCGCGTCGGGATTGAATTGGCTGCGGAGGGGCGAAGCTGTTCGTGCCGCCTTCGCGGGAAACTGTCAGGAGGGGGCGGGCCACCCTGGCCTGGACCGTTGGCGCCATGGATGGCGCCATCGAGCACCATGGATGGGCTTTTGCGTGTCCAGGCCAGGGTGGCCCGCCCCCTCAACGCAGGAAAAGGGAGGCGCTACTGCGACCAAACCGATCAATGCCAATGCAAATCCCGGAAAACAGAAAAGCCCGCACAAGGCGGGCTTTTTCCGGTTCCTGCTGCGGCGACTGGCGCTCCCTAGGGGACTCGAACCCCTGTTTTAGCCTTGAGAGGGCCACGTCCTAACCACTAGACGAAGGGAGCATAACTGTGTCGCTGCCGAGGCAGGAGCGCTAGTATATGCACCTCGATGCCATTGGGCAATCCCGAAACTTCAACCGGAAGCGCCAACATCATTTCCCCTGCTACATCACCGTTCAGCCTGCGCGTCATCCCGCGCGACCAGCACACGATCTCCCGCAAGGACATCAGCCCGAACGCCCTGCGCGTGCTTTATCGCCTGCGCGATGCCGGCTTCGGCGCCTACCTTGTCGGCGGCGCGGTGCGCGACCTGCTGGTCAATGGCCAACCCAAGGATTTCGACGTGGCCACCGATGCCACGCCCGAACAGGTCAAGCAGCTGTTCCGCAACTGCCGCCTGATCGGTCGTCGGTTCCGCCTCGCCCACGTTGTGTTCGGCCGCGAAATCATCGAAGTCGCCACCTTCCGTGCCAACAGCGATGACGGCAGCGGCGACCGCGAGATGGAAAACGGCATGCTCGTGCGCGACAACGTGTACGGCACCATCGAAGACGACGCGGTCCGCCGAGACTTCACCTGCAACGCCCTGTACTACGCCATCGAGGACTTCTCGGTGCGCGACTACACCGGCGGCTTCGAAGACGTCCAGGCGCGCCTGATGAAACTGATCGGCGATCCCGAGCAGCGTTATCGGGAAGACCCGGTGCGCATGCTGCGTGCGGTGCGCCTGGCGGCCAAGCTCGGCTTCCAGATCGAAGAGGGTACCGCCGCGCCCATCCCGCACCTGGCCGGCCTGCTCAACGAAGCCGCGCCGGCGCGCCTGTTCGAGGAAGTGCTCAAGCTGTTCCTGTCCGGGCACGGCGTGGCCAGCTTCGAAGGCCTTGAGCGTTACGGCCTGCTCGACGTGCTGTTCCCGGAGAGCGCCAGGGCGCTGAAGTCCAACCGCACCGGCGCGCTGCGCCGCATGCTGGTCGAGGGCCTGGCCAACACCGATGCTCGCGTGGCCAACGACGAGCCGGTCTCGCCGGCGTTCCTGTTCGCATTGCTGCTGTGGCCGGCGTTCTGCCGCGCACAGGCGACCCTGCTCAAGCAGGGAGTGGCACCGGAAGAGGCGCAGCGCCGCGCCGCCGACCGGGTCACCGTGCAGCAGCTCAGCACCATCGCGCTGCCGCGCCGCTTCTCGCTGCCGATGCAGGAGATCTGGCTGCTGCAGTCGCGCTTCAGCTCGCGCCAGCGCAAGCGCGTATTCCGTACCCTGACCCACCCGCGCTTCCGCGCCGCGTTCGATTTCCTCAGCCTGCGCCAGGTCGCTTCGTCCGAGCATGCAGTGGATGTCGAGTTCTGGCGCGAAGCACAGGCGCAGTCCGGTCGCGAGCTGGAGTCGTCGCTGGATGCGATGCACAGTGAAGACGGCGATGACGAGAGCGGGGCACCGCGCAAGCGCCGCCGTCGCCGTCGACGTCCCGGTGCTGCTGCGGCGGGCGAGTAAGCGATGACCCTCGCCTGGATCGGCCTCGGCGCCAACCTTGGCGACGCGGCCGCGACCGTGGGCGCGGCGATTGCCGCGCTGGACGGCCTGCCGGGAACGCGCCTGCGACAGGCCTCGCGGCTCTATGCAACCCCGGCCTGGGGCAATGAAGACCAGCCGCCGTTCGTCAATGCCGTGGCTGCGGTCGAAACCACCTTGGCGGCCGATGAGTTGCTGCAGGCCATGCTGGCGCTGGAGCGGGGCTTTGGCCGCGTGCGCGATCCGGCGGTGCACTGGGGGCCGCGCGCGCTGGACCTGGACCTGCTGCTGTATGGCACGCAGGTGATCGACCTGCCCGGCCTGCAGGTACCTCATCCCTACCTGCACGAGCGTGCCTTCGTGTTGGTGCCACTGGCCGAAATCGCGCCTGATCTGGCCATTCCCGGTCATGGCAGCGTGCGGGATGCAGTGGTGCGGGTGGATGCCTGCGGGATTGCGCCGATAGGGTGATAATGACCGGGTTATCTCCCCCGGTTATCAGCACATGAGCACCCACGCAGACAGCAAGCCCTGGACCGTTCCCGCCCTGGCCGAGGCCAAGCGCAATGGCCAGAAGCTGGTCATGTTGACCGCCTACGACGCCGGCTTCGCCCGCACCTTCGATGCCAACGGCGTCGATCTGATCCTGATCGGCGATTCGCTGGGCATGGTCGTGCAGGGTCATGATTCGACCCTGCCGGTGACCGTGGCCGACATGGTCTACCACACCCGCGCCGTGGCCCGCGTGCTGCAGCGTGCGCTGCTGGTGGCCGACCTGCCGTTCGGTGCCGATGCCACCCCGGAACGCGCGCTGGATGCCTCGCTGCAGCTGCTGCAGGCCGGTGCCGAGATGGTCAAGATCGAAGGTGCCGGCTTCAAGGTCGACATCATCCGCTACCTGGTCGAGCGCGAGATTCCGGTCTGCGCGCACCTGGGCCTGACCCCGCAATCGGTGCTGCGCCTGGGCGGCTTCAAGATCCAGGGCCGCGGCGATGCTGCGCGCCAGCTGGTGGAGGATGCCAAGGCCGTGGCCGCCGCAGGCGCCAGCATCATGGTGCTTGAATGCGTGCCGACCCCCGTCGCCGCCGAAGTGACCGCTGCGGTGGATGTGCCGACCATCGGCATTGGTGCGGGCCCGCAGTGCGATGGCCAGGTGCTGGTGCTGCACGATTTCCTCGGCCTGGACAGTGGCCATCGCCGTCCCAAGTTCGTCAAGGATTTCCTTGCCGAAGGCGGCTCGGTGGCCGGTGCCACCCGCGCCTATGCCGACGCCGTGCGCGACGGCAGCTTCCCTGACGAACAGCACGCCTACGCCCAATGATCCAGACCTTCAACGAGCTCGGCGCACTGCGCGAGCAGATCGCCCAGTGGAAGCGCGAGGGGCTGCGCGTGGCGCTGGTGCCGACCATGGGCAACCTGCATGGGGGCCACCATTCGCTGGTGACCCTGGCCCGCCAGTACGCCGACAAGGTGGTGGCGAGCATCTTCGTCAACCCGACCCAGTTCGGGCCGAACGAGGACTTCAGCCGCTACCCGCGCACGCCCGAGGCCGACGTTGCCGGGCTGGAGCAGGCTGGCTGCGATGCGGTGTGGCTGCCCAGCGTCGAGGCGATGTACCCGCTGGGCGTGGACAGGACCACGCGCGTGCACGCGCCGGGCGTCAGTGAAGTGCTGGAAGGCGCCAGCCGCCCGGGCCACTTCGATGGCGTGTGCACGGTGGTGGCGCGCCTGTTCCTGCAGGTGCAGCCGGACGTGGCCGTGTTCGGCCGCAAGGACTACCAGCAGCTTGCCGTGATCAGGCAGATGGTGGCCGAGCTGTCGTTCCCGATCCAGATTGTTGGTGCGGAGATCGTGCGCGACGAGGATGGCCTGGCCAAGAGCTCGCGCAACCAGTACCTGAGCGCCGAACAGCGTCCGGTCGCGACCACCATCCACCGGACCCTGCTGGGCATGCGCGAAGGCTACGTGGCCGGGCAGGCACGTGATCGCATCGAGGCCGAGGCCACTGCCGCATTGCAGGCGGCCGGTTTCCAGGTTGACTACGCGGTGCTGCGCACTCCGGAGCTGGCCGAGCCGACCTTCGACGGCGGCGGCCGGGTGGCGCTGATCGCCGCACGGCTGGGTACCACCCGGCTGATCGACAACCTGGAGTTCTGAACTCCGGCGGCGCCGCGCGATGCATGGGGTCAGATCCCTTTCCCAGGGGAAAAGGGATCCGCCTCCGGTTTCACCGCCTACCTGAACAGGTTGCCGGCCGTAATGCCCGGCGCTGTGCGGGTGCTAGAATCCGCTCTTTCCTTTGCCGTTGCAGCGCCCCCATGCACCTGTCCCTGCTCAAGACCAAGATCCACCGCGCCACCGTCACCCATTCCGAGCTGAACTACGAAGGCTCGATTGCCATCGATGACAACCTGCTGGCTGCCACTGGCATCCGCGAGTTCGAACAGGTGCACATCTGGGACGTGACCAACGGTGCGCGCTTCTCGACCTATGCCATCCGCGCCGAAGCCGGCAGCGGCGTTGTCTCGCTCAACGGTGGCGCCGCGCGCCACGTGCAGGTCGGTGACATCATCATCATCGCCGCGTTCGCCAGCATGACCGAGCAGGAAGCTGACAGCTTCAAGCCGAAGCTGGTGTACGTTGATGGCAACAACCAGATCACCCACACCAACGACACGATCCCGACCCAGGCCGCATGACAACGCACAACGGATTCGACTCGCTGCACTCCCACGCCCAGCGCCTGAAGGGCGCAAGCATTCCCGGTCTGCTCGCCGCCGAACCCGGCCGCGTGCAGGACCTGGCGCTGCGGGTCGGTCCGTTGTACGTCAACTTCGCCCGTCAGAAATACGATGCCGCGGCGCTGCAGGCGTTGCTGGCGCTGGCTGCCGACCGTGATGTCGGTGGCGCCATCACCCGCCTGTTCCGCGGCGAGCAGGTCAATCTGACCGAAGGCCGCGCCGCGCTGCATACCGCGCTGCGTGGCGACGTGGTCGATGCGCCGGTGGCGGCCGAGGCCTATGCCACCGCGCATGGCATCCGCCAGCGCATGGGCGTGCTGGTGCGCGCGCTGGAAGACAGCGGCGTGACCGATGTGGTCAGTGTCGGCATCGGGGGTTCCGACCTCGGCCCGCGCCTGGTCGCCGATGCGCTGCGCCCGGTCAGCGGTGCGCGCCTGCGCGTGCATTTCGTGTCGAACGTGGACGGCGCCGCCATGCAGCGCACGCTGGCCACGCTGGATCCGGCGAAGACCGCCGGCATCCTCATCTCCAAGACCTTCGGCACGCAGGAAACGCTGCTCAACGGCCAGATCCTGCACGACTGGCTGGGTGGCAGCGAGCGCCTGTATGCGGTCAGCGCCAATCCGGAGCGCGCCGCCAAGGCCTTCGCGATCGCCGCCGATCGCGTGCTGCCGATGTGGGACTGGGTCGGTGGCCGTTATTCGCTGTGGTCGGCGGTCGGTTTCCCGATTGCGCTGGCAATCGGCTTCGAACGTTTTGAACAGTTGCTGGAAGGCGCGGCGCAGATGGATGCGCATGCGCTGGATGCACCGCTGGAGCGCAACCTGCCGGTGCTGCACGGCCTCACCGACATCTGGAACCGCAACCTGCTGGGCCATGCCACCCACGCGGTGATGACCTACGACCAGCGCCTGGCGCTGCTGCCGGCTTACCTTCAGCAGCTGGTGATGGAAAGCCTGGGCAAGCGCGTGCAGCGCGACGGCCAGCCGGTCACCGTCGACACCGTGCCGGTGTGGTGGGGTGGGGCGGGCACCGATGTGCAGCACAGCTTCTTCCAGGCGTTGCACCAGGGCACCAGCGTCGTTCCGGCCGACTTCATCGGCTGTGTGCACAACGATGATCCCTATACGATCAATCACCAGGCCTTGCTGGCCAACCTGCTGGCGCAGACCGAAGCGCTGGCCAATGGCCAGGGCAGCGAAGATCCGCACCGCGACTACCCGGGGGGCCGGCCGAGCACGCTGATCCTGCTCGACGCGCTGACCCCGCAGGCGCTGGGTGCACTGATCGCCATGTACGAGCACGCTGTGTACGTGCAGTCGGTGATCTGGAACATCAACGCCTTCGACCAGTTCGGTGTCGAACTGGGCAAGCAGCTGGCCAGTGGCCTGCTGCCGGCGCTGCAGGGCGAGGATGTGGCGGTTGCCGACCCGATGACCCGCGAGATCCTGGCGCAGCTGAAGGGCTGATGCCCGGGTAGTGCCGGCCGCTGGCCGGCATTCCGGTGACGTGCCCAGCGTTCATGAGGTTGCCGGCCAGCGGCCGGCACTACCGCGTCACCGGCTCGGATCGCGTTCCGGACTGGGCCGCTTGGCCAGCTTGCGCTGCAGTGAGCGCCGGTGCATGCCGAGCAGGCGCGCGGCGGCCGAGACATTGCCGCCGGTTTCGTGCATCGCCTGCTGGATGTGTTCCCACTGCAGGCGGCTGATCGGCGTCATCGCATCGGGCACTTCCATTTCGCCATCGTCGGCCGGGCCGTCGTCCTCTTCACCGAGGGCGCGCAGGATCATCGGCACCGTGGCCGGCTTCGGCAGGTAATCATCCGCGCCCAGCTTGATCGCCTCCACTGCGGTGGCGATGCTGGCATAGCCGGTCACCAGCAGGATGCGCATGTCCGCGCGCAGTGCGCGCAGCGGCTGGATCAGCGCCAGGCCGGAATCGCTGCCCAGCTTCAGGTCGATCAGCGCGAACGCCGGCGGATGCTGGCGGGCCAGTGCCAGGGCACTGGCGGCATCCTGTGCGGTCTGTGTTTCCAGGCCCTTGCGGGCCAGGCTGCGCTGCAGGGTGCGCAGGTACAGCTCGTCGTCGTCGACCAGCAGACCAAGGGTTGAGGCGCTCATGGGGTTTCCTCGCGTGGGGCCAGCGGCAGGCGGAAGCCGACGCGGCTGCCGGCCCCCTGGGCCGGGCGCATCCACATCTCGCCGTCGAGGCGTTCGATGGTGGCATGGGACAGGGCCAGGCCGACGCCCATGCCCTCGCTCTTGCTGCTGCCGAACAGCTTGCCCGGCAGCACGGCGGCACGGGCGTCGAAACCATGGCCGTAGTCGCGTACTTCGCCGATCAGGTCGTCGCCCTCCATGCGCAGGTCCAGGTCCACGCGCGGCCGGCCGGCCTTCTCGCCTGCATCGGCGGCATTGTTGAGCAGGACCATCAACAGATGGCCTACGCCCGGGTCGAGCGGCAGCCGCAGCGGCGCATCGTCATTGCGGTGCAGGTCGATGGTCGGCCGCACCAGGCGCCATTGTTCAAGTACCTGCTGGGCGCTGGAATGGCTGCGGCCCGGCGCGTCGGCCGAGGCTGGTGCGGCCAGCGCCAGCACACGTTCCCGGCACTGCACCAGCAGCTCGCGCAGGGTTTCCATGTCTTCGCGCACTTCAGGCTCTTCGCTGCGCTCGGCGACATCGTCGGCGAGCAGGGTCATGGTCGCCAGCGGTGTGTTCAGCTCATGCGCGACCGAGGCGGCATGGGTGGCCAGGGCGACGATGCCCTCGTTGCGGGCGAAGCGCTCACGCAGCGCCGACAGTTCCAGTTCGCGCTCCCGCAGGGCCAGTGCCAGGCGGGTGGAGAAGGCCAGCACCACTGTGGCGGAAATCAGGAAGTTTGCGACCACGCCCCAGCGATTGAGGTCCTGAGAGCGGAAGTAGCCGTCCGGCAGCGCCTGCCCGAAAATGCCGCTGGCGGCGTAGCCGAGCAGGCAGGCCAGCGCGACCGCCAGTGCCCAGCGCAGGGGCAGGGCGAAGGCGGCCAGCGCGATCAGGATCAGGAACAGTGAGCTGAACGGGTTGGCCATGCCGCCGCTCCAGCCCACCATCCAGGTCAGGATGATCACGTCCACCAGGATATGGCCGAATGCGGTCAGCGGCGCAGTGCCGGCCGCTTCCGGGCGCAGCTGGGTATAGACGTTGAACAGGGCCAGCACCGCCACGCCGGCCCACAACGGCAGCTGCGGCAACGGCAGGCCCAGCACCCAGGTCGCGACCAGGATGGTGGCGGCCTGGCCGCCTACGGCAAGCCAGCGCAGGCTGCACAGGGTACGGAGAAACGGGGCGTCGGGACCGGTCATTCACGCTCATCGTATGCGTTCATGCGTGTACATGCCTGCGACAATCGGCCGCAGCCGTGCCGCAGGCTGAATGCGACTCACCCCGAATGCGGGAGTGGGCGGTAGAATGCGCCCATGCATGACGCCGTCACCCGCCCGACTCCCCCCTCCGATGCCACCGCCTGGCCCCGCCGCCAGACCCATGCCGTCCAGATCGGCGGGGTCACCGTAGGCGGGGGCAAGCCGGTGGTGGTGCAGTCGATGACCAACACCGATACCTCCGACGTGGCCTCCAGCGTGAAGCAGGTGGCCGAGTTGTGGCGTGCAGGTTCGGAGATGGTGCGGTTGACCGTCAACACCGTGGAAGCCGCTGCGGCCATTCCGCGCATCGTCGACAAGCTGGCGATGATGGGTATCGATGTACCGCTGATCGGTGACTTCCACTACAACGGCCACCAGCTGCTCACTGCCGAACCGGCATGTGCGGAAGCGTTGGCCAAGTACCGCATCAACCCGGGCAATGTCGGCTTCGGCAAGAAGAAGGACCTGCAGTTCGCCCAGTTGATCGAGTTCGCGATCCGCTACAACAAGCCGGTGCGCATCGGTGCCAACTGGGGCTCGCTGGACCAGGCCCTGGCGGCCAGGCTGATGGACGAGAACAACCTGCGCGAGCAGCCCTGGGACGCCGGCCGCGTGCTGCGTGAGGCGCTGATCCGTTCGGCGCTGGATTCGGCCGAGCAGGCCGTGGAACTGGGCCTGCCGCGCGATCGGATCGTGCTGTCGGCCAAGGTCAGTGGCGTGCAGGAACTGATCGCGGTGTACCGCGACCTGGCGCAGCGCTCGGACTTCGCCCTGCACCTGGGCCTGACCGAAGCCGGTATCGGCAGCAAGGGCATCGTCGCCTCGTCGGCAGCGCTGAGCGTGCTGCTGCAGGAAGGCATCGGTGACACCATCCGCATCTCGCTGACCCCGGAACCGGGCCAGTCGCGCACGCAGGAAGTGATCGTCGCCCAGGAACTGCTGCAGACCACCGGCCAGCGCGCCTTCACGCCGCTGGTCACGGCCTGCCCGGGCTGCGGCCGCACCACCTCCGAGTTCTTCCAGGAACTGGCCAAAGTGGTGCAGAACCATGTGCGCGAGAAGATGCCGCTGTGGAAGATCCACCACCCGGGTGCGGAGAACATGACCCTGGCGGTGATGGGCTGCATCGTCAATGGGCCGGGTGAGTCGCGCCATGCCAACATCGGCATCTCCCTGCCGGGCACGGGCGAGACGCCGGCAGCACCGGTATTCGTCGATGGCGAGAAGAAGGTGACCCTGCGTGGCGACAACATCGCCCAGGAGTTCGTCGCCCTGATCGACGATTACGTCGAACACAAATATGTCCGAAGCGCCGGATAAGCCTGCGATCCTCGCCGCTCCGGAGTCGGCCTCCGGTTTCCGCCACTGGATGGCGCGCAACGCCTGGCGCCTGGTCCTGCTGTTCGGTGGCGTACTGCTGCCGTTGGCGGGCTTCGTCGCCCTGGCTGACGAAGTGCACGAATTTGAATCGTTCCATTTCGATGCGCCGCTGCTGTGGCAGATGCATGGCCTGCATTCGCCATGGCTGGACCGCTTCTTCGTGCTCATCTCGAAACTGGGCTACGAGTGGTTCCTGATCCCTGCTGACGTGCTGATCATCGGTGCGCTGCTGGGCTACCGGCGCTGGCGCGAGGCGACCTTTGTCGCGGTCAGTTTCGTGGGATCGGCGTTGCTGAACATGGGCAGCAAGCACTTCTTCCAGCGCCAGCGCCCCAGCCTGTGGGAGTCGATTGCGCCGGAATCGACGTTCAGCTTCCCCAGCGGGCACGCCATGGGCTCGATGACCCTTGCCGCGACCCTGGTGCTGCTGGCCTGGAATACCCGCTGGCGCTGGCCGGTACTGCTGCTGGCGCCCCCGTTCAGCCTGCTGGTGAGCGTCTCACGGGTCTATCTGGGCGTGCATTATCCCTCGGACATCCTGGCCGGATGGTGTGCCGCGCTGGTTTGGGTGGTAGGGTGCTATCTGGTCATGTTCAGTCGCCGGCATCCTTGGCGACGTCGGGATTCGCCGCCAGCGACGGCCAGCGAAGCATCATCACAGGGGGGTGACGTGGATGACCCTTCCGGGGCGTCTACGTAATAGATCAGTTGTTTCGTTGCAGCAGGTTCTGCAAGACAGGGGGCAAGCACAACGCGCGTTACTGTGATGCGCAAGGCAGAACGCCTGGATCGCGTCCCGGACGCGCTTGCAGGGGTATCGGCGCCCTGCCTAGCTTGACCTGCAATGGCCGCATTCGAAGAGGTACGTGAATGACGATTCGAGTCTACCTGGTGGATGACCATGCGCTGGTCCGCACCGGGATGAAGATGATCCTGTCGGGGGAGACCGACATCGAGGTGGTGGGCGAAGCCGAGACGGGTGAAGACGCACTGCGCGACGTCCGCCAGCTGTTGCCGGACGTGGTGCTGTGCGACCTGCACCTGCCCGGTGTGAGTGGCATGGAAGTGACCGAGCGCATCGTCCGCAGCCACCGCAACACCCGCGTGGTGATCGTATCGGTGCTGGAAGACGGGCCGCTGCCGAAGCGCTTGCTGGAGGCGGGGGCCGCGGGCTACATCGGCAAGGGCTGCGATGCACAGGAGCTGCTGCGCGCGGTGCGCGATGTGGCCATGGGCCGTCGCTACCTGGGCACCAGCATCGCGCAGAACCTGGCCCTGTCGACGGTGGAGGGCAATGGATCGCCGTTCGACAGCCTGTCGCCGCGCGAACTGGAAGTAGCCTTGCTGCTGACCCAGGGCCTGCGCCAGGAAGACATCGCGCGGCGCCTGAGCCTGAGTGCGAAGACGGTGAACACGCACAAGGCGCGGTTGTTCGAGAAGATGGGGATCCACGACAACATCGCGCTGGCGCGCATGGCCAGCCAGTACGGGCTGGTGGATCCGGCGCGGCCGTTGTAAGGGTTTCGGCCAACGGCTGAGCCCCTCGCGGTGGTGCGGTTGGATTTCTGGGGTTGGCCCTGCGGAGGGACCGCGCAGGGGACGCCGTGAATCCATCCCTGAAGGCTCGGGCGCGCCATCCATGGCGCTTACGCCCCTGCGCAATCCCTCCGCAGGGCCACCGACAGTTTCCGTGCGCCGCCACCGCGGAATGAAGATTGAAGAGCAGGAGCGGGTCGCGCGCTGTGCGCGCTCGCAACCTGGGGTCGGATCCCTTTCCCGGCGGGAAAGGGCTCTGACCCCGATCTTCATGTCAGTGGCCGCGCACGCGCTTGATGATCTTCGCGGCGTCGGCGGCGCTGGCGCGCACCTTGTCCCATTCGCCGTCGGCAATCCAGTTGCCCGGCACCATCCACGAACCACCGATGCAGACCACGTTCTTCTGCTCGAGGTACTCGGCGGCGGTGTTCTCGGTGATGCCGCCGGTCGGGCACAGCTTGAGGTCGGCAACCGGGCCGGCCAGTCCCTTGATCATCGCCAGCCCGCCCACGGCTGTGGCCGGGAACAGCTTGCACACGCGGAAACCGCGGGCGTAGAGCGACAGCAGCTCGGTCGGCGTCGCCGCACCCGGCACCACCGGCAGCGGCGCAGCGGCAAGTGCATCAGCCAGCGCCGGCGGCGTCCCCGGGGTCACCAGGAAGTCAGCACCCGCATCGATCGACTGCTGCATCTGCTCCACGGTCAGCACCGTACCGGCGCCCACCACCACGTCCGGCAGCTCGCGCTTGAGCATTGCCAGCGCTTCCATCGCCACCGGCGTGCGCAGCGTCAGCTCGATCGCCGGCAGACCACCTTCCAGCAGCGCCGCACTGACCGCTCGCGCCTGGTCCAGCGTATGAATCGTCACCACCGGCAGGATGCCCGCCGCATGCAACAGCTCCGCCGCCTTCACCTGATGTTGTTCGATACCCATGCTTTTGCCCTTGCCTTTGCTCTTCTTGATTCAGTGGCCGCAGCGCAAATGACGCGCCGGGAATTGTCCAAGGGCAGTAGAGCGCCCTGGCCGGGACTGTGAGCGGCATGAATGCCGCGATCGAGCCCCCATGGGTGAGGGCGCTTTGCTTGCGAAGCACCGCTTTGCAAGCGCCCGAACGCCCAACCGCCAGCGGTTGGGCCGGCCCCGTAGGGGGTTTACGGCGTGTCCCGGCCAGGGCGCTCTACTGCCCAAGCCGGGAAGCCTGCCGCGGCTTTTCGCGTCAGGCGTCTTTCGCCTCATGCGGCGCCGCCGCCGCTGCGGCATCGTGCCCCAGCTCATACTCCGCGTCGTACTCCCACGGCCCGCCATCGGCCGCCGCCGGCCCGCACGAAATCGAAATCGCGCCCTGGTCGGCCGGGCCCACCACGCGACGGTTGATCGCGAACAGGTTGCGGCCCAGGTCATGCGCGGCCGGCGCGGTGTTCGGCGCCAGCGGACGTGCTGCCCATTCCGCCGCGTCCACCAGCACTTCCAGCGTGCCGGCCTCGCCGTCGAGGCGGATCATGTCGCCCTCGCGGACCTTGGCCAGCGGGCCACCACGCGCCGCTTCCGGCGTCACATGGATGGCCGCCGGGATCTTGCCCGACGCACCGGACAGGCGGCCGTCGGTGACCAGCGCCACGCGCCGGCCCTGGTTCTGCAGCAGGCCCAGCAGCGGTGCCAGCGAATGCAGTTCGGGCATGCCGTTGGCACGCGGGCCCTGGTAGCGCACCACCGCCACGAAGTCCTGCGGCAGCAGGCCACCGGCGTGCAGCTTGTTCAATACCTGCGGTGCATCGACCACCACCGCAGGTGCTTCGATCGTCCGGTACTGCGGTTTCACCGCCGACAGCTTGATCAGCGACTTGCCGAGGTTGCCACGCAGCAGGCGCAGGCCACCCTGGTGCTCGAACGGATTGTCGACGCCACGAACCACTTCGTCATCGGCGCTGTGTTCCAGGCCCGGCAGGTAGACCAGCCGGCCGTCACGCAGTTGCGGCTCGCGCGCATAGTCGGACATGCCGCCACGCGCGACGCTGACCAGATCGCCGTGCATCAGGCCCGCCTTGATCAGCTCGCCGAACACGAAGGCCGGGCCGCCAGCGGCCGCGAAACGGTTCACGTCGGCCTCGCCGTTCGGGTAGACACGGGCCAGCAGCGGAATCAGCTGCGACAGTTCGTCGAAGTCGTCCCAGGTCAGCACGATGCCGGCCGCACGCGCCACCGCGATCCAGTGGATGGTGTGGTTGGTCGAACCGCCAGTGGCCATCAGCGCGATGACCGCGTTGATGATCGCGCGCTCGTCGATGATCCGGCCCAGCGGGCGGAAATCGTCGCCCAGTGCGGTGATGTCCAGCGCGCGTTCGGTTGCCTCGCGGGTCAGGGCGTCGCGCAGCGGCGTGCCCGGATTGACGAACGATGCGCCCGGCAACTGCACGCCCATGGCTTCCAGCAACACCTGGTTGGAGTTGGCCGTGCCGTAGAAGGTGCAGGTGCCCGCACCGTGGTACGACGCGGACTCGGCTTCCAGCAGCTCTTCGCGGGTGGCCTCACCGGCGGCGTAGCGCTCGCGCACTTCGGCCTTCTGCTTGTTCGGGATGCCCGGGGTCATCGGGCCGGCCGGTACGAACACCGCCGGCAGATGGCCGAAGGCCAGCGCACCGATCAGCAGGCCCGGCACGATCTTGTCGCACACGCCGAGGTAGACGGTGGTATCGAACATGTCATGGCTGAGGCCGATGGCCGTGGCCTGGGCAATGACATCGCGCGAGAACAGCGACAGCTCCATGCCACCACGGCCCTGGGTGACACCGTCGCACATCGCAGGGACGCCGCCGGCGACCTGCGCGGTGGCGCCCAGCTCGCGGGCGATGTCGCGGATCTGTTCGGGATAGGTCTCGAACGGCTGGTGGGCCGACAGCATGTCGTTGTAGGCGGTGATGATGCCCAGGTTCGGCGTCACGCCGCCGCGCAGGCGGCTCTTGTCGGTGCCGCCGCAGGCGGCGAACCCGTGGGCGAGGTTGCCGCAACTCAGGCGGCTGCGGAACGGGCCCTCACGCAGGGAGGCATCGATCGCGGCCAGATAGGCGGCGCGCGAGGCGGCGCTGCGGCGGATGACGCGCTCAGTGATGGCTTGCAGTTGAGGATGGAGGCTCATTGGCTACCGGCGTTCATGGTGGCGAGAGGCAAGCGGCGGCACGGTGCCGCCGCCGACATCAATCAGCCCAGTGGACGCGCAGGCGCGCGCCTTCCAGGTTGATCGCATTGAGGATCGGGTACTGCTGGGCGTCGTTGCTGTCCAGCGCCTGGCGCAGTACCTGCAGCTTCTGCTTGCCACGCAGCAGCAGCAGGCGCTGGCGGCACTGGCGCAGGCCGTGCGGGGTCAGCGTGATGCGCAGCGGCCACTGGTTCGCGCCTGGGCAGCCGGTGGCATCCAGCGCGGCATAGGGCAGGGTGCTTTCCAGTGCGCGTGCGAGGTCTTTCGAGCCAGGGAACAGCGAGGCGGTGTGCCCGTCGTTGCCCATGCCCAGCGCTACCAGGCTCGGCGGCTGGCTGTGCTGCGCCTGCAGGTTGGCGGTGTACACGCATTCGGGCAGTGGCTTGCCGATCCGTACCAGCGGATCGAAGTGGGCGCCCTCGGTGCGCTTGAGCAGGTGCTCGCGCACCAGCCAGGCGTTGCTGTCGCGATCCTGCGGCGACAGCCAGCGCTCGTCGGCCAGGCTCACTTCAACCCGGTCCCAGTGCACGTCCAGCTCGGCCAGTGCCTGGTAGACCGGGGCCGGCGTGGTGCCGCCGGACAACAGGATGCGGGCGCGGCCCACGTCATTGATGTCGTGGTTGAGGGTGCGTGCCATCTCAGCGGCCACCGCTTCGATCCAGCCGTCGGCGTCGCCGTGCTGGATGAACTCGATGCGGTCGTCGTGGAAGCTGGGGTTCATGCGGCAACTCCTGGTGCGTCACGTTCGGCGTCGGTGGCATAGGCGGCGGCGCCAAGCAGTCCGGCGTGGGGATGCATCACCGCCAACGAGGGCACGCGCGCCATGATCGAGGAGAAGCGGCCCTTGTGTTCGAAGCGCTGGCGGAAACCGGAGTGCTGCAGCGAATCGAGCATCTTCGGGGTCAGGCCTCCGGTCAGGAACACGCCATCCCAGGCGCCCTGGGTGAGCACCAGGTCACCGGCGATGGCGCCGAACACGGCGCAGAACACGTCCACGGTGCGCATTGCCTGCGGATCACCGTGCAGGGCACGGGCGGTCACGTCCACCGGCTGCAGCTGGCCCGGGTCGATACCGGCCATCTCGCACACGGCGCGGTGGATGTTGACCAGGCCGGGGCCACAGATCAGGCGCTCGTTGGAGACGCGGCCGAACTGTTCGGACAGGATCTCGAGGATGCGGATCTCTTCCGGAGTTCCCGGCGGGAAACTGACATGGCCGCCTTCGGTTTCCAGCGGATAGCAGCGGCCGTGGCGCATGATCAGGCCGCCCACGCCGAGGCCGGTACCCGGCCCGATCACTGCGTAGTTGCGCGGCTGGCCCGGCTTGCCCGGAACCCAGGCGGCACCGCCGACCTGGACCACGTCCTCGGGCTGCAGCAGCGAGATCGCCATCGCCTGTGCGGCAAAGTCGTTGATCAGGTGCAGTTCGTCGAAACCGAGCATCGCTGCGGTGCGGTTGCGCGAGATCACCCACGGATGGTTGGTGATGCGCGCTTCATCGCCATCAACGCGACCGGCCACTGCGAACACGCCGCGGCTTGCGCTGGCGCCGATCTGTTCCAGGTGGTGGCGCGCCGCATCACCCAGCGAAGGGAACTCCGCCACCGCGTATTCGCGGATGCTGTCCTTCCGCAGCGGCGCGTCCTGCGAGGTATCGGCCAGGGCGAAGCGGGCGTTGGTGCCGCCGATGTCGGCCACCAGCACCGGCTGCGAGCTGGCGCTCATGCCGACGCTCCGCTGTCCGGTGCGTCCACGCCCTGCGGCAGGAACTCGCCGGCATTGCTCGGGCCCCATTGGCCGGCGGGGTAGGGCTCCAGCGGCAGCTTGGCGTCCTTCCACGCGTCGGCGACGCTGTCGATCCAGGCCCACGCTGCACGCACTTCGTCGTCGCGCACGAACAGCGTGTGATTGCCATTGAAGGCATCCAGGAACAGGCGCTCGTACGCGATGCGGCGATGCAGGCCGGTTGGCACTGACAGTTCCAGTTCCAGCGGATGCAGTTCCAGCGCGCCCCATTCCGGGCCGGCCAGGCTGCTCATCAGGCCCAGTTCGATGTTTTCCTGCGGCTGCAGCTGGAACACCAGGCGGTTCGGTGCGGCCTGCGCGCGCTGCGGGCGCTCGAACAGCCAATGGGTGACCGGCTTCAGCGTGACCACCACGCGGGTGGTGCGCTCGGGCAGGCGCTTGCCGGTGACCAGATGGAACGGCACGCCGCTCCAGCGCCAGTTGTCGATATGCGCGGTGACACCGGCGAAGGTTTCCACGTCGCTGCCTTCCGGCGGCTGGTAAGCCTGCGCCGGCTGGCCGTTGATGGTGCCAGCGGTGTAGCGGCCGCGGATGCTGTCACGCGCGGCGTGCTTCGCGTCGAGCGGGCGAAGGGCGCGCAGCACCTTGACCTTCTCGTCGCGGATGCGGTCGGCTTCCAGCGACGCCGGCGGCTCCATCGCCACCATGCACAGCAGCTGCAGGATGTGGCTCTGCACCATGTCGCGCAGCGCGCCGGAGCGGGCGTAGTAGGCGTCACGGCCGTCCACGCCTTCGCTCTCGGCCACCAGGATGTGCACCGATTCGATGTAGTTGCGGTTCCACACCGCTTCCAGCAGCGTATTGCCGAAGCGCAGCGCGATCAGGTTCTGCACTGCCGCCTTGCCCAGGTAGTGGTCGAGGCGGAACACGCGGTCCTCGTCGATCCACTGGCCGATGGTGCTGATGATTTCCTCGGCGCTCTCGCTGTCGCTGCCGATCGGCTTCTCCAGCATCAGGCGTGCCGGCGCGGCGAGGGCGCCGCCCTTGGCCAGGCCTTCGCAGGTGGAAATGTACAGGCCCGGCGGAATGGCGAGGTAGCTGACGCACTTGCGGTGCACCAGGTCGGAGACCGCAGCGGCAACCGAGTCGACGTCGCGCAGGTCCACCGAACGGTAGTCGATGCGGCGCAGCAGGGCAGCGATGTCGTCCTGCGTGGCCATCGGCATGGCCTGCTGCAGGCGCGGCCGCAGGATGTCATGGAAGGCTTCGGTGTCATGCCCGGACAGGGCCAGTGCGCGGATGCGGAAGTCCTCCGGCAGCAGGCCGTCGCCAAGCAGGCGAAGCAGCGAAGGGAACAGGTAGCGCTGGGCCAGATCACCTGTGGCACCGAACAGGAAGAGGGTGTCGTGCATCGCTCGAGTTTCAGATCCGGGTGACATCGTTGTCAATCGCTTCATGGCTGGGTTCGGGGGACATCCGCGCAACTGCCTGTCCGAGGTTCGTCAGGGGCGATCTCCGGGGTTGCGGAAGACCGTTCCATTCGAAACCACTACCTCGGCGGAACCTTCGTTCAACCGCCGACGCAGATCGGTGCGCACCGATCATCGGATAGTGCCACGTGAAAACGTTTACATGGCAGAATGGGCAACTGTATTCGATTGCAGTGCTCGCCGTCATGCGGCAGGCGCGCAATCATCACTGCCATCGGGAGGGCCGAGGCAGTCCCAAAAGACAGCCCGGCTTCGGGCGGACCGGATAGGTGATATGGCAAAAGTGCAGTTGCAGGGTGTGCGCAAGGTCTATGACAACGGCCAAGTCGCGGTGAAGGACGCCACCTTCGAGGTCGCCGATGGCGAGCTGATGGTGCTGGTCGGTCCGTCCGGCTGTGGCAAGTCGACCCTGTTGCGGATGGTGGCGGGCCTGGAAGAGATCAGCGGTGGCACGCTGACGATTGGTGATCGCGTGGTCAACGACGTGGCGCCGAAGGATCGCGACATCGCCATGGTGTTCCAGAGCTACGCGTTGTATCCGCACATGACCGTGGCCGAGAACCTGGCCTTCGGCCTGAAGCTGCGCGGGCATGACAAGGCAACCATCGACAAGCGCATCGCCGAAGCCGCGCAGACGCTGGGCCTGACCGAGATGATGGACAAGCTGCCCAAGGCGATGTCCGGTGGCCAGCGTCAGCGCGTGGCACTGGGCCGGGCGCTGGTGCGCGAGCCGGCGGTGTTCCTGCTCGACGAGCCGCTGTCCAACCTCGACGCCAAGCTGCGCCACAGCGTGCGCACCGAGATCGCGCAGCTGCACCGCAAGCTGGGCACCACCATGATCTACGTGACGCACGACCAGGTTGAAGCGATGACCCTGGGCCAGCGCATCGTGGTGCTGAAGGACGGCATCATCCAGCAGATCGATACGCCGATGGCGCTCTACGACCGCCCGGCCAACCTGTTCGTGGCCGGTTTCCTCGGCAGCCCGGCGATGAACGTGCTGCGCGGCACGCTGCAGGGCGATGCCGGCGGCGTGAGCGTGGTCGACGGCGAATGGCGTGCCCCCCTGGGCCAGGCGACGATCGATCCGGCATGGCTGCAGAAGCCGATCGCGGTGGGCGTGCGCCCGGAGCACCTGCAGCCGGCGGCTGCCGATGATGCGCATGCATTCACCGCGCGCATCGAAGGCATCGAACCGGTCGGCAACGAGATCTTCGTCAACATGAGCAGTGGCCAGCACGCGCTGACCATGCGCGTGGCACCACAGTCGCTGCCAGCAGTGGGCGAGCAGATCCGCGTGGCGATTCGCCCGCAGGGCCTGCATTTCTTCAACGCAGAGAGCGGCGAGCGCCTGTAGCCGGTAGTGCTGGCCGCTGGCCGGCAACCTCGACCCTGCATGGTTGCCGGCCAACGGCCGGCACTACCATTCCTGCACCCACCCGTGCAGGTCCCCGCTCGCTTCAGCGGGCCAGGCCATCCAGCAGCGGCACGCGCTGCGCAATGGCATCACCCACCTGCAGCTCGGCGTCGCCAGCCTCCAGCGGCAGCACCGCCAGCGCCAGGTCACCGGCTACGCTGGCGATCATGCCCAGCGTCGCGCCGTCCTGCAGCACGCCATCGCCGGCCTGTGCCGGTGCCGCAGTATGCAGCAGCTGCACCGCGCGCTTGGCCTTGCCGAGGAAGTGGGTGCGGGCGACGATTTCCTGGCCCGGGTAGCAGCCTTTCTTCACGCTGTAGCCATTCAGGCGGTCCAGGCCCAGCTGCTGCGGGGTCCACACTTCGCGCTGGCTTTCGTCCAAGCGCGGCAATCCGTAGCGCAGGTCGGCCTGGCGCCAGGCGAGGGCGAAGGCGGCCTCATCGGTTTCGCTGCCGGATGCAACGGCAGCCGCCGCCCCGATGCGCAGGGTGCGCGGCAGGGCGTCGCTGCCCAGGTCCAGCTCCCAGCCGTCACCTGCAGCGAGCGCGATCGCGGCGCCGCTGGCAGCCTCGGGCGCAGTGAACGCACCGGCCACGGCCAGATCGCTGCGCACCTGTACCTGCACCTTGCGACGGAACACGAAGCGCTGCAGTTGCGACGCAATCTCATCGGCATCGCCGTCGGCCAGCACCAGCATCACGTGATCGTCGGCCAGCCGGAGCAGCTGGAACACTGCCAGGGTGCGGCCCTTGGCAGTCAGCCAGGCGCTCCACTGCCAGTGCAGCAGGGGCAGGGCGGTGACATCGCTGCTGAATTGGGCGTGGGCGAAGGCGGCCGCATCCGGGCCCTGCAGGCTCAGCAGCTGGTGGCCGGGCAGGCGCGGATATCCGACGAAAGCAGGGGGCAGGTTGTCAGGCACGTGAACGAGGTCTAAAATTTGTGCGTTGCGAGACCGAACATGATAGGCCAAACAACCCCCACTCCCGACGACGAATCTGAAGCCCCGCTGGTCCCTGCGGCACCCGTGCCCGTGGAACAGGAAAAAGCAGAGGAATTCGGCGGCCGCGGCGGACTTGATCCGGTGCGGTATGGCGATTGGGAGAAAAACGGACGCTGCATCGATTTCTGATCAGCATTGAGCCAACGCGGCCGCGTGCCGCCCAGCCGAGACAACGAGCCCAGCGAATGGCGACCAGACAACGCCCACTTTCCCCGCACCTTCAGGTGTATCGCTGGCAGATTCAGATGGCCACCTCGATCCTGCATCGAGCCACTGGCATCTTTCTGTCTGTTGGTGCCCTCATCATCGCTGCCGGCCTGCTGGCCCTGATGATGGGGCCCGAGTCCTGGAACTGCTTCACCGGCCATGCCGGGGCCTGGTATGGCCGCGTGTTCCTGTTCGCGTGGACATGGTCGTTCGCCTATCACCTGTGCAATGGCATCCGTCATGTAGTGCAGGACTTCGCCATCGGCTTCAGCATCCCTGCCTTCATCCGCAGCAGCTGGCTGTCGGTCATCGGCAGCCTGGTGATCACCCTGCTGGTGTGGGCCTATGTGATGTTCGGAGGTGCCGCGTGAGCAAGTTCCGTACCCCGCTGAAGAACGTGCGCGGCCTGGGCTCGGCCAAGACCGGCACCGAGCATTTCGTGCACCAGCGCCTGACCGCCGCCGCGCTGGTGGTGCTGGGCATCTGGTTCCTGGTCTTCGTACTGGGCCTGCTGGGCTCGGATTACGCGACCGCCGCCGCCGCCGTGGCCAAGCCGTGGAATGCAGTGCCGCTGATCGGCCTGCTGATCGCCATGTTCTGGCACGCGCAGCTCGGCATGCAGGTCGTGCTGGAAGACTACATCCACGAATCGCTGCTGGCCCTGGTGCTGCAGACCGCGGTGAAGTTCGTCGCCGTGCTCGGCATGATCGTCAGTGTGTTTGCGGTGGGCCGCATCGCCCTCGGCGTTGCCTGAGCCCAGGCACCTACACAGGAATCCAGATTAGATGTCCGCTTACAAGATCACCGAACACAAGTACGACATGGTCGTGGTCGGCGCCGGCGGTGCCGGCCTGCGCGCCACGTTCGGCCTGGCCGCCAAGGGCCTGCAGACCGTGTGCCTGACCAAGGTCTTCCCGACCCGTTCGCACACCGTCGCCGCCCAGGGCGGTATTTCGGCCGCACTCGGCAACATGGGCGAGGACGACTGGCGCTACCACTTCTTCGACACCATCAAGGGTTCGGACTGGCTGGGTGACCAGGACGCCATCGAGTACATGTGCCGTGAGGCCATCCCGGCCATCATCGAACTCGAACACTACGGTGTGCCGTTCTCGCGCACCGCCGAAGGCAAGATCTACCAGCGTCCGTTCGGTGGCATGACCACCAAGTACGGCGAAGGCCCGGCGGCGCAGCGTACCTGCGCGGCGGCCGACCGTACCGGCCACGCGATGCTGCACACCCTGTACCAGCAGTCGCTGAAGCACGATGCGCGCTTCATGATCGAGTACTTTGCGCTCGACCTGATCTTCGACGACGAAGGTGCCTGCCGCGGCGTGCTGGCCCTGGACATGTCCGATGGCACGCTGCACCTGTTCCGCGCCCAGGGCGTGGTGCTGGCCACCGGCGGCTACGGCCGTGCCTACTTCAGCGCTACCTCGGCGCACACCTGCACCGGCGACGGTGGCGGCCTGGCCATGCGTGCCGGCATCGCCATGCAGGACATGGAGTTCGTGCAGTTCCACCCGACCGGCATCTACGGCGCCGGCTGCCTGATCACCGAGGGTGTCCGCGGTGAAGGCGGCATCCTGCGCAACAGCAGCGGCGAGCGCTTCATGGAGCGCTATGCACCGCACTACAAGGACCTGGCCTCGCGCGACGTGGTCAGCCGTTCGATGACCATCGAGATCCGCGAAGGCCGCGGCGTCGGCGAGCACAAGGATCACATCCTGCTCGACCTGACCCACCTCGGCCCGGGCGTGATCGACGAGAAGCTGCCGGGCATCGCCGAGAGCGCCCGCATCTTCGCAGGCGTCGACGTGCACAAGCAGCCGATCCCGGTCATTCCGACCGTGCACTACAACATGGGCGGCATCCCGACCAACTACCACGGTGAAGTGGTGCAGAAGGTCGGCGACAACGACAACGCCGTGGTGCCGGGGCTGTACGCCATCGGCGAAGCGGCCTGCGTGTCCGTGCACGGCGCCAACCGCCTGGGCTCGAACTCGCTGCTCGACCTGGTGGTGTTCGGCCGTGCGGTGGCCAACCGCTGCGCCGAGACCATCAAGCCGGGCGCCGCGCACAAGCCGCTGCCGGCCGATGCCTGCGACAAGGCGCTGGGCCTGCTGGACAAGCTGCGCCACGCCAACGGCGATACCCCGACCTCGGTCATCCGCGACCGCATGCAGCGCACCATGCAGGCCGACGCGGCCGTCTTCCGCACCAG
This sequence comes from Stenotrophomonas sp. AR029, assembly GCF_047520695.2. NCBI lineage: Bacteria > Pseudomonadati > Pseudomonadota > Gammaproteobacteria > Lysobacterales > Lysobacteraceae > Stenotrophomonas > Stenotrophomonas sp. AR029. The sequence goes on along the minus strand of NZ_JAXBQQ020000002.1, from coordinate 217,306 downwards.
CCAGACGCTGAAGGAAGGCTGCGAGAAGATGGACAAGATCTTCGACTCGTTCCAGGACGTGAAGGTCTCCGACCGTTCGCTGGTCTGGAACTCGGACCTGATCGAGACCTACGAGCTGAACAACCTGCTGCTCAACGCGGTGGCGACGATCAACTCGGCTGAACAGCGCAAGGAAAGCCGTGGTGCGCATGCGCACGAGGACTATCCGGACCGCGACGACGTCAACTGGCAGAAGCACACCCTGGTCAGCGTCGACGAGAAGGGCAAGTGCAGCTTCGACTACCGTCCGGTGCACATGTACACGTTGACCGACGACGTGTCCGTGGTGCCGCCGAAGCCGCGCGTGTACTGATCCGACCCCGCCTACCATGCAATCCGCGCCCACGGGCGCGGGCCGCCTGAGCCAACGAGAGCAGCCATGGCCGAGTTTTCACTCCCCAAGAATTCCAAGATCACGAAGGGCAAGCACTTCCCCGTCAAGAACGGCGGCAAGAATGTGCGCACCTTCAAGATCTACCGCTGGAGTCCGGACGACGACAGCAACCCGCGCACCGATACCTATGAAGTCGATCTGGACGCCTGTGGCCCGATGGTCCTGGACGCCCTGATCAAGATCAAGAACGAGATCGACCCGACCCTGACCTTCCGCCGCTCCTGCCGCGAAGGCATCTGTGGTTCGTGCGCGATGAACATCGACGGCACCAACACCCTGGCCTGCACCCGAGCCATCTCGGACTGCGGCAAGAAGGAAGTGCCGATCTACCCGCTGCCGCACATGAACGTGGTCAAGGATCTGGTTCCGGACCTGACCCACTTCTACGCGCAGTACGCCTCGATCAAGCCGTGGATCCGCACCCAGACCCCGGCACCGCCGGACCGTGAGCGCCTGCAGTCGCCGGAAGACCGCAAGAAGCTCGACGGCCTGTATGAGTGCATCCTGTGCGCCTGCTGCTCGACCAGCTGCCCGAGCTACTGGTGGAACGGCGAGCGTTACCTGGGCCCGGCGATCCTGCTGCAGGCCTATCGCTGGATCATCGACTCGCGCGATGAGGACACCGGCGCGCGCCTGGACGATCTGGAAGATCCGTTCAAGCTGTACCGCTGCCACACCATCATGAACTGTGCCCGGACCTGCCCGAAGGGCCTGAACCCGGCGCTGGCGATCGCCGAGATCAAGAAGCTGATGATGGAGCGCCGCGCCTGATACAGGCCTGGCAGTACCCGGTGGAGCCACGCCACGCGAGGCTGCACCACCCAGTAGAGCCACGCCATGCGTGGCTTTGCTGTATCTGGAGAAGCACGATGGAAGACGATGTCCTGCTGAAGAAGCTGCGCTGGCGCTGCCGCCGCGGCATGCGAGAACTGGACCAGCTGTTTGGCCGCTACCTGGACCACGAATGGCGCACTGCGCCGACCGAAGAGCGCGAGGTTTTCCTGTTCCTGCTCGACTGCGAGGACGATAAGTTGTGGCGCTGGTTCATGGGCTATGAGGCCTGCCCGCATGCGCACGCGATCCCCCTCATGCAGAAGATCCTCGCCCTCAAGCCTTGAGTGGCGCCCCTCGCGGCTGCAGGCCGCCGCCCAGGTCGTGGTGCTGCTGGCCGCCCCCTGGTTGCTGCGTGCCTCCGATCTGCCTGCGCGGCTGCTGATGCCCGCGCTGCTGCTGGCCTGGGGCGTCGGGTTGGCCGAACTGGCCTGGCGCCAGCGCCGGCCGCGCGTGCAGGTGCTTCTGCCTTCGCTTCCCGGGCCACTGCAGGTGGCCGGGCGGGACGTCGATACGCCAAGGCTGGTGGTGCGTGGCCCATGGCTGTTGTTGCTGTGGCGTGAGGATCGGCGCCGCCGGCGCCTGCTGTTCTGGCCGGATGTGCTCGATTCCGGGCAGCGACGTGAACTGCGACTGGCCGTGGCCGCACGCAGCGTTTCCCGTCAGCCCCGGTCGATGGCACCATAAGCTGAATTGACCGGCGTGCCTGCATGTTCAAACCCATTCCCGTGGCCATTGGCCTGCGCTACCTGCGCGCCAAGCGCCGCAACGGCTTCATCTCCTTCATCTCGATGGCATCGATCCTGGGCATCGCGCTCGGCGTTACGGTGCTGATCACCACTCTGGCGGTGATGAGCGGTTTCCAGAAGGAAATCCGCAGCCGCCTGCTGCAGATGACCGCACATACCACCATCAGCCGCGACGGCGAGCCGATGCCGGACTGGATGCGGGTGGTCGATGTCGCCCGCAAGGATCCGCGCGTGGCGGGTGCCGCGCCGTACATCGAGATCCAGTCGATGATCAGCGGCCCGCGCGTGCAGGGCGCGATCATCCAGGGCATCGATCCGGCCCTGGAGCCGAACGTCTCGGTGATCGACAGGAAGGTCACCAAGGGCAGCTATGACAGCCTCAAGCCGGGCAGCTTCAACCTGCTGCTGGGCAAGGAGCTGGCGATCTGGCTGGGCGTGGACGTTGGCGACCAGGTGCTGGTGACTTTTGCCGAAGTGCAGGGTACGCCTGCCGGTGCAGTGCCACGGATGAAGCGCTTCACCGTCAGCGGCATCTTCGAGGCCGGGTACAACGAGGTCGATCGCGGCGTCGGCTTCGCCAACATGCAGGACCTTGAGCGCGTGCTGCGTAGCGACGGCGCCACCGGCGTGCGGCTGAAGCTGCACGACATGGACCGTTCGCTGGAAGTGGGCGTGGACCTGGCGCAGAGCCTCGGTGGCGCCTATCGCGTGAGTGACTGGACGCAGCAGAACGCCAATCTCTACCACTCGCTGCGCATGGAGAAGGTGGTGATGGGCATCCTGCTGTCGCTGATCATCGCCATGGGGGCCTTCAACCTGGTGTCCTCGCAGGTGATGCTGGTGACCGACAAGCAGGCCGACATTGCCATCCTGCGCACCCTGGGCCTGACCCCGGGCGGGGTGATGCAGGTGTTCATGGTGCAGGGCTCGTTGATCGGCATCTTCGGCACGCTGGCCGGCCTGATCGGTGGCATCACCCTGACCCTCAACCTGGAACGCATCCTCGGCGCCATCGAGAGCGTGTTCAACGTCAAGCTGCTGCCGGAGGATGTGTACTACATCACCGGCCTGCCGACCGACATGCAGACCGGCGACGTGGTGGCGATCACAGTGGTCGCGCTGCTGATGAGCTTCCTGGCCACCCTGTATCCCGCCTGGCGGGCAGCACGCACCCAGCCGGCGGAGGCCCTGCGTTATGAATAAGGTCGTCAACCGCGGCGATGAAGTGATCCGCGCCGAAGCGCTGGGCAAGACCTATGCCGAAGGGCGCATGCAGACGCCGGTGTTCGATGGGCTGGACCTGACCGTGACTGCTGGCGAGACGGTGGCGATCATCGGTGCCTCCGGTGCCGGCAAGAGCACGCTGCTGCACCTGCTGGGCGGCCTGGACATTCCGACTGCCGGCGAAGTGTATGTGACCGGCCAGCGCATGTCGGCGCTGTCGGATACCGCGCGCGGTCTGCTGCGCAACCAGGCGCTGGGCTTCGTCTACCAGTTTCATCACCTGCTGCCGGAATTCACCGCGCTGGAAAACGTGATGATGCCGGTGCTGCTGGCCGGCACCGCCGTGGCCGAGGCGAGCAGCCGGGCGACCACGCTGCTGGAAGCGGTCGGCCTCGGCCATCGCCTGGACCACAAGCCGGGCGAGCTGTCCGGCGGCGAACGCCAACGTGCCGCAGTGGCGCGTGCGCTGGTCAACCATCCCGCCTGCGTGCTCGGCGACGAGCCGACCGGCAACCTGGATGACCGCACCGCCGGCAGCGTGTTCGAGCTGATGCTGGAACTCAACCGCGCGCGCCATACCAGCCTGGTGCTGGTGACCCACGACCGCAGCCTGGCGCGGCGCCTGGACCGGGTGCTGGAGCTGCGCGAAGGGCGCCTGCACGCGCTGGCCCACGCCGACGTCTGAGCGCTGGGACCGCTTTGGTAGAGGCCGGCCTTGGTCGGCTGCTCCTGCAGGGCAAGCGCCAACCAAGGTTGGCGTCTACCGTGGTCCGGCCAGTAGCCGCCGACCGGCGGCTGAATGGGGCACGAGCCGTCGCGCCGGCGTTGCCAGCCCAGGCGCATGATGGCGACAGTTCCCCGAGGAGATCGCCATGAAGACCCCGATCCTGATGGCCGGACTCTGCCTGGCACTGGCCGCCTGTGCGACGACCGGCCGGCTCAGCAGTACCGAAAGACTGGATCTGTACCGTGCCCACGCCGGCGCGCCGCAGAACGACATGCAGTTCTTTGGCAGCCTCAATGGCTGGACCGAGCTGGGCGACAGTGCGCTGGCGGTGTGGACCCGTCCCAGCGAAGCCTATCTGCTGGAGTTGAATGGTCCCTGCCAGGACCTGCCGTATGCGACCGCCATCGGTCTGACCAGCAGCATGGGCCGTGTGTCGTCGCGCTTTGACAAAGTGCTGGTGCGCGACCCCACCGGCGGCCCGCGCCTGCCGTGCTTCATCAACAGCATCCGCAAGCTGGATGTGAAGGCGCTGCGCGCGTCCGAGCAGAAGCTGCGCCAGGCGCAGGTGCAGGAGCGCGAGGAAAACGCGAAATAGCGCGGTAGTGCCGGCCGCTGGCCGGCATCGCGCAGATGCCAGATTGCCGGCCATCGGCCTGCACGACCTGCCTGTCAGGTTTCCGGGGTGAAGCCGGCCGGCTTTTCCGCGTCCTTCTCGAACAGGAACTTGACCAGTTCGCCTTCAAGGAACGCACGATGTTCCGGCGTGCGCGGCGACAGCCGGTTCTCGTTGATCAGCATGGTCTGGTGGGCCAGCCACGCGGCCCAGGCCTGCTTGCCGATGTTGTTGAAGATGCGCTGGCCCAGCTCGCCGGGGTAGGGCACGAAGTCCAGGCCCTCGGCATCGCGTTGTTCGTACTGGCAGAAGACGGTTCGGGGCATGGCATTCACTCGTGGTTACGGGGTTTGCTGGAATTTCGTTTCGGCGTCTTGATCGTGGCGCCGTCGAGCAGTTTGCGGATCGGTGCCGGCAGGCCCAATGCGGGTAGCTCGTCGTTGGCGACCCAGCGCAGCGTGGGTTCTTCCACACGCAGGCCGCGCACCTTCCGTGACAATACCTGCAGGTGCAGCCTGTAGTGGCTGAAGGTGTGCTGCAGCACCGGCAGTTCCTCTGCATCTTCCAGCGAGCCGTCGACATGTGCGTCGAACCAGTCCTGCAGGTCGCTGCCGGCCTCGGCCTGCGGCAGCGTCCACAGCTGCGCCCAGATGCCGGTGTCCGGCCGCTTCTGCAGCAGCACGCGTTGCTGGGCGTCGCGCAGCAGCAGGGCGACCGCTTCGCGTTCGGGCAGGGTCTTGCTGGGCTTGGGCGTGGGCAGTTCAGCGGTGCGGCCTTCGCGCCGCGCCACGCACGCGTCCTGCAGCGGGCAGATCACGCAGGCCGGCTTGGCCCGGCTGCATACCGTCGCGCCCAGATCCATCTGCGCCTGGGTGTAATCGGCCATGCGCCCGGCCGGCACCTGCGCGACGTGCGCCTGGGCAATCGCCCACAGTTGTTTCTCGATGGCCGGCAGGCCGGGAAAGCCGTCGATGCCGTGGTAGCGGCTGAGCACGCGCTTGACGTTGCCGTCGAGAATCGCGAACCGATCGTTCCATGTCTGGCTGAGGATCGCACCGGCGGTGCTGCGGCCGATGCCGGGCAGGGCATGCAATGCATCGAAATCGCGCGGCAGGTCGCCGTCGTGCAGTTCCACGCAGCGCTTTGCGGCGGCATGCAGGTTGCGTGCGCGGGCGTAGTAGCCGAGCCCGGCCCACTGCGCCATCACCGCGTCATTGCTGGCGGCGGCGAGCTCGGGCAGGGTTGGGAAGTGCTGCAGGAACCGATGGAAGTACGGGATGACCGTGGCCACCTGGGTCTGCTGCAGCATGATCTCCGACAACCAGACCCGATAGGGGCTGCGCGGGTGCTGCCAGGGCAGGTCATGGCGACCGTGGTCGTCGAACCAGTGCAGCAGGCGGGCGACGAAGTCGTCTTCCTTGGCAGTGTCGGCGCTGGCGTGCGGCTGGCGGGGCATGAGTGTTCCGGAAGGAGGCAGCCACCCATGGGGTGGCTCTACCAGATCGCAGTAGAGCCACGCCATGCGTGGCTGCACGGTGTATCAGGCGCCCAATGCTTCGGGCAGCAGGGCGTCGACGAAGGCTTCCGGGTCGAATACACGCAGGTCTTCCGGGCGCTCGCCAATGCCGGCGAAGCGGATCGGAATGCCGAACTCGCGGGCCAGTGCGAACACCACGCCGCCCTTGGCGGTGCCGTCCAGCTTGGTCACCACCAGGCCGGTCACGTTCACTGCGGCATTGAACTGGCGCAGCTGCGACAGCGCGTTCTGGCCGGTGGTGCCGTCGATCACCATCAGCACTTCGTGCGGGGCGGTGGGGTCGATCTTGCCGAGCACGCGGCGGATCTTGCCCAGCTCGTTCATCAGCCCGGACTGGGTGTGCAGGCGGCCGGCGGTATCGGCGATCAGCACCGAGGTGCCGCGGGCCTTGCCGGCCTGCAGCGCGTCGAATGCCACCGAAGCGGCATCGGCGTTCTGCCCCTGCGCAACCACGGCCACGCCGTTGCGCTCGCCCCAGGCCTGCAGCTGGGCCACGGCGGCGGCGCGGAAGGTATCGCCGGCAGCCAGCATCAGGCTGTGGCCGTCATCCTTGAAGCGCTTGGCCAGCTTGCCGATGGTGGTGGTCTTGCCGACGCCGTTGACGCCGACGGTGAGCACTACGAAGGGCTTGGCATTGCGGTCGATCACCAGCGGCTTGGCCACCGGCTGCAGGATCGCGATCAGTTCGGCGCGCAGCGCGGCCAGCAGCGCATTGGCGTCGGCGAACTCGCGCGACTTCATGCGCTTGCGCAGGCCCTCGACCAGATCGGTGGTGGCGCCCACGCCGACGTCGGCGGTGATCAGGGCGGTTTCCAGCTCGTCCAGCAGATCGTCGTCGAGCTTGGGGTTGCGCGAGAACAGGCCGCCGAAGCTGCGCGCGATGACGCTGTTGCGCAGGCGCTCGCGCCAGCCGGGCTTGCCGGCGGGCGCCGGAGGGGCATCCACCAGCGCAGGCAGGTCGGTGGCCGGGGCGGTGGGTTCCTCGACCGGAATGACCGGAGCCAGAGGAGCCAGCACAGCGGCCGCAGCGAGCGCTTCAGCCTGGACGTCCTCGGGCGCGGTGGCCGGCTGCGCAGCTGGCACGGCAGGCACTTCGGCGACCGGGGCCGATTCCGGTGCAGGTGCGGGTGCATTGGCTTCGACCACCGCGGCGGTGGGTGCGTCTTCGGCCGGGGCGGCCGACGGGAACGCCGCCGCCAGCTCTTCAGCCGAGTAGTGCTGGGTCTTGGACGCCTCCGTGGTGGGGGCATCCTGGGGCTTCTTGCGGCGGAAAAAACTGAGCATTGGCAAAAGGCGCTGAAATCAGAGGGATATGCTACCACTCAGGCCTGTCGGGCCGATGTGGACTCAAGGTCGCGGCCGGCCGGCCGTTAACCGGTCCGGAGGGTTGCGCGGAGCGGCCCGGAGACCGCCATGAACAACGTGATGGGAATCGCCCTCGGCGGGATGCGTGCGGCCCAGCAGGGCGTGCAGGTGGCAGCGCACAACGTGGCCAATCTGGCCACCCCCGATGCGCAGCGCCTGCAGTTGCAGCGCGGTGCCACTGGACAGGGTGGGGTGCAGGCCTCGGTGACTGCCGCCGGCGCTGATGTCGGTGCACCGCTGGGAGATCTGCTGGCGGCGAAAGCCGAGGTGGTGGCCTTCGCCGCCAATGCCTCGGTGATCCGCCGCCAGGACCCGTTGCTGGGTTCGCTGCTGGATCGGGAAGCCTGAGCCCCCTCGGCAGGCGCGAACCGCCGCCCCTGGTGGGTGCCAACCCTGGTTGGCATGCTTACCCCCCCTGGCAGGTGCCAACCTTGGTTGGCACGCTTTTGGGGCGCCAACCAAGGTTGGCCTCTACCAAGGCACCGCTGGGCCATGCCCGGCGACCACCGCCTCGATCAGGCCGACAGCTCCAGCAGCAGCTTGTTCAGGCGCGCCACATAGGCACCCGGATCCTTCAGGCTGTCACCGGCGGCCAGCGCGGCCTGGTCGAACAGCACCCGGCCGAGGTCGTCGAAGCGCGCGCCATCGGCTTCGGCGTCGAGCTTGGCGATCAGCGGATGGCCCGGGTTGATCTCCAGCACCGGCTTGCTGTCCGGCACCTTCTGCCCGCTGGCTTCCAGGATCTGGCGCATCTGCAGGCCCAGGTCCTGCTCGCCGATGGCCAGCACCGCCGGCGAATCGGTCAGGCGGTGCGACACGCGCACCTCGGCCACTTCGTCACCCAGGACCGTCTTGAGCCGCTCGACCAGGCCCTGCTTGTCCTTTGCTGCCGCTTCCTGTGCCTGCTTGTCCGCATCGGTTTCCAGTGCGCCCAGGTCGAGATCGCCACGGGCGATGTCGACGAAGCCCTTGCCGTCGAAATCGGTCAGGTAGCCCATCAGCCACTCGTCGATGCGGTCGGTCAGCAGCAGCACTTCCACGCCCTTCTTGCGGAACACTTCCAGGTGCGGACTGTTGCGCACCTGGCTGTAGCTCTCGCCGGTGAGGTAGTAGATCTTGTCCTGGCCTTCGGTCATGCGGCCGATGTAATCGGCCAGCGACACGCTCTGCGCATCGCCGTCGCCACGGGTGGAGGCGAAGCGCAGCAGGCCGGCCACCTTCTCGCGGTTGTTGTAGTCCTCGGCCGGGCCTTCCTTCAGCACCTGGCCGAACTCCTTCCAGAACGTGGCGTACTGCTCGGGCTTGTCGGTGGCCAGCTTCTCCAGCATGTCCAGCGAACGCTTGGTCAGCGCCGATTTCATCGAATCGATGACCGGGCCGGACTGCAGGATCTCGCGCGAGACGTTCAGCGACAGGTCGTTGGAATCGACCACGCCCTTGATGAAGCGCAGGTACAGCGGCAGGAACTGCTCGGCCTGGTCCATCACGAACACGCGCTGCACGTACAGTTTCAGGCCCTTGGGCGCATCGCGGTGGTACAGGTCGAACGGCGCGCGGCCGGGCACGTACAGCAGCGAGGTGTACTCCAGCTTGCCCTCGACCTTGTTGTGGCTCCACGCCAGCGGGTTGCTATGGTCGTGCGCTACGTGCTTGTAGAACTCGGTGTACTCGGCGTCGCTGATCTCGGTGCGCGGGCGGGTCCACAGCGCGCTGGCGCGGTTGACGGTCTCCCACTCGACGGTGGCGCCTTCTTCGCCACCTTCCTTCGGCATCTGGATCGGCAAACCGATGTGGTCCGAGTACTTCTTGAGGATGCTGCGCAGGCGCCAGCCATCGGCGAAGTCGTGCTCGCCGTCCTTCAGGTGCAGCACGATGCGGGTACCGCGCTCTGCCTTGTCGACGGTGGCCACTTCGAAATCGCCTTCCCCACGCGAGCTCCAGCGCACGCCTTCGGCTGCAGCCAGGCCGGCGCGGCGCGAGGTCACTTCCACTTCGTCAGCGACGATGAAAGCGCTGTAGAAGCCGACGCCGAACTGGCCGATCAGCTGCGAATCCTTCTTCTGGTCGCCGGACAGCTGCCGCAGGAAGTCGCCGGTGCCGGACTTGGCGATGGTGCCGAGGTGGGCGATGGCTTCGGCGCGGCTCATGCCAATGCCGTTGTCTTCGATGGTGATGGTGTGGGCGGCGGCGTCGAAGCTGACGCGCACGCGCAGCTCGCTGTCGCCTTCCAGCAGCGCCGGCTGGGTCAGGGCCTCGAAGCGTAGCTTGTCGGCGGCGTCGGCAGCGTTGGAGACCAGCTCGCGCAGGAAGATTTCCTTGTTGGAGTACAGCGAGTGGATCATCAGCTGCAGCAGTTGCTTGACTTCGGTCTGGAAGCCAAGGGTTTCGGTCTGGGTGGTCTCGGTCATCGATAGGGCTCCATGTGCAATGCCGCGCCAGCGCGTGCGGCCTCGCCAAGGGGTAGGGGTGATTGTCCCGAAATCAAGGGGTTGTTCGGCCGGGCTGCGCCCGGCACCCGCAGAGGCCAGAGCAACAGCCGAAGCAACAGCGGGCTATCCGTGGGATGGCGGGGCGGTGTCGGATTGCGGGGACGCCGTGAACCCGTCCTTGGGGCTTGGCCGCGGCATCCATGCCGCGGACGCCGCGCAATCCGACACCGCCCCGCCTTCGATAGTTGGCCGGCGGCCAGTAGATCCACGCCATGCGTGGATGGAATCTCTCAGATATCGAAATCCAAACCAGGGTCAGATCCGTTTTCCGCAGGAAAACGGATCTGACCCCGCCTGTATGTCGAGCCTCGGATCGCGTCTGGGGTAGAGCCCCCTGAGTCAGGGGGCGGCCGCGAAGCGGCGGGGGTATGGAAGCTGGTAAGTGGGGCCCGCGTTTCGCGCAGCGAAGCGTGGGAGCGACAGCGCGCATGCGTTGGCGCGTCCCCGGCCGCGGGCCGGCCGAACTACAATCCCACTCATGCTGAAATTCTTGAATACCTCCCGCCGGGGGCGCCAATGAGCGGCCGTGGGGGCAACGACGGCCAGGTCCGCATCATCGGCGGTCGCTGGCGCAATACCCGCTTGCCGGTGCCGACCCTGCCGGGGCTTCGGCCCAGCAGCGACCGTGTGCGCGAGACCCTGTTCAACTGGCTGATGCCCAAGCTGGGCGGGGCCCGCGTCCTGGACCTGTTCGCAGGCAGCGGCGCATTGGGGCTGGAAGCCGTCTCGCGCGGTGCCGCCCACGCCACCCTGGTCGAGCGCGATGCGCAGCTGGGACGCAACCTGACCGCCGCCGTGGCCAAGCTGCAGGCCGGCGACCAGATCAGCGTCGTGCAGGCAGATGCCCTGCGCTGGCTGCAGGGTGCGCAGGCGCAGCAGGCCGATCTGGTGTTCATCGACCCGCCATTCGCCGATGGCCTGTGGCAGGACGTGCTGGCCCAGCTGCCGCGGCACCTGGCAGCCGATGCCTGGCTGTACCTGGAATCGCCGGCCGGCCACGTGCCGGTGCTGCCGCAGGGCTGGCTGCTGCACCGCGAGGGCGGCACCCGTGAGGTGCGCTTTGCCCTGTACCGCCGTGCCACTGCTACACTTTGACCTCATCTGAACATCTGCTACCGCCCATGACCGTGGCCAACCGCCGCATTGCCGTCTATCCCGGCACGTTCGACCCGATCACCAACGGTCACATCGACCTTGTGAGCCGGGCCGCGCCGCTGTTCGAAAAGGTCGTGGTCGGCGTGGCGCAGAGCCCGTCGAAGGGCCCGGCGCTGCCGCTGGAACAGCGCGTGCAGCTGGCGCGTGGCGCCCTGGCCCACCATGGCAATGTCGAAGTCATCGGCTTCGATACCCTGCTGGCCCATTTCGTACGTTCGGTCCAGGGCGGGGTGCTGCTGCGCGGCCTGCGCGCGGTGTCCGACTTCGAGTACGAGTTCCAGATGGCCAGCATGAACCGCCACCTGATCCCCGAGGTCGAGACCCTGTTCCTGACCCCGGCCGAGCAGCACAGCTTCATTTCGTCCTCGCTGGTCCGCGAGATCGCGCGCCTGGGCGGCGACGTGTCCGGTTTCGTGCCGGCCGCGGTGCTCGAAGCCCTGCGCAAGGTCCGCGAAGCGAAGGCGGCACAGTCGTAAGCCCGCCGTACCTGCACCCCATTACGTACAACACCACGCACCATTCCGGGAGGAAATCCATGAACACCACCATGCGCGCGATGCTGATCGCTTCGTTGGCCCTGGCCTTCACCGCCTGCAAGAAGGAAGAGGCCGCTCCGGTCGACGAGGCCAAGCAGGCCCTGGTCGCTCCGTCCAAGGACGACGATGCCGGCTGGAAGAAGTACCTGCAGGAAGTGGCGATCCAGAACATGGGCAACATCACCAACAGCCCGTTCCTGTATTACCTCTCCCCGGAATCGGACCCGGACTTCCAGGCCAAGTACGAGCGCCAGACCGAGAGCGCGACCCAGGCCGTGGCCCGTGGCGTGCAGCCGGGCAACATGCTGGCCTTTGGTTCGTCGGCCTCGGGCAAGATGGCTGACATGATCCAGGCCGTGTTCAAGGACGTGTCGCCGGATTCGATGAAGGGCGTGCGCGTCGTCTTCATCGGCCAGTCGGCCGACAACGCCCGCGTGCAGGCTGCGATCCAGCCGACCGGTGCCGAGTACATTTTCGTCGAAGCCAAGTAATACCGAGCCATGGCGGCCATGCTCCGGCATGGCCCGGGCGGCGTCCTGCCAGGGCGCCGCTGATGACCTGACCGGCCCGCGCGCCCGCGCTGGCCGGTCCTTTGTCCCAAGGCGCGGGCGAGGAGTATCGCCATGTCGCTGAAAATCAACGAGCTCTGCGTCAACTGCGACGTCTGCGAGCCGGCCTGCCCGAACCAGGCCATTGCGATGGGTGAAACCATCTACGTGATCGACCCTGCGCGCTGCACCGAATGCGTGGGTCATTTCGACGAGCCACAGTGCGTGGTCGTCTGCCCGGTCGAGTGCATCGACCCGGATCCGGAGATCGTGGAAACGGAAGACCAGCTGCTGGCCAAGCTGCGCCAGCTGCAGCACGATCACCCCGAACTCTATGCGGAGCCCCCATCCGAATGAAGACGCTGATCGTCCGCCCCCTGTTGCTGCTCGGCCTGCTGCTGAGCCCGATGGCCTGGGCCGACAGCCCGGCCCGTGCCGAGCGCCCCGACGGCGCAGCCATTGCCAGCGGCCACGCGCTGGCCACCCAGGCCGGTATCGATATCCTGGCGCAGGGCGGCAACGCCTTCGACGCTGCGGTGGCGGTCTCGTCCACGCTGGCGGTGGTCGAGCCGATCAGTTCCGGACTCGGCGGCGGCGGCTTCTTCCTTCTGCACGACGCGGCCACCGGCAAGGACGTGATGCTGGATGCACGCGAGACCGCACCGGCGGCGGCCACGCCGCAGGCCTTCCTCGACAAGCAGGGCAACCTGGACCGCGACCGCTCGGTCAACGGTGCGTGGTCGGCGGGTATTCCCGGCCTGCCTGCGGCGCTGGTCGAACTGTCGGCCAAGCACGGCAAGCTGCCGCTGTCTGCATCGCTGCAGCCGGCGATCCGCATCGCGCGCGAAGGCTTCCCGGTGTACGACCGCATGGCCAAGGGCTATGCGTCGCGCCGTGAAGTGATGGAGCGCTATCCCGGCACGCGTGAAGTCTATCTGCGCAACGGCAAGCCGATCGCCAGCGGTGACCTGTTCAGGCAGCCGGAGCTGGCGCAGACGCTGGAGCGCCTGGCCGCAGGTGGCTTCGATGGCTTCTACAAGGGCCAGACCGGAAAGCTGCTGCTGGCCGGCGTCAAGCAGGCCGGCGGCAAGTGGACCGCTGAAGAGCTGGCCGGCTACCGCGTGAAGCAGCGCGAGCCGATCGTGTTCAACTACAACGGCTGGAAGATCACCACCGCGCCGCCGCCGTCGTCGGGTGGCATCGCGCTGGCCAGCATGCTGCAGATCCTGGAAGGCTGGGACATCAGGAAGATGGACCCGGCGCACCGCACCCACCTGGTGGTGGAGTCGATGCGCCGTGCCTACCGCGACCGTACGTTCTTCCTCGGCGATCCGGACTTCGTGCAGATCCCGCAGAAGGTGCTGACCAGCAAGGACTACGCACAGGGCCTGCGCGCGACCATCCATCCGGAGAAGGCCACGCCCAGCGACCTGCTGTCGGGCAATCCGACGCCGCTGGAAGACGACGAGACCACGCACTTCTCGATCATCGACCGCGACGGCAACCGCGTCGGCGCCACCCAGACCGTCAACCTGCTGTACGGCTCGGGGCTCATTCCCAAGGGCACCGGCGTGCTGCTGAACAACGAGATGGACGATTTCGCGCTGAAGCCGGGTACGCCCAATGCCTTCGGCGTGATGGGCTACGAGGCCAATGCGCCGAAGCCGGGCAAGCGCATGCTCAGCTCGATGACGCCGACCTTCATGGAAAACAGCGACAAGGTGATCGTGCTGGGCACGCCGGGTGGCAGCCGCATCATCACCATGGTGCTGCTGGGCATCCTCGGCTACGACGCCGGCCTGGACGCGCAGCAGGTTGCCGCGCTGCCGCGCTACCACCACCAGTGGCTGCCGGATCTGATCGAAGCCGAGGACGATGCGTTCGACGCGGCGACGGTGAAGCAGCTGCAGGCGATGGGCCACAGGATCGACCTGCCGGGCAATGTCGCCGCCGGCGGTCGCGGTTCCAGCCACGTGTGGGGCAACCTGCAGACCGTGGAATGGGACCGCAAGGCGAACAAGCTGTTCGGCGGCAGCGACCCGCGCAATCCGGTGGGCAGTGCCCAGGTCGTGCCGGCCCACTGATGTGGCGGTGCCGGCCACTGGCCGGCAATCTGGCAGATCACCAGGACCCCGCCAACCGGCGGGGTTTCCTGTTTCCTTTCTAGCGATTATTTAACAGTCCGGCGCCGATAATCGACGCATGAAACTCTGGTCTATTCGTGGAAACTCGCAGCGCCTGGACGGCGGCGCGATGTTCGGCAACGCGCCGCGTGCGTTGTGGGAAAAATGGGCGGCTCCGGACGAGCTCAATCGCATCGAGCTGGCCTGCCGTGCGCTGCTTGCCAGTCCGCTGGAAGGCAAGACAGTACTGTTTGAAACCGGTATCGGTGCGTTCTTCGACCCGCGCATGCGCGAGCGTTATGGCGTGCAGGAAAGCCAGCACGTGCTGATCGATTCACTGCGCGAAGCGGGTTTCGAGCACGAGGACATCGACGTGGTGGTGCTCAGCCACCTGCACTTCGATCATGCCGGTGGCCTGCTTGCCGCATGGAGCGAAGGGCGTGAGCCCGAACTGCTGTTCCCCAACGCAACCTATGTGGTTGGTGCGCAGCATTGGCAGCGCGCCGTGCGGCCACACCCGCGCGATCGGGCCAGTTTCATTCCTGAGCTGCCCGGCCTGCTGCAGGCCAGTGGCCGCCTGGAAGTAGTGGAGGGGGAGTACTCGAAGGCGCTCGGCCGCAGCGTGCGCTTCAGCTACAGCGATGGGCATACGCCGGGGCTGATGCTGGCCGAGATCGTTGGCCACGCGCATGCCGGTGAAGATGCGCATGGTGGCGTGGTGTTCTGTGCCGACCTCATCCCAGGTCGTTCATGGGTGCACGTGCCGATCACCATGGGCTATGACCGCAATGCCGAATTGCTGATCGACGAGAAACGGCAGTTCCTTGAAGACAAGCTGGCGCGCAACGTGCGGCTGTTCTTCACCCACGACCCGCAGGTGGCGCTGGCGCAGCTGGGCCGTGATGACAAGGGACGTTTCGTGACCCTGCACGAACAGGGCGAGCTGAAGGCGCGCGCCCTAGGTTAATGGCAGAGCCGAGCGTGGGCTCGGCTCCACATCACTCGTCGTTACGACGCCTTCAGGCAGCTGCTCATGAAGGTCTTGCGCGCATCGCCGGCCAGCTTCTTCGCGCCTGCGTCAGCGTTGCATTTGCGCATGCGTTCCTGCTGCGTATTGACCGGCTTGGTTTCGGCGGCATGACCGCTGAGGCAGGAGCTCTGCGCGGTCTTGTAGGCATCCCCCTTCAAGCCCTTGTTCTTGGCCGAGCATTCGGCCATGCGCTGCTGCTGCGGGGTGGTGGCATTGGCAGTCAGGGGCAGGCCGACCAGCAGGACAGCGGCCAGCAGGAAAGAGGCTTTCATCGGGAGCTCCAAGCGGTGGCGGGTGCGCGGAGCATTCGCTTCCGACCGGTAAGGCCACGTGAAGAATCACGCGTCGGCCACACCCGCGTCCACGGGCGTTCACGTGACGCGGCGAAGCGGGCCGGCGAACGGTTGTCGGGTCAGAGCCCTCTCCTGCGGAGAGGGATCCGACCACGGTTCGCCGGATCAGCCGACGCGGGTGCCGAAGATGCGGTCACCCGCGTCGCCCAGTCCGGGCAGGATGTAGCCCTTGTCGTTGAGCTGGGCATCGATGGCCGCAGTGTAGATTTCCACGTCCGGATGCACGGCCTTCACTGCTTCGATGCCTTCGGGCGCGGCCACCAGGAAGATGCCCTTGATGCGACGGGCGCCGGCGCGCTTGAGCATGTCGATGGTGGCGATCAGCGTGCCGCCGGTGGCCAGCATCGGGTCGAGGATCAGTGCGTCGCGCTCTTCCAGGCGGCCGGTCAGGCGCTCGAAGTAGGGTACCGGCTGCAGGGTTTCTTCATCGCGCTGCAGGCCGACCACGCTGACACGGGCGGCCGGAATCAGCGACAGCACGCCGCTGAGCATGCCCAGGCCGGCACGCAGGATCGGCACCACGGTGATCTTGGCGCCGGCGATGCGCTGCACCGTCACCGGGCCGGCCCAGCCGGCCAGGGTGTGCGGCTCGGTATCCAGGTCGGCGGTGGCCTCGTAGGCCAGCAGCGTACCCAGCTCGTTGGCCAGTTCGCGGAAATCCTTGGTGCTGAGCGCAGCGTTGCGCATCAGGCCGATCTTGTGCTGCACCAGCGGGTGGCGCACTTCGACGATCTTCATGGTCGGGAAGGGGAATAGGGAGAGAGGCCGCCATTTTGCCGGATTGGCGGGGCGAAGCCCAAACCGGGCCCGGGGCCGCTGTACATGAAATGTGCAGGGGCATGTCACGGCCATGCAACCTTGCGGACATACCGTGCAGACCCATTCTTAACAGGAATGGGGATTCCCAGTGCATATCAAGACTCCGTTGGCCGTTGCCATCACCCTGACCCTGGCGATGGGGGCTGCCGCCCCGCTGCAGGCCGCCGGGCAGCAGGCGGTAGCCGCCACCGGCGCCGTGGCGGCCGACGCGGTCGACCTGGACCGTATCGAGGTGCGCGCCCAGCTCGAATCGCAGGTCCGCGCGGTCGACCTCAAGCGCGGCAGCGACGCCATCGAAGACGCGGTGTCCTCCGATGCCCTGGGCCAGTACCCGGACAAGAACGTGGCCGAGTCGCTGCAGCGCCTGCCGGGCATCAGCGTGACCCGTGACCAGGGCGAGGGCCGTTTCGTGGTCATCCGTGGCCTGGACGCCAATCTCAACAGCGTCAGCGTGGATGGCATCGCCGTGGGCACGCCGGAGGATTCCAGCCGTGCCGCGCCGCTGGACGTGATCCCGTCCGATTCCACCGAACGCCTGCGCGT
This sequence comes from Stenotrophomonas sp. AR029, assembly GCF_047520695.2. Classification (NCBI taxonomy): domain Bacteria; kingdom Pseudomonadati; phylum Pseudomonadota; class Gammaproteobacteria; order Lysobacterales; family Lysobacteraceae; genus Stenotrophomonas; species Stenotrophomonas sp. AR029. Next base: position 200,231 of record NZ_JAXBQQ020000002.1, on the reverse strand, counting down.
GGTGAAGTCGCCGACCCCGGACATGCCCGGTGATGCCATCGGCGGTGCCGTGCTGGTGGAATCGGCCTCGGCCTTCGACCGCGACGGTCGCAGCCTGCGTGGCAAGATCGAGGGCAGCCACCAGCAGCTGTCCGGCGAGACCAGCCCGAAGGCGGCCTTCAACTACAGCGAAGTGTTCAACGACACCTTCGGCGTGGCGCTGGGCGTGAACTACCAGAAGCGCCGGTTCGAGTCGGACAACACCGAAGTGGAGTACGACGGCGAGGACGATGCTGCCCCCGGTGACGTGACCGCGATCAACCTGCAACACCGCAAGTACGAGATCGAGCGCAAGCGCATCGGCGCCAACCTCAACCTCGACTGGCGGCCGGACGAAGACAGCAGGTACTACCTGCGCACGCTGTACAGCCAGTTCGACGATGCGGAGACCCGCCAGCGCGTGATCTTCAACTTCGACGACGCGAAGATGGTCAAGACCGGCACCGACCAGTACCGCCTGAATGGCATGCCGAAGGACTCGATCGACAAGCGCATGCGCTACCGCACCAAGAAGGAAAACACCTTCGCGGCCAGCCTGGGCGGCGAGCACAAGTTGACCAACGCCGTGGTTGATTACCGGATCGGCTACACCCGTACCGAAGAGCGCGTGAACGACGAGATGGAGGCGCGTTTCAAGCTCAACGGCAAGGCGTTCAACGGCAGCCTGGACCAGAGCAGCCGGCTGCCCAGCTACAGCTTCGACAACCCGCAGTGGCTGGACAACAGCAATTACGCGTTCGACCGCTTCGTGCTATCGCCCAAGCAGGTGAACGACAAGGAGCACAGCGCGCAGGTCAACGTGCGCTTCGACGGCGACAGCAGCAGCATCAAGTTCGGTCTGCTGGGCCGCTGGCGCGACCGCGACGTGAATGTGGATGAGCGCGAACTGCGCGTCGGCCCGAAGGTGGCGCTGGCGGGCTGGACCACCTCCTCGCCCGAACATCGCCACGGCAACTTCGGCGACGGCATGGATTCGGCGGCGATGCGTGCCTTCTGGGCGGCCAATGGCAGCCAGTACAGCGCCCGCCCGCAGGACGTCGGCGGCAATGCGATGACGTCGCTGGAAGAGGATTACGTGGCCAGCGAAGACATCTTCGCCAGCTACGCCATGGGTACCTGGGACGTGGGCGCGCTGCGCCTCATCGGCGGCGTGCGCGTGGAGAACACCCGCTTCAAGGCGATCGGCAACCAGGTGGACGTGGCCGCCAACGGCCGCAGCTTCACCGTCACCCCGCGCGTGGCCAACAGCAGCTACACCAACGTGCTGCCGGGCCTGCACCTGCGCTATGACGCGGCTGATGACTGGGTGCTGCGCGCCTCGGCCAACAAGACCGTATCGCGCCCGTCCTTCGGCGACGTCTCGCCGCGCGTGGGTTACAGCCGTGGTGACGAGGAAGTGCGCCTGGGTAACCCGGAACTGGATCCGTACGAGTCGAAGAACATCGACCTGTCGGTGGAGAAGTACATCGGCAGCAGCGGCATCGTTTCGCTGGGCCTGTTCCACAAGTCGATCGATGGCTACATCGTCGAAACCGTGCGCACCAATGATCCGGCCTACGGTGGATTCGATGTGACGCAGCCGATCAATGGTCGCAAGGCCACCGTGCGTGGTGCGGAGTTCAACTGGCAGCAGCAGCTGGCCTTCCTGCCGGACGGCCTGGATGGCCTGCTGGTCGGCGCCAGTGGCACCTGGCTGGATACGAAGTTCGATGCCGGCATCAAGGACCGTGCGGGCGAGGACTTCACGCTGCCGCGCGCTTCCAAGCATGTCTACAGCGCACACATCGGCTATGAAAAGTACGGTGTAAGCACGCGCCTGGCGGCCGTGTACCGCAGCGAGTACCTGGACAGCATCGGCAAGGGGCGCGCATTCGACATCTACGTGGCACCCAACACCCAGCTCGATTTCTCGCTTGACTACAAGTTCACCCCGCGCGTGAGCGTGTACTTCGAGGCGCAGAACCTGCTGGACAAGCCGTTGGAGCTGTACCAGGGCACCCGTTCGCGCACCCTGCAGCTGGAAGAGTACGGCCGCACCTATGCGCTGGGCCTGAAGGTGGCGCTGTGATGGGGCGTGGCGTCACTGTCCTGGCCGCCGCGCTGGCGGCTACGCTGGTCGCCGGCTGCACGCCGGCCACCGGCAACGATCCGGTTGCGGGAGCGGCCTCGCCGGCCGCCAGTGGCGAGCGCAAGGTAGCCACCATCGCCGAAGCGTTCCTGTCACCGATGACCCCGGCCGACAACATCGACTCGCCGGCGGCCTGGCGCGCGCCGGACGGCGTACTGTGGCTGATCGCCACTGCCAAGGCCACCGACAAGCTGGTGGTCTACGACGGCAGCACCGGCCAGCACCTGCGTGACGTCGGCAGCAGCGGCACCGCACCGGGGCAGTTCGACCGCCCAAACGGCATCGCGGTGACCGACGACCTGCTGTGGATCGTGGAGCGCGACAATCACCGCGTGCAGGTACTGCGCCTGCCGGACTTCGCGCCGCTGGCGACGTTCGCGGCGGACGACCTGCGCAAGCCTTACGGGCTGTGGGTCGACCGCCGTGCCGATGGCTACAGCGTCTACGTCACCGACTCCTGGGACAACGGCGAGGATGCACAGGGGCGCGACATCCTGCCGCCGCTGGCCGAGCTGGACAAGCGCGTGCGCCAGTATCACGTGACCCGCAATGGTGAGAAGGTCGACGCGAAGCTGGTGGCCAGCATCGGCGATACCACCGAGACTGGTGCGCTGCGCGTGGTCGAGTCGATCTGGGGCGATCCCGAGAACGACCGCCTGCTGATCGCCGAAGAGGACGAGAGCTACGCCAGCGAGTTCAAGGTCTACACCCTCGCGGGCCGCTTCACCGGCACCACCTTCGGCCGCGACGTGTTCAAGGCACAGGCCGAAGGCGTGGCCCTGCGCACCTGCGGCAAGGATGGCTGGTGGATCACCACCGAACAGGGCAAGCAGCGCAGCGTGTTCCATCTGTTCGACCGGCACACGCTGAAGCCGGTCGGCGCGTTCCAGGGCAATACCGTGGCCAACACCGATGGCATCTGGATGATGCAGCAAGCCAGCACGCGCTTCCCGCACGGTGCGCTTTATGCCGTGCATGACGACCAGGGCGTGGTAGCGTTCGACTGGGAGAGCATCGCCAAGCAACTGGCTTTGCCGCTGGAGTGTGGCGCATGAGCCGGCAGCGCGTGATGCGCACGTTGGCCCTGGGTCTGCTGCTGGCGCTGCCGTCGCTGTCGTTCGCGGCGGCCGAACCGAATACCCAGGTGCCGGCAGGTAGCCGCCACTACGCAGCGACGACGGTGCCGGACCGCATCGTCGCCTCGCCGGCGGCCGATTCCAGCCATGGGTTCGCAGTGGCCTGGCGCACCGATGGCAGCGTGCAGGCGCCGCTGCTGGAGATCGCAATGGCCGCAGATTCGCCGGCCATCGAAGGCATCCGCCAGGTTCGTGCGACGACCCGCGCGCTGCAGACCGAGAACGGCCTGTCGCACCACCATCGTGCAGATATCGATGGCCTGCAGCCGGATACCCAGTACGTCTACCGTGTGCAGGGCAACGGCAGTTGGAGTGCATGGAACCAGCTGCGCACGCTGGCTGCCGCCGACCAGCCGCTGACCCTGCTGTACTTCGGCGATACCCAGAACAAGAACGTCAGCCATGTCAGCCGCGTGGTGCGTGCCGCGCAGAAGGCCGCACCGCAGGCACGCATGAGCCTGTTTGCCGGCGACCTGGTCAGCGGCGGCGACAACATGGATGACAGCGAGTGGGGCGAATGGTTTGCCGCCGTCGGCTGGCTGGCGCAGGAAATGCTGGTGGCGCCGGCCATAGGCAATCACGAGTACTTCGAGGAATTCGAGGACACCCCGCAGGAGCGCCGGGTGCTGGGCCGCCACTGGCCGGTCACGTTCGCGTTGCCGGGCAATGGTGCCAGCGCTGCGCAGCAGAGCAGCTACTGGTTCGATGCGCAGGGCGTGCGCGTGGCGGTGGTCGATGGCACTTCGGCACTCGACCTTGGCACCGCCAAGGCACAGGCGCAATGGCTGGACAAGGTGCTGACCGGCAATCCGCAGCCGTGGACCATCGTGTTGCTGCACCAGCCGTTCTACTCGCCGCGCGAAGGGCGCGAGAACGCCGCGCTGCGTGAGGTGCTGTTGCCGGTGGTACGCCGCCACAACGTCGATCTGGTGCTGCAGGGCCACGACCACACCTATGGCCGCCGTGGCGAGGGGCAGGCCGCAACGCCGCAGTACGTGGTAACCGTGGCGGGGCCGAAGCAGTACCGTCTCTCCGACGAGGCACGAAAGACGATGGATCCGGTGGCCGAAGACACCCAGTTGTTCCAGGTGTTGAACATCGACCCGCAGCGCCTGCGCTATGAAGCACGCACCGTGACCGGCCGTCTCTACGATGCCTTCGAACTGCGCCGCGATGCCAAGGGGGGGAAACAGCGCATGGAGCTGACCGAAGGCCGCATCGCACCGCGCGACTGCCCGCGTGCGCAGACCGCCAAGGGTCGCGCCGATCGCTGCTGGGAATGAGGAGATCCAGATGAAAACCGTACGCCGTCTTGTCCCCATGGCTGCCATCGGCGGGGCCCTGCTCCTGCTCGCGACAGCGGTGACCGCTGCCGATACCGTGCTGCATCCGTTCCTGGTGGCCCAACCAAGGGAAGCCCCGCGGGAGGTGAATCTGGCGGTGGAGATTCCCGCCGGCAGCGTGACCAAGTACGAGATCAAGGAAGACGGCCTGGTGCATGTGGACCGCTTCCAGTCGATGCCGGTCGCCTATCCGGCCAACTACGGTTCGATGCCGCGCACGTTGGCTGGCGACAACGATCCGCTGGACGCGCTGGTGCTGACCCGTGAACCCCTGCATCCGGGCGTGATCGTACGCTTCCGGCCGATCGGCTACCTGAAGATGATCGACGGCGGCGAGCACGACGAGAAGATCATCGGCGTGCCGACCGACAAGGTTGACCCGACCTACGCCAACATCCGCGACCTGGCCGATCTGCCGGAGATCGAAAGAGAGCGCATCGAAGCGTTCTTCCGGGTCTACAAGGACCTGCCGGCCGGGCGCAACCCGGTGCAGCTCAACGGTTGGGGCAACGCCGCCGAGGCGCGGGCGCTGATCAGCGAAGCGATGAAGCGCTTCGAAAGGTAGATCCGCGCCATGCGTGGATTCAGTCCAGCAACGTCTCGATGAACGATTCGGCCTGCAGGCGGTCGCCCAGTACCCGGGCCACCACCTGTACGGCTGCGTCCTGGTGTTCAGGGCGGATGCCGCCATCGTCATCGTCGTTGTAGAGGTCATCGCCGGCGTCGAGGTACACCGTGCCTGCTGCAGCCAGAGCTGCCATCAGGGTCGGCACGTCGGCAGTCATTTCGACGGCATCCAGCAGGCCGGCACCGTGATGGCTGAACAGCACACGGCCGTCGTCCAGATCGAGGATGAGCGGATCAGCGCTGCGATCGGCAATCACCAGCCAGTTCGAGGGCCAGTCGTTGATCCGTTCGCCGCTGATGCCATGCCATCGATAGCCGGCCTGATGGCTCCACAGGCGTTGCAGCGGCGGTATCCAGACATCAAGGCCGGGAACGGTGATGCCGGCGGTGCCTACCCGGGCATTGATCACTTCGCCCAGCGGCCCGACCTGCGCGTAGAAGCGTGCCAGTACCGGGGGCAGCGGGAACGGGCCCTGCCAGTCGCTCTCGTGCTGGGCATGCAGCAGCCCGAAGCGGGCGAATGAGGCGTGAAGATCATCCATGTCAGAGTCCATCGGGCAGCGGCCGTGCAGCCTAGCAGACGGCGTCTGCGCGCATCGCCTTCACCACCGCTGGCTATCATGTGCGCCTTCCACAACGAAGGCGGTGCATGTGTCGGTAGCGTTGGTATGGTTCCGCCGTGATCTGCGGCTGCAGGACAATCCGGCCCTGCAGGCCGCGCTGGACGCCGGTCACCATGTGGTGCCGGTGTACATCCACGCGCCGCACGAGGAAGGCGAATGGGCGCCCGGCGCGGCGTCCGATGCCTGGCGTCATCGCTCACTGGCCGCACTGGATGCCGACCTGCGCACGCGCGGCTCGTCGCTGGTGCTGCGCAGTGGTGACAGCCTGCCGGCCCTGCAGTTGCTGATCGAGCAGACCGGCGCCGAGGCGGTGTACTGGAACCGCAAGTACGAGCCGGCCACCCAGCCTCGCGACGCTACCATCAAGCGCACGCTGCGCGAGCAGGGCGTCGACGCGCAGAGCTGCAATGGCAGCCTGTTGTTCGAGCCCTGGGACATCGCCACCCAGCAGGGACAGCCGTACAAGGTGTTCACGCCGTACTGGCGCAACGTGCTCAGTCATTGGCGCCTGCCGGCACTGCAGGCCGCACCGGAGGCACTGACGCCGCACGCGGTCGGCAGCCTCGCACTTGATGATCTCCAGCTTGCACCGACGCTGGATTGGGATACCGGCTTCTGGGAGTACTGGCAGCCGGGTGAAGCCGGTGCGCTGGAGGCGCTGTCGGTGTTCGAGGACGGCGCCTTGCGCGGTTACCGCGAGCAGCGAGACCTGCCCGACCGCGTGGGCACCTCGCGGATGTCGCCGCACCTGCATTTCGGTGAGATCGCACCGTGGCGCATCGCGCATGCGCTGGAAAGACTGCGCAGTGCCGGCACCGATGCCGACATCGACGGCTATCTGCGGCAACTGGGCTGGCGTGATTTCGCCTACCACCTGTTGCATCACTTTCCGAAGACGCCCACGGACAACCTCAATCCGCGTTTCGACCGCTTCGCCTGGGCGGCACCGACTGCAGCGCAACTGCACGACTGGCAGCGCGGCAACACCGGCGTGCCGATCGTTGATGCCGGACTGCGCGAGCTGTGGCACACCGGCTACATGCATAACCGGGTGCGGATGATCGTGGCCAGCTACCTGTGCAAGCACCTTCGCGCGCACTGGCTGCATGGCGCGCGCTGGTTCTGGGACACCCTCGTCGATGCCGACCTGGCCAACAACACGATGGGCTGGCAATGGGTGGCCGGGACCGGCGCCGATGCCGCGCCGTACTTCCGGGTGTTCAACCCGGTCACCCAGGCCGAGAAGTTCGATCCGCAGGCCCGCTACATCAGCCGCTGGGTGCCCGAGCTGGCGGCACTGCCGGTGAAGGCGCGGTTTGCGCCGTGGCAGCATCCCCTGCTCCTGGCAGCACACGCGCCTGACTATCCACGCACGCCCATGGTGGACCTGGCTGAGGGCCGCGACGCTGCGCTGGCGGCATACCGCCAGTCGGGGGCGGGGTAAAGGGCGACCCGAGCGATCCGGTCAGTTAGCTGAACGCGGCCCTGTCGGCGCACCGGATCATCATCCCGACATCGCATTCGGCTGTTTATCCTCTCTGCGCCCGCAAGCCGCCGGCCGACCGGAAACCAAGGAGAACCTCATGATCCGCAACACCACCCGCAACGTCGCACTGGCCCTGATGAGTGCGGCCGTCCTGTCGGCCTGCGCCACCGGCGGCTCCTATGTGCAGAGTGACCAGTACGGCAACCCGACCGAACAGCAGAACCGGACCGGCCGCAACGCGCTGATCGGTACGGCCATCGGCGTGGCGGCCGGCCTGCTGACCGGCGACAGTGCTACCGAGCGGCGCCAGCACGCGCTGATCGGTGCCGGTATCGGCGCACTCAGCGGTGCCGCCGTCGGCCAGTACCAGGATCGCCAGGAACGTGCACTGCGCGAGCGCACCGCCAACACCGGCATCGATGTGCAGCGCCAGGGCGACAACATCATGCTGAACCTGCCGGACGGCATCACCTTCGACTTCGGCAAGGCGACCCTGAAGCCGCAGTTCTATGGCTCGCTCAACGGCGTGGCCGGTACGCTGCGTGAGTACAACCAGACCATGATCGAGGTGGTTGGCCACACCGACAGCATCGGCAGCGACGCAGTCAACAATCGCCTGTCGAAGGAACGCGCCGACTCGGTCGCGCAGTACCTGATCGGCCAGGGCGTGCAGAGCGTGCGTATCGAAACGCTGGGCGCCGGCAAGGCGTACCCGATTGCCGACAACAGCACCGATGCCGGCCGCGCCAAGAACCGCCGCGTCGAAATTCGCGTGATTCCGCTCAAGCAATAACGCGTAGCGTTACTGCTTGAGCCGGTCCGGCCATCGGCCGGAGCGAAAATGCCGCCCTTGCAGGCGGCATTTTTGTGGGTGCCGAGCGTTGCTCGGCACACCGACAGCGCATGCAGAGTCGAGCCGGGCTCGACTCCCTCTGTAAGCCATGCCGACCAAGGTCGGCATCTACCAGGAGATGGGTAGGCGCTCTTGTTGCAGGTTACGCCGCCGAAGCGGCCACCTTCTCCAGGATCCGCTTGCCACTGCTTTCCAGCGCGGCATCTTCCTGTGCCTTCTGCTGCTGTGCCAGCTTCGCGCCGGGGCACTGCGCCAGCATGTAGTTGGCATCGAAGTTGAGCTTCTCGACCAGGAAGTCGACAAACGCACGCACCTTCGGCGAGACCAGGCGGCCGCCGGCGAACACGGCATTGAAGTCCACTTCCGGGCCGGTCCAGCCGGCCAGCACGCGGCGCACCATGCCCGATTCGACGAACGGCTTGGCCATCACATCACCGGTCAGCAGCAGGCCTTCGCCACAGACCAATGCACCATTCAACGCAGACATGTCGTTGGCGGTCATCAGCGGGGTGACCGGGAAATCGCGCAGCTCGCCGCCGTTCTCGCCCAGCTGCCAGGTGAAGCGCGGCGAATTGCCGGTGTGGTACGGCTTGCGCATCGCCAGGATGCGATGGAACTGCAGCTCTTCCGGATGCAGCGGTTCGCCATAGCGCTCAATGTAGGCCGGGCTGGCGAACACCTGCGTGCGCAGGCTGCCCAGCTTGCGCGCGACCAGATTGGAATCGGGCAGGGCACCCACGCGCAGCGCCAGGTCCGCTTCACCGGCGATCAGGTCCAGCTTCTCGTTGCCCATGTGCATGTCCAGGCGGATCTCTGGATACTGCGCATGGAACTGGCCCAGCAGTGGCGCAATCCAGGTGATGCCGATCGAGTAGGGCACAGTGAAGCGCAGCCAGCCGCGCGGGCCGGACTGCAGCTGGCTCACCGCGCTTTCGGCCTCTTCAAGCTCGCGTGCGATGCGCTGGCAATGTTCGTGGTAGATCGAACCGGCTTCGGTCAGGCCGAGGCGGCGCGTGGTCCGGTGCAGCAGGCGCGCGCCCAGGCGCGTTTCCAGCTCCTGCACTTTGCGGCTGACCGTGGTCTTGGGCAGGCCGAGCGATTTGGCAGCGGCAATGAAGCTGCCTTGCTCGACCACTTTGACGAAGATCAGCGTCTCGTTGAGATCGTGGGACATGGTCGGGGATCCTGGACGTCGGGGATGGGACAATCGTGACAGAACGATTGGACCGGGAGCGGGATGATTATTCCCCTTAATCAGGACTAATCAAGTAAAGGTTTGAGGTCTATCGTGGCGCCATTCGTTAATTGGAGCCCGTCCGCCATGAGCCTGCGCAACATTCTTGCCCGACTCCGGAACGCCGGCCAGAACACCCTGGACCTGGCGATGACCGTCGAAGCCCGTCCGAGTTCCTTGGTACACAAGGACTTTCGTGAGTTTACCGCGCCCATGCGTCAGCAGCGTGGCGGTGCCATCCGCCTGGTCCCGCACAAGGGCGACCGCCTGCGTCGAATTGGGACTATCCCGGATTTGGGAGGAAATGTCCCGTGAATGGGATACTGACGCCCGAAGTCCTGGTCCTTGGCGGTACCGGTGCCGTCGGCCAGGGCGTGGTCGGCGCGTTGCTGGAAGCCGGCAGCCCGGTGCTGGTGGTTGGCCGCGATCCGGGCCGGCTGGCCGCGCTGCACGAGCAGTTCGCGGATGAGCCCGGACTGGAGACGCTGCTGGGCTCGCTCAGCGACGACGGCTCGGCACGCGCGTTGGCCGAGCGCATCGCGCAGCGCCCGCGTCCGCTGGCGGCGGTGATCGCGGCAATGGGTGGCCCCTACCGTCGCGGCCGGGTGATCGACCGCAACGGCGATGAGCTGCTGGGCGCGATGCAGGCCGACCTGATGCCGCACGTGCACGCCGTGCGCCACCTGCTGCCGCTGTTGCAGGACAACGTGCATGCGCGCCGCTACGTGATGATCGGCAGCCCGGCCAACGCCAAGCCCTGGGCGGGCTACGGCGAGACCTCGATCACCACCGCCGCACTGCGCATGTACGCGCAGGTGGTGCACCAGGAAGCGCAGGCGCTGGGCGTGCGCGCGCAGATGCTGGAAGTCTGCAGCCCGGTGTGTACCCCGGCCAACGCGGCCAATGCCTGCATCGAGTGGCCCAGCTCGCTGCTGGTCGGTCGTCGTGTGGTCTCCCTGCTTGATGGGTGCCGCGACAACCGCGCCATCGTCCGCTGCGACAGCAGCGATGCCGAATTGCCGCGTGGCCTGCTGCACCTGGAAGTTCCTCCGCTGTGGCGCGACACCGCAGGCATCGCTTGACCTCGACCATGGTTGAGGTCGCAGTATTCGCCGCCGATTTTTGCAACACGTTCCCATATCGCTGTACCACCCCTCCGTACGGATGCATGCCATGACTTCCCCCAATACCACCCCACATCGTTTCGGACATCGCATTGCGATGGCCGGCGTGTCGATCCTCGCCGCGGCCGTGCTTGCAGCCTGCAGCGGCGGCCATGCCGAAGAAGCCGGTGCACCGCCGCCGCCGCAGGTCAGCGCCGCGCCGGTACTGGTCAAGCAGGTCAGCCAGTGGGACGAGTTCAGTGGCCGCGTCGAAGCGGTGCAGAGCGTTGAACTGCGTCCGCGCGTGTCCGGTTACATCGACAAGGTCAACTACGTCGAAGGCCAGGAAGTGAAGAAGGGCGAAGTGCTCTTCACCATCGACGCGCGCAGTTACCAGGCCGAGTACGATCGGGCGGCCGCCGAACTGGCCCGCGCCCGTACCCAGGCCACGCTGGCCCGCAGCGAGTCCGAGCGCGCCAAGCGGCTGTCCGAGCAGCAGGCGATCTCCACCGAGACCGCCGAGCAGCGCCGTGCGGCTGCCGACCAGTCCGGCGCCGCCGTGCAGGCCGCGCAGGCAGCATTGGATGCAGCCCGCCTCAATCTTGAGTTCACCAAGGTACGGGCACCGATCGACGGCCGTGCCGGCCGCGCGATGGTCACCGCCGGCAACCTGGTCACCGCCGGCGACAGCGCCAGCGTGCTGACCACGCTGGTCTCGCTGGACACGGTGTTCGTCTACTTCGATGCTGACGAAAGCACCTTCCTGCGCTACGCCCAGATGGCACGCAAGGGCGAGCGCCCGAGCGAGCGTGACAGCGCGCTGCCGGTGAAGGTCGGCCTGTCCGGTGAAGAAGGCTACCCGCACACCGGCAAGGTCGACTTCCTCGACAACCAGGTGGCCCGCAGTACCGGGACCATCCGCGTCCGTGCGCTGCTGGACAACGCCGATCGCCAGTTCACGCCGGGCCTGTTCGCCCGCGTGCAGCTGCTTGGCAGCGGCCAGTTCCAGGCGCTGCTGATCGATGACAAGGCCGTGCTGACCGACCAGGACCGCAAGTATGTGTACGTTGTCGACAAGGATGGCAAGGCCCAGCGCCGCGACATCCAGCTTGGCCGCACCGCTGAAGGCCTGCGTATCGTCGAGCACGGCCTGGCGGCAGGAGACAAGGTGATCATCGACGGCGTGCAGAAGGTCTTCATGCCGGGCATGCCGGTGCAGGCCAAGGCCGTGGCAATGCAGCCGCAGGCCGTGCCGGCACCGGGCCGCGATGCCACCGCCGCACTGAACAACTGATCCGCCGTCTCCTGATCCGCGTCCCCGCTTAGCTGCCGGTGCCAGCGGCAGCCTTCCCTGCCTTCGTCATCCCGGCGAGGGGCGGGGTGGCTGTTGCCCGCCGAATGCCTTTCCCAGGAATTCCTCCATGGACTTTTCCCGTTTCTTCATCGACAGGCCGATCTTCGCGGCGGTGCTGTCGATCGTGATCTTCGCCGCAGGCCTGATCACGATTCCAATCCTGCCGATCAGCGAGTACCCCGAAGTGGTGCCGCCGTCGGTGGTCGTGCGCACGGTCTATCCGGGCGCCAACCCCAAGGTCATTGCCGAGACCGTCGCCACACCGCTCGAAGAGGCCATCAACGGCGTCGAAGGCATGATGTACCTGAAGTCGGTGGCCGGCTCGGACGGCGTGCTGCAGATGACCGTCACCTTCCGCCCGGGCACGGACCCGGACGCAGCGGCGGTGAAGGTGCAGAACCGCGTGGCGCAGGCGCAGGCGCGCCTGCCCGAGGACGTGCGCCGGCAGGGCGTGACCACGCAGAAGCAGTCGCCGACCTTCCTGATGGTGGTGCACCTGACCTCGCCGCAAGGCAAGTACGACACCCTGTACCTGCGCAACTACGCGCGCCTGCACGTCAAGGATGCGCTGGCGCGTATTCCGGGCGTGGGTGATGCGCAGATCTTCGGTGGCGGCGACTACGCCATGCGTGCCTGGCTGGATCCGGACAAGGTGGCTTCGCGCGGCCTGACCGCCAGCGACGTGGTGCGCGCCATGCGCGAGCAGAACGTGCAGGTTTCGGCCGGCCAGCTCGGCGCCGAACCGCTGCCGGACAGCAAGTTCCTGACCCTGATCAATGCCCAGGGCCGGCTGAAGACCGAAAAGGAATTCGGCGACATCGTGCTCAAGAGCGGCACCGATGGCGAGATCGTGCGCCTGTCCGACGTGGCCCGCCTGGAACTGGGTGCGGGCGACTACACCCTGCGCTCGCAGCTGGACGGCAAGAACGCGGTGGGCATCGGTATCTTCCAGTCGCCGGGTGCCAACGCGCTGGAAATCCGCGATCAGGTCATCTCGACGATGGACGAGATGCAGAAGACCATGCCGGCCGATGTGAAGTACGAAGCGGTGTATGACACCACCATCTTCGTGCGCGACTCGATCAAGGCCGTGGTCTCCACGCTGCTGGAAGCGATCGCCCTGGTGGTGCTGGTCGTGATCCTGTTCCTGCAGACCTGGCGTGCGTCGATCATTCCGTTGATCGCGGTGCCGGTGTCGGTGGTGGGTACGTTCGCCGCGCTGTACCTGCTGGGCTTCTCGATCAATACGCTGAGCCTGTTCGGCCTGGTGCTGGCGATCGGCATCGTGGTCGACGACGCGATCGTGGTGGTGGAGAACGTCGAGCGCAACATCGAGGAAGGCCTGTCGCCCACCGCGGCGGCACACCAGGCCATGCGCGAGGTGTCCGGCCCGATCGTGGCGATCGCGCTGGTGCTGTGTGCCGTGTTCGTGCCGATGGCGTTCCTGTCCGGTGTCACCGGCCAGTTCTACAAGCAGTTCGCGGTCACCATCGCCATTTCCACGGTGATCTCGGCGATCAACTCGCTGACCCTGTCCCCGGCCCTGGCCGCGCGCCTGCTGAAGGCTCATGGCGCTCCGAAGGACGGCCCGAGCCGCCTGATCGACCGCCTGTTCGGCTGGGTGTTCCGTCCGTTCAACCGCTTCTTCAAGTCCAGCTCGGAGAAATACGAGCGTGGCGTGGCCCGCATCCTCGGCCGCCGCGGTGCGGTGTTCGTGGTCTACGCGATCCTGCTGGTCGGTACCGGCGTGATCTTCAAGCTGGTGCCGCCGGGCTTCATCCCGACCCAGGACAAGCTGTACCTGATCGCCGGCGTGAAGCTGCCGGAGGGCTCGTCGATCGCGCGCACCGATGAAATGCTGCGCAAGGTGGCCAAGATCGCCCAGGAAACCGACGGCGTGGCCCACACCATCTCGTTCCCGGGCCTGAACGCGCTGCAGTTCACCAACACGCCCAACACCGGCGTGGCGTTCATTCCGCTCAAGCCGTTCGCCGAGCGTCATGGCCGTACCGCTGCGCAGATCAATGCCGAGATCAACCAGAAGATCGCGGGCCTGCAGGAAGGCTTCGCGTTCGCGATGATGCCGCCGCCGATCCTCGGCCTGGGCAACGGCAACGGCTACCAGATGTTCATCGAGGACCGCGGCAACCTGGGTTACGGCGCGCTGCAGAATGCGGTGCAGGCCATGCAGGGCACCGTCGCGCAGACCCCGGGCATGGCCTTCCCGATTTCCAGCTACCAGGCCAACGTGCCGCAGCTCGATGCCGAGGTGGACCGCGTCAAGGCCAAGGCACAGGGCGTGCAGCTCACCGAGCTGTTCGACACCTTGCAGACCTACCTGGGTTCGGCCTACGTCAACGACTTCAACCAGTTCGGCCGCACCTGGCAGGTGATCGCCCAGGCCGATGGTCCGTACCGCGAGACGGTCGAAGACATCGGCAAGCTGCGGACCCGCAACGACCGCGGCGAAATGGTGCCGATCGGTTCGATGGTCACCATCAAGCAGACCTTCGGCCCGGACCCGGTGCTGCGCTTCAATGGCTATCCGGCAGCGGACCTGGCCGGTGAAGCCGATCCGCGCCTGCTGTCCTCGGCCGAGGCGATGAACAAGCTGACCGAGATCGCCGGCAAGGTGCTGCCGGTGGGCATGACCACCGAATGGACCGACCTGAGCTACCAGCAGGCGACCCAGGGCAAGGCGGCCTTCATCGTGTTCCCGGTGGCGATCATGCTGGCCTTCCTGGTGCTGGCCGCGCTGTACGAGAGCTGGTCGCTGCCGCTGGCGGTGATCCTGATCGTGCCGATGACCCTGCTGTCCGCGCTGTTCGGCGTGTGGTTGACCGGTGGTGACAACAACGTGTTCGTGCAGGTCGGCCTGGTGGTGCTGATGGGCCTGGCGTGCAAGAACGCGATCCTGATCGTCGAATTCGCCAGAGAGCTGGAGATGGGCGGCAAGGGCATCGTTGAAGCGGCATTGGAAGCCTGCCGCCTGCGTCTGCGCCCGATCGTGATGACCTCCATCGCGTTCATCGCCGGCACCGTGCCGCTGGTGTTGTCGCACGGTGCAGGCGCCGAAGTGCGCTCGGTGACCGGTATCACCGTGTTCGCCGGCATGCTGGGCGTGACCCTGTTCGGCCTGTTCCTCACCCCGGTGTTCTACGTGGCCCTGCGCAAGTTCGTCACCCGCAACGGTGGTGGACAGCTGGTGCAGCACGGCGAGCCGACCATCCACCACTGATATGGAACCCCGTCGCCGCCGGTCATTGGCCGGTGGCGGCTTTCCCCTCACAAGGCATGCATCCATGAACACCCATCAGAACAAGATCGCGCTGGTCACCGGCGCCACCCGTGGCATCGGCCTGGAAACTGTGCGCCAGCTGGCCCAGGCTGGCGTGCACACGCTGCTGGCCGGTCGCAAGCGTGAGACCGCCGTGGAGCTGGCACTGAAGCTGCAGGCTGAAGGCCTGCCGGTCGAAGCCCTGCAACTGGACGTGACCGACGCGGCCAGCATCGCCGAAGCGGTCGAGCAGGTGCGCCAGCGCCATGGTCGTCTCGACATCCTGGTCAACAACGCCGGCATCATGATCGAGAACCCGGCGCAGGCACCGTCGGAACAGTCACTCGATACCTGGAAGCGCACTTTCGACACCAACGTGTATGCGCTGGTGGCGGTCACCCAGGCCTTCCTGCCGCTGGTCAAGCAGGCCAAGTCCGGGCGCATCGTCAACGTATCGAGCATGCTCGGCTCGCAGACCCTGCACGCCGACCCGGCGTCGGGCATCTACGATTTCAAGATCCCGGCCTACAATGCCTCCAAGGCGGCGGTGAACAGCTGGACCTTGAGTCTGGCCTACGAACTGCGCAATACCCCGATCAAGGTCAACACCGTGCATCCGGGTTACGTGAAGACCGACATGAACGGCGGCAACGGCGAAATCGAAATCAGCGAAGGCGCACGTTCCAGCGTGGAAATGGCGTTGATCGGTGAATCCGGCGCCAGCGGCAGCTTCACCTACCTGGGCGAGGTGCTGCCATGGTGATCCGCACGTTGGCGATGGCCGTCTCCAGCCTGGTGCTGGCAGGCTGTGTCAGCGTCGGCCCCAACTACAAGGCGCCGATGCAGGAGCCGGTGGTCCTCCAGAGCGCACAGCAGCCGGTGTTCAGTACCGCTTCGCCGGTCGCCAGCTGGTGGGCGCAGTTCGATGATCCGGTGCTGGAACAGCTGGTGCACGGCGCACTGTCGGACAACCTGGACCTTCGCGTGGCCGTGGCCCGCGTCAGCCAGGCCCGCGCGGTGTTCGTGGAAAGCCGCCTCGACCAGGCTCCGCACGTCACCGCTGGCGGCAGCTACGACCGCCGCAAGCAACCCGATCCGCAGCTGGGTGGGCAGCGGGTGTTCAGTGAAAGCTACCAGCTCGGCTTCGACGCCGGCTGGGAGCTGGATCTGTTCGGCCGCAAGCGCCGTGCTGCTGAAGCCGCACGCGCCGACCTCGGTGCCGAGCAGGCCAACCTGGCCGATGCGCAGGTCCTGATCGCCGCTGAAGTGGCACGCAACTACTTCGAGCTGCGTGGTACGCAGAAGCGCATCGCGGTGGCCCAGCACACGCTGGAAAACCTGCGCGATACGCAGAAGCTGACCGAGGCGCGCTGGCAGCTGGGCGCAGGCAGCGAGCTGGATGTGCAGAGCAGCCGTGCCCGCCTGAAGGCGATCGAGGCTGACATCCCGTTGCTGGAAGTGGCCGAGGCGCAGTCGCGCAACCGGCTGGCCGTGCTGCTCGGCCAGCGCCCGGAAGTGCTGACTGACATGCTCGCGCCGCACGACGTACCGGCCTTCGCCAAGGCACTGCCGCTGGGCGATACCCGCGAACTGCTGCGCCAGCGTGCCGACGTGCGCGTGGCCGAGCGTCGCCTGGCGGCTGCGACCGCACGCGTGGGCGTGGCCACGGCGGACCTGTTCCCGCGGTTGTCGCTGTCCGGCTTCGTCGGGTTCCTCGGTGGCGATGCCAGCGGCCTGGTCAATGGCAACAACAAGGCCTGGTCGCTGACCCCATCGCTGACCTGGGCGGCATTCGACTTCGGCACCGTGCGTGCACGCCTGCGCGCCAGCAAGGCTGAAGCCGAAGGCGTGGCCGCGCAGTATGAGCAGGCGGTACTGCTGGCCCTGGAAGACACCGAGAACGCGCTGACCCGCTATTCCAAGCAGCAGGCACGGTTGGCGATCGTGGTCGAGCAGGCGCAGGCGGCACGGCGTGCCGAATCGCTGGCGCAGATCCGTTATCGCGAGGGCTCGGAGGACTTCCTGACCCTGCTGGATGCGCAGCGCACGCAGCTGGCAGCCGATGATGCGTTGGCGGCGGCCGAGTCCGAGGTCAACGTCAGCGTGGTGGGCGTGTACAAGGCGCTGGGCGGCTGGGGGCAATCACCGCAGCAACCGAGCGTGGCGCAGGTGCCCTGACGCCGGGGGGACGGAGGCCGTGGCTTCCGTCCCCTTGCTCTTTCAGGGCCACTGATTGGCCGGCACCTCGCGCTCGCGCATGCGCACGATGCAGAAGCGATGGCCGGTCGGTGCTTCCATCACCCACCAGCGCTTGACGAAGCCTATCCGTCGCGCGCCGAGCTTCTCCAGGCGGTCGGCCTCGGCATCGATGTCGTCGCTCTCGATGTCCAGATGCACCCGTGACGGGTGATCGACCCGCTGGACTTCAACGTCCAGGCCCGCCGGTGCGCCCAGCAGGTCGGCATACTCGGCGCCCCCTTCGGCACGCGCCGCCTGTGCCTGCAGACCGAGCGCGGCGGCCCAGAAACGGGCGCCTTCGTCGGCGGGAAGGTCCTGGCAGTCGATGATGAATCCTGCCAGCCGGCTCTGGTGTGCCATGTGCTGCTCCGCAGTTCGAGGGGTACGCGGCAGGGTAGCGCGGTGCATTCCGCGTACGTCTTCACCTTCGTGACGTTTCTGACTCTGCCGGATTGCGGGCTCGCCGTGTAACTAGTGGGTCAGGCACTCGGGAGGACAGGCAATGGCGGACGGAAGGCGGGATACCCAACGGATGTTGTTCGGCGATCCGGGTCCACCGGGTGCGGGTCTGTCAGTGGCGGTCGTGGTGCTGCTGGTGCTGGCGACGATGGCCGCAGCGGTCGGTTTCCTGCGCCTGCAGGATTCGATGCTGGGGCTGGGCCTGATCGGCGTCGCCGTGTTCCTGGCGATAGGGGCCCGCATCTGCCAGGCGCGCGATCAGCATCAGGCCCTGTATCGCCTGCTGTCGCGGCAGCCGCCGCTGTAGCTGCGGCTGCCGTGCGGGGTCAGTGCTTCGGCCAGTCCAGTTCGACCACCAGCGGGAAATGATCCGATGGCAGCACGCCATCGATGCGGCGGTCATCGGTCAGGAAGCTGCGCGCGCGGAAACCGCGCACCAGCACCCAGTCCAGCTGCGCGGTGGCCTTGCCAGTGAAATCGTGGAAGGTCAGTCGCGGGCCCTGCGGTGTCTTCACCTGGGCACGGGTGTCGTGCAGTACGCGGGTGAATGCCTTGTAGGTGTCGCCGCCGGGTTCGCTGTTGAAGTCACCGGTCAGCACCACCGGCAGGTCGGCCGCCAGGCCGGCCACGCGCCTGCCGATCAGCTCGGCACCCTTCACCCGGCGTGGTTCGTCCTCGTCGCGGTAGGGCAGGTGGGTATCCATGAAATAGAAGCGGCGGCCGTCATCGATGCGGCGGAACAGCGCCCAGGTGACCATGCGTGGATACAGGTTGCCCCAGGTGATGCTGCCGGGCACATCGGGCGTATCAGACAGCCAGAAGTTGCCTGATTCCTCGATCGCCAGCACCTTGCTGTCGTAGAACACGCCCATGTGCTCGTCGCCGCTGCCGCCGCGGCGGCCCTCGCCGAACCAGCGGTATCCGGGCAGGTGCTGGGCAAGGTAATCGGCCTGCTCCTGCACCAGCTCCTGGGTACCGATCACCGCTGGGTGCGCGTCGAGGATGACCTTCACCATCGCATCGCGACGGTCGGGCCAGCGCTTGCCGGGTTCGGTATCGGCCGGGGTGCGCACATTGAACGACATCACCTTCAACGGCGCAGGGGCTGCGGCCCAGGCGCTGGTCAGAGGCAGGGCAAGCGCCAGCAGCGCAGACAGCGCGGGGCGACGGAAACGCGACAACATCGTGGAATCCCTCCATTCCATGAAAACGGTTTCACAGAGCATGCCACGAATGCGAGGGCAGCGTTATGCAGGGATGGGTGGCTCGCGGATGCCGGGCGGGCGATGAACGCCCCGCCCGGTGGACCGCGCACCGGCGATCACGGGTCGTAGCTCATCCCGTCGCCTGCCTTCTGCAATCGCGCAGATGCACAGGGCGTATGCCGCACGCTGATCAGGCAGCAGGAAGTGCCTCCATCCTGATCAATCTTCAATCTCGCCACGGCGGCCTGCCGCGCGCACTGCCTGCGCGGTGGTGGCCACGCCCAGTCGTTGCCGCGCTCGCCGCAGGTGGTTCTCAACCGTGCGCGCAGACAGCCCCAGCGTGGCCGCTATCTCTGCCTGGCGCCGTCCAGCGGCGACCCAGCGCAGCACCTCGCGTTCGCGTGCGCTCAGCGCGCCCGCGCGGGTGTCGACCGGTGCTTCGGCAAGCCGCCGCGCCGCACGGAAGGCGGAGGTGCCGACCATGTCCAGCAGCACACGCGCGCTGGCGGACGCATCAATCGAGGTGCCGGCGAAGCTGACCGCGCCTTCCAGACCGGTCGGGCCGAACACTGGAACCTGCAGCCCATGCAGGCCATCGCCGCGCGGCTGCTTCACCACCACATAGCGTTCGCCGCGCACGCCCTGGCGCTTGCTCCAGAAGAACGGCGCAGTGCTGTCCAGTACATGGCGGTTGACCGGGCAGGCGTGCAGGTAGCGGGCGAGCCCGGTGGCGCTGCCGTCGTCGAACCAGTCACCTTCGATCCAGTACACGCGCTGTGCGCCGCGCTCCAGCCCGGTTCCGGTGGCAAACACCAACAGGCGGTCGTAGCCCAAGGGTGAGGCGGCGGCGCGCAGCACGCCGCCCACCGCCGGCAATGACCGCGCCTGTTCCAGTTCCAGCAGCGCGGGCACCAGCGCAGGCATTGGCTCAGCGCCCCGCCAGCGCATCGAGCAGCGTACGCGCGGCCAGCTTGCCCAACGCGTTGCCGGCCAGCGGACTGTCGCCGGTCAGCAGCAGGCGATCCTGCAGCACGCTGCCATCGATGCCCTCATTGACGATCTGCACCCCCTGCTGGGCCAGCCGTTCACCGAAGAACCAACGCAGCTGCCCGGGCATGTAGCCGATCCCCGGTGTCTGCCGGTCCATTGCGTCGGGGAAGGCACAGATGCGGTAGCCACGGAACAGCGAGGCACCCTCGGCGTCGTCGACGCCCGCCGCCAGCAGCGCCGCCGGGCCATGGCAGAGGGTGATGATGTGGCGCTGCTCGGCCATGGCCCATTGCAGCGCGGCCTTCACCGCCGCGCTCTCCGGCAGGCCGATCAACGCGCCGTGCCCACCGGGAATGAAGACGGCGGCGTAGTCCGAATCGGCGCCCAGGCCGGCCACCACCTGATCCAGCTGCAACGGCTGGCGGAAGCGTTCCTGGTAGCGTTCGTACAGGGCGCCGATCTCGCTGTCCTCGTGTGGGAAGGCCCACCATTCGAACTTGACGGCGTTGCCGGACAGCGTCGCCACGTCGATGTCGAAGCCGGCCTTGTCCAGGTGGTACATCGGCAGCAGGGTTTCCACCGGATGGTTACCGGTGGAGAACAGGTGGCCATTGGCGGTCGGCAGATAGCGCTCGTCGGCGGCGATCATCAGCACCTTCCAGCGGCCATCGCGCCGCGCATCCGGATAGTCGGCGCCGGACAGGTCGCTCTTGGGCGAGGTGAACTGCGACAGCGAATACGGCGACGGGAAGAAGGCATCGCGCTCGGCCGGATCGGGGCTGGGCTGGCGGCTGGGCTCTTGCGTGTTCATGCAGACCTCCGTTGGGGGAAAGTGAGCCCAGCATAGGAGGCTGCGTGCGCAGGCGCGATGAGGGATTCCCCTCAATCGGCCGCAACCCGGATGCTGCAGCGCGCCACCCGGCCGGTTGGACAGTGGGATTATGTCGTGTTATCTAGCTAGTGCCGGGATAATCCCGGCATAACCACACAGCAAGCAAAGGAATGAAAATGAAAAGATTCGCCCGAGCATTGCGCGTCACTCTGAATATTCATCCGAACGAAAAGAGCAGCGTGTGGAATACCTGGCCGCTGTGGGTCGAATTCTGATCCTGCCAGCCAAACCCGCGATTGAGCGGTAGCAAGACGAAGGGACTCGTCTTTCGAGTCCCTTCCTGCCGGAGACGCACTGCATGCAAGGGATGTCGAATGAAGGCAGCGCCATTGCTGCCGAGCGCCTGGCTGCGCGCGTGGAGCGCGAAGGGCCTGTGCTGAAGCTGGAAACCGGTGGAATCGGGGTGTTCTGCCCGGAGCTTGCCGGCAAGGTCGACAAGGAAAATTCCGAGCAGCTGTACGTCGTCGAGTCGCTGGCCGACCTGTTCCGCCGTCACGAGCGCGTGCGCTGGACCGACGTGCGCAGCCTGATCGCCACCCGTAGTGCTGAGCTCACCGGAGCACAGACCCTGGAGGCACTGCAGTCGCGCATGAGGCAAGCTCTGGATGGGGTGTGCGGCCATGCGCTGGATGCCACGCCGGCGGTGTGGAAAGTGATGGCCCATCCCTTGATCCCGCTGGTGATCGACGGGCTCGATGCCCGCGGCACCGCAGCCATCGAACGCGCCCTGCATCTGCGCTACACCACCCAGGTCGAGCAGGTCATCCATCGGCGCCACCTGCTGCGCAACTTCCTCATCGGCCGTGCCGAATCACGGGCGATTGCCGCGGAACTCAAGCACCGTGTCCGCAGCGGACGTTCGGCGCTGGATTACGCGCAGTCATTGCTGAGCCTGCGAGAGCGCATCGGCCTGGACAAGGTCACCTACCTGGTCACCGTGCAGCTGATCGCCATTTCCGGCGTGCCCGGCATGATGGCCGCCTGCCTGCTGCTGGCGATGCAGATGCATCCACACTGGCGCCAGCGCATCGAGGAGGAATTCGCGCCGCTCTCGGAGGCGGAGATCCACGCGCTGCCGATGGCCAGGATTCCCTGCACGATGCGCTTCCTGAAGGAAGTGATGCGGCTGTACTCCACGCCCTTCAACAACCGCCGGGTGGCTGCCTGCGATCTGCAGGTGGAAGGGCAGGCCATCGTCGAAGGTACGGTCTTCGAGCTGAGCTCGTTCATCCAGCACCGCTCGGCGAAGTACTGGGATGACCCGCTGCAGTTCGATCCCGATCGCTGGTTGCCCGAACGGCGCAAGCGTACCGCCGGCATCTATGTGCCTTATGGCTTCCCCACGCGTTCCTGCGTGGGATCGGCGGTCGGCAATGCACAGCTGGTATTGCTGTGCGCGCTGCTGGCACGCGAGTTCCGCTTCACCCCCAGCGCCGACTATCGGCCCGAGGTGCGCATGGAGGGCTTTGCGATTCCGGCGGCGCTGCATGGCACGTTCTCGCGGCGTACGGCCGGTGCCTGATCTGTCGGGACGGCGGCTTACTTTCCCGTTCGCCCGTGTGCCTGCATGTCCTCATGCAGGATCCGCCGCAGCTCGACGATGGCCGGCGTAGCTTCCTGCACGCTGTGTCCGGACACGATCACCTTCTCCGAATCCGCGTGCGGCAGGTGCGAACTCCAGTAGGGCACCAGCCCGTCATCGGTCTTCTCAAGTGGGCCATCGGCCTTGGCGCGGGCGATGATCGAGTGGTAGTGCACCTTCGGTGACATCGGCAGGTCAGCCACGGCGCGGACGAACGGGTCGTCCTTGTCCAGGTTCTGGATGCTGTTCATCTGGTAGCCGTGCTTGCCGTCATTGCGGTCGATCTGGCCGTCGTTGGCGATGGTGGCGACGTCTTCCAGCACGGTCAGTGGCAACCGCACCAGTCGGCCGATCCACCGGCCGAGGCGGGTGCCCGCCACGTCGGTACCGCGATGCGGCGTGGCGATGAACACCACGCGGGACACTTCCGGTTCTGGCAGGAAGGTCAGCACCGGTGCGCCTTTGGTGCGCAGCAGTTCGCGCTGGGCGGGCGTCATCTGCGCGGTGGCCAGCAGGGTGTCGACCAGGTGGTCGCCGGAGGAGGAGATCATCAACCGTGCGATCACCCCGCCCATGCTGTGCCCCACCAGCACCATGTCATGCGAGGCCTGCGCCTTGCCGCTGGGGTCGAAGTGCTTGAACGCTTCAGCCAGCGTGTGGCGCATCGCATCGTGGCTCATCGCGATGGGCATGTTGGTCGGGTAATAGAACTGCCAGACCTGGAACTCCCGGCGGATCTCGTCGTCGCGCAGCAGTTCGTTGGCCACGTTGACCCAGGCTTCCGGACTGCTGGCCAGGCCATGGATCATCAGCAGCACGCGGCGGTTCGGGTCGTAGGGCTGCATCATGTACAGATGCGGCGTGTCGATGCCGCCCTTGCCACCGAACAGCGTGCGCAACGACTGTCGGCTGAAGTTGGAGCGGGCCAGCCACAGCGCATAGCCGGCAGTGAAGTTGGCCGCCAGTGGCACCTGCTGGCCGTGCAGGGTCACTTCCGAAACCTGGTAGGGATCGTGGATCTCCAGCTCCGGCTCGTCATCGTGCAGCACCTCCCACAGGTTGTTCCCCGAGAAGCGCAGCAGCACCGTCATCGATGGCGAGGGCATCTCGCTCCAGCTCTGCGTGGCCGAAGTGCTGGCCTGCGTTGCCTGCGCCGCTGCCCGAAGCGTGGTGGCCGTGCTGCCGGCCGGGTCATCCATCACCGCCACCAGCTCGGCACCGAAGCCATCGCGGCGATGCACGCTGCGCAGCGTACCGGTGAACGACAGCGAGGCGGCGGGTACCAGCTCGCTGGGGGTACGCTGGTCCAGCGCCGATGCTTGGTCTGAAGGGGCCAGCACGAAGGTCCAGCGGCCCAGCTGGAAATGGCTGGCCTGGCCGTGCACGCGCCCGGTGGCATACGCGTTGTACAGCTGCACCGAGGCTTCCTGCACCGCCAGGTTGTAGTAGTCGCGCACCTGGGTCTGGCGGTCTTCGAAACCACGCTGGTTGGCGGTGCGCTCGGTGAAGAACAGATAGGCATAGGCCTGGCGCGCGACCTGCATCCACGCATCGAGGCGTGGCTGGAAGTCGGCATCCAGCTCGGTGACTGCGGTCTTGGCGCGGCCGGATGCCGAGTACTCGCGCTTTGGCGCCGGCAGGGTCATCGCATACTGCAGCCACAACTCGGCCAGGCTGGAGCGCTTGTCTTCCTCGCGCACCACGATGCTGCTTTCCATGGCCTCGATGCAGGGCAGGCCGGGCTTGGCACAGACGCCCTCATCGAGCCCGGCCACGCGCAGGGTCTCAATGGTCGCCGCGCTGAGCTTGCCGGAGGTCAGGATGTCACCGCGCTTGAGCGCGATGTACTGGCCGGGCGTGACCGAGGCAACCTGCACCGACGGCCCGAACTGGCGCAGCGTCGCGCAGCCGCCCAGGGTGAGCAGCACGGTGATGATGAGGGTCGTGCGGCCGATGAAGCCCAAGCCCGTGGTAGCCATGCGATCCTCCTGCGCGGTGGCGCCACTCTAGCGGTGGGCCTGTCAAAGCGGAATAGACCGGACGGTCGGTTTGGGCCTGGCCGCCTTGGGTGATTCAGCCATTCCCGTGTGACACTGCGGCCAATGGAAAGGACACGGTGATCGCGATGGTCTGGCTGGAAACCCGTATTCCCCCGCCCGTGGTAATGCTGCTGTTCGCCGCTATGGGCTTTGCAGCACGCTGGCTGTGGCCGGGTTTGCACCTTCGGGTGCCGGTGCCGGTTCTGCTGGCAGGGGTGACGGTGACGCTGGGTGTCGTGCTCAACTTGCTGCCCAAGATCTCTTTCCGACGCGCCGGTACCACCGTCAATCCTCTGCGACCTTCGGCGTCGAGCGCGCTGGTTACCAGCGGAATCTATCGCCGCACCCGAAACCCGATGTATCTCGGCCAGGCGCTGGTCCTGTTTGGTGCCATGGTGTACCTGCAGAACCTGATCGCGCTGCTGGTGGTGCCGCTGTTCCTGGCGTACATCACTTGGCTGCAGATCCTGCCGGAGGAGCGGGCACTGATGGTCCGCTTTCCCGAGGCGTACGCGCAGTACCGTCATCGCGTGCCACGCTGGCTGTAGCGTCGGCTACGCCATCAGCGGCTGATCTGGCACTTCACCGCAGCCGAATAGCCCTCGTAGTCGTCACCCGCGATCACGTGCAGGGTGTGGCGCTTGTCGATGCGCTTCACGTAGGAAGGTTCCTCGGTATTGGCATGCTCGTTGACCTCGGTCACCGACCAGGCCCTGGCCAGGCGCTTGGGATCGACGCCGTTCAAGTACACGAAGAGGCCTTTCTCGCCTTCGGCCACATTCACATCGGCACTGCTGACCGTGCCGCCAAACAGCGCGACCGGCTTGTCCTCCGGCTCGAACGTGCCGCCCGGCTTCTTGGCCAGGCCGGCCGCCTGCAGCGCATCGATGGCGTCGGCCGCACTGAAATCCGAGCCTGCCTTGCAGGCCAGCAGCGCCTCCAGCGTGGCGATGCCGGGCGGCGCGATGGCCGGGGCTGCGGCGTGCGTGGCTGGGGCTGCGGCGAGCGCGGTGAGGAGCAGGGACATCGCGAGGGGGGCTTTCATGGCAGATCCTTCTGGCGGTCGCGGATGGAGGGACTGCTGTGTTGGAGGTGTCATCCCGATTATGCGCCACACCTCCTGCGCGACGTGCAGGCACAAAAAAGCCGGAACCCCAGTTGACGGGAGATCCGGCTTCTTGCGGCCTCGACAGGCCTTACAGATGGTGGAGGTGGGCCCTACCGCAATGTGATCGTAAGTTGTTGATGGTGAAGGTGGTTGGTGCTGGTGTCGGAAACCTATACCCCCAGCAATACCCCCACTCTATGCAGCCTTTGCGGGTTCAATTCCATCCCGCTCGGCAACCCGGGCGGCCTGCCAAGCGTCCACCTCAGCCTCGATCCAGCCTACCGCGTTGCCCCCCAGCGGCACAGGCGCCGGGAAGGTGCCGGCGCTGATCCGGTCATAGATCGTGGTCTTGCCCAGGCCCGTGCGGCGCTTGACCTCGGGCATCTTGATGAAAACGAGCGGCTCGGTAGCCATGTTGTCCTCCTTCAGTTCGTGGCCAGCGCAGCGCGCAGCTGCTCGGTGGCCTGTTGTGCGGCGTCGCGCAGCGCCAGGTTCTCAGTGCGCAGGCGGATCACTTCATCGGCCGCGACCGCCAGCTGCTCGCGCAGCACGTCCTTGGCCGGCTGCTTCATGCGGCGCGGTTCGCGGGGGAAAAGCTGGTCAGCCATGAGCGCACCTCCGCCAGCACCAGCGCAGCCCATTGCGCGCGGCGCGGCATGCGCGGCTGATCGCCCACAGGGTGGCGCTGCCTGCAACGAACCCGGCCAGGGCAAACACGTGGACCATTGCAGCGGTGAGCAGCTGGTCAGCCATGGGGCTGTCCTCCGCGAACATAGGCGGTGCACTGCTGATGGCCGAGAACAAGTCTCCGCGTGCCATTGGGCTGCGCCACGCCGCACCAGAATCCGTCGTAGTGATCTCCAGTGGCCTCGGCATTGGAGCATCGGCGACAGGCAGCCGGCTGGTCATCTGCAGCTGACTCGACCCACCGAGACCATTCATCTGCGCTCCACAGTCTGCCGTCGTAGTAATGCGCGTTGCATCTCGGGCAGTACCAGTTGCGCCTTTCTCCGATGCCTTGGCTGAGATCTCGCCATGAGGGCCTTGCACAGCACGGAGCTGGGGATGCGCTCATTTGCCCACCGCCTGGCTGTCGATCAGGGCCAGCAGGCGGCGTGCCTGTGCATAGATCACACGGGACTGCGGCTGCTTCTCGGCACTGAACGCAAACTCCTCGCCAAGCTCGGCGAGCGCCCGGAACTGCCCCAGGTCCACGGCCAGCGCGGGGGCTGCGTAGAGCGCCACCGAATCCCACTGCACTGCGTTGAAGTCGCAGTCGTACATGGGCGATAAGCCGAATTCAACCCGGCCTGTAGCTTTGTGAGTGTGCATCCACGCCGCCGGCACCCCCACCGGCTGGCGTCGGTCTTCCCACCGCTGATTGTTCCAGACGAAGCCGAGTTGCAGCAGCAGTTCCACAGCTGACTCACGGCGGCGGGTAGGGATTGCGCGTTCAAACTCCACCGGCTGGCGGGCGGCGGCTTCAAGTTCGGCCTCACGACGACCGATTGCCTTGCCTGTGTGGTAAGCCGCATGGGCGGTGTCCGGCTGGCGGGCGGCGAGGGCGGCTTTTAGCGCGGCCTCCATGAACGTATGGTCTACGGCGATCCTGTCCGAGGATGGCGCGCTGACCAACCCAGACCACTACCACCTGCAGGACGCTGACATCGGGGTGCTGTGGGCGGAGACCACGTTCACCAAGCAGGGGCGGGCGGTCATCGGCCAGGCCGAGCAGGTCATGTTCATGGCCGGCGGATGGAAGCGGGGCCGGATGGAGCGGCAGATGGTCGACTGGTTCGGCCGGGTGCCGTCGTTCGTCATCACCTTGGCGGCCGACTACTGCAGCCAGTGCAGCGACGCCGAGTTCTGCGCCCTGATCGAACACGAGCTGTACCACATCGCCCAGGCCAAGGATTCGTTCGGGGCGCCCAAGTTCGGCAAGGACGGCCTGCCAGCGCTGGAGATGCGCGGCCACGACGTTGAGGAGTTCGTGGGCGTCGTCCGCCGGTATGGCCCGAGCGCCCAAGTACAGCAGATGGTGAAAGCCGCCAGCAGCGCTCCAGAAGTGGCTGTGGCTGACGTGGCTCACGCCTGTGGGACGTGCCTCCAGCGCGCCTCCTGATCTGCGACCCCTTATGACAGGTGAGCCGCAATGGCAGCGCTGAGTTCCGACATCAAAGCCTTCATCGTCCAGTCTCTGGCCTGCTTCGATACGCCTTCGCAGGTGGTCGAGGCCGTCAAGGCCCAATACGGCGTGGAGATCAGCCGGCAGCAGGCCGAGACCCACGACCCCACGAAGTTCGCCGGGCGTGATCTTGGCGCCAAGTGGGTGACCCTGTTCCACGAGTCGCGGGCGCGGTTTAAGGAGGAGACGGTCAACATTCCTATCGCCAACCGGGCATTCCGGTTGCGAGCCTTGGACCGCATGACCGCCGCGTCAACGACGAGATCGCGCAGCTGGAGACCAGCACGGCAGCCGATGACCGAGCCCAGCGGCTGGGGCAGTACATGCAGCAGCTGCAGCGCGGCCAGAGGCAGGCCCTGTCTGGCTTGAACAGCCCGATCGGCGGCGCGACCTTCCAGGCTGATGCCGGCGCCGCGCGCGCCGGCGCGGACAACGCCGCTGCCACGACTGCGGGCCTGATGTCGCGCATTGACGCGCCACAGCTGCAGCGGCAGCAGGAGGCATTCGGGTGGGGGCCTGTTCACCGACCTCAGCAAGCACCCGGCCAAGCTGGTCCGATTGAGCGCGAAGCTGGCGTCCACCGCGGCCGGCCGGTACCAGTTCCTGTCCCGCACCTGGGGCAACCTGCATCGCCAGCTCCGGCTGCCCGACTTCGGCCCGCTGAGCCAGGACAAGGCGTGCATCGAGCTGATCCGGGGACGCCGGGCGCTTGACGCAGTAAAGGCCGGCCAGTTCGACAAGGCAGTGGCGCTTTGCTCGAAGGAATGGGCCAGCCTGCCGGGTGCCGGCTATGGCCAGCACGAACAGAGCCTGGAGAAGCTGCGCTCGGTGTACCAGAAGGCCGGCGGCAAAGTGGGCGGGAGCGCATGAGCATGGAAGCCCAGCCGAGCCAGGACGGCCGCACCCGCATTTCACTCGGCCCGGTCGAGAAATGGATCGTTGGCGCTTTCGCCAGCTTCATGATCGCCGGCGGCTACTGGCTGATCAGCTCCATGCAGGCCGTGCTGACGCAGCAGCAGGTCACGAACCAGCAGATGGCGACGGTGCAGCAGCAGCTGCAGACCTTCAACACGCAGCTGGCCGACGTGCCGGCGTTGAAGCTCGAACTGGCCAAGCAGGCCGTGCAGGTCGAGCAGAACAAGCAGGACATCAAGGAGCTGAAGCAGCTCAGGGGGCTGAAGTGAAGGACCGATTCAACTGGCGAGGGGTTGCCGGTCGGGCCAGCACTTGGCTGGCCACTGTTGCGGCGGCTGCGGCTGCTGCCCTTGGCGCCTACGCGCTGATGCCGGAGCGCGCACAGAATCTGTTTCCCGAGTGGGGTCTGATCTTGCTGGGCGGCCTGGCCGTCGGCGGCGCCTTCCTGGTCCCGGTGGCCACCAGCTTCAAGCAGAAACCGAGGAGCGGCCGCCGTGCTGATCCCTGACCCGCTGGCGCCCTACGCGAAGCTGATCCGCCTTGGCCTGTGGTGCCTGCTGGCCGGTGGCCTGTATGTGGCCGGCTGCCAGCGCGGCGAGGATCGCCAGGCTGCGGCCGACCGGGAGCAGATCAGTGCGGTGCAGCGCCAGCTCGACGGCGCGCGCGCGGAGGCGGCCGAGAACCTGCGCGCAGCCAATGCCGCCGGCCAGCTGCTGCAGGAGGTCAACCGGCAGACCCAGGCATCGATCGATGCCGCCGAGGTTGCGCGGAAGGCATCCGCTGCAGCAGCCAGCCGGGCTGAAGCGGTAGCGGCCGAGGGGCAGCGCCGGGCCACCGCCGCCGAGAAGGCGCTGCAGGCCGCCAAGACCACGCCGGCATGCCGGTCCCAACTGGAGATGCAGCTTTGCGATTCCATTCCCTTGCTCTGATCGCCGCCATGCTGCTGACCGGCTGCGCGCACCAGCCCGAGCGGCCAAAGCTGCCCGAGAAGGTCCATGTGACCGTGGAGAAGCTGGTCCCGGTCGATGACCGGCTGACGCAGCCGTGCCCGGCAACCCGGGCAGCATCGCGCACAATCGAGGCGGTGGTCAGCGCGTACAACGCCAACCTGGTCGCCTTGCAGGACTGCAACACCCGCATGGGCGAGATCCGCGCGCTGGGGCGGTAATGGGCAAGAAGCGCGTACCGCTGCACCAGAATCCCCGCGGCTTCGTTGACGTCGACCCCGACGCAACCAACGGCGCCCAGGTGGGCGTGAATCTTCGGGGGCCAGACGGCCAGATCCTGACCGCGGCGCAGGTGATTAACCCCACCGGCGGCAGCAGCGGCGGCCCGAGCAGCATCGCCTCGACCATCTGGAAGCTGATCCGCGAAGTCCCGTCCAACATCCAGAAGCTGGCCGCGCTGATCGGTGCCGGCTTCGCCGCGAGGCAGAGCAACGGCGATTGGGCGCTGCGGACGCTGCAGGAAGGTACCGGCATCGACATCGCCAACCCTGACGGCGATGCAGGGAACCCGACGATCGGGCTGGAGGACGTCGCGAACTCGGGTACTGGCACGCTCCTGGCGGTCACGCGCGACGGAAAGGGCAGGGTGACCGGAACACGGCCGGCCACAATCACGGGGACCGCCAGCCAGATTGGCGTGGCCAACGGGGATGCCGCAGCTGGTCTGCCGACGATCTCGCTGGCCGACCTCGCCAACTCGGGCGTAGGTGCCGCGCTGGTCAAGATCACCCGGGACACAAAGGGCAGGGTGTCGGGCACACAGTCGGCCACCACGGATGACCTCCCCGCAGGCAGCACCAACAAGTATTTCCCCGAGGCGCCGACGGACGGCCAACAGTACGCCCGCCAGAGCGGCGGATGGACCGTCGTGACTGCTTCAGGTGGGGGCTTCGTGCCCTACAACATCCCAGACGGGCAATCGTTCCTGGTGCCGCTGAATCAGCAGGCGCTGTTCACTCTCCCCATCAACCTCGGCGACGGGTCCAGCATCGCTCTGGACGGCGCGCTGGTGGAGGTTTCGTAATGCTGACCATGTTTAAGCGGCTCGCGTCGCTGATTCCCACTCCTGCCACCAACAAGGTGACGCTGTTCGTCAGCGACACAGGCATCCCGTCGTACAAGGATGACGCCGGCCTGGTCACGCCGATGAGCGGCCAGCCGATCCCTACCGGCTACATCGATGGACTGAAGATGGAGTGGGTATCGGGCACGCAGATCCGTTTTACCAGCGGCTCGGCATACATCCCGTCGCTGGGGCGCGCGCTGGCACTGGCTGCGGCCGTCACGAAGACACCGACGCTCGCCGCCAACACGTGGTATCACAACTACGTCTATGACAACGCCGGGACGACAGATGTAGAAGTATCTACGACGGTCCCGGCAGCTCCCTACAACGGCACCGCCCGCACCAAGACCGGCGACACCTCGCGGCGGTACATCGGGAGCTTCCGGACGGACGCTTCCGGTGCGATCCTGAACTTTCAGCAGGAAGGTGGCCGAATCATCTATCAGGGGTTTCTGAACCAGGCGCCGTTCACCGTGTTGTCAAATGGCAGCTCTACGACTGAGACCACAGTCTCCCTCACGGCAGTGGTTCCCCCGACCGCAAGGGTTGGGATGCTCAGACATACGAACGGGTCCACTGCCACATCCAGCCGGATGAACAACTCCTCAGCCGTTTTCCCGAACTACGTGATGAATTTCGGCACCGGTGCCGATGCCTTCATTGATTTCGTGGTCAATGCGAACCAGTCTGTCTCCTACTGGTGCGGAGGCGCCCCCTCGCCATCGGGGGTCTACATCCAAGTCCTCGGTTATGTGCTGGAGAGATGAGCATGTACGCGATTACGAGCAATAGTCTCAGGGCAATTTCCGAGGGGATGGCGCTGCAGGCGGGGGAAACCATAGTGGCGGAAGTTCCCGCAGCGTTGGCGACCAGCATGCGCGGAGAGCAGATGAAGGCCGAACGCGGTCAGCGCCTGCGCGCCACCGACTGGACGCAAATGCCAGATGCGCCTCTGACGGCGCTGGAGAAGGCCGCCTATCAGACCTACCGGCAGGCCCTGCGGGATCTACCTAGCCTTCCAGGATTCCCCGACGTGCCGTGGCCGATGCTACCGACCATCAGGGACGGCACGGCCAGCTCTGGAGAGGGCGCTGTATACCCCTGATTGCTAGGCGACCTGCTGCAGCAGATCCTCGCGGTTGTTGCGAGGCGTGTTCACCGCGCGGCTGACGCGATACGCCTCCATCGCCGGCGGCTCGCTGGCCAGCAGCATGGCCATGGCGTCGTCGGGGCTGACGGCCATCCACTCATCGATCTGGCCGGCCTGCAGCCACACCGGCATGCGGTCGTGGATGTCGGCCGAGACGCCGCTGCTGTCGCCGGTGATGATGGTGAAGGTGCCCAGGTTGCCGTCGGGCAGCAGCGGGCTGGTGTCCTCCCACAGGCCAGCGGCCAGCAGCGGTCCGGTGGCGTGAATGAACCACGGGTCCTTCTTTCCGTCCTCGGGGCTCACCGACCACTCGTAGTAGCCGGCCATTGGGATGACGCAGCGGCGCTTTTTGAAGGCCGACCGGAAGGCTGGCTTGGTGGCCACCGTCTCGATCCGGGCGTTGATGGTCGAGCCCTGCAGGCTTTTGGCCTTGGCCCAGAAGGGCAGCAGGCCCCATGCGAGCCGGGTCACCTGCCGGCCTTCGCCCCGGTCCAGAATCACCGAGGCGCGCTGCGTCGGGGCGAGGTTGTAGCTCGGCTGGATCTCGGCCAGGCCGGGGGCAAGGTCAGCCAGCCCCGGCTGGCCGAAGTCGACAACTGGGAGCTGGACGAATCGGCCGCACATGGCCGGAGGGTAGCCCTGTCGGCCGTGGCCGGGGCGTGATCCCGAACGGTTCAGCCGGTGAACGATCCCTTGTCGCAACCTTTGCGACTGCCAGCCGTATCCTTCCGGCCATGCGTTCTTCCCACGGCTTCCGCACCGCCCCGATCCCCTCTGGCTGGGTCCAGACCGGCGAGCGCTGGGCGCTTTGGTACAACGGTCGCGAGACGGCCAGCGTCACGCCCGACGGTGGCCCCGGGGTCAGGCTATGGATGGAAGGCCAGAAGATGTGGCAGGTGAAGGAAGTGCGCGCGGCCAACGTCCGGCAGGCGAAGCGGTACGCCGAGCGCTGGTGTGCGGCCAGGCTCTATCCCGATCTTCCCCTGCGCCAGGCGGTTGCCCGGCTGACCGACAGCACCCCGATCCAGCCCGAGCCCCCGCTGCCCGGCCTTCCGCCAACCCGTGAGCAGCAACAACAGGCCCGGCGCTTGGCCGAGGCTGGTGCGAAGGAGGTCGAGCGGATCAAGGCGGCGCTCGAACCGCGCAAGCCGCCGGCAGAGACGAAACCCCGCGCGAGGGACGTCCGCACCAAGGCGTGGGTAAGGGCGGGGCTGCAGCAGATGCGGCGCGGCGTGTAGGCCTCATCCTGCCCGCAGCTTCACCACGTTGCCGTCGCGCAGACCATCGAGGTAATCCGCCCAGACCTGCATCATCCGCACGCGCTCCTGCAGGTGAGATGTGCGGTTGTAGGCCCGGCCGTTGGGATCCTTCACCGCGTGAGCAAGCTGGTGCTCGATGATGTCCGGGCGGAAGTGCAGGACCTCGTCCAGAATGGTGCGAGCCGTCGCGCGGAACCCGTGGCCGGTCATCATCGTGCGGTCGTAACCCATGTTGCGCAGCGCTGCGGTAACGGCGTTCTCTGACATCGGGCGTTTGGAATCGCGGGCGCCAGAGAACACCCACTTGTGCCGGCCGGTGATCGGCTTGATGTCCTCCAGGATCTGCAGCGCCTGCCTGGACAGTGGCACCAAATGTGCGGCACGCATCTTCATCTTGCTGGCAGGGATGGTCCAGACGGCCGCGTCGAGGTCGAAGTCCTCCCATTCCGCATGCCGCAGTTCTCCAGGACGCAGGAACACCAGGGGCGCCAGTCGCAGCGCCGCGCGGGTGATGGCAGATCCGCTGTATGCCTCGATGGAACGCAGCAGGCCACCCAGCTGCACCGGGTCAGTAATCGCTGCGTGGTGGGCTTCCTTAGGCGGCGCGAGCGCTCCTTTCAGGTCGGCAACCGGGTTTCGCTCGGCGCGGCCAGTGGCGACGGCGTAGCGCATGATCTGGCCGCAGTTCTGCATGATCCGATGCGCGGATTCGATCGCGCCGCGTTCCTCGATGCGTCGGGCCACCCGGAGGAAGTCGGGCGCGGTGAGGCCCGCAACAGAGCGTGACCCGATCCAGGGGAATACGTCGTTCTTCATCCAGGCTTCGACCTTCTCCGCATAGCTGGGCACCCAGGGGCGCGCGGCCAGCCACTCATTGGCGATGGTCTCGAAGCTGTCCGAGCCGAGGGCGGAGTGGGCGAGGGCAGCAGCCTTCTTCTGCGCGCCGGGGTCGACGCCTCGGGCCAGCAGCCGGCGGGCTTCGTCGCGGGCCTCGCGGGCGCGCGCCAAGGAGACATCCGGGTACAGGCCGATCGACAGCAGCTTCTCCTTGCCGGCGATGCGGTACTTCCAGCGCCAGCTGCGCGCACCGGTCGGGGTGAGATAGAGGTACAGGCCGCCGCCGTCGGTGATCTTCTGCGGCTTGTCGCTGGGCTTGGCGCGCCTGATGGCTGCGTCGGTCAGAGGCATTGGGGGTATCGCTTCAGTGGGTGCGGTCGGATACCCCTTGATATACCCCCACCGTCTCATGGATTGAAACGGATTGCCCCGGTCTGCTGCGGACAATAAAAAAGCCCGGAAACCCTTGTGATGCGGGGGTTTCCGGGCTTCTCCGGTCCTTTACGAACCGTTCGTTGGTGGAGGTGGGCGGAATTGAACCGCCGTCCGAAGGCACTCCATCCCCAGCACTACATGCTTAGCTCACCGTTGGATCTCGTCCCCGAACAGCACGGTGCGCAAAGCGCATCCGGGAACCAGCCTGTTGTGTTCTAGTGCCGGACTGACAGGCAGCCGTCCAGCGCGATTCCATGATAGTGACTCTACACCGCGAGCATGGACACAAGCGGTTTCGAGGCTTAGGCCTTAAGCGGCCAGAGCGTAGTTGTCGTCGTTGGCAACTAGAGTTTTGCAGCTGGATTTACGAGGAAAGCTACCCCCTCGGCATGCGCCAGGCGACTTCACAACCCCCGTCGAAACCAATGCACCCCCAGTTTCTTCAAGTTCTGCAAGGTACAAGGCCTGTTTCGTGTCGCCACGGTCAGTGCCTGCCCAACAGTGGCAATGCTACGGCAAAACAGCTGAACAGTCACCTTCGCAATCCACAACAAGTTGTAGAGCCTCCGTCATCGCGGATTGGTAACGTCATTGGCACGAATTTGCGACACACTGAAGACGACCATCCGAGCCAGGACAGACACGGAGACTGTGGGTGACCGAGGCAAGCCAACAACGCAGCCTGCGACAGCTGGTCGGACCCGTCGGGGCCGACTACCAGCGACGGGCATTGCCCCCTGGCTGGGTCTGGGCCGTGCTGGGCGCGCTGCTGGCGGCCACCTGCCTGACCGAACTGCCGGCCACAGCGGCCGCAGCACTGGTCGCCAGTGCGGTGGTGGTGCACTGGTCGCAGCGCGGTCGCATCCATTGGCTGGGCTGGCGCCTGCCGGGCCTGGCGGTGTTGGCGGCCCTGCTGTGGGGGCCGGAAGTGCTGTCGCAGTGGTTCGAGCACGGGCTGGCCGTGGTCCTGATGTCGCTGGCCAGCCTCAGCATCGGCGTGCATGTGTGGCAGTCGCGGCAGATGGCGCAGCAGCTCCAGGGCGCGGCCGATTCGATGGATGACGCTCAGTTGCTGGCCCTGCTGCCGGCCGACGCAGCCCAGCTGGCGCAGCGGTGGCGCGCCGGCGATGACCGGCATGCGCCCGAACTGGCGGTGGTGATGCATCTGGCCGTGATGCACGCCGCGCTGGCACCGCGCATGCGCGGGCAGGGCGTGCTGGCGGGGTGACCGGCAGGCAACTCCAGCGCCGACACGACTACGACCCCGACAACGTCTTGCGCAGGTAGATCCGCTCGTGACCGGGTGGGCAGTCGGGCAGTCGCCCATACACGGTGTAGCCCTGCCGCAGGTAGAAGGCTTCGGCCTGCCAGTCGAAGGTATCCAGCATCACGCTGCGGGCGCCATGGCGGTGCGCAACGGCTTCTGCTTCCGCCAGCAGGCGCTGGCCGATGCCTCGCCCGCGCAGTTCCGGGTCCACCCACAGCACATGCACCTGCAGCCAGCCGGCACAGACGTCGGCCAGCACGCCGCCGCGCAGCGTGCCGTGCTCGTCATGCCAGGCCAGGCGGACTGGGGTCTCATCGAACGCATCGCCGCCGTGGGCCTGGTTGAAGGCCAGCAGGCGCGCGCACAACGTGCGCGTTTCATCGGCGCTGGCAGTCGCCATGGCGCCCATGGGAGTGATCATGCGTCGCGGTTGCCGCGACGCATCACGCGCTGCTTCTCGATCGCCCAGTCGCGGTCCTTGGCGGCATCGCGCTTGTCGTGGGTCTGCTTGCCCTTGGCCAGCGCGACTTCGAGCTTGATCTTGTTCTTGCTCCAGTACATCGCAGTGGGCACGATCGTGTAGCCATCGCGCTCGACCTTGCCGATCAGCTTGTCGATCTCGTTCCGGTGCAGCAGCAGCTTGCGCTCGCGCCGGTCATTGGCCACCACGTGGGTGGAGGCCTGGATCAACGGGGTGATCTGTGCACCGATCAGGTAGATCTCGCCGCGCTTCACATAAGCGTAGGCATCGATGATGTTGCCACGGCCTGCGCGGATCGACTTGACCTCCCAGCCCTGCAGGGCGAGGCCGGCCTCGAAGCGCTCTTCGATGTGGTATTCGTGGCGGGCACGCTTGTTCAACGCAATGGTTTTGTTGGCCGTCGCGCTCTTTGCTTTATCCTTGCCGCTGTTCTTGCTCATTTCCGTATTGTCTCCGATTCGGGCCCGCCCGGTCGATTGCCGAAACGTCCTGTATTCATGCCTACTATCCGCCGCAGCGCCCTGGTCGAACATTCGGCCGCGCGCATGTTCGACCTGGTCAACGACGTCCAGGCCTATCCGCGCCGTTTCCGCTGGTGCTCTGCTGCCCAGATCGTTGAGGAGGGCGAGGACCGCCTGGTGGCGCGCCTGGACCTCGGCCTGGGCTCGTTCAGCACCTGGTTCCAGACCGAAAACACCCTGCGGCGACCGCACAGCATCGATATGCAGCTGCGCGATGGCCCGTTCAAGCAGCTGCACGGCCGCTGGGAATTCCATGCGCTGGCCGAGGATGCCTGCAAGGTCACCCTGACCCTGGAGTTCGAACCCAGCTCGCGCCTGCTCGGTCCGGCGCTGGCGATCGGCTTCCAAGGGCTGGCCGATCGCATGGTCAACGATTTCGTCCGCGTCGCCGACGAGGGCTGAGCGATGATCGAGGTCGAGGTGGTGCTGGCCTGGCCGCAGCGGGTGCTGTCGCGCCGCTTGCAGCTGGAAGAAGGTGCGACCGTGGCCGACGCCATTGCCGCCGCCGCGCTGGAAGGCAGTGCCGATTGCCCCGCCGTCGCCGTTCATGGTGTGCTGGCTCGCCCGCAGCAGGCACTGCTGGAAGGTGATCGCATCGAGTTGCTGCGCCCGTTGCTGGCCGACCCCAAGGACAACCGCCGGCGTCGCGCACTCGGCGGTTGATTCCGGCAGCCGTACCTGCGGACGGGCAGGGGGCTCAGCGGCCCTTCTTCTTCTTGTCCTTCGGCAGGTTGCGGCCGAACTGGCGCACGGTCTGCTGGGCCAGGGCCTTGTCGTTGCCCGGGAAGTAATCGCCTTCCCAGCGGGTCACGGTGTCATTCTCGAAGAACACCACGAAGTTCTTCACTTCGGTACGACCCAGGCGGTTCACGCGCTGGCTGGAGGTGTAGTCCCAACGCTGGGCGTGGAACGGGTCGGGAATGGACGGGGTGCCCAGCAGCGCGGTGACCTGCTGCTTGCTCTGCCCGACCTGCAGCTTGGCCACGGCATCTTCCCGGATCAGGTTGCCCTGATAGATGGGTTGCTTGTAGATGATGCCGCACCCGGTGGTGGACAGGGCGACGGCGGCGACCAACAGGAGATTGCGCATCGGGACTGGCGGTTGGGGAAATCAAACCGATGATACACTCCCGGCGTGCCACCGCGACCCAATCCGAGGCAGCTGGCGCTAAATCGCCAATGAACGGAGACCTATGGAAACCCACGACCTGCGTAAAGTCGGCCTGAAGGTGACCCATCCGCGGATGCGGATCCTGGCGCTGCTCGAGCAGCGCAATGCCCAGCACCACATGACCGCCGAAGACATCTACCGCCAGCTGCTGGAGCACGGCGACGAGATCGGCCTGGCCACGGTGTACCGGGTGCTGACCCAGTTCGAGGCCGCCGGCCTCGTGCTCAAGCACAATTTCGAGGGCGGCCAGGCGGTCTACGAACTGGACCGTGGCGGCCACCACGACCACATGGTCGACGTGGACAGTGGCAAGATCATCGAGTTCGAAAGCCACGAGATCGAGGAGCTGCAGCGCAAGATCGCCGCAGACCATGGCTACGAGCTGGAAGAGCACTCGCTGGTGCTGTACGTGCGCAAGAAGCGCAAGTAATCCGTTCCGGCCAGCTGGATGCGACGAAACCCCGGGCCTGCCCGGGGTTTTTCGTTGATGGGGTCAGAGCCCTTTCCGTTCAGGTAAGGGATCCGACCCTTTGCGGCCCAGCAGGATCTCCAGGTCCACCGCCTCAGCCATGGCCCGGTTGCCGGCATCACCCGGGTGGAGGTGGTCGCCGGAGTCGTAGGCCACGGCCATCCGTGAGGGATCGGCCGGGTCGCGCAGCGCCGCGTCCAAGTCGATCACCGCGTCGAACGGGCTGTCCGTGCGCAGCCAGGCATTGAGCTGGCGGCGCAGGGTGTCCTTGTCCGGTTGGTAGTAGTCGTCCAGCGGCGTGCCGGGCAGGGCGCCAGCGAACGGTGGCAAGGTAGCGCCCACGATCCGCACACCTCGGCGGCGGGCCTGTTCTGCCAGCGCGCGATACCCCGCCTGCAGCTCGCTCAGCGTGGGCCGGGCCTGGTTGCGGGCGAATGCGGTACCTGGCCAGCTGATGTCATTGATGCCGATCAGCACGATCACACTGGATACCGCAGGCTGGTCCAGCGCGTCGCGCCGGAAGCGGACCAGGGCGGATTCACCCATGCCGTCGCGCAGCAGCCGCCCCCCGGAAATGCCGGCGTTCACCACGGCTATGCCCCGCGCTGCCAGGAGCGCGGCCAGATGATCGGTCCAGCGCTGGTCCTGGTCGAGGCTGGCGGTGGCACCGTCGGTGATCGAATCCCCGATCACCACCACGCTGCGCGCGTCGGTGTCGGCCTCGACGTCAATTCCGGTCAGCAGCAGGCGGGCGGTGGTGCTGCTGGCTGCGCTCAGGGCCTGGGCCCGGCTCTGGTCGCCAGGGGCGATCCAGCTGGTCTGGCGGCCTTCCCAATGGAACGTCTGAACGGTTGCCGGCCCCGGCACAAAGACGCTGACCTGCAATGCCTGGCGGTCATCCGTGGCCAGCGGGAGCGGATCGCTCAGCTGTTCCTGACCGGGCCCGATCAACACCCCGGGCTGGCCGCCGAAGCTGAGCGGTTGCGGGATGGCGCCCGCGCGTGCGGCCACGCTGGCCGCCCCGATCCGCAGCGGCCGGGTGCCGTAGGCATTGCTCAGCCGCACCCGCAGCCGCGGGCCGCCCAGGCTGACACGCACCGTCTGGCGGAAGGTCTGGTCCTGCAGCGTGGCCGGGACCAGGGTCGGGAACAGGAAATCCGCGTTCCAGACCGGCTGCGGGCTGGCCTGCCAGCTGGCGACCCAGTGCGGGGCGGATGCGGCACTGGCGGCGCCGGACACGGCGAGCAGGGCGGTGGTGGTGAGCTGGCTCAAGCGGTTCATCGGGCAGTCCCGAGTGGAGGGACCGCCATGGTGATTCCGTGCTTATCTGTGAACTAGACTGCGCACGGACAATCATCTGTGAACTGGATTCATCGCCATGGCGCGACCCGACATCAACCGATCCGGCGAACTGGAAGTGTTCGTGCGGGTGATCGAGACCGGTGGCTTTTCCGCTGCGGCCCGCACGCTGGACATGACGCCGTCGGCGGTCAGCAAGCTGGTGGCGCGGCTGGAGCAACGGCTGGGCACGCGCCTGCTGCAACGCTCCACCCGCCAGCTGCAGCTGACCCCGGAAGGCTGCGCGTTCTACGAGCGTGGCCTGCGCGTGCTGGCCGACCTGGACGAGGCCGAGCGTTGTGCCAGCGCCCATGCCGAGCCGCGCGGGCGGCTACGGGTCAACTCCAACGTGCCGTTTGGCCGCCATTTCATGTTGCCGCTGCTGCCGGCGTTTCTTGAGCGTAACCCGCAGGTGGGCGTGGACCTGACCCTCAACGACGAGGTGATCGACCTGCTGGAGCAGCGCACCGATGTGGCAGTGCGGGCCGGGCCGCTGAAGAGCTCCAGTCTGGTGGCGCGACGGCTGGGCGCGACGCGGATGATGATCGTGGCTGCACCGGCCTACGCGCAGCGGCACGGGCTGCCACGCACTGCCGAGGAGCTGCAGTCGCACAACCGGCTGGACATAGGCCATGCCCGTGCGATGCAGGGGTGGCCGTTGCTGCAGGAGGGGCGCGAGCGGATGCTGCTGCCCAGTGGCAATGCCCGCGCCAGCAACGGCGATGCGCTGCGCCAGCTGGTGCTGGGCGGGCTGGGCATGGCGCGGCTGGCGGCATTCCAGGTGCAGGAGGACATTGCTGCCGGGCGCTTGCTGCCGGTGCTGGAAGAGGCCAATCCCGGTGACCTGGAAGAGGTGCACGCGGTGTTCCTCGGGCAGGGCGGTTACCTGCCGCTGCGGGTGCGCGCGTTCCTCGATTTCCTGGTGGAGAACGTGGATCTGGCGCGGCCGTTGGGGTGATACGGGTAGTGCCGGCCGCTGGCCGGCAACCTCACGATCATCGTCCACCGGTGTTGGGTTGCCGGCCAGCGGCCGGCACTACCGTGCGGGTGGGTTGTAGATCCACGCCATGCGTGGATAACCGTGAACAGGCCTCAGGCCTGCAGCAGCTTGCGGGCGGCGGCGCGCGCTTCCTTGCTCACTTCCACGCCGCCGAGCATGCGCGCCAGCTCTTCTTCGCGCGCCTTGTTGTCCAGCTTTTCCACTGCGCTCTGGGTCATGCCTTCCACCGGGGCCTTGCTGACCCGGTAATGGGCGTGGCCCTTGGAGGCGACCTGCGGTAGGTGGGTCACGCACAGTACCTGGCGCTTCTCGCCGAGCGCGCGCAGCTTCTGGCCGACGATGTCAGCCACCGCGCCGCCGATGCCGGAGTCGACCTCGTCAAACACCATGGTCGGCACCGCATCCAGGTCCAGCGCGGCCACTTCGATGGCCAGCGAAATACGTGACAGTTCACCGCCCGAGGCCACCTTGCGCAGGGCGCGCGGCGGTTGGCCGGCGTTGGCCGCCACCAGGAACTCGACGCGCTCGGCACCCTGCGGGTCGGGCTTGCCGCTGTCCTGTGGCTCCAGTTCGATCAGGAACTGGCCGCCGCCCATGCCGAGCTCGGCGATGATGCCGGTGGTGGTGGCCGACAGTTCGGCAGCGGCGCTGCGGCGGCTGGCGGTCAGCACTTCAGCCTGTACGCGCCAGGCGGCGGCGGCCTTGTCGATCTCGCCGGCCAGGCGCTGCAGGCGCTCATCGGCACCGCGCAGTTGCTCCACTTCGGCATGCATGCGCTCACGTTGCGCGCCCAGCTCGTCCATCGGCACGCGGTGCTTGCGGGCTAGGTCGTGCAGGCGGCCGAGGCGGCGCTCGTTCTCCTCGAACTGTTCCGGGTCGGCGTCGAGGTCGTCATGCACCCGGTCCAGCAGCGACAGGGCTTCGTGCAGCTGGATCGAGGCGTTCTCGATCAGGCCGTCCACCTCGCCCAGGCGCGGGTCGTGCTCGACCAGCCGCGACAGCTCGTGGCGCACTTGCTGCAGCAGGTCCAGCGCGGAGCTGCCGTCTTCACCGTTGAGCTGGTTGCTGGCCGCCTGGCAGGCGCTCAGCAGGGCGCTGGCGTGGGCCTGGCGACGGTGGCTGGCGCCAAGCGCGGCAATCGATTCCGGTTCCAGGTCCTCGCGGTCCAGTTCGCGCAGCTGGTGCTCCAGGAAGCCGATCCGGTCACTGACGTCGCCCTGTTGCGACAACGCCAGCGATTCATCGACCAGTGCCTGCCAGGCTGCGGCGGCGTGGCGCACCTGGCGGCGCTCGTTCTCGTTGCCGGCATAGGCATCCAGCAGGGCCAGCTGCGACGGGCGCGCCAGCAGCGCCTGCTGTTCATGCTGGCCGTGGATCTCCACCAGCAGCGAGGCCAGGTCGCCCAGCTGTGCCAGCGTCACCGGGCGGCCATTGATCCAGGCCCGCGAGCCGCCGTCGGCGCGGATCACGCGGCGCAGCTGGCATTGGTCCTCGTCGTCCAGCTCGTTGTCGGCCAGCCACTGGCGGGCGGCCTGCAGCTGCTCCAGCGCGAACTCGGCGGAAAGCTCGGCGCGTGCGGCACCATGGCGGACCACGCCGCTGTCAGCGCGCAGGCCGGACAGGAAGCCCAGTGCGTCGACCATCAGCGACTTGCCGGCGCCAGTCTCGCCTGAAACCACGGTCATGCCTGGCCCGAACTCCAGTTCGGTGGCGCGGACGACGGCGAAATCCTTGATCGAAAGATGTCTGAGCATGGGTAAGGGGGTGTCAGCAGCCGCGCAACGCTAGCACGCGGGCGCGGGAGGTCCAATGACTTGCCAAGGCGATGCGCCGCCATTATCTAGTGTCCGTGTCTCACAGGTTGATTCCATGCACGGTTCTCCCGACCAGCTTGCCCCGCGTGCGCGCCACCTGCTGCGCACGCTGATCGCGCGATATATCCAGGACGGCGAGCCGGTCGGCTCGCAGACGCTGGCGCGCGTGGCCGGCCTGGAGGTCAGCCCGGCCACCATCCGCAACATCCTGGGCGACCTGGAGGATCTGGGCCTGCTGGCCTCGCCACATACCTCGGCCGGCCGCGTCCCGACCGCGCATGGCTACCGGGTGTTCGTCGACAGCCTGCTGCAGATGCAGCCGCCGGGCGAGGGCGAGCTGGCCCGGTTGCGCCAGGAACTGGCCGGTGGCGGCAGCACCCAGGCCCTGCTCGGCAGCGCCTCGGAGCTGCTGTCGGCGATGAGCCACTTCGTCGGCGTGGTCAGCGCACCGCGGCGCGAGCAGTTCGCCTTCCGCCAGATCGATTTCGTGGCGCTGGATGGGCGCCGGGTGCTGGCGATCCTGGTATTTGCCGACAACGAGGTGCAGAACCGGGTGATCGAGACCCGGCAGGAGTTTGCGCCAGGCCAGCTGGAGCAGGTCGCCAACTACCTCAATGCGCATTTCGCCGGCCTGCCGATGGCCGAGATCCGTACCCGACTGCTGCTGGAGCTGCGCGACGCCCGGTCCGAACTGGAGCAGTTGCTGGCCCACAGCATCGAACTGGCCGAGCAGGCCCTGCAGCCGGCGGCCGACGACATGCTGGTGGCCGGGCAGACCCGCTTGATGGGCGTGCAGGACCTGTCCGACCTGGAGCGCCTGCGCGAACTGTTCGAGCTGTTCTCCAGCAAGCGCGAGATCCTGCAGCTGCTGGAGCGGACCATCCAGGCGCCGGGGGTGCGCATCTTCATCGGCGAAGAGACCGGAATGATGCCGCTGCAGGGCGTCTCGCTGGTCACTGCCCCGTACACCGCCAATGG
Organism: Stenotrophomonas sp. AR029; assembly: GCF_047520695.2. NCBI lineage: Bacteria > Pseudomonadati > Pseudomonadota > Gammaproteobacteria > Lysobacterales > Lysobacteraceae > Stenotrophomonas > Stenotrophomonas sp. AR029. The sequence continues at coordinate 156,622 of NZ_JAXBQQ020000002.1, read as the reverse complement.
CCAGGTGCTGGGCGTGCTGGGCGTGATCGGTCCCAAGCGGATGGCCTACGACCGGGTGATCCCGCTGGTCCAGGCCACCGCCGATGTGCTTGGCGCGGCCTTTTCACCGGCCGGACGCACGCCGGGAACATCCGACGCTTGAAACGCAGCATCCCGCCCACACTAGGGTGGGTGGAGGCGGAGAGTGACCGCCAGGGACCCAGACATGAACCACGAACATCCAGATATCGAATCCCAGCAGAGTGCCGCCGATGCGGCTGCCACCGCCGGCGTCAACGACGAAGTCGAGCGCCTGCGCGCCGAAGTCGAGCAGGTCAAGGCCGATGCGCTGCGTGAGCGCGCCGACCTGGAAAACCAGCGCAAGCGTGTTGCCCGTGACATCGAGCAGGCCCGCAAGTTCGCCAACGAGAAGCTGCTGGGCGAGCTGCTGCCGGTGTTCGACAGCCTGGATGCCGGCCTGAAGGCCGCCGGCGACGACCCGCACCCGCTGCGCGAAGGCTTGGAGCTGACCTACAAGCAGCTGCTGAAGGTCGCCGCCGACAACGGCCTGGCGCTGCTGGATCCGATCGGCCAGCCGTTCAACCCGGAACACCACCAGGCCATCAGCCAGGTGCCGACCCCGGGCGCTGCCCCGGGCAGCGTGGTGACCGTGTTCCAGAAGGGCTACCTGCTCAACGAGCGCCTGCTGCGGCCGGCGCTGGTGGTGGTGGCCGCCGACTGATCCGGCAGGGCCGGGCGGCGGACAGACCCGTCACCCGACCCGACGCTGAATGCGCCGGATCGTCGGAAACACAGCGTTCGGGAGGTGGCTTGAATGTTCCACGGGCCTCCCCCACATCGTATTCATCCACCGGCCGAACGGCCGGACTGACCCCAACAAGCATCCTCAGGAGTCTCCCCCATGGGCAAGATCATTGGTATCGACCTCGGCACCACCAACTCGTGCGTGGCGATCATGGACGGCGGCAAGGCCCGCGTCATCGAGAATTCGGAAGGCGATCGCACCACCCCGTCGATCGTCGCCTACACCAAGGACGGCGAAGTCCTGGTCGGTGCCTCGGCCAAGCGCCAGGCCGTGACCAACCCGAAGAACACCTTCTATGCGGTGAAGCGCCTGATCGGCCGCAAGTTCACCGATGGCGAGGTGCAGAAGGACATCGCCCACGTCCCGTACAGCATCCTGGCCCATGACAATGGCGATGCCTGGGTCGCCACCAGCGACGGCAAGAAGATGGCCCCGCAGGAAATCTCGGCCAAGGTGCTGGAGAAGATGAAGAAGACCGCCGAGGACTTCCTCGGTGAGAAGGTCACCGAAGCGGTCATTACCGTGCCGGCCTACTTCAACGACAGCCAGCGCCAGGCGACCAAGGACGCCGGGCGCATCGCCGGCCTGGACGTCAAGCGCATCATCAACGAGCCGACCGCGGCTGCGCTGGCCTACGGCCTGGACAAGGGCGACAACAAGGATCGCAAGATCGTGGTGTACGACCTGGGCGGCGGCACCTTCGACGTCTCGGTGATCGAGATCGCCAATGTCGACGGCGAGAAGCAGTTCGAAGTGCTGGCCACCAACGGCGACACCTTCCTGGGTGGCGAAGACTTCGACAACCGCGTCATCGAATATCTGGTTGAAGAATTCAACAAGGACCAGGGCATCGACCTGCGCAAGGATCCGCTGGCCCTGCAGCGCCTGAAGGATGCTGCCGAGCGCGCCAAGATCGAGCTGTCCAGCGCCCAGCAGACCGAAGTGAACCTGCCGTACGTCACCGCTGACGCGTCGGGTCCGAAGCACCTGAACATCAAGCTGACCCGCGCCAAGCTGGAAGCACTGGTGGACGACCTGATCAAGAAGTCGATCGAGCCGTGCCGCGTCGCCCTGAACGATGCCGGCCTGCGTTCGAGCGACATCAGCGAAGTGATCCTGGTCGGCGGCCAGACCCGCATGCCGAAGGTGCAGCAGGCGGTGACCGAGTTCTTCGGCAAGGAACCGCGCAAGGACGTCAACCCGGACGAAGCCGTGGCACTGGGTGCGGCGATCCAGGGCGGCGTGCTGGGCGGCGACGTCAAGGACGTGCTGCTGCTGGACGTGACCCCGCTGTCGCTGGGTATCGAAACCATGGGTGGCGTGTTCACCAAGATCATCGAGAAGAACACCACCATCCCGACCAAGGCCTCGCAGGTGTTCTCCACCGCCGAGGACAACCAGTCGGCCGTGACCGTGCACGTGCTGCAGGGTGAGCGCGAACAGGCCCGCTTCAACAAGTCGCTGGCCAAGTTCGACCTGTCCGGCATCGAGCCGGCCCCGCGCGGCCTGCCGCAGGTGGAAGTGTCCTTCGACATCGACGCCAACGGCATCCTGCACGTGTCGGCCAAGGACAAGAAGACCAACAAGGAACAGAAGGTCGAGATCAAGGCCGGTTCGGGCCTGTCCGAGGAGGAGATCGCGCGCATGGTCGCCGACGCGGAAGCCAACCGCGAAGAAGACAAGAAGTTCCAGGAACTGGTGCAGGCCCGCAACCAGGCCGACGCCCTGATCCACGGCACCCGCAGCGCCATCACCGAGCACGGCAGCAAGGTCGGCGGCGATGTCATCGGCAAGGTCGAGGCGGCGCTGGCTGACCTGGAAACCGCGATGAAGGGCGACGACAAGGCACAGATCGAAGCCAAGTCGAAGGCACTGGAAGAAGCTGGCCAGTCGCTGTTCGCCGCTGCTTCGGCCGACCAGGGCGGTGCCCCGGGTGCCGACGCCGGCAATGCCGGCAAGGCGCAGGACGACGTGGTCGACGCTGAGTTCACCGAAGTCAAGGACGACAAGAAGTCCTGATCCGGACCGACGCGGGACGCTGGCCACCAGCGTCCCGTTGTCGCATCAGGGTCCTGACCGCCTACCGGCGTGTCGGGGCGCCCGACGCAAGAGCGGACCTGGTTCCGCTCTTCCGCTTTGACGAATCCCGACGTTCCGGAACCCGATTCACGATATGAGCAAGCGCGATTACTACGAAGTGCTGGGCGTTGCCCGCACCGCCACTGACGAAGAGCTGAAGAAGGCCTACCGTCGCTGCGCGATGAAGTTCCACCCGGACCGCAACCCGGGCGATACGGCGGCCGAAGCCTCCTTCAAGGAGTGCAAGGAAGCCTACGAAGTACTGTCCGACGGCAACAAGCGCCGCATGTACGACAGCCACGGCCACGCCGCGTTCGAGCATGGCATGGGTGGTGGTGGTCCGGGCGGCCCGGACATGAACGATATCTTCGGCGATATCTTCGGCAACATTTTTGGCGGTGGCGGCGGTGGTCCGCGCCAGGCCCGTCGCGGCGCCGACATCGGCTACGTGATGGAACTGGACCTGGAAGAGGCCGTGCGCGGCGTCGAGCGCCGGATCGAGATCCCGACCCTGGCCGAATGCGGCGACTGCGATGGCAGTGGCTCCGAAGACGGCAAGGTCGAGACCTGCAACGTGTGCCATGGCCGTGGTCAGGTGCGCATCCAGCGCGGCATCTTCGCCATGCAGCAGGCCTGCCACAACTGCGGCGGCCGTGGCCAGATCATCGCCAAGCCCTGCAAGACCTGCCACGGCAACGGCCGTGTCGAGGAAGACAAGGTGCTGTCGGTGAAGGTGCCGGCCGGCGTCGACACCGGCGATCGCATCCGCCTGCAGGGCGAGGGCGAGGCCGGCCCGGCCGGCACGCCGCCGGGTGATCTGTACGTGGAAGTGCGCGTGCGCGAGCATGCCATCTTCCAGCGCGATGGCGATGATCTGCACTGCGAAGTGCCGATCCGCATCTCGCAGGCGGCGCTTGGCGACACCGTGCGCGTGGCCACCCTCGGCGGCGAAGCGGAGATCCGTATCCCGGCCGAGACCCAGACCGGCAAGCTGTTCCGCCTGCGCGGCAAGGGCGTGCGTTCGGTGCGCAGCCGCAGCGAAGGCGACCTGTACTGCCGCGTGGTGGTGGAGACGCCGGTGAACCTCACCAACGAGCAGCGCAAGCTGCTGGAACAGTTCGAAGCCACCTTCGTCGGCGAGGAAGCGCGCAAGCATTCGCCGAAATCGGCCACTTTCATCGACGGCGTGAAGGGCTTCTGGGACCGGATGACGTCCTGAGTTTTTCAACGGAAGCGTTGAGCGGAAGCGCCGGGCCATGCCCGGCGTTCTCGTTTGCGATCTGCGATGGTTTCCGCCGGGCATGCGCCGCGATGGTGGATCCACGCCATGCGTGGACGGCGTTACCGGAAAAACGCCGCAGGTGTCTGCCCCAGCTGGCGCTTGAACATGCTGGTGAACGCGCTGGGGCTGTCGTAGCCCGTCGCCAGCGCGACATCGATGACCTTGTCACCGACCGCCAGCCGTTCCATCGCGGCCAGCAGCCGTGCCTGCTGCCGCCACTGGCCGAAGGTCATGCCCAGCTCGGTGGCGAAGCGCCGCTGGATGGTTTTCACGTCCACCTCCAGCGCCTGTGCCCAGTCCTGCAGTGTGGCGTCGTCGCCGGGGTGCTTCTGCAGGTGTTGGCAGATCCGCAGCAGGCGCGGGTCGCTTGGCGCAGGCAGGTGCAGAGGCAGCACGTCCATGCGATGCAGTTCGTCCAGCAGAAGGCGCACCACGCGGCCATCGCGGCTGTCCTCGATGTGCTCGCCCTTGACCAGCGTGGCGGCCTGCAGCAGCTCGCGCAGCAGGGGCGACACCTGCACCGCGAACGGCTCGGTCGGCAGGTGCGGGGCAAACGGCGGGTCGATGTACAGGCTGCGCATGTGCACGGCGGCGATGCAGTCCACCGCGTCCACCATGCCGGCCGGCATCCAGATCGCGCGGTTCGATGGCACCACCCAGCGCCCGACTTCCGACCGCACCACCATCAGGCCGGAGATGGCGTAGACCAGCTGGTGGCGCTGATGCTTGTGACCAGGGATGTGGGTACCTACGGGGTACTGGGTGACCCGATAGGTGACCGGGCGATGCAGTGGAACCTCCCGCCAGGGCGCGGCCGGATCGACGTCACTGGCTATGTCCTTTTTGCGATAGGGCATGACCTGAACGCGGCAGAAGGGAGGGAAGGGCAACCGTAGCATGCGGGGCTCGCCCCCAACCTGACTGCGTCCATGTCCACCCTGGCTTCTCCCGCAACGACCTCACGCCCGGCGGCCCCCGGCGTGCTGGCCGCCATTTCCACCTCGCACGTCGTCAACGACATGATGCAGTCGCTGATCCTGGCCATCTATCCGGTGATCAAGGGTGGCTTCAATCTCAGCTTCACCCAGATCGGCCTGATCACGTTGACCTATCAGCTCACTGCGTCGATCTTCCAGCCGTTGATCGGTGTAGCCACCGACCGCCGCCCGGCACCGTATTCGCTACCGATCGGCATGGCCTCGACCTTGTGCGGCATGCTGCTGCTCGGCTTCGCGCCGAACTACGCGATGGTGCTGCTGGCAGCGGCAATGGTCGGCATCGGCTCGGCGATCTTCCATCCGGAGGCCTCGCGCATCGCGCGGCTCGCCTCGGGCGGCCGTCATGGCTTCGCACAGTCGGTGTTCCAGGTGGGGGGCAATTTCGGTACCGCGTTGGGCCCGCTGATTGCGGCGGCAGTGATCGTGCCGTACGGCCAGCATGCCGCGTCGTGGTTCGCAGGCGCGGCCCTGATCGGCATCGCATTGCTGACCTATGTTGGCCGCTGGTACGCGTTGCATCTGGGCACGCCGCGCCCGGCCAGTACCGCCTCGATGGCGCCGCGCCATCCACCACGCACGGTGGCCAAGGTGCTGGCGATCCTGCTGGTGCTGATCTTCAGCAAGTACTTCTACATGGCCAGCATCGGCAGCTACTTCACCTTCTACCTGATCCACCATTTCGGCATTCCGGTGGCGCAGGCGCAGCTGCACCTGTTCGCGTTCCTGGTGGCGTCCGCCGCTGGCGGCTTCCTCGGCGGCCCGTTGGGTGACCGGATCGGCCGCAAGCCGATCATCTGGACCTCGATCCTCGGCGTGGCGCCGTTCGCGCTGATGCTGCCGCATGCCGACCTGTTGTGGACGACGGTGCTGGCGGTGCTGATCGGCTTCGTGCTGTCTTCGGCGTTCTCGGCGATCGTGGTCTATGCGCAGGAGATGATGCCGCACCGCATCGGCATGGTGTCCGGCCTGTTCTTCGGTTTCGCGTTCGGTATGGGCGGGCTGGGTGCCGCCGTGCTCGGCCTGCTGGCGGACAGAACCAGCATCGAGTACGTCTACCAGCTGACCGCGTTCCTGCCGTTGCTGGGCATCGTGGCGGCGTGGTTGCCGCCGTCGCGGCCTGCTGCTCGCTGAGAGGGTTTGGTTTGCAGGGCTTGCAGCCCTGCACCCGCAGAGGCAACGGCAACAGCCGAAGCGCGCTATCCGTGGATTGGCGGGGTGGGTCCGGTTGCGGGGGACGCCGTGAATACGTCCCTGCAGGCTCGGTCGCGCCATCCATGGCGCTCACGCCCCCGCAACCGGACCCACCCCGCCTTCGACAGTTTCCTGCGATTTGTCGGAACGGCGTACTGCTCTGGTAGGTGTCGACGTTGGTCGACACGGTAGATCCATGCCATGCGTGGATGAATTCATTCCATGTCTGACAGATGTGTCGACCAAGGTCGACACCTACCAACAGACATCCGGAATCTGTCAAAGGCGGGGCGGTGTGGGTGGGCAGGACCGTTGGCGCCATGGATGGCGCCATCGAGCCCCCATGGATGGGTTTACGGCGTGTCCTGACCACCCACACCGCCCCGCCACCCCACGGATAGCTCGCTTTTGCCGTTGCCGTTGCTTGCAGCTTCGGCAGGTGCAGGGCTGCAAGCCCTGCCGAACACTCCACCGGGCGTAGAATGCGGCCATGAGCGAATCCCTTGATAACCACCTGGTCCACGGCCGCCGCCAGCGGCCGGATGGCCCGTCGCCGATCGATGTCATCTCGGTCCAGTCGCAACTTGTCTACGGCCACGCCGGCAACAGTGCCGCCGTACCGCCGATGCGCGCGCTGGGCGTGCGCGTGGCGGATATCCCGACCGTGCTGCTGAGCAATGCGCCTTTCTACGACACCACGCGTGGCCGCGTGCTGCCCGCTGACTGGTTCGCCGACCTGTTGCTGGGCACCCACGAGCGCGGCCTGCCGCAGCGGGCGAAAATGCTCGTCTCCGGCTATTTCGGCAGCACCGCCAACGGGGCCGCCTTCGCAGACTGGCTGGACGACATCCTGCCGGCCTGCCCGCAGCTGCGCTATTGCCTGGACCCGGTGATTGGCGACACGCACACCGGCCCCTACGTGGAACCCGGGCTGGAAGCGATCTTCGCCGAGCGCCTGTTGCCGCATGCCTGGCTGGTGACGCCGAACGCTTTCGAACTGAATCGCCTGACCGGCATGCCGGCGCTGGCCGAGGCCGATGCCATCGCCGCCGCGCGCACGCTGCTGGATCGCGGCCCGCATTGGGTGATCGCGCACAGCGTGGGCGGCAGCCCGGGTGAACTGGTGACCCTGGCCGTCGGCCGCGAGGAAACCTGGCGCTGGACCTCGCCGCTGCTGCCGGTGGACGTGGCGGGTACCGGTGATGTGCTGATGTCGCTGGTGGTGTCGTTCCTGCTGCGCGGCGAATCGATGCAGCAGGCGATTTCGCGTGCGATTGCCGGCACCCATGCGGCGCTGGAGGCGACCCTGGACAACGGCTTCGAGGAATTCGACGTGGTCGCCGCCGCGCCGGCGGCGCTGGCCGAAGGCACGCGCTTCCGCGCCGAACGCGTTGCATGAGCGGCCTGGACCCACGCACGCCGCGCACGGTCGGCATCGTCGGCAGCGCTGGCGCCTACGGGCGCTGGCTGACCCGCTTCTTCCAGCAGCACCTGCAGTTGCAGGTGATCGGCCACGATCCGGCCGACCCTGGTTCGCACACGCCGGAACACCTGCTGGCGCAGGCCGATGTGCTGGTGTTCTCGGCACCGATCCGGCACACCCCGGCGTTGATCGCCGAGTACGTGCGGCAATCGGCGGGCCGCGAGCAGGGCAGGCTGTGGCTGGATGTGACCTCGGTAAAGGAGGCGCCGGTGCAGGCGATGCTGGCGTCGCGGGCCGAAGTGGTCGGCCTGCACCCGATGACCGCGCCGCCGAAGGCGCCGACCCTGAAGGGCAGGGTGATGGTGGTCTGCGAAGCGCGGCTGCAGCTCTGGCAGGCGTGGGTCGATACGCTGTGCGCCGCGCTGCAGGCCGAGTGCGTGCGGGCCACGCCGCAGCACCACGACCAGATGATGGCGCTGGTGCAGGCGATGGTGCATGCCACCCATCTGGCCCAGGCCGGCGTGTTGCGCCAGTACCAGCCGCAGCTGGGCGATCTGGCTGCGATGATGCCGTACCGTTCGGCATCGTTCGAGCTGGATACGGCGATCATTTCGCGCATCCTGTCGCTCAACCCGGCGATCTACGAAGACATCCAGTTCGGCAACCCGTACGTGGCGCCGATGCTGGAGCGGCTGGTGGGCCAGCTGCAGGCATTGCAGGCGCAGGTCGTGCAGGGTGACGACGGTGCACGTGGTGCATTCCGCGAGCAGCTGCTGTCGGCCAATCGCACTGCCTTCGGCGAGCAGGCGCTGGCGGACGGCAACTACACGTTCGAACGCGTGGGCTATCTGCTGGCTGACCTGACCGAGCGCAACGCGCTGTCAGTACACCTGCCGGAAGATCGGCCCGGCTCGCTGCGCGAGCTGCTGAACGTGTTCGAGCAGCATCGCATCAGCCTGGCCTCGATCCATTCCTCACGTACGCCTGGTGGCGAAGTGCACTTCCGCATCGGGTTCATCGCCGGCAGTGATCCGGCAGCGATCACCCGGGCGGCCGCGGAAGTGGACGCCAGCGGCATCGGGCGGGTGCTCGGCTGACCACATTCATCCACAGGCGGTGTGGATGGATCCTGAGCAAACGTGTGGATAACCTCTCTCAGCCCTTGCTGGCAAAGGCTGTCAAGATGCCTGGCGAAAAATTGGCCACGCTTTTCTGTAGGGTTGAACCATGCTCGGGTGCTTTTGGCCAAAAGCGTGTCGACCAAGGTCGATACCTGCCAGAGCGGAGGATGGAGATCCGGTAGCGCGAGCGCGGAGCAGCACGAATGCGGTAGCGCCGGGCCATGCCCGGCGAACCTCAAATCGTCAACCGCAGTTCACCACCACTGGTGGTGAACTCACGCCCATTGCGCACCAGCTGGCGCCCGTCATCCAGCTCATAGCGCGGCGTGGCTTCGGAGTGGTGCCCGCTGCCGTTTGCCTCGGGCTTGAATTCGATGATGATGTGGCTTTCGCCATTACTGTCGACGGCGGGGAACTGACGGAACGACATCGCGTACCTCCTTCAGCGGATGCTGCGGGTGCGCGGCCAGCTTGGTCTTGCCGATGTTAGCCGGCCGTCATCAATCGATGAACTGCAGTCGTGCCAGTTCAGCGTACAGTCCGCCTTCGGCCAGCAGCTGCGCATGGGTACCTTCGGCGACGATACGGCCCTGGTCCATCACCACGATGCGGTCGGCCTTGAGCACGGTGGCCAGGCGGTGGGCGATGACCAGCGTGGTGCGACCGGCCATCAGCCGCTCAAGTGCCTGCTGCACGCCATGCTCGCTCTGCGCATCCAGTGCGCTGGTGGCCTCATCGAGCAGCAGGATCGGCGCATCCTTCAGCAACGCGCGGGCGATCGCCACGCGCTGCTGCTGGCCACCGGACAGGCGTGCGCCGCGCTCGCCCAGTTCACTGTCGTAGCCTTGCGGCAATGCCCGCAGGAAGCCATCGGCCTCTGCTGCACGTGCGGCGTCCTCGACCTCGGCGTCGCTGGCCTGCAGCCTGCCGTAGCGGATGTTGTCGCGTGCACTGGCTGCGAACAGCGTCGGCTGCTGCGGTACCAGTGCCAGCTGCGCGCGCAGCTCGGCCGGATCGACCTGGCGCACGTCGATGCCATCCACGCAGATGCGGCCGCTGGCCGGATCGTGGAAGCGCAGCAGCATCGACAGCACCGTGCTCTTGCCTGCGCCCGACGGGCCGACCAGGGCCACGGTCTCACCCGGGCGGACATGCAGGTTGAAGTGGTCCAGCGCGGCCTGGTCCGGGCGCTGCGGGTAGTGGAACACCACGTCGTCGAACTGGATTTCGCCGCGTAGCGGTTGCGGCAGTGCGTGCGGCTGCGCCGGCGCACGGATCTCGATGTCTTCCTGCAGCAGCTCGCCGATACGGCCCATGCCACCGGCCGCACGCTGCAGCTCGTTCCACACTTCGGCCAGGGCGCCCACCGAGCCGCCGCCGATCAGCGCGTACAACACGAACTGGCCCAGCGTGCCGGCACTGAGGCGGCCGTCGATGACATCGTGCGCGCCCAGCCACAGCACGCCAACGATGGCGCCAAACACCAACAGGATGGCACTGGCGGTAACCAGCGATTGCGCACCGATGCGCCGGCGTGCGGCACCGATGGCATCGCCCAGCGCCTTGTCAAAGCGCCCGCGCTCATAGGGCTCGCGCGCATGCGCCTGCACCGTGCGCACGGCGCCCAGCGTCTCGCTGGCCAGGCTGTTGGCATCGGCGATGCGGTCCTGGCTGCTGCGCGCAACCGTACGCAGCTTGCGCGCGCCGACGATGATCGGCAGCACCGCCAGCGGGATGCCGAGCAGTGACCACGCGGCCAGCCGAGGGCTGGTGACGAACAGCATCGCCAGGCTGCCGACCACGGTTACGCTGCTGCGCAGGGCGACCGACATGGTCGAGCCGACCACGCTGCGCAGCAGTTCGCTGTCGGCGGTCAGGCGCGAGACCAGTTCGCCGCTGCGGCTGCGGTCGTGGAAACCGGCGCCGAGCTGGATCAGGTGTGCATACAGGCGGCTGCGCAGGTCGGCGACGACCTTCTCGCCCAGCAGCGACACGAAGAAGAACCGTGCGGCCGTCGCCAGTGCCAGCACCACCGCCACCAGCATCAGCAGGGCGAAGGCACGGTTGATCTGGCCACCGCTGGTGAAGCCGTGGTCGATCATCTGCTTCACGGCGGGGGGCAGGGTCAGCGTGGCGGCCGAAGAGACCGCCAGGGCAAGCAGCCAGGCGGTGAACAACCCGCTGTGGCGGCGCACGAACGGCCACAACGTCCGCAGGCTGCCAAGGCGGCGCAGCGGCGGGGTCGAGGCAGGGGCGTCGTCCTTGTCAGTCATCCTGGTTGTCGTCTTGTATGCGGATACGGTCACGGGTGGCGTCGCGCAGGCGGATTTTCAATGCATCGACCTGATCGGCCGGCAATTCGGCCCGCAGGCAGACGCCGTTGGCATCGAACTGTTCATCGAGTTTCCCGGCGCCGAAGGCGGGCAGGGTGGCGTGCAGGATGCCCAGGTCCTCGAAGCCGGCCAGCAGCTGCAGCCGGGCCATCGCCACCAGGGGCAGGCGGGGGGCGGTGCGCAGGCACTCGGCGGCAGCGCCACCGTAGGCGCGCACCAGTCCACCGGCGCCCAGCTTGATGCCGCCGAACCAGCGCGTCACCACCACCATCACACGGTCGAAACCCTGGCCATCGATTGCCGCCAGGATCGGTCGTCCGGCCGTTCCAGCGGGCTCGCCATCATCGCTGGAGCGGTAGTCCTGGCCGTACCGGTAGGCCCAGCAGTTGTGGGTCGCGTCGGCTGCTGCAACCTGCTGCAGGATCGCCATGGCCGCTGCGGCGCTGTCGATCGGCGCAGCATGGGCGATGAAACGACTGTGTTTGACTTCCAGCGTGTGGCTGACAGGCTGGGCGAGGGTATCGAGCATTCCCGTCATTCTACGGGGTCGCCGGAGGTCACGTTCTGCTTCAGTCGTCCAGCAACGGGCGCAGGTCGCGCGGCAGGCGGGCTTCCGGATACTGCTGCACGTAGCGCTCCAGGCTGGCGCGGGCCAGATCGCGCTGGCCGTCGTCGCGTCGCGCGCGGATCTTCTGCAGCCACTGCCGGCGCGGCAGTCGCGCGTCGGCGTCCACCTCGGCCTGCACGGCATCCGCGCTCAGGCCCGCGTCGCTGCCGCGGCGCATGATGCCCGGTGCGGAACGGCTGGGCGCCTCACGCTTCATCGAGGTGATCTCCACCCGATCCAGCGCCTGCGTCCGCTCGGCCTCGGCGGCATTGGTTGCCGGTGCCGTGGCCGTGCGTGCTTTCATTGCCCCGGACGCTGCTGGCGCGAATGCCGGTGCGGGTGCGGGTGCCGAGTAGGCGGCCGGTGCAGGTGGCGCTGGCGGTGCTGCAGCCGGAGCGGGCGGGAGCGCCGCAAAGGAGGTGTCGGCGGCCGCATCTGCGGCCACGGACCGTGCAGCCTGGGCCGGCGCTTCAGCGGTCTTGGCCGGCGCAGGCTTGTGCGCACGGGCGATGGCCGGTGCCGGGGCAGCGGAAACAGGGGCGGACTCGGGTGCTGCCGGAGCAGCGGCTGGTTCCGCAACCGCCACTGCGCTGTCGGCTGAACCACTTCCAGCGGCCTGATCGGCAGCCGCGACGTCTTCTGCCGCAGCCGGTGCTGCGGCAACAGCAGTCTCGCCCGCCGGAACCGGTGGCGGTTCAGGACGCAGCTGCCAGGCGATGCCAATGGCGAACACCATCGAAGCGGCGATGCCGAACACCGCTGGCCAACGCGGGCCTGTGCGCTGCTTGCGCGGCGCCTCGGGAGAGGCAGCAACATCGGTACCCGGAGCGTCAACCGCGGCACGCGCCGCGGCCAGGATGGCGGCGTCCAGTGCGGCCGGTGGTGCCTGCTCGGCGCGACGGCCGAGCAGCCGGGCCAGCTCGCGTTCTTCCGGCGTCAGCGGTTCGTCTCGGTTCATGCGTTCAATCCCGCACGCAGCTTGTCCATCGCATAGCGCAGCCGCGATTTCACGGTTTCCCGGCCTACGCCGGTGATCTGGCCGATCTCCTCCAGGCTCAGTTCCTGATCCAGCCGCAGTTGCAGCACTTCGCGCTGCTCGGGCGGCAATTGCTCCATCGCCAGCTGGATGCGGCGACGTTGTTCGAATTCGGAAAGCTCACCTTCCGGGGTCTGCCCATCCTCGATCGCGGCCAGGCGCAGGTCGGCGTCGGCCGGCGCGGCAGGGCGATGGCGGGCGGCGCGCCAATGGTCGTTCAGGCGGTTGTGGGCGATGCGGAACAGCCAGGTGCTGAACGCTGCTTCGGGCTGCCACCCGGCACGGGCGCTGATCACCCGCTGCCAGACGTCCTGGAAGATCTCCTCGGCCAGCGCGTTGTCGCGCAGTTGGCGCAGCAGGAAACCGAACAGTCGCTTGCGATGGCGCGCATACAGGCTTTCGAACGCGTGCAGGTCGCCGCCGGCCCAGGCCAGCATCAAGGCTTCATCGGTTGGCAGTGCGCTGGCTTCCACGGCGTACAGGGTAAGGCCTGCAGGCGATGGCGCATAGCCGGTGGCAGGGGCGGGCAGGGCGAGGGTCATGGCTCGGAAGAGGCTGCGGACGGCAGGAAAAACGTACGGGCGCACGATTCGGGGTTTACGGGCTTCCATTGCCCCCCGGGTGGCGCGCTATGCTCGTCGGCTCAGGGGAGGCGACGCATCGACGGCGCCAAGAGATTGTCATTTGTCCACGCATGCTGAACCGGCGGAAGAGCCACCACACGAGGCCGTGCTGAGCACGGCGCTGGTGCGCGCGTTGCATGCGCTTTTGCCGGAAACGGCCTTGGTCCGCGTCGGCTGGGACGACCCGCAGCTCGGGCGTGGTCAGGGCGGGTGGCCGACCGACGGGGCGGCAGGCGCGTTCACTGCGCCGGGCATCGGCGACGGCTCCCATGGCTGGGAACATGACGGTGCACGCCTGCAGTTGTCGGTGGAAGGCGCTGTGCCTTCCGCGGCGTGGTGGGGGCTGGCCCGTCAGGCCATGGAACTGGCACTGCAGCGTGGCCGCCAGGCCGGGCAGATCAAGGCGCTGGAAGAAGCTGAACGGTTGCAGCAGGCGCTGTTCCAGATCGCCGATCTGGCCGGCGCCGATCTGGAAATGTCGGAGATGCTGCGTCACGTGCACGGCGTGCTCGGCACGCTGATGTATGCCGAGAACTGCTACATCGTTGAATACGATGATGTGCGTGACCAGATCCGCTTCCTGTACTTCGCCGACCAGGTCGACGATTTCGTCGCCGACCCGACGCAGAGCCATGACGCCGCCGAGATGCCGCGCAGCTTGACCGTCGCGCTGCTGCGCCATGGCAAGCCGCTCAGCGGACCCTCGCGCGAACTGCTGGCGCGCGTGGTCGAGCAGGAGCACGACCCGCAGCGTGGCCCCGAAAGCCTGGACTGGCTGGGTGTGCCGATGCTGCGCGATGGCCGGGTATGCGGCGCGATCGTGGTGCAGAGCTATGAGCTGGCGGCCCGTTATGGCGAGGCCGAGCGGGCGTTGCTGGGCTTTGTCGCGCAGCACGTGCAGACTGCGATGGATCGGCGCCAGGCGCAGGTCCGGCTGGAGCAACAGGTGGAGCGGCGTACGCTGGAACTGCAGCGCGCCAACCACAGCCTGCAGGATGAAGTGGCGGAGCGCCGGCGCGCCGAGCAACTGCAGACCGCGCTGTACAACATTGCCGAAATGGCGATGTCGGCCGACAGCCTGGCCCAGTTCTACGGGCAGGTGCATGGCGTGGTCGGGCGCCTGCTCGATGCGCGCAACTTCTATATCGCGCTGGTGAACGGAAGCGGCAACGGCCTGGACTTCGTCTATTCGGTGGACGAGCACAATGCCAGCCGTGCACCTCGTCCGTTCAGTCGCGGCCTGACCGAATACGTGGTGCGCAACCGGCGGCCCCTACTGGCCTCACGCGCCCAGATCGATGCGCTGCTGGCCAGTGGCGAGGTGCGTGAATCCGGCGCGCGCTCGCATTGCTGGCTGGGCGTGCCGCTGCTGCGCGATGACGAGGTGGTCGGTGCGATCGTGGTGCAGAGTTACAGCGAGAACAGTACGTTCAGCGTGCACGATCAGCGGCTGTTGACGTTCGTTGCGCAGAACATCGGAACCGGGTTGGCGCGCCAGCGCGACCAGCAACGGCTGCGTTTGGCGCATGCCGAACTGGAAAAGCGCGTGGAGGAACGCACGCGTGAGCTGGCCGAGGTCAACGAGAAGTTGCTCGGCCAGATCGGCGAGCGCCTGCGGGCCGAGCAACGCCTGACCCATCAGGCCATGCACGATGCGCTGACCGGCCTGCCCAACCGGCTGCACCTGCTCGATCGCCTGCAGGATGCGCTGGCGCTGGCCAGGCGCGAGGGTGGGCCGGTGTTCGCCGTGCTGTTCCTCGACCTGGATCGCTTCAAGCTGGTCAACGACAGCATCGGCCACGCCGCGGGTGACCGCATGCTGGTGGAGGTGGCCAAGCGCATCGTATCGATGGCCGGTGCCGATGATGTGGTGGCACGGCTGGGCGGTGATGAATTCGCGGTACTGCTGCAATGCCCGCAGGGCCTGGCACAGGCACTGGATTTCGGCCAGCGCCTGCTGCTGGCACTGCAGGAGTCGATGTGGATCGCCGGCCGCGAACTGTTCCCGTCCGGCAGCCTGGGCATCGCGCTGTGGAATCCGCGCTACCGTACCGGCGAGGAGCTGCTGCGTGATGCGGACGCGGCGATGTACCGGGCCAAGGCGCAGGGCCATGACCGCTGCGCGATCTTCGACGAGGACATGCGTGAACAGGCCATGCGCAGCCTCGACCTGGAAGCCGATCTGCGCCGCGCGATCAACAACCGTGATTTCGTTCCGTTCTTCCAGCCGATCGTGCGCCTGTCCGATGGCGAAGTGGTGGGACATGAGGCATTGCTCCGCTGGCAGCACGAGCGTCGTGGCCTGCTGTTGCCCGGCGCGTTCCTGGAGCTGGGAGAGGAAAGCGGCCTGATCGAACAGGTCGACTGGCTGATCTACGAGCAGGTCATCGCGCGCCTGGCCGAAGGTGGGCAGAGCTATGTCTCGGTGAACGTTTCGCCGCGCCATTTCCGCTCGGCCGAGTTCAGCGACCGCCTATTCGGTCTGCTCGACGCGTGTGGCGCCGATCCGCGCCGGCTGCGGCTGGAGATTACCGAGGTCGCGCTGCTGGACGATGCGCCGCACACGCTGCGCATCCTGCAGGGCCTGCGCGAGCGTGGCATCCAGGTGCAGCTGGACGACTTTGGTACCGGCTTCTCTGCGCTGTCCTACCTGCACCGATTCCCGATCAGTACATTGAAGATCGACCAGAGTTTCATCGCCGGCCTGCACGGGCCGGAAGTGCAGAGCACGCGCGCGCTGGTCGAAGGCGTGCTGTCACTGGCCCGCACCCTGGGCATCGAAACCATTGGCGAAGGCATCGAGACCGAGGCGCAGCGGCAGACACTGCGCGAACTCGGTTGCGACTATGGCCAGGGATACCTGCTGGGCCGTCCCGCACCGTGGGCACGGACGCTGGCGTGAGCCACCGCGACGGTTCGCTTCAGCGCAGAGCCGAGCGACGTTTCTCGTCGATCCACTTCGAGGCCTGGGCCGGCTGGTAGTTCTGCATCCACACCAGCATTTCCTCGATGTCCGAGCCGTACCAGAGGTCCTGGCGCTGGTCCGGATGCAGGAAACGCTCTTCCACCATGCGGTCGATCATGCCGATCAGCGGCGCGTAGAAACCTTCCACATCGAGGAACGCGCACGGCTTGTTGCCGATGCCCAGCTGGCGCCAGGTCAGCATCTCGAAGATCTCTTCCATGGTGCCGAAGCCACCGGGCAGGGCAACGAAGCCATCGGCGAGGTCGAACATGCGCGACTTGCGCTCATGCATCGAGCCGACGATCTCCAGTTCGGTCAGGCCGCGGTGGGCCACTTCCCAGTCGGCCAGCTGGCGCGGGATCACGCCGGTCACCTCGCCGCCAGCGGCGAGCACGGCGTTGGCCACGGTACCCATCAGGCCAACGTTGCCGCCGCCATACACCAGGCGCAGGCCATCGCGGGCAATGCGGTCGCCCAGTGCAATGGCGCGTTCGGTATAGGCCGGCTTGCTGCCAGCGTTGGAACCACAGTACACACAGATCGATTTCATGGATCTTCCTGTCTCTTGGCCGGAAACGAAAACGCCCCGTCGCCGACCGCAGGGCGGTCAGAGACGGGGTGTCAGTGGATTATGAGGCCTTGACAGGCCTTCTGTAGCGCCGAGCCGCGCCGCGTTTAACCGGCGGTGCCATTGCACCACCTCGCATCGCAATGCGCGCGGAGCCCTCCGTTCCGGGGGATGGTTCCGGGCTCGGCTGCCCTTCGTTCAGATCACGGCAAAGGCGTCAGCCAAGCAAGGCGATGCCGGTCGTCCTGACCATCACCCTTCGGGCCGTCGCCAGCGACGTTGGCAGCGGCTCCTGCCGCTGCCTCCGGTTCTACCAAAGCGATGGCTTACGCCGCCGCGGCCTGCTCGCGGCGCGGGCCTTCACGCAGGGCACGGCCCACCATGGCCACCAGCAGGTCCAGCTCCTGGCTGTCCATGCCGAAGTGCGGGGTGAAGCGCAGCGAGTTCTCACCACCGTGAATCACGTTGATGCCGTGCTGGCGCAGCCATTCCTCGGTGGAGTTGGCGCCATAACACTTGAACTGCGGGGCCAGCTCGCACGAGAACAGCAGCCCGGTGCCCTGCACCTTGGTGATCAGGCCGCCCAGCTCGCTCTTGAGCTGTTCCAGCTTGCGCACGGCCTCGGCACCGCGCTCGGCGATGTTGGCGCGTACCTGTGGGGTCAGCTGTGCCAGGGTGGCGCAGGCGACGTCCAGCGCACGCGGGTTGCTGGTCATGGTGTTGCCGTAGATGCCCTTGCGGTACAGCTGCGCAGCATGCTCGGTCACCGCCAGCACCGACAGCGGGTACTGCGCGGCGTTGAGCGCCTTGGAATAGGTCTCCATGTCCGGCGGGTCAAGGCCTTCAAAGCCCGGGTAATCGACCACCGACAGCACGCCATGCGCGCGCAGGCCGGCCTGGATCGAGTCGAGCAGCAGCAGGCTGCCATGCGCACGGGTCAGCTCACGGGCAACGGCATAGAACGACGGCGGCACCGAACGGCCCGGGTCGCCTTCGCCCATCACCGGCTCCAGGAATACGGCTTCGATGAACCATTGGTTGCGTGCAGCATCCTCGAACACCTTGCGCAGGCCGGCCTCGTCGTAAGGCGCCACGGTGATCACCGAGTCCTCGCCACGGTAGCTGGCCAGGTGCTGCATGTAGCTCTTGCGGCTGGAATCCGAATAGAGGGCAGGGCGGTCGGTACGGCCATGGAAGCTGCCCTTGACCACCACGCGCTTGATCGTAGCGCCGGCGTGACGTGCGCCAGGATCGGTCTGCAGCTTGGCGTTGACGTCGGCGATGCGCGCGGCCAGGCCGACGGCTTCGGAGCCGGAATTCAGGCACATGAAACGGGCGAACGGGCAGCCGCCACGGCGGTGGCCGATCTCGGCGCGCAGGGCGGTGATGAAGCGCTGCTGCGACAGGCTGGGGGTCATGATGTTGGCCATCACCTGTGGGCGCGCCATGGCCTCCAGCACGGCGTCCGGGGTGTGCCCGAAGCCGAGCATGCCGTAGCCGCCGGCGTCGTACAGCACGGCGCCCTTCAGGGTGACCACCCATGGGCCGCGCGCGGCCAGCGCCACGTACGGGGTCACCGCGTCATCGGCATAGAAATTGACGAATCCGTCCTGCATCGCGTCGATCTGTGCCTGTTCGTCCTGTGCCAGCAGCGGCCCCAGGTCGGCCTGCACGCGCGCGAATTCCTCGGCGGCGGCGTCCACTGCGGCGATCAGCTGCGGGTGGTTGGCGGACAGGGCGGTCAGGGTGGCATCGTCCAGGCCGGTAGTGAGGCGGGTGCCGGGCTGGTTGCGCAGGGGGGCGAGGCGTTCGATGAAGCTCATTGCAGATCTCCTGAAACAATGGGTCGCACGGGCCATCAAAAGCAAAACGCGCGTCATCACGCGCGCTTGGGGCAGGCTCGTGCAGCGGACTTCCGGTTCGATGCTAGCACTTGTTTTTTTGCGCGATAACCCCGCAGAAACCTGCTGCATAGCAGCATTTTGCGCGACGTTCGCCGCGAAGTGCGCCGGCTCGCAGACGCTGGACGTACAATGCGCGCCATTGTCGACCTGTTGCCGCCCACCGCCTTGAAGAAGTCCGATTTCCACTACGACCTGCCGGCTGAACTGATCGCGCAGGCTCCCCTGGCCGAACGCTCCGCCAGCCGCCTGCTGCTGGTACCGCCGGCACCTGCCGCCTTCACCGACCTGCAGGTGCGTGACCTGCCGTCGCTGCTGCAGCCGGGCGACCTGCTGGTGTTCAACGACACCCGGGTGATTCCGGCGCGCCTGTTCGGGCAGAAGGCCAGCGGCGGCCGCGTGGAGATCCTGATCGAGCGCCTGCTCGGCGGTCAGCAGGCGCGTGCGCAGGTCGGCGCCAGCAAGTCGCCGAAGGCCGGCAGTCGCATCGCGCTGGATGCCGGTGGCGAAGCCGAGGTGCTGGGCCGCGATGGCGAGTTCTACGTGCTGCAGTTCCATGTGCCGGAGTCGCTGGAGCAGTGGCTGCTGCATGCCGGCCGCCTGCCGTTGCCGCCCTACATCCAGCGCGAGCCGGGCGTGGACGACCGCGAGCGGTACCAGACCGTGTTCGCGCGCGAGGTAGGCGCGGTGGCAGCACCGACCGCCGGCCTGCATTTCGACGAGCCGCTGCTGGCGGCGCTGAAGGACAAGGGCGTGGAGTTCGGCCACGTCACCCTGCATGTGGGTGCGGGCACCTTCCAGCCGGTGCGCGCCGATGACCTGAAGGACCACGTGATGCACCGCGAGTGGCTGAACGTCGGCGCCGAACTGGTGCAGCAGGTGCGGCGCACGCGCGCCGGCGGCGGCCGGGTGATCGGCGTCGGCACCACCGTGGTGCGCGCGCTGGAAAGCGCGATGCGCGATGGCGAGCTGCTGCCGTTCGCCGGCGAGACCCAGATCTTCATCACCCCGGGCTACCGCATCCGCAGCGTCGACGCGATGGTGACCAATTTCCACCTGCCGGAAAGCACGCTGCTGATGATGATCTCGGCGTTTGCAGGCAAGGACCGCGTGTTCGAGGCCTACCGGCACGCGATCGAGCAGCGCTACCGCTTCTTCAGCTACGGCGACGCGATGCTGCTGTTCCCGCAGGCGGAGTAGTGGCTGACCTCTGCTTGCTTGTGGTGGGTGCGCACCGTTGGTGCGCACTTGCAGGTGCCTGGAGACCAGGAAAGCCACGCATGGCGTGGCTCTACTGCCGTGCCGTTCAGGCCTGAATGGGCGGTCGAGCCGGTTTTGGGAGACAATGAGCAACTATTTGCCCGAATGACCGCTCCATGTCCCGACTGCAGTTCCAGCTCCAGACCCGCGATGGCCGTGCCCGCCGTGGCCGCCTGACCTTCCCGCGTGGCACGGTGGAAACGCCGGCCTTCATGCCGGTGGGGACCTATGGCTCGGTCAAGGGCATCCTGCCGGACCAGGTGCGGGCGCTGGGCGCCGAGATCATCCTCGGCAACACCTTCCACCTGTACCTGCGCCCCGGCCTGGACATCATCGCCGACCACGGCGGGCTGCACGGCTTCTGCCGCTGGGATGGACCGATCCTGACCGACTCCGGTGGTTTCCAGGTGTTCTCGCTGGCCCATCGACGCAAGATCACCGAGCAGGGCGTGACCTTTGCCTCGCCCACCGACGGCGCCCGGGTGTTCCTCGGTCCCGAGGAGAGCATGAAGATCCAGAAGGTGCTCGATTCGGACATCGTGATGATCTTCGACGAGTGCACCCCGTATCCGGCCACCGAAGACGTTGCCCGCCGTTCCATGGAGCTGAGCCTGCGCTGGGCCCAGCGCAGCCGCAACGCGCATGACGAGCTGGGCAACGACGCGGCCTTGTTCGGCATCGTCCAGGGGGGCGTGCACACCGACCTGCGCAGCCGCTCGGCCGACGCCCTGCAGGCGATCGGCTTCGACGGCTACGCCATCGGCGGCCTGGCCGTGGGCGAGCCGGAGCACGAGCGCAATGCCATGCTCGACCACCTGGATCCGGAGCTGCCGGGCGACCGCCCGCGTTACCTGATGGGCGTGGGCCGGCCGGAGGACCTGGTCGAGGGCGTGGCGCGCGGTGTGGACATGTTCGACTGCGTGATGCCGACCCGTAATGCGCGCAACGGCCACTATTTCACCTCGTTCGGCACCGTTCGCATCCGCAATTCCCAGTACGCGCGGGACATGGACCCGATCGAGCCGGGCTGCGGCTGCGTGGCCTGCACCGGCGGTTACACCCGGTCCTACCTGCGCCACCTGGACCGCTGCAACGAGATGCTGGCGCCGATGCTGGGCACCCTGCACAACCTGTTCTATTACGAAAAGCTCATGGCCGACATCCGTGCCGCGATCGAGGCGGGAACCTTCCTGGCCTTCCGCGAGTCCTTCTACGCGGCACGCGGAGCGGTGGCCCCGCCGCTGTAACCCCGGCGCCCCCCTGCCGAACGGCCCAAGGACGAACGCCCGGGGCCGTGGCATACTTCAAGGCTGACCCAGATCCGCGGTCGACACCCCCGCCCCTCAAGGGACGGGAGCGCCGCCCAACCAAAGGACCAACGATGAACCTGCTTGCTTTCCTGATTCCCGCCGCCCACGCCCAGGCCGCCGGCGGCCAACCGCAGGGCATGGGCCTGACCACGCTGCTGTTCCCGATCATCCTGATCGCCATCATGTACTTCCTGATGATCCGCCCGCAGATGAAGCGGCAGAAGGAGCACAAGGCCATGCTGGAGAAGATCAAGCGCGGCGATGAAGTGCTGACCAACGGCGGCATCGCCGGCAAGGTCACCGACATCGGCGACCACTTCATCACCGTCGAAGTGGCCGACAACGTGCGCATCCGCGTGCAGAAGGGCGCTGTCGGCAGCGTGCTGCCGACCGGCACCCTGGATTCGGCCAAGTAAGCCACTCCCTTTCCGAAGCACAACCGCGGCGCCGGGGATGGCGCCGCGCGGGACCCAAGCAATGCTCGAATTTCCACGCTGGAAGTACGTCGTCATCCTGATCGTACTGGCGCTCAGCGCGCTGTACGCGCTGCCCAACATCTACCAGAAGGACCCGGCCATCCAGATCACCGCCAACCGTGGCGGGCAGATCGACGATGCGCTGCGCGACCGTGTGCTGGCCGACCTGAAAAAGGCCGGCATCGCCACCATCGGTGCCGACAAGGAAGGGGAAAGCCTGATCGTCCGCCTGTCGGACCTGAAGTCGCAGTCCGCTGCCAGCGACGTCCTGCGTGACACCGTCGGCGAGAAGTACACCGTGGCGCTGAACCTGGCTTCGACCGTGCCCGACTGGCTGGCCAACCTCGGCGGTCGCCCGATGGTGCTGGGCCTGGACCTGCAGGGCGGCGTGCATTTCGTGCTGCAGGTCGACCAGAAGGCTGCCCTCGACAAGCGCCTGGATGCCTATACCGAAGACGTGCGCAGCACCCTGCGTGACGCGCGCATCGCCTACCAGTCGGTGGAACGCCGCGCCGACAACAGCATCGTGGCCAACCTGAGCCCATCCGCCGGCGATGACGCCGCGCAGCGCGCCCGCGCCGCGCTGGTCAAGGCGCAGCCGACCCTCGGCTATGACGTCAGCGGCAACCGCATCACGGTCACCGTGCCGGAGACCGAGATCACGCAGATCGCCAACGGCGCCATCGAGCAGAACATCAACACCCTGCGCAACCGCGTGAACCAGCTCGGCGTGGCCGAGCCGATCATCCAGCGCCAGGGTGCCGACCGCGTGGTCGTGCAGCTGCCGGGCGTGCAGGACACCGCCGAAGCCAAGCGCATGATCGGTGCCACCGCCACCCTGGAATACCGTGCGGTGGTTGAAGGCAATGCGCAGGACGCCATCAACTCCGGCCGCATTCCGCCGGAAGCGAAGGTCTACCAGCAGCGCGACGGCCGTGGCCCGATCCTGCTGAACAAGCGCGTGATCGTCACCGGTGACCAGATGGTTGGTGCGCAGGCGGTGACCGATTCGAACAGCGGCTCGCCGGCGGTCAGCGTGACGCTGAACAACGTCGGTGGCCAGCGCATGTTCGACTTCACCAGCGCCAACGTGAACAAGCCGATGGCGGTGGTCTACACCGAGCGCGTGCCGACCGTGACCGTCGTCGACGGCCAGGAAGTGCGTGGCTTCAAGGTCAACGAGGAAGTGATCTCGGTGGCCAACATCAACGGCGTGTTCGGCAAGAACTTCCAGACCACCGGCCTGCAGAAGAAGGAAGCCGAAGACCTGGCCAAGCTGCTGAAGTCGGGTTCGCTGGCTGCGCCGATGGACTTCGTCGAGGAGCGCGTGGTCGGCCCGAGCCTCGGCGCCGAGAACGTCAAGAACGGCATGCGCGCGGTGGTGTTCGCGTTCCTGTTCACCCTGGTGTTCTTCAGCGTGTACTACCGCATGTTCGGTGTGATCACCTCGGCAGCGATGCTGTTCAACCTGCTGATCGTAGTGGCGGTGATGTCGCTGTTCGGTGCCACCATGACCCTGCCGGGCTTTGCCGGCCTGGCGTTGTCGGTCGGCCTGTCGGTGGACGCCAACGTGCTGATCAACGAGCGTATCCGTGAAGAGCTGCGAGCCGGTGTGCCGGGCAAGACGGCGATCGTGACCGGTTACGAGCGTGCCTCGGGCACCATCCTCGACGCCAACCTGACCGGCCTGATCGTCGGCGTGGCGCTGTTTGCATTCGGTACCGGTCCGCTGAAGGGCTTCGCGCTGACCATGATCATCGGTATTTTCGCCTCCATGTTCACCGCGATCACCGTGTCGCGTGCGCTGGCGACGCTGATCTACGGCCGTCGCAAGAAGCTCCAGAACGTGGCCATCTGACGGGACGACACGCACAATGAAACTGTTTCCGCTGCACATCCTCCCGAACGACACCAAGATCGACTTCATGCGCTGGCGCCATGTCGCCATGGCAGTCACCATCGTGGTGTTCCTGGCCTCGGTCGCCATCATCGGCATCAAGGGCTTCAACTACGCGCTGGACTTCACCGGCGGCACCCTGATCGAAGCCCGCTTCGACAAGGCGGTGGATGTTGAGCAGGTCCGCACCAAGCTCGAGCAGAGTGGCTTCGAAGGCGCCCAGGTGCAGAGCGTGGGTGGCAACACCGACCTGCTGATCCGCCTGGCCCCGCACGGCGAGCATGCTCCGGGTACCGGCGACGCCGCCCACGAGGACAAGGCCACGGCCGCTGCCGTGGTGAAGGCGTTGTCCACTGCCGACAATCAGGCCACCGTGCTCCGCAACGAGTTCGTGGGCCCGCAGATCGGCAAGGACCTGGCGATGAATGGCCTGTATGCCACCATCTTCATGCTGGCCGGCTTCCTGATCTACATCGCAGTGCGCTTCGAGTGGAAGTTCGCGGTCACCGCCAGCATCGTGGCGATGTTCGACCTGATCGTGACGGTCGCTTACGTGTCCCTGCTGGGCCGTGAGTTCGACCTGACCGTGCTGGCCGGCCTGCTGTCGGTGATGGGCTTTGCGATCAACGACATCATCGTGGTCTTCGACCGCGTCCGTGAGAACTTCCGCAGCCTGCGCGTGGATTCGATGGAAGTGCTGAACCGTTCGATCAACCAGACGCTGTCGCGTACGGTGATCACTGCGGTGATGTTCTTCCTGTCCGCGCTTGCCCTGTACCTGTACGGCGGCAGCTCGATGGAAGGCCTGGCCGAGACGCATATGATCGGTGCGGTGATCGTGGTGCTGTCCTCGATCCTGGTGGCAGTGCCGATGCTGACGATCGGTTTCCTGCGCGTCAGCAAGCAGGACCTGCTGCCGAAGGCGAAGGACGTTGAGGCCCTGGCCCGTCGCCCGTAACCGTTCGCGCTGCACGCAACCCACAGAGAACCCCGCGCAAGCGGGGTTTTTTGTGTTGCAGGGCTTGCAGCCCTGCACCCACGGTAGTGGGCGCCGCGCGCCCGCCC
>NZ_JAXBQQ020000002.1:129693-131672 GCF_047520695.2 Stenotrophomonas sp. AR029 | reverse complement strand
CCCACGGTAGTGCCGGCCGCTGGCCGGCAACAGCAACAGCAACAGCAACAGCAAGAGCGTGCCTTCCGTGGGTGGGCGGGGCGGTGTCGGAGTGCGGGGACGCCGCAAGTACGTCCGTGTAGGCTTGGCAGCCGCATCCATGCGGCTGACACCCCGCACTCCGACACCGACCCACCTTCGACGGGTTCACGCGGCTGTCGGTAGGTGTCGACCTGGGTCGACACATTTGTCAGATATCGAAACAATTCTGGCGTCAGATCCGTTTTCCTTCAGAAAACGGATCTGACCCCAAGAGCTGTTCCGACAGATCGCGGAAGACTGTCAAAGGCGGGGTGGGTCCGGTTGCGGGGGTGTCCGCGGCATGGATGCCGCGGCCAAGCCCCCATGGACGGGTTAACGGCGTCCCCCGCAACCGGACCCACCCCGGCATCCCTCAGTAGCCCGGCTTTTGACGTTGCTGTTGAGGTTGCCGGCCAGCGGCCGGCACTACCGCAGGTGCAGGGTGCAACCCTGCAAAAGAAACCCCACCCTACGCCAGCGTCGGTTGTGCAATCTTCCCCCGCGCACTACGATCCTGCGGTTCGCGCGCGTGCGCGCCCTTACTCCTGCTGAGCGCCCCGCGCGCCGCATCTGCCAACCCGAGGTATCCATGGTCATCAAACCGCGCGTCCGCGGCTTCATCTGCGTCACCACCCACCCGACCGGCTGCGAGGCCGCGGTCAAGCAGCAGATCGACTACATCCGTGCGCGCCCGCCGATCCAGAACGGTCCCAAGCGTGTGCTGGTGATCGGCGCGTCCACCGGCTACGGCCTGGCTGCGCGCATCACCGCTGCCTTCGGCAGTGGTGCTGCCACCCTCGGCATCTTCTTCGAACGCCCGGGCAGCGAGACCAAGCCGGGTACCGCGGGCTGGTACAACTCGGCCGCGTTCCACAAGTACGCCGACGAAGCCGGCCTGTACGCCAAGAGCATCAATGGCGATGCCTTCTCCGATGAAGTGAAGGCGAAGACCATCGAAATGATCAAGGCCGATCTGGGCCAGGTCGACCAGGTTGTCTACAGCCTGGCCGCGCCGCGCCGCAAGCACCCGAAGACCGGCGAGATCATCAGCTCCACGTTGAAGCCGATCGGCGAGCCGATCACCCTGCGCGGGCTGGATACCGACAAGGAAGTGATCACCGAGACCACCCTGCAGCCGGCCACCCCGGAAGAAATCGCCGGCACCGTCGCGGTGATGGGCGGCGAGGACTGGCAGATGTGGATCGATGCGCTGGCCGATGCCGGCGTGCTGGCCAATGGTTGTACCACCACGGCCTTCACCTACGTGGGCGAAGAGATCACCCAGGCGATCTACTGGAATGGCTCGATCGGCGCGGCCAAGAAGGACCTGGACACCAAGGTGCTGGGCCTGCGCGAAAAGCTGGCGAAAATCGGCGGCGACGCACGCGTGTCGGTGCTGAAGGCCGTCGTGACCCAGGCCAGCTCGGCCATTCCGACCATGCCGCTGTACCTGTCGCTGCTGTTCAAGGTGATGAAGGAAAAGGGCACCCACGAAGGCTGCATCGAGCAGCTCGACGTGCTGTACGACATCCTTTACGGCGGCAAGTCCGATGGCGTGGCGGTCGATCGCCTGCGCCACGACCTGGTCGATGGCGACGGCCACACCGTCGCGCTGGTCGATGAGGAAGGCCGCCTGCGTGCGGACTACAAGGAAATGGCCGCAGACGTGCAGGGCAAGGTGGTCGCGCTGTGGCCACAGGTGACCAACGAGAACCTGTACGAAATCAGCGACCTGGCCGGTTACAAGGCCGACTTCCTGCGTCTGTTCGGTTTTGGCGTGGAGGGCGTGGACTACGAGGCCGACGTCAACCCGGACGTGAAGATCGGCAACCTGGTCGACATGACCTGATCAAGCAGAAGGCCGGCGAAAGCCGGCCTTCTGGTTTGGTAGTGGCGGGGGGGGGGGGGGCGCCCCCCCC
>NZ_JAXBQQ020000002.1:80285-129683 GCF_047520695.2 Stenotrophomonas sp. AR029 | reverse complement strand
CCGGCAACCCCGGGTACCTGAGGCTGCCGGCCAGCGGCCGGCACTACCCTCGGTTACCCGAATTCGAACCCCATCTCCGGCAACGCCGGGCCGACAAAGTCGCCCTGCACGTAATCCACGCCGGCACTGAACAGCAGCGTCATCGAGTTGGCATCGCTGACGAATTCGGCGATGGTGCGGATGCCCGCTTCCTGAGCACGCGCAGTGATCTGGCTGATGCGGTCGATGTTCTCGCGGGTGGCAGCCAGGTCGCTGGTGAAGCCCCGGTCCAGCTTGAGGAACTGCGGCTGGAAGTGGGCCAGCAGCTGGAACGAGTCCAGCCCGGAACCGAACTGCTCCAGGCCGATGCGGCAGCCCAGTGGCGCCACTTCGGCAAGGAATTGCTGTGCACTGCGCAGGTGGGTGAACACCTTCGCTTCCGGTGCATGCAGCCACAGCCGTTCGCCGGGCACGCCCTGTGCCTGCAGTTCGCGGTGCAGGGTGGCGATCATCTGTGGGTCATCGAACGATTCCGGCGTGACCTTCACCAGCACCTGGGTGGCATGACCCGCACGTGCGCGTTCGCCCAGCACCGCGATCGCCTGCGAAACCACCCAGCGGTTGATGTCGGCCAGCAGGCCGTGTTCCTCGGCGATGCCCAGGAACGCGGTCGGGCTCAGCAGCTCGCCGTTGTTTTCCAGGCGCAGATAGGCTTCGTACAGTTCCAGTGGTTCGCCCTGCAGGTTCAGCACCGGCTGGTAGTGAAGCTGGAAACCGTCGCCGGCCAGCGCCTCGCGGATGCGCGCCACCCAGCGCTGCACACGCTCTTCCTCGACACGGTCGGCGGCAGCCGGGTCGAAGATGCGGCAGGTGTTACCCAGCTCGGCTGCAGCCTGGGTGCATTCGCTGGCGCGCGCCAGCACCTGGCCGATGCTGGCGATCTTCTCACCGACCTGTACGCCACCGATGCTGACCGTCACCGTGGCCGAGCGTGCGCCGATGCTGAAGACGTGCGCGGCGTAGGCTTCTCGGATGCGCTCGGCCAGCGCCACGGTCTGTGCGTAGGGTCCGGCCTGCAGCACGGCGAAATTGTGTTCGCCGAAACGGGCCAGTTGCGCGTCCTCGCCAACCACTTCGGCCAGCAGGGCGGCGAGGGCGCCGATCAGGGTATCGGCCGAGGCCAGGCCGATATCCGGCAGCAGGCGCGCGTAGTGGTCCGGCTCGATCAGCAGCAGGCCGAACTGGCCCTCGCTGCGCCCGGCCTGGGCCACCGCGCTTTCCAGCTGCAGCATGAAGGTCGGGCGATTGAGCAGGCCGGTGACCTGGTCGCGCTGGCGCAGGTCCTCGACCTCGCGTGCCAGCTCGGGGTCGAACTCCATGCGGCGGCGGAGCACCACCTGCAGGCAGGACTCGCCTTCGTAGGTGGCCGCCGCAAATTCCATCGTCGCCGGGAACGCACTGCCGTCCTGGTGGCGCGCGTCGAGCTGGTACTGCGGCGGCGGCGCCTCGCCACGGCTGAGGCCCTTCAGCAGCTGCTTGAAGCCCTCCACGTGTTGGGCAGCGACCATGTCCAGCAGCGAAATGCCTTCGATGTCGTCGAATTGCTCGTAGCCGAACATCTCCAGGTAGGCGTCGTTGGCGCGGATGTGCATGCCTTCATGCACGTAGGCGATGGGGTCGCGCGAGGAGGCGATCAGCGCGTCGCAGCGGCGCTCGGTCTCGCGCATCTGCGCCTCGATGCGGCGCAGGCCGCGGCGTGCCTGCAGGTCGACCCACTGGTCGCGGACCACGGCGAGCAGGTGCTCGGGGCGCTGGCGCAGGGCGAGGGCACGGATGCCATGGCTGCTGGCCTGCACCAGTTCGTCCTCGTCGATGCGCTCGGCCAGCAGCACCAGCGGGATGTCCTTGCCGCTGGCGGCGATGTGCTGGGCTGCCAGCTGCAGCGGAATGCCCTGCGACGGCGAGGCCAGCACCAGGTCGATGGCCTGGCTGGTCAGCACCTGGGCCAGCTCGGCCGCATCCTGCGGGCGCCACGGGCGTACCGCGATGCCGCTGTTGCGCAGGGTGCTGACGATGGCTTCGGCATTCTCGCCGCTGTCATCGACGATCAGCAGGCGGATGGTGATGTCGTTCGCGTTCTGCATGCACTGCTCCCCAATCTGCGAATCTAGATACACGATGCGCGGCGAACCGTCCATGCGCGTACCCCTTGCGCGCATGGAACGGCGAAGTGGTTCACACCACGCCGCCCGCTGCGTGGCCGCTGGCCCAGGCCCATTGGAAGTTGTAGCCGCCCAGCCAGCCGGTCACGTCCAGCACCTCGCCAACGAAGTGCAGGCCGGGGACGCGCTTGGATTCCATCGTTGAGGATGACACTTCGGCGGTGTCCACGCCGCCCAGGGTGACCTCGGCGGTGCGGTAGCCTTCGGTGCCGCTGGCCACCAGCGGGAATGCGCCCAGCAGCTGCGCAGCCTGGCGCAGCACCGGCTCGTCCAGCTGGCGCACGGGGCGGTTGGGCAGCCAGTGCTCGCACAGCCGCTGTGCCAGCCGCTTCGGCAGTACCTCGCCCAGCACCGTGCGCAGCTCGGCGGCGGGGCGGTCGCGCTTCATCTGGCGCAGCCACTCGCCGGCATCCTGGCCCGGCAACAGGTCCAGCTCCAGCGCATCGCCGGGCCGCCAGAACGAAGAGATCTGCAGGATGGCCGGACCGCTCACGCCACGGTGGGTCAGCAGCATGAAGTTCTGGAAGCTCTTGCCGTTGCAGCGCGCTTCGATCGGTAGCGCCACGCCGCTGAGGTCGGCCAACCGTTCCTGGTGCTTGCCGCTGAGGGTCAGCGGCACCAGCCCGGCGCGGGTCGGCAGCACCTGGTGGCCGAACTGGCGGGCCACTTCATAGCCAAAGCCGCTGGCCCCCATGCTGGGAATCGACAGGCCGCCGGTGGCAACCACCAGCGAGGCGCAATGGAACAGCCCGTGCGTGGTGTGCACGCGGAAACCATCGCTGCCATGCTCGATGCGCTGCACGCTGCAGTCGGTACGGATCTGCACGCCGGCCGCCTGGCATTCGTCCACCAGCATCTTCACGATCTGCTTGGAGGAGACATCGCAGAACAGCTGCCCCAGTTCCTTTTCGTGATACGCGATGCCGTGCTTGTGCACCAACTCGATGAAGTGCCAGGGCGTGTAGCGGGCCAGCGCCGACTTGCAGAAGTGCGGGTTGGCCGACAGGAAGTTGGCCGGGGTGGTGCCGGTGTTGGTGAAGTTGCAGCGGCCACCGCCGGACATCAGGATCTTCTTGCCGACCTTGTTGGCATGGTCGATCACCTGCACCTGGCGGCCGCGCTGGCCAGCCGTGATCGCGGTCATGAGCCCGGCTGCGCCGGCGCCGATGACCACCACGTCACAACGGATCGTGTTCATGCCTTGGCGCGCTTGCGCCAGGTCGGGATCACGTCGAGCTGCATCTGATCGTTGAGCAGCTGCACTTCACCGTCCTGGATCAGCACGCTCCAGCGCATCGCGCGCTGGATCTGCTGGCCCCACAGCTCTACGAAGGCACCGTCGAGATCGACCACCGAAAGATTGTCGAAGCGCGCCAGGCCCTTGCCCTGCTTGCCCCACCAGATCTCCGAGGCGTTGCCGCCATAGTTGACCACCTGCACCTGGCGGCTGCGGTTGCTGGCCTTGCGGATGCGCGATTCGTCCGGATGGCCCAGGTCGATCCACTGCAGGATGTCGCCGGTGTAGTCGTGTTCCCACAGGTCGGGTTCGTCATCGGTGCTCAGGCCGCGGCCGAACTCCAGGCGGTCGCCGGCGTTCAGCGCGAAGGCGAGCAGGCGCACCATCAGGCGCTCGTCGGTCTCGGACGGATGCTGGGCCAGGGTCAGGTTGTGGGTCGCGTAGTAGCCGCGATCCATGTCGCTGATCTGCAGTTCGGCCTTGCGGATGGTGGCGGTAAGAGCCATGGGGGGTCCGTGGACTAAAGACGACAATGATAGAGGTTTGCTCCGGGGGTGTCCGTGGCCGGGCTGTCTGCGCAGCGTCAACGGTGGCACGCTTGCGTTCTTTCCCGTGGCCGGAGTGGACGCCATGACCTTGCCCAGCCGACTGCAGTTGCCGCCCGGGCCCTGGGCCACCCTGCTGGATGGCCTGTGTGCACGTTTCCCGCGCATCGCGCCCGCGCAATGGCAGGATCGCTTCGCGCGTGGCCGTGTGCTGGATGCGCAGGGCAGGGCGCTCACTGCGGACACGCCCTGGCAGGTCGGGCGGGAGATCCAGTACTTCCGCGAGGTGGCCGACGAACCGGTGATTCCCTTTGTCGAGACCATCGTCCATCTGGATGCGCACCTGCTGGTGGCCGACAAGCCGCATTTCCTGCCGGTGACACCTGCGGGTGGGCATGTGCGCGAGACGCTGCTGGCGCGGCTGGTCGCCCGCACCGGCAATGCCGATCTGGTACCGCTGCACCGGCTGGATCGGCTGACGGCCGGGCTGGTGATGTTCTCGACCCAGCGAGCGTCGCGCGATGCTTACCAGCGCCTGTTCCGTGATCGGCGCATCGAGAAGGCCTATGAGGCCCTGGCACCGGCGCTGCCGGGGCTGGCGTTTCCGTTGCAGCGGGACAGCCGGTTGGTGCCGGGCGAGCCGTTCTTCCGCATGTCCGAAGTGCCCGGTGAGCCCAATGCGCGCAGCCGGATCGAGCTGATCGAGGCCGAAGGGGCGATCTGGCGCTACCGGCTGCTGCCGGAGACCGGCCGCAAGCATCAGTTGCGCGTGCACATGGCCATGCTGGGGGCGCCGATCTTGGGTGACGACCTGTACCCGCAGCTTCGGCAACGGCCACTGAATGTGGCCGAGTCACCGCTGCAGCTGCTGGCGCGGGGCCTGGCCTTCGACGACCCGTTGAGTGGCGCACGACGGATGTTCAGCAGCGGCCGCAGCCTGAGCCTTCCGGCATAGGGCGGCCAGGCGCTCAGCGGGCCGGGCGTCGCGCCAGCCAGCGGTCCAGCTCGGCGGCGAACAGCTGCCGGTCGCGGGGCCCCAGGGGCGGCGGTCCGCCGGTCTGGACCCCGGCGCCGCGCAGTTCCTCCATGAAATTGCGCATCGACAGCCGCTCGGCCATGTTGTTCGGGGTGTACAGCTGGCCGCGCGGGTTCAGCGCCACGGCCCTCTTCTCCAGCACCAGCGCAGCCAGCGGGATGTCCTGGGTGACGACCAGGTCTCCGGCGGCGACCCGCTCGACGATGGCGCTGTCGGCCACGTCCAGGCCCTGCGGTACCTGGATCGAGCGCAGCCAGCGCGACGGCGGGGTGCGGATCCACTGGTTGGCGACCAGGGTCAGCTCGATCCCGACCCGTTCGGCGGCCCGGAACAGGATGTCGCGAATGACGGTGGGGCAGGCGTCCGCGTCCACCCAGATGCGGGGAGACGCGTGTTCAGCGGGGATTTCAGCTTCAGTCATTTACCCAGTGTAGGGTAGGAAAAACCTGAATGGGGGCTCGGGGTTAGCCGCGATTGGCTGCCAACCCTTGTCACGCCTAGCGGGTGACGTGTTCCCATGAACGTCGGGACTATCGCTTTTTGCAGAAAACACGCGTATCGTGCGACCCACTGTGTTTGCTAGGGTCACCGTGAATCGTGGCCTGGTGCAGTTGATCTCACGATCCGCTCATCGATCCGCTTTACCAACGCCTGCAACTCAGTCTCGGCCCCGATACCCGGTGGCTGCGATTTTTTTCAACATGTGTTTCAGGAGTTAGTAAAATGTCTGAACGTCAGACCGGCACCGTCAAGTGGTTCAACGACGCCAAGGGCTTCGGCTTCATCACCCCGGAAAGCGGCCCGGACCTGTTCGTGCACTTCCGCGCGATCCAGGGCACCGGCTTCAAGACCCTGCAGGAAGGCCAGAAGGTTACCTTCATCGCCGTCCAGGGTCAGAAGGGTATGCAGGCTGACCAGGTGCAGGCGGTCTAATCCGTCTGCTACCGTTGGGTAGCCAGAACGCCGGAGGCGAGAGCTTCCGGCGTTTTTTATTGCCCGCTGTTTTTTGTAGAAATCGAGCCACGCTCGACTGTTCTCAAGGACAGTGGAGCAGGGCTCGACTCTACAAAGGGCATGCAGCCGGCGCGGTAGGATGGCGGCCTTCCCAAGGATCGTCCCCATGCGCATCGTTCATCACCTGGAAAACTCCCGTTCCCTGCGCGTGCTGTGGATGCTGGAGGAGTTGGGGCTGGACTACGAACTGCGCCGCTATCCGCGCGATCCGAAGACGCTGCTGGCGCCGCCGGAACTGCGCAACGTGCATCCGCTCGGCAAGTCGCCGGTGCTGCAGGATGGCGAGCTGGTACTGGCCGAGTCCGGGGCGATCCTCGACTATCTCGCTGACCGTTACGACACGCAGCGCCAGCTGTCGCCGTCACCGATGCCGGCCGACGGCACCGAACGCATCGCGTACCGCTACTGGCTGCACTATGCCGAAGGCTCGGCGATGCCGCCGCTGCTGCTGACCCTGGTGATGGGCCGCATCCGTAATGCGACCATGCCATTCTTCGCACGCCCGATTGCACGCAGCATTGCCGACAAGGCCGAGCGGGGCTTCGTTGGGCCGCAGCGGCGCCTGCACCTGGACTGGATGGAGCGCCGCCTGGCCGAAAGCCCATGGTTTGCCGGCGAGCGCTTCAGTGCGGCCGACATCCAGATGAGCTTCCCGATCCAGGCTGCTGCCGCGCGCGGTGGCGGTCTCGACGGCAAGCCGGCACTGCGTGGCTTCCTCAAGCGCATCAGCGAGCGGCCTGCTTACCAGCGCGCCGAGGCCCACGGTGGCCATCTGCAGGCGCTCAGCGGCAATTGAGGCCGGCGGCGGTCGCCCCCACCTCCAGAGTCATGGATACCGACAGCCCCCGTTTCGACAACCGCCTGCTGCATGCCCTGCCGGGTGACCCCGAATCCGGCCCGCGCAGGCGCGAAGTGCTGGGTGCCGCCTGGTCGCCCGTGATGCCGACCCCGGTGACGGCGCCCACGCTGTTGGCCTGGGCGCCGGACGTCGCCGAAATGCTTGGCTTCAGTACCGCTGAAGTCGAAAGCGAAGGTTTCGCGCAGGTGTTCGGCGGCAATACGCTGTACGCCGGCATGCAGCCGTGGGCAGCCAACTACGGTGGCCATCAGTTCGGTCACTGGGCCGGCCAGCTCGGCGATGGGCGTGCGATCTCACTGGGCGAGCTGGTGGCACCCGATGGCCGCCACTGGGAGCTGCAGCTGAAGGGGGCCGGGCCGACGCCTTACTCGCGCGGTGCCGATGGACGGGCAGTGCTGCGCTCGTCGATCCGCGAGTTCCTGTGCAGCGAAGCGATGCACCACCTGGGCGTGCCGACCACGCGCGCGTTGTCGCTGGTCGGTACCGGCGAGGAGGTGGTGCGCGACATGTTCTATGACGGCCACCCGCGTGCCGAGCCTGGTGCCATCGTGTGCCGGGTCTCGCCGTCGTTCCTGCGTTTCGGTTCGTTCGAGCTGCCGGCCTCGCGTGGCGAGACTGCCTTGCTGCAACAGCTGGTGGACACCTGCATCGCCCGTGATTTCCCCGGGCTGGAGGGGCAGGGCGAGGCACGGTACGGCGACTGGTTCGCGCAGATCGCGGTGCGCACCGCCGAGATGATCGCGCACTGGATGCGTGTCGGCTTCGTACATGGCGTGATGAACACCGACAACCTGTCCGTGCTCGGTCTCACACTGGATTACGGCCCCTATGGCTGGGTCGAGGATTTCGATCCGGACTGGACGCCGAACACCACCGACGCCCAGGGGCGCCGCTACCGCTTCGGCACCCAGCCGCAGGTGGCGTACTGGAACCTGAGCCGATTGGCCCAGGCGCTGTCGCCGCTGTTCGCCGATGTCGCACCGCTGCAGGCGGGCCTGGCGGCCTTCCAGTCCACCTTCGTGGCCTGCACGCGTCGCGATGCCGCGGCAAAGCTGGGGCTGGCCGCGGCCGACGATGACGACCTGCAGCTCTACCAGCGCTGGCAGCAGCTGATGCAGGAGGGTGCCATGGACATGACCCTGGCCTGGCGCGCACTGATGCGCATCGACCCGTCGGCAGCGGACGCTACGGTTCTGGACGCGGTGTACTACGACGAGGCGCGGCGACAGGCAGTGCAGGCACCGTTGCAGCACTGGCTGCAGGACTACGCGGAGCGCCTGCGCAGCGATCCGCTGCCGGCCAGCGAACGCGTGGCGAAGATGACGGCGGCCAACCCGCTGTACGTGCTGCGCAACTGGTTGGCGCAGGAAGCGATCGACCGCGCAGAGCAGGGTGACCTCGGCGGTGTGCATGCGCTGCAGGACGTGCTGCGAGACCCATACACCGAGCGCGCAGGGCTCGAGCACTTCGCTGGCAAGCGCCCGGCGTGGGCCGACAACCGCGCCGGTTGCTCGATGCTGTCCTGCAGTTCCTGAGGGTGGGTTTCGGCAGGGCTGCGCCCTGCACCCGCAGAGGCAAGGGCCGAATCCAAAGCCAAAGCCAAAGCCAAAGCCAAAGCGGCTCTGGATTGTTGATGGTCTGGCGGGGCGGTGTGGGGCTGCAGGACACGCCGTAAACCCCCAAACCGGCCCAGCCGCCAGCGGCTGGGCCGGGCCCCGGAGGGGTACTTGCAGCGTCCCCTGCAACCGGACCCACCCCGCCATCCCACAGAATGCACGCTGTTGCTGTTGCCGTTGAGGTTGCCGGCCAGCGGCCGGCACTACCGCAGGTGCAGGGCGCAGCCCTGCCGACACCCCCAACAGGCAGGCGGCGCCCGGAACGGGTACCCTATGCCGCCATCAGATAGCCAATGTGACATGACCGACGCCATCGTCGCTCCGCAGTGGGCCTCCCGCCTGCGCGACATCGCCGACTTCCCCAAGCCCGGCATCCTGTTCAAGGACATCATGCCGCTGCTCGCCCACGGCGAGGACTTCCGCGGCGCGATCACCGCGATGGCCGACCGTTGGCGCGACCAGAAGCTGGACGCGGTGGTCGGCATCGAATCGCGTGGTTTCATCCTCGGCGCCGCGATGGCGCTGGAGCTGGGCGTCGGCTTCGTGCCGGTGCGCAAGCCGGGCAAGCTGCCGGGCCAGGTGCTGCGCGAGGAATACACGCTGGAGTACCGCAGCGACTGCATCGAAGTGCACGCCGACGCGTTGCCGTCCGGTGCCCGCGTCGCGATCATCGATGACGTGCTGGCCACCGGCGGCACGCTGGTCGCTGCGTTGTCGCTGGTGCGCCGCCTGGGTGTTGAAGTGGTCGGCGCCGGTGTGCTGGTCGAGCTCGATGGCCTGGGCGGCCGGGCCCGCTGGGAGGCGGGCTTGCCACTGCACACCGAACTGGTGTTCTGATCGAAGGGTGAATGCCAACCAAGGTTGGCATCTACCAGAGCGAAGAGCCGGGAGCCGGTCGTTGCCAACCGTGGTTGGCAACCCGGCTTCAATCACATCATCCGCACGCGGAAGCGACGGCCCTTGATCTTGCCGGCTTCCAGCCTGGCGACGGCCTTGTTGGCCTGTTCACGCGCGATCGCCACGTAGGAGCGGGTCGGGAAGATCGCGATCTTGCCGATGAACTTGCTCGACAGGCCGGCATCGCCGGTCAGTGCGCCGAGGATGTCGCCCGGGCGCAGCTTGTCGGTCTTGCCGCCGTCAATCCGCAGGGTGCGCATCGCCGCCTGCGGCAACTCGGCCGGGCGCGAGGTCGCCAGTGGCGTCTTCTGCCAGTCCAGCGGTTGCCCCAGCTGCGCTTCGATGGCTTCGGCGCGGGTCTTTTCGCGGCCAGCCACCAGGCTGATCGCCAGGCCGCTGGCACCGGCACGACCGGTACGGCCCACGCGATGCTGGTAGCTCTCCACGTCGGTCGGCAGTTCGTAGTTGATCACCGCCGCCAGCTCTTCCACGTCCAGTCCGCGCGCGGCGACGTCGCTGGCGACCAGCACGTTGCAGCTGCGGTTGGCCAGCCGCAACAGCACTTCCTCACGGTCGCGCTGCTCCATGTCGCCGTGCAGGGCGAGTGCGGAGAAGCCGAACTGCTGCAGCGAGTTGGCCACTTCGTCCACGTCCTTGCGGGTGTTGCAGAACACCACCGCCGATTCCGGCGCGTACTTCAGCAGCAGGCCGGCCAGCGCCTTCTGGCGATGCACCGGTTCCACCTCGCAGAACAGGTGGCGGATGGCCGGTGCCTGGTCGGCACCTTCCACGGTCACCTCCACCGCGTCGCGCAGCAGGTCACGCGCCATGGCGCGGATGCTGTCGGGGAAGGTGGCGGAGAACAGCAGGCTCTGGCGATCCCTGTGGGTGCGGCCGGCGATCTCGCGGATCGGCTCCTCGAAGCCCATGTCGAGCATGCGGTCGGCCTCGTCCAGCACCAGCGTGCGCACCGCGCCCAGGTTCAGCGCGCGCTTGCGTGCCAGCTCCTGCACGCGGCCGGGCGTACCCACCACCACGTGCGGGTCGTGGCCTTCCAGCGAGGCCAGCTGCGGGCCCAGCGGCACGCCGCCTACCAGCAGCAACAGCTTCAGGTTGGGAATGCCGGTGGCCAGCTTGCGGATCTGCTTGCCGACCTGGTCGGCGAGTTCGCGGGTCGGGCACAGGACCAGCGCCTGCACGCGGATCAGGCTGGGGTCGACGGCCTGCAGCAGGCCCAGCCCGAAGGCGGCGGTCTTGCCGCTGCCGGTCGGCGCCTGTGCGATCACATCGTGGCCATCGAGGATGGCCGGCAGGCTCTGCGCCTGCACGGGGGTGAGGGTGGTGTAGCCGAGGGCGTCCAGGCCGGGCTGCAGGGCCGGGCTCAGCGGCAGGGTCGAGAAGTCAGTCATGGCGCATTGTACCTGCCTGCGCGGCAGCGCCCGTCCTGGGCCGCCATCCACGCATGGCGTGGATCTACGGGTGGGTGCCGACCGTTGGTCGGCACGCCCTGCTCAGCCCAGCACCGCCAACACACCCTGGTGGATCGCCAGGCCACCGAACAGCAGCCAGGCGAACAGGATCAGCGCCAGCAGCAGTGGCTTCAGGCCGGCCTGGCGCAGCGCCGAGACATGGGTGGTCAGGCCCAGCGCGGCCATCGCCATCGCCAGCAGCACGGTATCCAACTGCACCAGCCCGGCCTGCAGGCTGGCCGGCAGCAGGTGCAGCGAATTGAAACCGGCCACTGCCACGAAACCGAACGCGAACCACGGCACTACGATGCGCGCCTTGCTGCCGTCGGCGCCGGCCTTGCCGCTACGCGCCAGCCACAACGACAACACGACCAGGAACGGCGCCAGCAGCATCACCCGCACCATCTTGGTGATCACCGCAGTATCGGCGGCGGCTTCGCTGACCGTGCGGCCGGCGGCCACCACCTGCGCCACTTCGTGCACCGTCGCACCAGTGAACAGGCCGTACTGCCGCGCGTCCATCGCCAGCCAGCCGTGCGACTGCACCAGCGCATACAGCGGCGGGTACAGGAACATCGCCAGCGTGCCGAACACCACGACGGTAGAAACCGCGACAGTGACCTGCGCAGCGCGGCCACGCACCACCGGTTCGGCGGCCATCACCGCTGCCGCACCGCAGATCGCGCTCCCGGCGCCGATCAGCATTGCCGCCTCGCGTTCCATCTTGAACACACGTACGCCCAGCCAGCAGGCCAGGCCGAAGGTGCTGGCGACCACCAGCACGTCCATCAGCACGCCGCTGACGCCGACATGGCCGATGTCCTGGAAGGTCAGGCGCAGGCCGTACAGCACGATGCCGGCGCGCAGCAGCCAGTGCTTGGAGAAGCCGACACCGGCCGCGCTGCTCGGTGCCAGCCGCGGGTACAGGGTGTTGCCGACCACGATGCCGGCCACGATGGCGACGGTCAGTGCACTCAGGCCATGCGCCTGCAACCAGGGAAGCTCGGCCAGGTACAGCGATGCCGCCGTGATCAGGCCCACCAGCAGAAGGCCGGGCAGGCGCGGCTGCCAGCGTTGGCGCAGGGCGGGCAGGGACCAGGAGGAGAGAGCGGGGGCGTTCATGGCAGGGGTAGGGCTGTAGTGACGGGGCAAGCGTGTGCCTTCGTCCCTGACCTGTAAAACGAATAATATGGGTGAAACCTACCTATCAAGCGGGTAAATGCCATGCGCCTGACCTTGCGCCAGCTGCAAGTCTTCGTCGCCATCGCCGACCACGGCAGCACCACCGCCGCCGGCCAGGCCATCGCGCTCTCGCAGTCGGCCAGCAGCGCCGCCCTGCAGGAACTGGAGGCGCACTTCGGTACGCCGCTGTTCGACCGCATCGGCCGTCGCCTGGCGCTGAACGGGCACGGCCGCGCACTGCTGGAGCCGGCGCGCACCCTGCTGGTCAATGCCGCTGATCTGGAGCGGCAGCTGGCCGCCGGCGGAGACCCGTCGCAAGGGGCACCGCTGCGGTTGGTACTGGCCGCCAGTACCACCATCGGCAACTACCTGCTGCCGCAGCGCATCGCTGAGCTGCTGCGGCAGGCGCCGCAGGCCGAAGTCGACCTGCGCATCGACAACAGTGCTGGCGTAGTCGCCGCTGTGCAGCGCCTGGACGTCGACGCCGGCCTGATCGAAGGCCCGTGCCATGAGCGCGGTTTGCAGGTCACGGCATGGCAGCAGGATCCGCTGGTGATCGTCGGCGCCGCCGACGCCCCCCCGCGCTGGTCGTTGGACGAACTGCGCCGCGCCCGCTGGCTGCTGCGCGAACCCGGCTCCGGCACCCGCGAGGCAGTGGAACAGGCGCTGTTGCCGCACCTGCGCGGCTTCGCCCAGACCCTGCAGCTGGGCAATACCGAAGCGATCAAGCAGGCTGCGATCGCCGGCCTCGGATTGGCCTGCCTTTCGCGTCACGCGCTGGAAGAGCCGCTGGCGCTGGGCCGCCTGCGCGTGCTCGAGACGCCGCTGCCCGCCCTTCAGCGCACCCTGTGGCTGGTGCGCCACCCGGGCAAGCAATGGCTGCCGGGGTTGCAGGCGTTGCTGGGGGAGGTGGAGTAGCAGGGATCGGTCTTGCACTGCACGAATTCCACGAAGGAGTCAGAGCCCGTTGCGCAGCAACGGGATCCGACCCCGACAGATCGACAGGCCTTGCAGCGCTCATCCACGCGTGGCCTGGATCTGCCGTGTCGACCAAGGTCGACACCCACCCGCGCAGAATGCCGTTCCGACAGATCGCGGGAAACTGTCAGAGGCGGGGCGGTGTGGGTCTGCAGGACCGTTGGCGCCATGGATGGCGCCATCGAGCCCCCAAGGAGGGGTTTACGGCGTGTCCTGCAGACCCGCACCGCCCCGGCATCCCACAGGAAACCAGCTTTTGACGTTGCCGTTGAGGTTGCCGGCCAGCGGCCGGCACTACCGCGGGTGCCGGGTGCAACCCGGCCGACGCCCCCAACCCGTACAATATCCGGATGCCTCTGATTACTCTGCAGAACGTCGACTTCAGCGTCGGCGGCCCGTTGTTGCTGGAGAAGGCCGAACTGTCGATCGAGCCGGGCGAACGCATCGCCCTGATCGGCCGCAACGGCGCCGGCAAATCCACCCTGCTCAAGCTGCTGTCCGGCGATCACAAGCCCGATGACGGGGAAGTCCGCGTACAGCAGGGCGTGCGCGTCACCCGCCTGGAGCAGGAAGTGCCACATGGCGCCGCCGGCTCGGTGTTCGACGTCGTCGCCGATGGCCTCGGTGAACTGGGCCAGTGGCTGGCCGAATTCCATCACCTGAGCCACGCCGAAGTATTTGATGGCGAAGCACTGGGCAACGTGCAGGCCAAGATCGACGCCGCCAACGGCTGGGGCCTCGATCAGCGCGTCAGCGAAACCCTGACCAAGCTCGACCTGGACGGCGAGGCCGAGTTCGGCCGCCTGTCCGGCGGCATGAAGCGCCGCGTGCTGCTCGCCCGCGCGCTGGTGTCCAGCCCCGACGTGCTGCTGCTGGACGAACCGACCAACCACCTCGATATCGAAGCCATCGACTGGCTCGAAGCGTTCCTGAAGGGTTGGAGCGGCAGCGTGGTGTTCGTTACCCATGACCGCCGCTTCCTGCGTGCACTGGCCACCCGCATCGTCGAGATCGACCGTGGCCAGGTCACCAGCTGGCCGGGCGACTGGGCCAACTACGAGCGTCGCCGGGAGGAACGCCTCAACGCGCAGGCGCAGGAAAACGCGCGCTTCGACAAGCTGCTGGCGCAGGAAGAAGTCTGGATCCGCCAAGGCATCAAGGCGCGCCGCACCCGCGATGAGGGCCGCGTGCGCCGCCTGAAGGCGATGCGCGTGGAGCGTTCGCAGCGCCGTGATCTCAGCGGCAACGTCAAGATGGAAGCCGCACAGGGCATCAGCTCTGGCAAGAAGGTCATCGACGTCAAGGATATTTCGTTCGCCTTCGGTGAGCGCACCATGGTCCGCGACTTCACCACCACCATCATGCGCGGCGACCGCATCGGCCTGATCGGCCCCAACGGCAGCGGCAAGACGACGCTGCTGAAGCTGCTGCTGGGCGAGCTGCAGCCGGCCAAGGGCGAAGTCAACGCCGGCACCAACCTGCAGATCGCCTATTTCGACCAGTACCGCGCGGTGCTGCGCGAAGACTGGAGCGCGATCGAGAACGTGGCCGAAGGCCGCGATTTCCTCGAGTTCAACGGCAAGCGCAAGCACGTGCATGCCTACCTGCAGGACTTCATGTTCACCCCGGAACGCGCACGTGCGCCGATCACCCGCCTGTCCGGTGGCGAGCGCAACCGCCTGCTGCTGGCCAAGCTGTTCGCGCAGCCGTCCAACCTGCTGGTGATGGACGAACCGACCAACGACCTGGACGTGGAAACCCTGGAGCTGCTGGAAGAGCTGCTGGGCGAGTACACCGGCACCCTGCTGCTGGTCAGCCATGACCGTGACTTCATCGACAACGTGGTGACCTCCACGCTGGTGATGGAAGGCGACGGCGTGATCGGCGAGTACGTCGGTGGCTACAGCGACTGGCAGCGTTATGCGGCCAGCATCGCGGCGCCTGCCTCGGTCCCCGCAGCCAAGCCGCCGGCCGCCGCCCCGGCCGCTGCACCCCCGGCTGCCCCCAAGCGCAAGCTGGCCTACAAGGAAGCACGCGAGCTGGAGCAGCTGCCGAAGACCATCGAGAAGCTGGAAGGCGACGTCGAAGGGTTGACCTCGGCGATGAACGACCCGGCGTTCTATACCCGCAGCAGTGCGGAAGTGACCGCGCACACCCAGCAGCTGGCCAAGGTGCAGGCCGAGCTGGATGCCGCGTACGCGCGCTGGGAAGAGCTGGAAGGCTGAGTTCGCCGGGTTCGTGCGGACCAGCGGTCCGCACCTACCGACGCCGATGCCTGGTAGATCCACGCCATGCGTGGATATGCGGATCTGTGCGGACCAACGGTCCGCACCCACCAATCAACGGTCCGTGCGGACCAGGGTCCGCCCCCACCGGGGGGCGTCGGTCATTTGACCCCGTGCAGATCCCGCAACTGGCTCGGCCGGCTGCCGAAATACGCGGCCAGATCGGCGATGTCCTGATCACTCAGGTCCTTCGCCTGCGGCGTCATCAGCGCATGCTGGCGGTCGCCGGCGCGGTAGGCCTGCAGCGCATGCGCCAGATAGTCGCCGTACTGGCCACCCAGTTTCGGATAGGTCGGATCGATCGGCGCATTGCCGTCGGCCCCATGGCAGTCGATGCAGCTCTGGTTGGTGGCCTTGCCCTTCACCTTGGCGCGGGCTTCACCGGCGGCCTCGCGGCCTGCCGGCAGGCCGGCGGAGGACGAAGAGCCGTGTTCGCCGCTGGCATGGCCCGGGTCGGCGGCGGATTTCTCGCTGTTTTCCACCTGCGACTGCGAACAGGCCGCCAGCAGCAGGGCAACGGACAGGGCGATGGCGTGACGCATCGGATGCGCGGCTTTCGACATGGGCGGGCCTTACTTGACGGTGGACAGGTAAACAGAGAGATCGGCGATCTCCTGTTCGCTGAAACTCATCGACTGTGCCTGCATCGTCGGATGCCGGCGCTTGCCCTGGCGGTACTCGGTCAGGGCCTGGGCCAGGTACTGCTGGGTCTGGCCGCCGATCTTCGGCACCCGGTAGCTGGGGTAGGCGTTCTTGTAGCCGGTGATGCCGTGGCACCCCTGGCAGGTGTAGGCCAGGACACGGCCATTGTCGAAGTTGCCGGTGGGCGTGGCAGGCGCCGGCGCGGCGGCAGGCGCCGGGGCGGGTGTGGCAGGAGCGGGAGCGGGCTGTGCGGCGGCCCCAAGGGGCAGGAGGACGGCCAGAGCGAGACAAGCGGCGAGCGGCTGCGGGCGCATGGTGTCGTTTCCGGGGATTCGGGTCTGGTCGTTCCGGCGTGGGGTACGGAACGACCCGAGTATAGCCTCAGGTTTCATCTAGCTGAAATGGGGGCGGGCCGACCAGCGGCGTGAAGACACCATGACCTTTGGGATATGGTGTTGCCGTGAAGTGGTGCATTACTTTGCTACCACACCTGTCCACGCATCCTCCAGGGACCTGACGATGTCGCACCCAACTTTCCTGTCCGGCCGTCGCAGCGGAATCTGCGCTGCCGCACTGCTGATCTCCACCTCCCTGCTGCTGGGCGGTTGCGCCGCAGGGCCCAATTCCGAAGCCAAGGCTGCCGAGACCAAGGAGGAGAAGAAGGTCGACGCCGTCCCGGTCGAAGTGGCGGTGGCCAGCCATCGTGCCGTCGCGGCCAGCTACACCGGTACCGCTGCACTGGAGCCACGCGCCGAGTCGCAGGTGGTCGCCAAGACCTCCGGCGTAGCCCTGGCGGTGCTGGTCGAGGAAGGGCAGCGGGTCACCGCCGGCCAGCCGCTGGTGCGGCTGGACCCGGATCGTGCACGCCTGGCCGTGGCGCAGAGCGAAGCGCAGATGCGCAAGCTGGAAAACAACTACCAGCGCGCACAGAAGCTGGTCGGCCAGCAGATGGTCAGCGCCGCCGATGTCGACCAGCTGCGCTACGACCTGGAGAACGTCCGTGCGCAGTACCGCCTGGCCACGCTGGAGCTGTCCTACACCACGGTCGTGGCACCGATCTCGGGTGTGATCGCCTCACGCTCGATCAAGACCGGCAACTTCGTGCAGATCAATACACCGATCTTCCGCATCGTCGACAACTCGCGGCTGGAGGCCACCCTCAACGTACCCGAACGTGAGCTGGCCACCCTGCGTGCCGGCCAGCCGGTGACGCTGGCGGCCGACGCACTTCCGGGCCAGAGCTTCACCGGCACCGTTGACCGCATCGCGCCGGTGGTGGACTCGGGCAGCGGCACGTTTCGCGTGGTCAGTGCCTTCGATGGCGCCGCCCACGCGCTGCAGCCCGGCATGTTCGGCCGCATCCGCATCGATTACGACCAGCGTGCCGATGCGCTGGTGGTGCCGCGCCTGGCGTTGCTCGATGACGGTGAACCTGCGGTGTTCCGCGTGCGCGAAGGCAAGGTCGCACGCGTTCCGGTCAAGCTGGGTTACGCCGAGGGCCCGTGGGTGGAGATCCGTGATGGCCTGGCGGCCGGTGATCAGGTGGTCACCGCCGGCAAGGTCGCCCTGCGCGACGGCACCACGGTGCAGGTGATCGCCGATCCGAAGGCGAAGGCGGTCGCGGCGGCCGCCAAGCCCGCAGACAAGGCCGGGAGCAAGCAATGACTGCCCCGGGCCACGACCACGGTGCCTCGCCGGCGAGCGACGGCGCCGCCGCCGGCATGCGCGGCGGCCTGGTGGAATTCGCCACGCGCCGCCGCGTGACCATCGCCATGTGCACGGTCACCCTGCTGCTGTTCGGCCTGATCGCGCTCGGCAACCTCAAGGTCAACCTGCTGCCCGACCTGAGCTACCCGACGCTGACCGTGCGCACCGAATAC
Organism: Stenotrophomonas sp. AR029; assembly: GCF_047520695.2. NCBI lineage: Bacteria > Pseudomonadati > Pseudomonadota > Gammaproteobacteria > Lysobacterales > Lysobacteraceae > Stenotrophomonas > Stenotrophomonas sp. AR029. The sequence goes on along the minus strand of NZ_JAXBQQ020000002.1, from coordinate 111,842 downwards.
ACCGGTGCGGCGCCGACCGAAATCGAAACCCTGATCACCCAGCCGGTTGAAGAAGCGGTGGGCGTGGTCAAGAACCTGCGCAAGCTGAAGTCGGTCTCGCGCACCGGCCAGAGCGATGTGGTGCTGGAGTTCGCCTGGGGCACCAACATGGACCAGGCCAGCCTGGAGGTGCGCGACAAGATGGAAGCGCTGAACCTGCCACTGGAGGCCAAGGCCCCGGTGCTGCTGCGCTTCAATCCGTCCACCGAGCCGATCATGCGCCTGGTGCTGTCCAACAAGGTCGCGCCGACCAGCGATGCCGATGCGGTCCGCGAGCTGACCGGCCTGCGCCGCTATGCCGATGAAGACCTGAAGAAGAAGCTGGAGCCGGTCACCGGCGTGGCAGCAGTGAAGGTGGGCGGTGGCCTGGAAGACGAGATCCAGGTCGACATCGACCAGCAGAAGCTGGCGCAGCTGAACCTGCCGATCGACACCGTCATCAAGCGCCTCAAGGACGAGAACATCAACATCTCCGGCGGCCGCCTGGAGGAGGGCTCCCAGCGCTTCCTGGTGCGTACCGTCAACCAGTTCGCTGACCTCGAGGAAATCCGCAACCTGCTGGTGACCACCCAGGCCGCCAATGGCAGCGCAGCCGACTCGGCGTTGCAGCAGATGTTCAACATCGCCGCGTCGACTGGTTCGGCTGCAGCCATCGCCGCCGCGTCGGCGGCACAGAGCGCATCGTCCGGTGGTGGCTCCAGCGTGGTTGCCAATGGCGTGCCGGTACGCCTGAAGGACGTGGCCACGGTGCGGCAGGGCTACAAGGAGCGTGAAGCGATCATCCGCCTGGGCGGCAAGGAATCGGTCGAGCTGGCCATCTACAAGGAAGGCGACGCCAACACCGTGTCCACCGCCGAAGCGCTGCGCAAGCGCCTGGAGCAGATCAAGGGCACGTTCCCGTCCGATGTCGAGTTGACCACCATCGAGGACCAGTCGCGCTTCATCGAGCACGCCATCGCCGACGTCAAGAAGGACGCGGTGATCGGTGGCCTGCTGGCAATCCTGATCATCTTCCTGTTCCTGCGCGATGGCTGGAGCACGTTCGTGATCAGCCTGTCGTTGCCTGTATCGATCATCGCCACGTTCTTCTTCATGGGCCAGCTCGGCCTGAGCCTGAACGTGATGTCGCTGGGCGGCCTGGCCTTGGCCACCGGCCTGGTGGTGGATGACTCGATCGTGGTGCTGGAGAGCATCGCCAAGGCCCGCGAGCGTGGCCTGGGCATCCTGCAGGCGGCCATTGCCGGTACCCGCGAAGTGAGCATGGCGGTGGTTGCCTCAACCCTGACCACCATCGCCGTGTTCCTGCCGCTGGTGTTCGTCGACGGGATTGCCGGACAGCTGTTCCGCGACCAGGCGCTGACCGTGGCGATCGCCATCGCGATCTCGCTGCTGGTGTCGATGACCCTGATCCCGATGCTGAGCTCGCTGAAGGGGCGGCCACCGCTGGCGTTCCCGGAAGAGGCGCCGAACGAAGCGCGGCAGCCGCAGAAGCGCTGGCAGAAGCCGGTCGCGCTGGGCCGCCGTGGCGTGGTTGCCAGCGTGCGCTGGAGCTTCTATGCGCTGGCGTGGCTTGTCGTGCGCGTGTGGCGTGGCGTGGTGGCAGTGGTCGGCCCGGTGATGCGCAAGGCCAGCGACCTGGCGATGAAGCCCTATGCAGGCGCCGAGCGAGGCTACCTGCGCCTGCTGCCGAGTGCGCTGGCGCATCCCGGCAAGGTGCTGGGCGTGGCAGCCATCATCTTCGTGGCGACCATGGCGCTGGTACCGATGCTTGGCGCGGACCTGATTCCGCAGCTGGCGCAGGACCGGTTCGAAATGACGGTGAAGCTGCCGGCCGGCACGCCGCTGAAGCAGACCGATGCGCTGGTGCGCGAGCTGCAGCTGGCGCACGGCAAGGGGGAGGGCGTGGCCTCGCTGTATGGCGTCAGTGGCAGCGGCACCCGGCTGGATGCCAGTCCGACCGAAAGCGGCGAGAACATCGGCAAGCTGACTGTGGTGATGGAAGGCGGTGGCAACGCGCGCACTGAAGCGGCAATCACCGAACGCCTGCGCGGCACCATGAGCCAGCACCCGGGCGCCCAGGTCGACTTCGCGAGGCCGGCGTTGTTCAGCTTCTCCACGCCGTTGGAAATCGAACTGCGCGGGCAGGACATGGCGACCCTGGAAGTGGCCGGCCAGCGCTTGGCGGCGATGCTGCGCGGCAATGCGCACTACGCCGACGTGAAGTCGACGGTGGAAGAGGGCTTCCCGGAAATCCAGATCCGCTTCGACCAGGAGCGCGCGGGTGCGCTGGGCCTGACCACCCGCCAGATCGCCGACGTGGTGGTGAAGAAGGTGCGCGGCGACGTCGCCACCCGCTACAGCTTCCGTGATCGCAAGATCGACGTGCTGGTGCGTGCCCAGGAAGGTGACCGCGCCAGCGTCGAGAGCATCCGCCGGCTGATCGTCAATCCGGGCAGCACCCGCCCGGTCACCCTGGACGCGGTGGCCGACGTGGTCGCCACCACCGGCCCCAGCGAGATCCATCGTGCCGACCAGACCCGGGTGGCGGTGGTATCGGCCAACCTGCGCGACATCGACCTCGGCGCAGCCATGCGCGAAGTGCAGCAGATGGTGGCCGAGCAGCCGCTGGGTGCGGGCGTTGGCCTGCACATCGGTGGCCAGGGCGAGGAGCTGGCGCAGGCGGCGAAGTCGCTGATCTTCGCCTTTGGTTTGGCGATCTTCCTGGTCTACCTGGTGATGGCCTCGCAGTTCGAGTCGCTGCTGCACCCGTTCGTGATCCTGTTCACCATCCCGCTGGCGCTGGTCGGCGCGATCCTGGCGCTGATGCTGACCGGCAAGCCCATCTCGGTGGTGGTGTTCATCGGCTTGATCCTGCTGGTCGGCCTGGTCACCAAGAACGCGATCATCCTGATCGACAAGGTCAACCAGCTGCGCGAAGCCGGCGTGGCCAAGCATGAGGCGCTGGTGGAAGGTGCGCGCTCGCGCCTGCGCCCGATCATCATGACCACGCTATGCACGCTGTTCGGCTTCCTGCCGCTGGCGGTGGCCATGGGCGAGGGCGCCGAAGTGCGTGCACCGATGGCGATCACCGTGATCGGTGGCCTGCTGGTGTCGACGCTGCTGACGCTGCTGGTGATCCCGGTGGTGTACGACCTGATGGATCGTCGCGGCGACGCCTATTACCGTGAGCGCGGCCGCAAGCATGCCGGTGAAGGCCTGCATGGCGACGAGGGCGGCACGGCAGGTGTGGAGGAGCCGGCATGAGCGTTGCCGAGTTCTCCATCCGCCGCCCGGTCACCACCATCATGTGCTTCGTGTCGCTGGTGGTGATCGGCCTGATCGCTTCGTTCCGGCTGCCGTTGGAGGCGCTGCCGGACATCTCCGCGCCGTTCCTGTTCGTGCAGATCCCATACACCGGTTCGACGCCCGAGGAAGTGGAGCGGACCATCATCCGCCCGGTCGAGGAGTCGCTGGCGACGATGACCGGCATCAAGCGCATGCGCTCATCGGCCACCTCCGAGGCGGCGCTGATCTACATCGAGTTCAGCGACTGGGACCGCGACATCGCCATTGCCGCGTCCGACGCGCGCGAGCGTATCGATGCGATCCGCAGCGACCTGCCCGACGACCTGCAGCGCTACAACGTGTTCAAGTGGTCCAGCAGTGACCAGCCGGTACTGAAGGTGCGGCTGGCCAGCACCACCGACCTGACCACTGCCTATGACATGCTCGACCGTGAGTTCAAGCGGCGCATCGAGCGTATTCCCGGTGTGGCCCGCGTCGACATCACCGGTGCACCGCCGAACGAGGTGGAGATCGCCATCGATCCGAACCGGCTCAACGCGCATGGGTTGAGCATCAACGAGCTGAGCGAGCGCCTGCGCACGCTGAACTTCTCGATCTCGGCCGGTCAGATCGACGACAACGGCCAGCGCGTGCGCGTGCAGCCGGTGGGCGAGATCACCGACCTGCAGGAGATGCGCGACCTGGTGATCAACGCCAAGGGCCTGCGCCTGGGCGATATCGCCGACGTGCGCCTGAAGCCGGCGCGGATGAACTACGGGCGCCGCCTGGACGGCAACCCGGCGGTGGGCCTGGACATCTTCAAGGAGCGCAGTGCCAACCTGGTGGACGTCTCGCGTGCGGCGCTGGCCGAAGTCGAGGCGATCCGCGCGCAGCCGTCGATGCGCGACGTGCAGATCAAGGTGATCGACAACCAGGGAAAGGCGGTGACCTCGTCGCTGCTGGAGCTGGCCGAAGCCGGTGCGGTCGGCCTGATCCTGTCGGTGACGGTGCTGTTCTTCTTCCTGCGCCATTGGCCGTCGACGCTGATGGTGACCCTGGCCATTCCGATCTGCTTCACCATCACCCTGGGCTTCATGTACTTCGTCGGGGTGACGCTGAACATCCTGACCATGATGGGCCTGCTGCTGGCCGTGGGCATGCTGGTCGACAACGCCGTGGTGGTGGTGGAGAGCATCTACCAGGAGCGCGAGCGCATGCCGGGGCAGCCACGGCTGGCCTCGATCATCGGCACCCGCAACGTGGCCATCGCGCTCAGCGCCGGTACGCTGTGCCACTGCATCGTGTTCGTGCCGAACCTGTTCGGCGAGACCAACAACATCAGCATCTTCATGGCGCAGATCGCGATCACCATCTCGGTCTCGCTGCTGGCCTCGTGGCTGGTCGCGGTCAGCCTGATTCCGATGCTGTCCGCACGCATGGCCACACCCAAGCTGGTGCACTCGCAGACCGGCCTGATCGCGCGCCTGCAACGGCGCTATGCACAGCTGCTGGACTGGTCACTGCATCACCGCGGTTGGAGCCTGCTCGGCATCCTGCTGGTGGTGCTGGTCAGCCTGGTGCCGATGAAGCTGACCAAGGTCGACATGTTCGGTGGCGAGGGCGGCAAGGACATCTTCATCGGCTACATGTGGAAGGGCGCCTACACCTACCGGCAGATGTCCGAGGAAGTGGCGCGCGTGGAGAGCTGGATCGACCAGAACCGCGAGCGCCTGCACGTGAAGCAGGTGTACTCCTGGTACAGCGAGCAGGAAGGCAGCTCCACGGTGGTCACCCTGGACGAGAAGTACGCCAAGGACATCAAGGCGCTGCAGGAAGAGTTGCGCAAGGGCCTGCCGAAGTCCGCCCGCACCGACTATTTCGTCGGCAACCAGGGCGGCGATGGCGGGGGTGGCGGCAACCAGGGCGTGCAGGTGCAGCTGGTGGGCGATTCCAGCTCGATGCTGCAGGAGATCGGCCAGGAAGTGGTGCCGTTGCTGGCGCAGCGTGCCGAACTGCGGGACGTGCGCATCGACAACGGCGAGAAGGGCGGCGAGCTGAAGGTACGCGTCGACCGTGAGCGTGCCGCAGCGTTCGGTTTCAACGCCGAACAGGTGGCCAGCTTCGTCGGCCTGGCGCTGCGCGGCGCACCGATGCGCGAGTTCCGTCGCGGTGACAATGAAGTGCCGGTGTGGGTGCGCTTTGCCGGCGCCGAGCAGAGCAGCCCGGAAGACCTGGCCGGTTTCAGCGTGCGTACCGGCGATGGCCGCAGCGTGCCGCTGCTGAGCCTGGTCACCGTGGACGTTGGTTCGTCGGCCACCCAGATCGGCCGTACCAATCGTCAGACGACATTGACCATCAAGGCCAACCTGGCCGGGAAGGTCACCGCACCGGACGGGCGCAAGGCGATAGAGGCCGTGCTCAAGCCGATGAACTTCCCGGCCGGCTACGGCTTCACCTTCGATGGCGGCGACTACGGCAACGATGATGAAGCCATGCAGCAGATGGTGTTCAACCTGCTGATCGCGCTGGTGATGATCTACGTGGTGATGGCGGCGGTGTTCGAGTCGCTGCTGTTCCCGGCGGCAATCATGAGTGGCGTGCTGTTCTCGATCTTCGGCGTGTTCTGGCTGTTCTGGATCACCGGCACCTCGTTCGGGATCATGTCCTTCATTGGCATCCTGGTGCTGATGGGCGTGGTGGTGAACAACGGCATCGTGATGATCGAGCACATCAACAACCTGCGGCGCAGCGGCATGGGCCGTACCCAGGCGCTGGTGGAAGGCTCACGCGAACGCCTGCGCCCGATCATGATGACCATGGGCACGGCGATCCTGGCGATGGTGCCGATCTCGCTGACCGACACGCAGATGTTCGGCAATGGCCCGGAGTATTCGCCGATGGCGCGCGCGATTGCCGGCGGCCTGGCGTTCTCGACCGTGGTCAGCCTGCTGTTCCTGCCGACGATCTACGCGGTGCTCGATGACCTGCGCAATGCCGTGACGCGGCTGATCCGTCGCGCGCGTGGAGTGGAGATGGTAGAGCCGGGCGCTGCCCGGCTGTAATGCACGTCAACGTGTTGTGGTGTGGGGGAGGCCGGTCGTAGTGGGGCGGCCTCCCCCTTTTTTTGCTCGCCGAGTCTGCTTGCCTCTGTAGAGCCGAAGGCAGCGGCAGGAGCCGCTGCCAACGTCGCTTGCGACGGCCCGGAGGGTGTCGGCCAGGACGGCCGGCATAGCCATGCTCGGCTGCTGTTCGCCGCGTTGCGGCATCGCCCGGGCATGGGCTCGGGCGCTACAGATTCTGTGGCCGGTTGAGGCTTACCCCGCCACCTTGCCCCACACCTTGAACGTGGTCAGCCACAGGCCAAGCATGCTGCCGATGTTGGTCAGCATGAAGGTCAGCACCACGCGGGTAACGCGATTGCGGTACCAGCCCTTCAGGCTCTGCGCGTCGTCGCGCAGCTTCAAGAAGTCCTCGTAGGCTGGCTTGCGCACACGCGCTTCCACCAGTGCCGAGAAGGCGCCGGTCGGGATGCTCAGGCGGAACGGCTTGAACGGGGCCACCGCGATCGCGGTGAGGATGCTCAGCGGGTGACCACCGGCCAGCAGGCAGCCCAGGCCGGCCAGGCCGCCGGTATACATCGCCCAGGTTGCCAGCAGCTCGGTGCCTACGCCCAGGCCGCCGCGGTAGAAGCCTACGCCGATGCCGGTCGCCACGATCGCCAGGATGCCCAGCGTGAACCACGGGATGTTGCGCTTCTTCGGCACCGCCTCCAGCTCGGCGCGCAGCGGCGCCGGTGCCTCGGTGTCGGTTTCCAGGTGGCGTGCCAGACCCGCCAGGTGGCCGGCTCCGACCACTGCCAGCACTTCGCGCTGGTGCGGGTCGTGTTCTTCGCGCAGGCGGGTGGCCATGTAGCGGTCGCGCTCGCCGATGATGGTTTCGTACAGCGCCGGGCTCTCGCTGGCGAACTCACCGAAGCTCGATTCCAGCATGTCGCCCTGTTTGAGCTTCTCGATCTCGTTCTCGCCCACTTCCTCGGACGAGAACAGGCCGGCGCCGAGGCCGGCAACCAGCTTCAGCTTGCCGAAGAAGCCCAGCCGTTGCGACGCGCGGCGGAAGGTCAGGCCGACCTCGCGGTCGATCAGGTGCACCGGCAGGTTGCGTTCGCGGGCGAGTTCCACCGCACGTTTCAGCTCGGCGCCGGGCTCGATGTCGAGTTGCTCGGCCAGGCGGCGCTGATAGGCGGACAGAGCGAGGTTGGCGGCGAACAGGGCGACGCGGCCCTTGCGGATCACCTCGACCAGGTCGAGCTTGGCGAGCGTGTCAGGGTCGCTCAGCGCCTGCAGGCGCTGCGGGTCCAGCTCGACGGCAACGGCATCGAAGCGGCCGCTGTCGATGGCTTTTTCAACGGCCTCGACGCTGGCGCGGGAGACGTGGGCGGTGCCCAGCAGGGTGTAGAGCACGCCGTCGCGTTCGACGACGCGCACCGGCTGGCCGGCGAACAGGTCGTCGCCGGTCTCGGGAAGGGTTTCGGTCATGGGTTCATTCATTGGAGGGTGCGGTGTCGGCGCCATCGCCGAGCGCGCGCTGCATCTGTACGGTGTCCAGCCAGCGGCCATGCTTGCGGCCGAGGCCACGGAACACGCCCACCAGCTCGAAGCCGAAGCGTTCGTGCAGCTTGATCGAGGCGGTGTTGGTCGGTTCGCCGATCACCGCCACCATCTGCCGGTAGCCACGTGCCACGCAGGCGTCGATCAAGGCCTGCAGCAGGCCGGTGCCGACACCCTTGCCCTGGAACGCGGCATCGACGTAGACCGAGTTCTCCACGGTCCACTGGTAGGCAATGCGGGTGCGATAGGTGTTGGCATAGGCATAGCCAGCCACCTGGCCGTCGATCTCGGCGACCAGGTAGGGGAAGCCACGATCAATGATGTCGCGCATGCGGCGCAGCATCTCGGTCGCGTCCGGGATGTCGTACTCGTAGGTGTTGACGAAATCGGTCACTTCCACCGCGTAGATGGCGGTGATCGCGTCGATGTCGGCCGGGCCGGCATCACGGATGAGGACGGCCATGCGCGGGCTCCGGCTCAGTCGATGTAGCGCTTGAGCAGGTCGCCGTATGCATCGATGCGGCGATCACGCAGGAACGGCCAGATGCGGCGCACATGCTCGCTGCGCTGCAGGTCGACGTCGCACAGCAGCACGGTGGCCTCGGTGCCGGCCTCGGCCAGGAACTCGCCCTGCGGGCCGAGCACGTGGCTGTTGCCCCAGAACTGGATGCCCGACGCGCCCAGCGGCGACGCCTCGTGGCCGACGCGGTTGCAGCTCAGCACCGGCAGGCCGTTGGCCACGGCGTGGCCACGGTGGCTCAGCACCCAGGCGTCGCGCTGGCGGGTCTTCTCGTCCTGCACGTCGTCCGGGTCCCAGCCGATCGCGGTCGGGTACAGCAGCAGCTCGGCGCCGGCCAGCGCCATCAGGCGCGCCGCTTCCGGGTACCACTGGTCCCAGCACACCAGCACGCCAAGGCGACCCACCGACGTATCGATCGGCTTGAAGCCGATGTCGCCCGGGGTGAAGTAGAACTTCTCGTAGAAGCCCGGGTCGTCCGGGATGTGCATCTTGCGGTACTTGCCGAGCAGGCTGCCGTCCTTCTCGAACACCACGGCGGTGTTGTGGTACAGGCCGGCAGCGCGGCGCTCGAACAGCGAGCCGACCAGCACCACGCCATGCTTCTTCGCCAGTGCGCCCAGGCGCTCGGTGCTCGGGCCCGGAATGGATTCGGCCAGGTCGAATTCGTCCACCGATTCGTGCTGGCAGAAATACGGGCCGTTGTGCAGTTCCTGCAGCAGCACCAGCTTGGCACCCTGCGCAGCCGCCTCAGCCACGCGTGCTTCGATCACCGCCAGGTTGGCGGCGGCATCACCGTGGTTGCGCTCCTGGATCAGGGCGACGGTAAGGGGGCTGCGCGAGTTCATGCGGGGCGTTCCTGCGGGGGAAAACCTGCATGTTAGCGCGGATGGGCGGCGACGGCGTGTTGCGCGCTGAATGGGTGATGGTCGTGCCGGCCGCTGGCCGGCATCCCCATCAATCCGTCAGGCATTGCCTGGTTGCCGGCCAGCGGCCGGCACTCCCTTTTCTCAGACCTTCAACAACCCGGCCGGCAGCTGCATGGTGATGCAGTGCAGGCTGCCGTTCTGCCAGATCAGCGAGCGGCAAGGCACCTGCACGATCTCGCGACCCGGATGCGCCTGGGCCAGCACATCACGGGCCAGGTCGTCGGCCGGGTCGCCATAGGCCGGCATCAGCACCGCGCCGTTGACGATCAGGTAGTTGGCGTACGACGCAGCAAGACGGCGGCCTTCGTCGATCACCGGCCGCGCCCACGGCAGCGGGAACAGGCGATACGGCTGGCCGTCCTTGGTGCGCAGCGCGGCCAGCTCGTTGCCCATCGCCTGCAGCTCGGCGTAGTGCGAATCGCTTTCGTCGTCGCAGGCCTGATAGACGATGCTGTCAGCGGAGGCGAAGCGGGCGAGGGTATCGATGTGGGCGTCGGTGTCGTCGCCTTCCAGGTAGCCGTGGTCCAGCCACAGCACGCGGTCCTGCTGCAGCCAGTCGGCCAGGTCGGCGCTCAGGCTGGCGCGGTCGCGGTCCGGGTGGCGTTCGTGCAGGCACTTCCAGGTGGTCAGCAGGGTGCCTTCGCCGTCGGTTTCGATGCCACCGCCTTCCAACGCGAACGGAATGCTGCGCACCGGGGCGTCGTTGAACACGCCAGCCTGGTCGAGCACGCCCACCAGCTGGTCATCCAGGGTGGCGTCGAACTTGCCGCCCCAGCCAGTGAAGCGGAAGTCCAGAAGCTGGAAACCGCCGTCGGCGCGGCGCAGCGTGATCGGGCCGGAGTCGCGCAGCCAGGTATCGTCGTAGGCGGCCGTGGTGAAGTGGACCTTGTCCATGTCGATGCGGTTGGAGCGCAGCCGCATTTCGGCATAGGTCTCCACATCGTCGTCGGCCACGCAGATCAGCACCGGCTGGAAGCGGGTGATGGCCGCGACCAGGGCGATGTAGGTCTCTTCCACCTGGCCCAGGCGGTCGGCCCAGTCGGTGTCGGCGGTAGGCCAGGCAATCAGGACGCCGCTCTGGGCTTCCCACTCGGCAGGAAAACGAAGGGTCTGGTTCATGGTCTCGCTACACAGGCCCGCCCAGGGCGGGTAAAGGGATCAACGGATCGGTGGTTTCGGGCCGATTTCGTTCGGGTCCGCCTGGTTGGCCACCACGTCGATCACCTTCTGCTTCTCGAAGTAGACGGTGAACTGCGGGTACACCCAGCGGTTGATGGTCGGCCATTGCCGCTTCTGCCCGCCACGCGGCTGCAGTTGTTCGCTGGGCGCGCCGAACTGCGCCTGCACCTGCTGCATGCTCTGGCCGCGCACGGGCAGCGCACCGGCCGGCTTCTCGCGGGCACGGTCGACAAGCAGGGTATCGGCCAGTGCCGGTGTGGCGGCGGCCAGGGTGGCCATCACGGCCAGGGCGGACAGGTAACGCTTCATCTCGATCTACTCCCCAGTGGTCAAGAAAGGCGATTACAGCAAAAACGGCAGGAAAAAGCCGCATAAACAAAAAACCGCCCGAAGGCGGTTTCTTGCATCGGGTCGGCCCCGCGTAGGGCCAGCCGCAGCCGGACGGCTGTGAGGCTTAGCGCTGACGCGCCTTGAAACGCGGGTTCGACTTGCAGATGACGAAGATCTTGCCACGACGACGCACGACCTTGCAGTCACGGTGACGGGCCTTCGCCGACTTCAGGGAGGACAGGACTTTCATGGCATACCTCGGCGTAAACAGTAGTTGTTCGGGTGGAGCGTGGCCGCGATATGCGAAAGACAATCGGCAGTTGACGCTCGTTCAAGCCCGCCATTCTACCGGGCTTTTCCTCATGGTTTCAAGTGGTTGCACAAAAGATCCCGCTGGGGGCGTCTGGCAGGGGCTAGAATGGCCTCTTCACACGCTCTGGGACCCCCATGAATCCACTCGCTCCCGTCCTGACCATCGACGGCCCATCCGGGGCCGGCAAGGGTACCATCAGCCGCATCATCGCGCGCAGGATGGGCTGGCATTACCTGGATTCGGGCGCGCTGTACCGGGCGGTGGGCGTGGCCGCAAGCTGGGCCGACATCGACACCTCCGACGCCTCCGCGCTGGTCCGCTGCACCTTTGACACCCACGTTCAGTTTGTCGAGCAGGGCGATGCGATGCGGGTCATGGTCAACGGCACCGATGCCACCGACGAGCTGCGCCTGGAGACCACCGGGGCGCTGGCCTCGGCCATTGCCGCCATCCCGGAGGTCCGGGCCGCCCTGAAGGAGCGCCAGCGCGCATTCAGGGAACTGCCAGGCCTGGTCGCCGACGGCCGCGACATGGGCACGGTGATCTTTCCGGACGCCCCCTACAAGGTCTTCCTGACCGCCAGTGCCGAGGAGCGCGCCGAGCGCCGGCATAAGCAGTTGAAAGACAAGGGGGTTTCTGTTAACTTTGATGACCTCCTGCGCGAGATCATGGCCCGCGACGCCCGTGATGCTCAGCGTACCGTGGCGCCCCTGAAGCCGGCAGACGATGCTGTCCTCATCGACACCACAGGCATCGGCATCGATGATGTCGTTGCCCGAGTGATGGATCTGCTTCCGGTTCCGGCTGCCTGATCCGTTCGCGCGGGAGCACTGCCAGCAGCATCGGCGGTGGTCGCGCATAGCAGTGCTGTACCCGCTCCGTCGCGCAATGATGCGTGGCGGTTTTCCTACTACACACGACCTGCGTTTCCGGGGTCGACCAACAGGCGGGCGGTCGCCATTCCCCTGAAGGGGACGCCACCGACCCATGTGTCCAACAGAGTAAATCTAATGACCGAATCATTTGCCGAACTGTTTGAAGCCAGCCAGGCCAACCTGGCCAAGCTGAAGCCGGGCGCCATCGTCAGCGGTACCGTTGTTGAAGTCCGCGGCGACGTCGTGGTGATCAACGCTGGCCTGAAGTCCGAAGGCATCGTGCCGATCGAACAGTTCCGTAACGACGCTGGCGAAATCGACGTCGCCGAAGGCGATATCGTCAAGGTCGCCCTCGACTCGATCGAGAACGGCTTCGGCGAAACCGTCCTGTCGCGCGAGAAGGCCAAGCGCGCGATGGTGTGGGACGAGCTGGAAGAAGCGTTGGAAAAGAACGAAACCATCACCGGCCGCATCAGCGGCAAGGTCAAGGGTGGTTTCACCGTGGACATCAAGGATGTCCGCGCCTTCCTGCCGGGTTCCCTGGTCGATGTGCGCCCGGTGCGCGATCCGGCCTACCTGGAAGGCAAGGAACTCGAGTTCAAGCTCATCAAGCTGGACCGCAAGCGTAACAACGTCGTGGTCTCGCGCCGCGCTGTCGTCGAAAGCGAGCACTCGGAAGAGCGCGAGCAGCTGATGGACAAGCTGCAGGAAGGCGCGATCCTGAAGGGTGTCGTCAAGAACCTGACCGATTACGGCGCGTTCGTGGACCTGGGCGGTATCGACGGCCTGCTGCACATCACCGACATGGCGTGGAAGCGCGTGCGTCACCCGTCGGAAGTCGTGAACGTCGGCGACGAGCTGGACGTCCGCGTGCTGAAGTTCGACCGCGAGCGCAACCGCGTTTCGCTGGGCCTGAAGCAGCTGGGCGAGGATCCGTGGGACAACATCGGCCGTCGTTACCCGGCCAACAGCCGCGTCTTCGGCAAGGTCTCCAACGTCACCGATTACGGTGCGTTCGTTGAGATCGAGCCGGGCGTCGAAGGCCTGGTGCACGTCTCCGAGATGGATTGGACCAACAAGAACGTCAACCCGTCCAAGGTTGTCCAGGTGGGTGATGAAGTCGAAGTGATGGTGCTGGACGTCGATGAAGAGCGTCGCCGCATCTCGCTGGGCATGAAGCAGGTTGCCGCCAATCCGTGGGAAACCTTCGCTGCCACCCACAAGAAGGGTGACAAGGTGTCGGGCCAGATCAAGTCGATCACCGACTTCGGCATCTTCATCGGCCTGGACGGCGGCATCGACGGCCTGGTCCACCTGTCCGACATCAGCTGGAACACCACCGGCGAAGACGTCGTTCGCAACTTCAAGAAGGGCGATACCCTGGACGCCGTCGTCCTGGCCGTCGATCCGGAGCGCGAGCGCATCTCCCTGGGCGTGAAGCAGCTGGAGCAGGATCCGTTCGGCCAGTACATGGCTGCCAATCCGAAGGGTTCCAAGGTCGAAGGCGTGGTGAAGGAAGTCGACGCCAAGGGCGCGATCATCGAGCTGGCTGACGGCATCGAAGGTTACGTCTCGGCCCGCGACATCGCCAACGAGCGCGTTGACGACGCCACCCAGCACCTGAAGGTCGGCGACAAGGTCGAAGCCAAGTTCGTGGGCATGGACCGCAAGGGCCGTACCCTGCAGCTGTCGATCAAGGCCAAGGACGACGCTGAAATGCGCGAAGTGCTGGAGGAATACCAGTCCTCTTCGGCTTCCAGCGGCACCACCCAGCTGGGCGCGCTGCTGCGTGCACAGCTGAACGGCAACAAGTCCGAGTAATCGGCCTTAGGCTGTTCGTTGTTTCCTGGACGGCCCGGGCATTGCCCGGGCCGTTTCAGGCTGAGATGCCCCTGATGTGAGCCGGTAATGACCAAATCCGAACTGATCGAAATCCTTGCGCGCCGCCAGGCGCACCTGAAGGCCGATGATGTCGATCTGGCGGTGAAGTCGTTGCTGGAAATGATGGGCGGATCGCTGTCCGCCGGGGATCGCATCGAAATCCGTGGATTTGGCAGCTTCTCGCTGCACTATCGTCCGCCGCGCCTGGGTCGCAACCCGAAGACCGGCGAATCGGTTGCCCTGCCGGGCAAGCATGTCCCCCATTTCAAGCCGGGCAAGGAACTGCGCGAGCGGGTCAGCAGTGTGCTGCCGCTGGACGCCGATCCGGCCTGAGCCTGCCGTCGCGCCACCGCGTGCGAATCCAGCCGCGAGTCGGATAAGCTACGGACTCCTGCCACTGGAGCTGTCGCATGAAGGTTTTTCGTCTGCTGGTCCTGCTGGCGGTGCTGATCCTTGGATTGATCATCGGTGCGGTCAACATGACCGCAATGTCGATCAACCTGCTGTTTACCCAACTGCACACTTCGGTGGGCGTGGCCCTGATTGCCGCGCTGCTGGTCGGTGTCGTGGTCGGTGCCGGGCTGGTGCTGGTGAGCGTGGTCATTCCGCTCTACGGCCAGCTGCGTCGCGCCAACAAGTCCGCTGCCGCTTCGCCGGCACCGGTTGCTTCCCCCCAATCTTTTGATGGACGTTGATCGAAGATGGATTTCGTCACCGAGTGGTTCTGGTTCTTCCTGTTCGTACCGCTGGCCGCACTGGCCGGGTGGGTGATCGGGCGGCGTGGTGGCCAACGCCACGGTGACAGCCAGGTCAGCCGCCTGTCGAGCACCTATTTCCGTGGCCTGAACTACCTGCTCAACGAGCAGCCGGACAAGGCCATCGAGCTGTTCCTGCACATCGCCGAGCTGGACAAGGAAACCTTCGAGACCCAGGTCGCGCTGGGCCATCTGTTCCGCCGTCGTGGCGAAGTCGACCGCGCCATCCGCCTGCACCAGGGCCTGGTCAATCGCCATGACCTGAGTGACGCACAGCGCGTGCAGGCCCTGCTGGCCCTGGGCGAGGACTACATGAAGTCCGGCCTGCTGGATCGTGCCGAGACCGTGTTCACCGAGCTGGCCCAGCTGGATCAGCGCGCACCGCAGGCGCTCAAGCACCTGATCGGCATCTACCAGGCCGAGCGCGATTGGGAAAAGGCCATCGACAACGCCACCCGGTTCGAGGATGTCACCGGCGAGCCGATGGGCAAGCTGATCGGGCAGTTCGAGTGCGAACTGGCCGAGCGATTCCGTGGCGCCGGCAAGCTGGAAGAGGCGAGGGCAGCGATCGCCCGCGCCTACCAGGCCGATGCGATGTCGGTGCGCGCCGGCATCATCGAGGGCCGGTTGGAAACCGACGCGGGCAATCCTGAGGCCGCCGTGCGCGCCTTCGAGCGCGCCGCGCGCAACGACCCCGAATACCTGCCGGAACTGCTGCCGGCGCTGATGCAGAACTATCGCAAGGTGGGCGATCTGGCAGGTGCGCGCGCGTTCCTGTCGGAGATGACAGAGCATTACCGTGGCATTGCCCCGGTGCTGGCGCTGACCCGGTTGATGGAAGAGCAGGAAGGCGTGGCCCCGGCGCGTGCCTACCTCGGCCGCCAGCTGAAGGATCGCCCGTCGGTGCGTGGCGAGTCCGCGCTGATCGACCTCACCCTGGCCGAGGGCGCCGATTCCACAGCCACCCTGCATGACCTCAAGCACATCACTGACCAGTTGCTGGTGCGCAACCCGGCCTATCGCTGCACCCGCTGCGGCTTCGGGGCGCGTACCCACCACTGGCAGTGTCCGAGCTGCAAGGAGTGGGGGACGGTCAAGCCGCTGCTGAACTACGCGGTGCTCTGATCCATGCCCTGGCTTGTGATGGGCGCGCTGCTGGCGCTCGCCCTGCTGAGTGCGGTGCTGACCTGGGCGGCACGCGGCTATGCGCTGCGCCAGCAGTTGATGGACCAGCCCGGCGAACGCCGCAGCCATAGCGTCGCTACACCGCGCGGTGGCGGCATCGCCATCGTCATCAGCCTGCTGGTGACTGCAGCCGTGGCCATCTGGGCCTGGCCCGAGAGCACGCCGACAGTACTGGTGGCCAGCCTTGGGCTGGTGCTGGTGGCCGGTATCGGCTGGTGGGACGACCACAAGCCCCTGCCAGCGATGCGTCGCCTGCTGGTGCATTTCATCGCCGCGACGCTGCTGGCCGGCCTGGTGAAGGTGAATGGCGGCAGCTGGCTGTTGGCGGCGCTGGTGCTGCTGTTCACCGCCTCACTGATCAACATCTGGAATTTCATGGACGGCATCAACGGCATTGCCGCCAGCCAGGCCGTCGTGGCGATGCTGGGGCTGGCGCCGGTGCTGCCGTGGCCGTACTCGCTGGCTGCCGTGGCCCTGGGCCTGGCCTGCCTTGGATTCCTGCCGTTCAACTTTCCTCGGGCCCGGATCTTCATGGGCGATGTCGGTAGTGGAGCGCTGGGGTATGCGGTCGCAGCGGTGCTGGCACTCGCCAGCGTGCGTACCGATATCAACTGGATCCTGCTGCTGGTCCCGGTTTCGCCGTTCCTCGTGGACGCGGGCTTCACACTGCTGGCGCGCATCATTTCAGGACAACGCTGGATGGAACCCCACACCCAGCACGTCTACCAGCGCGCGGTGCAGGCAGGAGCCAGTCACCCCCAGGTGACAGGGATGTACTTTGCTTTGGGCCTGTTCAGTATTACAGTGTTCAATGTCTGCTCCAATTTGCAGCCGAGGTGGGAGGCTGCCGTGGCGATCGCGTGGTTCACCGCGCTGAGCGTCCTCTGGCTCCTCCTGCGCAATGGAATGCGCTACCGACAAGGAAATACCTGACTTATGGCTTCACCCTGGCGGGACAGAATCCTCGGCCTGATGCCGCGTTCGGCCATCGTCTGCCACGACCTTTTCATGGTCTGGGCATGCTGGCAGTTGCTCCATGCAGGGCGTTACTCGATCCTGCCCAACGCTCCGGCGCTGCCCCTGTGGAACGTCGATACCACCCTGGTCCTGCTGCTGCAGGGCCTGGTGTTCTGGCGCGTGGGCCTGTATCGCGGGCTGTGGCGGTTCGCCAGCGTCAGCGACCTGCTGAACATCTTCAAGGCCAGCTTCATCGGCATGGTCGCCATCGTCCTTGTGCTGATGTGGAAGCGCTTCGACGGCGTGCCGATGTCGGTGCTGGTGATCTACCCGTTCGCGCTGTCGGCCCTGCTGGGCGCACCGCGCCTGCTGTACCGGGCCTGGAAGGACTATCAGGCCCTGCAGTCCGATTCCAGCGCCCGCCGCGTGCTGATCCTCGGCGCCGGCCAGGCGGCGGAAACACTGGTGCGCGACCTGCGTCGTTCCGGCAACTTCGAGCCGGTCGGCCTGCTCGACGATGCACCGCACCTGCGGGGTGCCAAGCTGCAGGGCCTGCCGATCCTCGGCACCCTGGATGACGCCCCGACAGTGGTCCGCGAGACCGCTGCCAAGCTGCTGGTCATTGCCATGCCGTCACTGGACGCCGCAGGCATGCAGCGTGTTGTCGCGATCTGCGAAAGCACCGGCGTTCCGTTCCGTACCGTGCCCAAGCTCAGCGACATCCTGCAGGGCCAGTCGCTGCCGGGCCAGCTGAAGGAAGTGGCGATCGAGGATCTGCTGGGCCGCAAGCCGATCATGCCGGACTGGAACCTGATCCGCGGCTGGTTGGGTGGGCGCACTGTGATGGTCACCGGCGCCGGTGGTTCGATCGGCTCGGAGCTTTGTCGCCAGTGCGCGCGGCACGGTGCAGGTCGCATCATCCTGCTGGAGATCAGCGAGCTGCTGCTGCTGACCATCGAGGGCGAGCTGCGGCGCAGCTTCCCCGATGTCGAGATCGAGGCGGTGCTGGGCGACTGCGGTGACCCGGCGGTGATTCGCCATGCGTTGTCGCTGCACCCGGTCGATACCGCTTTCCATGCGGCCGCCTACAAGCACGTGCCCGTGCTGGAGCGCCAGCTGCGCGAAGCGGTGCGCAACAACATCCTGGCGACCGAAAACGTCGCCCGCGCGTGCCTGGAAGCCCGCGTGGAGCATTTCGTGTTCATTTCCACGGACAAGGCGGTCGACCCGGTCAATGCGCTGGGTGCGAGCAAGCGCTACGCCGAGATGATCTGCCAGAGCCTGGACCAGAAGTCCACGCACACCCGTTTCGTCACGGTGCGTTTCGGCAACGTGCTGGCGTCGGCCGGCAGCGTGGTGCCGCTGTTCCGCGAGCAGATCCTGCGCGGTGGTCCGGTCACGGTCACCGACCCGGAAGTCAGCCGTTACTTCATGACCATCCCCGAGGCCTGCCAGCTGATCCTGCAGGCGGCCGCGTCGGCGTCGCATGGTGCGATCTACACTCTGGACATGGGCGAGCCGGTGCCGATCCGCGTGCTGGCCGAACAGATGATCCGTTTGACCGGCAAGCAGCCGTACAAGGACATCCAGATCATCTATACCGGCCTGCGCCCGGGCGAGAAGCTGCACGAGACGCTGTTCTATTCGGACGAAGACTACCGTTCGACCGCGCACCCGAAGATTCTCGAGGCCGGCGTGCGTACGTTCTCGCGCGACCTGGTGCTGGGCAACGTTCCGCGCCTGCGTGAGGCGATTGCCAGCTACGACACTGCCAGCATCCAGGAAATCCTGTTTGCGACGATGCCGGAATTCTCGCCAATCGAACAGGATGCTTACATTTCATCCGCTAAAGTCGTGCCCTTTCCGGCACGTGAGGCGAACAGGCACCAATGAGCAAGCGAATTCGCAAGGCAGTTTTCCCGGTGGCAGGACTGGGAACGCGTTTTTTGCCAGCAACCAAGACTGTGCCGAAGGAGATGCTGCCGATCATTGATCGGCCGCTGATCCAGTACGCCGTTGATGAAGCCATCGAAGCCGGCTGCGACACGCTGGTGTTCATCACCAACCGCTACAAGCACGCGGTTGCCGATTATTTCGACAAGGCCTACGAGCTGGAGCAGAAGCTCGAGCGCGCCGGCAAGCAGGAGCAGCTGGAGCTGATCCGGCATGTGCTGCCCAACGGCGTGCGCGCGATCTTCGTGACCCAGGCCGAGGCGCTGGGCCTGGGGCACGCAGTGCTGTGTGCCAAGGCTGTGATCGGTGACGAGCCGTTCGCGGTGCTGCTGCCCGACGATCTGATCTGGAATCGCGGTGCCGGTGCGCTGAAGCAGATGGCCGACCTCAATGAGGCCAGCGGTGCCAGCGTGATCGCGGTCGAAGACGTGCCGCACGAAAAGACCGCCAGCTACGGCATCGTCGCCACTGAGGCGTTCGATGGCCGCAAGGGCCGCATTTCGCAGATCGTCGAGAAGCCGAAGCCGGAGGACGCGCCGAGTGACCTGGCGGTGGTCGGCCGCTACGTGCTGAGCCCGAAGATCTTCGAACTGCTGGAACAGACCCAGACCGGTGCCGGCGGCGAGATCCAGCTGACCGATGCGATTGCCGAGCTGCTGAAGACCGAAGAAGTCGATGCCTATCGTTTCGAGGGCACCCGCTTCGACTGCGGTACGCACCTGGGTCTGGTGGAGGCGACGATCCGCTTCGCGCTGGACAACCCGAAGCTGGCCGGCCCGGCGCGGGAGAAGCTGGCGGCGATGCTGGCGGAATAAGGGTTCTATCAAGCGCTCCGTCAGCGCCTTCCTGCCAAAGTGGGGGAGGCGCGGGCAGTCCGCTGCAGGACACGCCGTAAACCCATCCCTGGGGGCTCGATGGCGCCATCCATGGCGCCAACGGTCCTGCAGCGGACTGCCCGCGCCTCTCGACAGTTTCCTGCGGGCGCGGACGGGAAGGGCGGAATCAAAGGCAGAAGCAAAGCAAAAAAGGCAGCCAATGGCTGCCTTTTTTGCTTGTTGGGGTCAGATCCCCGTGCGCAGCAAAGGGCTCTGACCCCGGCTCTTGCCTTGCCTTTGCTCACCCTTCCGCCGAGCGCAATGCCGGGTGGCGCGGGTGGGTGAGGCTGACCGGGACTGTCAGCGGCATGGATGCCGCTGCCACGCCCCCAGGGACGGGTTTACGGCGTGTCCCGGGCAGCCTCACCCACCCGGGCCCCACAGCCAACCAACAATCAGCCGGCAACGCTTTGAACCTTACAGCGCCTCGAAAATACCCGCCGCACCCATGCCGGTGCCGATGCACATCGTCACCATGCCGTACTTCTGCTGGCGACGACGCAGGCCGTGCAGCAGGGTCGCGGTACGGATCGCGCCGGTCGCGCCCAGCGGATGGCCCAGGGCGATCGCGCCGCCCAGCGGGTTGACCTTGCTCGGGTCCAGGCCGCAATCGCGGATCACTGCCAGCGACTGCGCGGCGAAGGCTTCGTTCAGTTCAATCCAGTCCAGCTGGTCCTGGGTCAGGCCGGCCTGCTTCAGGGCCTTCGGGATCGCGGCGATCGGGCCGATGCCCATCACTTCCGGGCGCACGCCGGCCACCGAGAAGCTGACGAAACGGGCCAGCGGGGTCAGGCCGTAGTCCTTGATCGCCTGCTCCGAGGCCAGCAGCACGGCACCGGCGCCATCGCTCATCTGCGACGAGTTGCCGGCGGTGACGGTGCCGCCGAACTGGCCGTTGCGGAACACCGGGCGCAGCTTGGCCAGGCCTTCAGCGGAGGAGTCCGGGCGCGGGCCCTCGTCGGTGTCGGCGATCTTGTTGCGGGTGATGATGCGCTGGCCGTCGGCCAGGTCCGGCAGGTGCGAGACGATCTCGTACGGGCTGATTTCGTCCTTGAACTCGCCGTTCTGGATCGCGGCCATGGCCTTCTGGTGCGAGGCCAGGGCGAACGCGTCCTGGTCTTCGCGCGAGACCTTCCACTCTTCGGCCACCTTCTCGGCGGTGATGCCCATGCCGTAGGCGATGGCGACGTGGTCGTTGTCGAACACGCTCGGTGCCATGGCGATCTTGTTGCCCATCATCGGCACCATCGACATCGACTCGGTACCGCCGGCCAGCATCAGGTCGGCGTTGCCCAGGCGGATCGCATCGGCGGCCTGCGCCACGGCCTGCAGGCCGGAGGAGCAGAAGCGGTTCACGGTCTGCGCGGCGATGGTGTTCGGCAGGCCGGCCAGCAGCACGCCGATGCGCGCCACGTTCATGCCCTGCTCGGCTTCCGGCATGGCGCAGCCGATGATGGCGTCATCGATGCGGTTGACGTCCACGCCCGGGGCCTGGGCGACGACGCTGCGCAGCACGTGCGCAAGCATGTCGTCGGGGCGGGTGTTGCGGAACATGCCCTTGGGCGCCTTGCCCACCGGGGTACGGGTGGCGGCGACGATGTAGGCGTCCTGGATTTGCTTGGTCATTGCAGTGATCTCTTGAATAGGGTTTGGAAGAGGTTGCCGGCCAGCGGCCGGCACTACCGATGTCTTCCGTCAGTTCCGCAGCGGCTTGCCGGTCTTCAGCATGTGCGCGATGCGGGCCTGGGTCTTTTCCTGCTGGGCCAGTTCGACGAAGTGCTTGCGCTCCAGGGTCAGCAGCCACTCTTCGTCCACCAGGGTGCCGCGGTCGACCTTGCCGCCGCACAGCACGGTGGCGATGCGCTCGGCGATCTCGTAGTCGTACGGGCTGATGAAGCGGCCTTCCAGCATGTTGACCAGCATCATCTTGAAGGTGGCGATACCCACGTCACCGGCCACCTGGATGCGGCGTGCCGGCAGCGGCGGACGGTAGCCCGCTTCGGCCAGGGCGCGAGCTTCGGCCTTGGCGATGTGCAGCGCTTCGTAGCTGTTGAACACCACCTTGTCGGTGCTGCGCAGCAGGCCCAGTTCCTTGGCGTTGACCGCCGAGTTGGACACCTTGGCCATCGCTACGGTCTCGAAGGTCTTCTTCAGTTCGGCGAATACATCACCGCCCGGGCCTGCGGCCTGCGAGGCGCGCACGGCCAGTTCCTTCAGGCCACCGCCGGCCGGCAGCAGGCCGACGCCGGCCTCGACCAGGCCGATGTAGCTTTCCAGGAAGGCCACGGTCTTGGCGCTGTGCATCTGGAACTCGCAGCCACCACCCAGCGCCAGGCCACGCACGGCGGCCACCACCGGCACCAGCGAGTACTTGATGCGCTGGCTGGTGCGCTGGAAGTTGGCAACCATTTCTTCGAACTGGTCGACCTTGCCGGCCTGCAGCAGGCCCAGTGCACCGGCCAGATCGGCACCGGCAGAGAAGGGCTCCTTCTGCTGCCAGATCACCAGGCCCTGGAAGTCCTTCTCGGCGCGGCTGACGCATTCCTGCAGGCCGTCCAGCACCTGGTCGGACACGGTGTTCATCTTGGTCTTGAAGCTGACCACGGCGATGCCATCACCGTCGTGCCACATGCGCAGGCCGTCGTTCTCGAACACGGTTTCGCCCGGCGCGAACTGTTCGCCCAACAGCGGATCCGGGAAGCGCTGGCGCTGGTACACCGGCAGCGACGAACGCGGCAGCTTGGCGTTGCGCGACGGGCTGTAGCTGCCCTCGGCGGCGTGCACGCCATCGCGGCCATCGAACACCCAGTCCGGCAGCGGTGCGTTGCTCATGCTCTTGCCGGCCACGATGTCATCGGCGATCCACTGCGCGACCTGCTTCCAGCCGGCGGCCTGCCAGGTCTCGAACGGGCCCAGCGACCAGCCGTAGCCCCAGCGGATGGCCAGGTCGACGTCGCGCGCGGTCTCGGCGATGTCGGCCAGGTGGTAGGCGCTGTAGTGGAACAGCTCACGGAAAGTCGCCCACAGGAACTGCGCCTGCGGGTGCTGGCTCTCGCGCAGCTTGGCGAACTTCTCGGCCGGGTTCCTGATCTTCAGGATCTCGACCACTTCCGGGGCGGCGGTGCGGTCGGCCGGGCGGTAGTCCTGCTTCTCCAGGTCCAGCACGACGATGTCCTTGCCGACCTTGCGGAAGATGCCGGCGCCGGTCTTCTGGCCCAGTGCGCCCTTGGCAATCAGCGCGTCCAGCCACTTCGGCGACTTGAAGAATTCATGCCACGGGTCATTCGGCAGGGTGTCGCCCATGGTCTTGATGACGTGGGCCATGGTGTCCAGGCCGACCACGTCGGAGGTGCGATAGGTCGCCGACTTCGGGCGACCGACCAGCGGGCCGGTCAGGCCGTCCACTTCATCGAAGCCCAGGCCGAACTGCTGGGTGTGGTGGATGGTGGACAGGATCGAGAACACGCCGATGCGGTTGCCGATGAAGTTCGGGGTGTCCTTGGCGTACACCACGCCCTTGCCCAGGGTGGTGACCAGGAAGGCTTCCAGGCCTTCCAGCACGGCGGCATCGGTGGTGGTGGCCGGAATCAGCTCGGCCAGGTGCATGTAGCGCGGCGGGTTGAAGAAGTGCACGCCGCAGAAGCGGTGGCGCAGCTGTTCGGGCAGCACGTCGGCCAGCTTGTTGATGCCCAGGCCCGAGGTGTTGGAGGCCAGCACCGCGTGGTCGGCCACGAACGGCGCAATCTTCTTGTACAGGTCCTGCTTCCAGTCCATGCGCTCGGCGATGGCCTCGATGATCAGGTCGCAGTCCTTCAGCTGCTCCAGGCCGGACTCGTAGTTGGCCGGGGTGATGGCTTCGGCCAGCGACTTGCTGGCCAGCGGCGCCGGGCTCAGCTTGCCCAGGTTGGCGATCGCCTTCAGCACGATGCCGTCGGCCGGACCTTCCTTGGCAGGCAGGTCGAACAGCACGGTGTCGACGCCGGCGTTGGTGAGGTGGGCGGCGATCTGGGCACCCATGACGCCGGCACCCAGCACGGCGGCGCGGCGGACTAGCAGGGAATTGGACATGGTGTAGGGCCTTTGTTGGTCAGCAGTTACTGGGTGGAATCAAAGGGAAGCGGGCAGGGCGCTGGCGCGTGCGGCGGCGCGGAACCCGGCTTCGGCGAAATGGATCAGTTCGTGGGCGGCATGGGCACGATGCGCCGCTTCGGTGACACCGGCGGGACGCTTGATCAGCCCGAAATCGGCCATGGCATAGGTGAGCGAGCCGGCCAGGAAGTCGAGGCGCCAGTACAGTTCCTCCTTGCTCAGGTCCGGCACGCACTCGCCGATGGCCTTGCCGAACGCACGCAGCACGTGGCCGTAGTGGTCGGACAGGAACTTGCGCAGGTTGTCGTTCTTCTCGGCGTAGGCGCGGGCGATCACGCGCACGAAGGCGCCGCCGTTCTGGCGGTCCTGGGCCAGCGCCAGCGCCGGCTCGACGAAGGCGGCCAGCACCGGGCGCAGTTCGCCCGGGTGCTCGGCGCGGGCACGTTCGAGCTGTGACAGGCGGGCGCCGGTCATCTCGTCCATGCGGCGGCGGAACACCTCGTTGACCAGGTTTTCCTTGGAGCCGAAGTGGTAGTTGACCGCAGCGATGTTGACATCGGCCTGGCTGGTCACCTGGCGCAGCGAGGTGCCGGCGAAGCCGTGCTGGGCGAACAGCTCCTCGGCCGCGCCGAGGATCCGGTCCTTGGTCGAGAAGTGGGCGGGTTTGGCCATCGGCGGGCGGACCTTAATCAAACGATTGTTTGATACTAGGACCAGACGGTAGCGTATGGCATTTTGCAGTGCAGCAAAACTGCCCGGGCCGGTCAGATTTCACTCAGGTGGGTGAATGCGATGGGGTGGGGTCGGATCCCCGAATGGGGCTCCGACCCCAACGGTGGGCCCCGGAATGGGTCAGAGCCCCTGCGGGAATCCGACCCTTGGCCCGCGACGGGGTTGCCGGCCAGCGGCCGGCACTACCATGCCGCGGCTTTATCTTTTACAATTCGCCTACGTTTATCAGGCTAAGCCCGCGTCCCGACGCGGGTTTTTTTCATGTTACCCTTCGGGCCATCAGCGGCCCGATTCCATTGGAGACATCCCATGGCGCTGGAGCGCACCCTTTCGATCATCAAGCCGGACGCCGTTGCCAAGAACGTCATCGGCGAAATCTACGCCCGCTTCGAGAAGGCCGGCCTGAAGGTCGTGGCCGCCAAGTACAAGCAGCTGTCCCGTCGTGAAGCCGAAGGCTTCTACGCCGTGCACCGCGAGCGTCCGTTCTTCAACGCGCTGGTCGAGTTCATGATCTCCGGCCCGGTGATGATCCAGGCCCTGGAAGGCGAGAACGCCGTCCTGGCCCACCGCGACCTGCTGGGCGCCACCAACCCGAAGGAAGCCGCGCCGGGCACCATCCGCGCCGACTTCGCCGAATCCATCGATGCCAACGCCGCCCACGGCTCGGACTCGGTCGAGAATGCCGCGATTGAGATCGCCTACTTCTTCGCCGCCACCGAAGTCGTCTCGCGCTGAGAGTAATGCCGTGAACGAGGTCGTACAGTCCCCCGCCATCCAGCCGCTGCCGAAGTCGGCACCCACGGCTGGCAAGCAGAACCTGCTCGACCTTGATCGCGCGGGCCTGGAGAAGTTTTTCGTCGAGGTTCTCGGCGAAAAGAAGTTCCGTGCCCATCAGGTGATGAAGTGGATCCACCATCGCTACGTCACCGATTTCGATGAAATGACCGACCTCGGCAAGGTCCTGCGCGCCAAGCTGCAGGCCCATGCCGAGGTGCTGGTTCCCAACATCGTGTTCGACAAGCCCTCCGCCGACGGCACCCACAAGTGGCTGCTGGCAATGGGCGTGGATGGCAAGAACGCCATCGAGACCGTGTACATCCCGGACAAGACCCGCGGCACGCTGTGCGTGTCCTCGCAGGTCGGTTGCGGCCTGAACTGCACGTTCTGCTCCACCGCTACCCAGGGCTTCAACCGCAACCTGACCACCGCCGAGATCATCGGCCAGGTGTGGGTTGCCGCACGCCACCTGGGCAACGTGCCGCACCAGATGCGCCGCCTCACCAACGTGGTGATGATGGGCATGGGCGAGCCGCTGATGAACTTCGACAACGTCGTGCGCGCCATGAGCGTGATGCGCGACGACCTGGGCTACGGCCTGGCCAACAAGCGCGTGACCCTGTCGACCTCTGGCCTGGTGCCGCAGATCGACCGCCTGTCTGCCGAAAGCGACGTGTCGCTGGCGGTGTCGCTGCATGCGCCGAACGACGCGCTGCGCGAGACGCTGGTGCCGCTCAACAAGAAGTACCCGATCGCCGAGCTGATGGCCTCGTGTGCACGCTACCTGCGCGCCAACAAGCGCCGCGAGTCGGTCACCTTTGAATACACCCTGATGAAGGGGATCAACGACAAGCCCGAGCATGCCCGGGAGCTGGCCCGCCTGATGCGCCAGTTCGACAACGCGGTGCAGGCCAAGGATTCGGGCAAGGTCAACCTGATCCCGTTCAACCCGTTCCCGGGCACCCGCTACGAGCGTTCGGAAGAAGCGCACATCCGTGCCTTCCAGAAGATCCTGCTCGACAGCAACGTGCTGACCATGGTCCGCCGCACCCGTGGCGACGACATCGACGCCGCCTGTGGCCAGCTCAAGGGCCAGGTGATGGACCGCACCCGCCGCCAGGCGGAGTTCAACAAGACGCTGCAGGCGGGGAAGGGGAGCGATGCCGCGGCCTGACCGCCTCTGGCTGGTTCTGTTCGCAGGCATGCTGGCCGTTGCGGTCGGCGGCTGCAAATCCCATCCCAAGGCCAAGCTTGGGCCGAGCCAGGCGCCGGTCTATTCGGTGGCTGACCCGGAAAGCGTGCGGCGCGAAGTGCGCTGGCGCGACCTGTTGACTCTGGCGACCCGCGACCTGCAGGTCGGCAATCTCGACGCCGCCGAGCGCAAGGTGCGCGAAGCGCTGAAGCTGGCGCCCGAGGCGCCCGATGCGCTGGTGCTGCAGGCCGGCATCGATGACCGTCGTGGCCGCACCCGCCAGGCGGGCGAGAATTTCCGCAAGGCCGCCGAGCTGGCGCCGCAGCGCGGGGACGTGCTCAACAACTACGGTGCCTGGTTGTGCCAGCAGGGCCAGCCGGCCGAATCGCTGGTCTGGTTCGACCGGGCGCTGCAGGCGCCGGGCTATGCCACCCCGGGCGAAGCGCAGGCCAATGCCGGCAGTTGCGCACTGGACGCTGGGCAGCTCGAACGTGCCGAGCGCGACCTGCGCGCGGCACTCGTCGCGGCGCCGGCCAACCCGGTTGCGCTGGAGTCGATGGCCCAGCTGAGCTTCCGCCAGGGCCGCTACATGGAGGCCCGGGCGTTCGCCGAACGTAGGATTGCGGCTGCACCCGCAACGCGTTCCGTGTTACAACTTGCGTCTCAAATCGAAGCGAGGCTGGGCGATCGGGCGGCATCTGATCGCTATCTGCAGCGGATTCGACAGGAATTTCCGCAGGATGCGGGCTCCTAACTCCAGGGTTGATGCATTGTGATTGATGACCAGACTGTGAGCGCTCTCGAGACTGCGGCCGGCTGCGGCACCCGCCTGCGCCAGGCCCGTGAAGCGGCCGGACTGACCCTCGAAGATGTCGGCTCGCGCCTGCGCATGCCGGTCCAGGTGGTCAAGTCCCTGGAAGAGGAACAATGGCAGAAGCTGGGGGCGCCGGTGTTCGTGCGCGGCCAGCTGCGCAGCTAT
Organism: Stenotrophomonas sp. AR029; assembly: GCF_047520695.2. Taxonomy (NCBI): domain Bacteria; kingdom Pseudomonadati; phylum Pseudomonadota; class Gammaproteobacteria; order Lysobacterales; family Lysobacteraceae; genus Stenotrophomonas; species Stenotrophomonas sp. AR029. The sequence continues at coordinate 84,393 of NZ_JAXBQQ020000002.1, read as the reverse complement.
GCGCGCCTGCTCGACGTGGACGTGGGCGAGCTGCTGGAACAGGCCCAGGTCGGCCCGGTGGTTCCGCCCACCCTGGTCAGCCATACCCATACCCCGCGTGCGCGCCGCATTGCCGAGAACCTCGGCCGGCGCGCGCTGTATGTGGGCATCACCGCCGTGCTGGCGGTGCCGGTGTGGTTCGCCACCCGTGGCCACTTCGACGGCAGCGCGACCCCGTCGCCGAGCACCGCCTCGCTGGACGTGATCCCGGCCGCCGTGCCGGTCACGCCGTCCGCAGCCGGTAGCGAGACGGCCGCCCCGGCCGAAGCGGCCATGGCCCCGGCCAGCAAGCCGGCGGCCACCCCTTACGTCGCCTCGCTGGCCCCGGTGCCGCGCCCGGCGCCGGCCCCGGCTGCCGGCAATGCGCTGGAAATGCAGTTCAGCGGCGACAGCTGGGTCGACATCGGCGGCCCGGACGGCAGCACCGTCGAGAAGGCACTGATCAAGTCCGGCGAGACCCGCAGCTTCACGCCGGGCCAGGTGACCCGGGTGACCCTGGGCAACGCCTCGGCGGTCCAGGTTCAGCAGAACGGCGCTATCGTCGATCTGACCCCCTACCAGCGAGCCAACGTGGCACGCTTTCAGGTATCCTCTGAAGGCTCCGTAGTCCCGGTTTCGCACTGAGGCGCGGTTTCACCACCTTCGATTAAACCCAATGGTCCCTCCCGACGGGCGGGGCGAGAGTACGCATGGCGATCGACGATCTGCTCGACGAGCACGAACAAAGTGAACGCGTCCGCAGCTGGCTGCGGAAGAATGGCGCCAGCATCCTCGGTGGCGTAGTCATCGCCATCGGTGCCATTGCTGGCTGGCAGTGGTACCAGAAGGAGCAGGGCAGCAAGCTGGCCTCGGCCAATGTCGAGTACCAGAAGGCCCTGCAGGGCCTGCAGCAGAACAAGCTCGACGACGCCGCCAAGGCGGTCAAGGCGCTCGAAGCCGGTCCGTCCAGCATCTACGGCGACCTCGCGGCGCTGCAGCTGGCCAAGGCCCAGGTCGACGCCGGCAAGAACGAAGAGGCACTGGCCACCCTGCGCAACGTGAAGGTCGAAGGCGACCTGCAGCGCGTGGTCGACCAGCGTGTGGCCCGCCTGCTGGTGGCCACCGGCAAGAGCGACGAGGCCATCAAGCTGCTGGGCAGCGCCACCGACAGCAGCAGCCTGGAAATCCATGGCGATGCGCTGATGGCGCAGGGCAAGCGTGACGACGCCCGCGTACAGTACGAGAAGGCGCTGAAGACGCTGGACGTGGCAGCGCCGCAGCGGCGCCTGCTGGAAACCAAGGTTATGGACGCCGGCGGCACCGTTGCCGCCCCTGCGGAGTCGGTTTGATGAGTCAGAAGGTCATGATCACCCGCGTCGCCACCGTGCTCCTGATGGGCATGGCCCTGACCGGCTGCGGCACCATGAAGGGCTGGTTCGCTGGCAAGGACGCGGCGGCGAAGAAGGCACAGGAACCGGCTGAGCTGGTCAAGTTCGAGCCGACCGTGAAGGTCAGCAAGATCTGGTCGGTCAACCTCGGCAAGGGCGAGCGTCGCATCGGTGTGCGCCAGGGCCCGGCGGTGGCCAACGGCCACGTGTTCGCTGCGGCGATCACCGGTGGCGTGCACGCCATCGACCTGCAGACCGGCAAGAAGGTCTGGACCTGGGAGCCGAAGAAGGAAAAGAAGAAGGCCAAGCTGCGCCTGTCCGGCGGCCCGGGTGTCGGTGAGAACCTGGTCGTGATCGGCACGCTGGATGGCCAGGTCATCGCGCTGGACATCAACGACGGCAGCGAGAAGTGGCGCGCCCGTGTTCCGGGTGAAGTCATCGCCGCGCCGGCCGTTGCCCAGGGCATGGTCTACGTGCGCAGCAACGACGGTCGTGTGACCGCCTTCGATGTCGGCAACGGCACCCAGAAGTGGTTCAACCCCAGCGAGCTGCCGGCGCTGACCGTGCGCGGCAACGCGCCGGTGGTGACCGGCCCGGGCGTGTTGTTCATCGGCAAGGACGAGGGCGCGGTTGCGGCCCTGGCCCAGCAGGATGGCCGCACGCTGTGGGAACAGAACCTCGGCAACGGCGAAGGCCGCACCGAGCTGGAGCGCATGGCGGACGTCGACGGCGCACCGGTGCTCGATGGCAACACCCTGTACGTGAGCAGCTTCAAGAACCAGACCATGGCCATCGAAGGCCCGACCGGTCGCCCGCTGTGGGCGCGCGACCATGGCGGCGCAGGTGGCGTGGCGGTGTCGTCGGGCAATGTGTTCGTGACCGACAACAAGGGCGGCGTGTTCGGCCTGGACAAGGCCAGCGGCGCAGCCATGTGGTCGCAGACGGCACTGGCCCGTCGCTCCCTGACCGGCCCGGCACTGCACGGCGACTACGTCGTGGTCGGTGACTACAAGGGATACGTGCACTGGTTGCAGGCCTCCGATGGTGCGATGGCGGCACGGGCAAAAAGTGGCGGCGACGCCCTGCTGGCCCAGCCGGTCGTCGTAGACGGTGTGCTGCTGGTGCAGAACGTGGATGGCAAGCTGACCGCCTTCCGGTTGGCAAACTAAAAAATTGGAGTAATCGCGATGCTGCCTCTGGTCGCCCTGGTTGGACGGCCGAATGTCGGCAAGTCGACTATTTTCAATGCGCTTACGCGCACCCGTGACGCGCTGGTCCACGACCAGCCCGGCGTCACCCGCGACCGCAACTACGGTGTCTGCCGCCTCGACGAGGACAACCATTTCCTCGTCGTGGATACCGGTGGTATCGCCGGGGAAGACGAAGGCCTGGCCGGCGCCACCACGCGCCAGGCCCGTGCGGCCGCGGCCGAAGCCGACCTGATCCTGTTCGTCGTCGATGCCCGCGAGGGCACCTCGGCGCTGGACGACGAGATCCTGGCCTGGCTGCGCAAGCTGTCGCGCCCGACGCTGCTGCTGATCAACAAGATCGACGGCACCGACGAGGACAGCGTGCGTTCCGAGTTCGCCCGTTATGGCTTCGGCGAGATGCTGACCGTCTCGGCCGCGCATCGCCAGGGCCTGGACGACCTGCTGGACGAAGTGATCCAGCGCCTGCCGGAAGAAGGCAGCGGCGAAGAGCTGGACAACGACCCGAACCGCATCCGCATCGCCTTCGTCGGCCGCCCGAACGTGGGCAAGTCGACCCTGGTCAATCGCATCCTCGGCGAGGAGCGCATGATCGCCTCCGACGTGCCGGGTACCACCCGCGACTCGATCGCGGTGGACCTGGAGCGCGACGGCCGTGAGTACCGCCTGATCGACACCGCCGGCCTGCGCCGTCGTTCGCGCGTGGATGAGGTCGTCGAGAAGTTCTCGGTGGTCAAGACCATGCAGTCGATCGAGCAGTGCCAGGTGGCCGTGCTGATGCTCGACGCCACCGAAGGCGTGACCGACCAGGACGCCACCGTGCTCGGTGCCGTGCTCGACGCCGGCCGCGCGCTGGTGATCGCCATCAACAAGTGGGATGGCCTGACCGAGTACCAGCGCGAGCAGGCGGAAACCATGCTGTCGCTGAAGCTGGGCTTCGTGCCGTGGGCCGAGTCGGTGCGCATCTCGGCCAAGCATGGTTCGGGGCTGCGTGAGCTGTTCCGCGCGGTGCACCGCGCGCACGAATCGGCGAACAAGACCTTCACCACCAGCGAAGTGAACAAGGCGCTGGAAGTGGCCTACGAGACCAACCCGCCGCCGACCATTCGCGGCCACGTCTCCAAGCTGCGCTACGTGCACCCGGCCGGTTCCAACCCGCCGACCTTCATCGTGCACGGTACGCGCCTGAAGGAACTGCAGGAGTCGTACAAGCGCTACCTGGAGAACTTCTTCCGCAAGCGCTTCAAGCTGATCGGCACGCCGGTGAGCTTCATCTTCCGCGAGGGTACCAACCCGTACGAGGGCAAGAAGAACGTCCTCACCGAGCGGCAGGTCAAGGCCAAGCGGCGCTTGATGAAGCACGTCAAGGGCAAGTGATTCACAAAAAGGCGGCCGCAGGGCCGCCTTTTTTGTTCGCGCCCCTACCGGTAGTGCCGGCCGCTGGCCGGCAACCTCGGGTCGTCCGGTGCGTTCATGGCCGGCATGGCCATGAAC
>NZ_JAXBQQ020000002.1:0-80275 GCF_047520695.2 Stenotrophomonas sp. AR029 | reverse complement strand
GCCATGCCGGCCAGCGGCCGGCACTACCCCATGTTTGCAGGTATCGGTCAAGGCGGCCTGCCGCCACGTGCGCGATAATGCGGCCATGAGCATCCAAGAGCTTTCCCCCGCGCAGGCACGCGAGCGCCTGGCCCATGGCGCCGTGCTGATCGATGTGCGCGAGGCGCATGAACGGGCCGGCGGGATGGCCGAGGGCGCGCGCGGCGTGGCCAAGGGCGAGCTGCAGGCCGACCCGGCCGCGCATCTGCCGCGGCGCGACCAGGAGATCCTGCTGATCTGCCAGAGCGGCAAGCGCTCGGCCGATGCCGTGCAGTTCCTGCTGGAGGCCGGCTACACCCAGGTCGCGTCCGTGACGGGCGGTACCGTGGCCTGGCGCGAGCAGTCGCTGCCCTTGGTGCAGCCGCTGGCCAGCGCCGCCGACCGCGATTTCTTTGATCGCTATTCGCGGCATCTGCTGCTGCCACAGGTGGGCGAGGCCGGCCAGCGCCGGCTGCAGGATTCGCGCGTGCTGGTGCTGGGTGCGGGCGGCCTTGGTGCGCCGGCCGGCTTCTATCTGGCTGCCGCCGGGGTAGGGCACCTGCGCTTCGCCGACCACGACCGCGTGGAGCGCAGCAACCTGCATCGGCAGATCGTGCATACCGAAGCCAGCGTCGGCCAGCTCAAGGTCGATTCCGCGCGCGAGCGGCTGCTGGCGTTGAATCCGTCGATCGAGGTCGAGGCGGTGCCGGAGCGGGTGACCTCTGAGAACGTGGATGCGCTGCTCGAGGGCGTGGACGTTGTGCTGGATGGCTCGGACAACTTCCCGCTGCGCTACCTGCTCAACGACGCCTGCATCAAGCACGCCAAACCGCTGGTGTATGCCGCCATCGAGCGCTTTGACGGCCAGGTAAGCGTGTTTGACGCCGGTCGCCAGCGCGGCGTGGCGCCGTGCTACCGCTGCCTGTTCCCGGAACCGCCGCCGCCGGAGTTTGCGCCGAACTGTTCCGAGGCCGGTGTGCTGGGCGTGCTGCCTGGCCTGGCCGGCGTGCTGCAGGCCACCGAGGTGCTGAAGCTGCTGCTGGGCATCGGCGAGCCGCTGGTGGGCCGCCTGCTGCGCTTCGATGCGCTGGGCATGCGCTTCCGCGAGACCGGCATCCGGCCGGACCCGCAGTGCCCGGTGTGCGCGCCGGGTGTGCCGTTCCCGGGATATATCGATTACGCCGCGTTCTGCCGGGGTGGGTGAGGCTGGCCGGGGATTCATCCACGCATGGCGTGGATCTACCGGGGCGCGGCGGCTGTGCGTCATCCACGCATGGCGTGGATCTACTGTAGAGCCGAGCCCATGCTCGGCTGCTTCTTGCCTCGGCACGAAGAGCAGCCGAGCGTGGGCTCGGCTCTACAGCGACGTGCATGGATTCGGGATGATGTTGGGGGCCACTCCCGGCATCGTTCCACCTCCAAGACAATCCGGCGCAACATGCGTGCTATTGCCGTCATCGGCATTGCTCTATTGTTGAACCCGATTCTGGATCTCGGGGAACATACCGCATGGCGGTAGAAGCAGCGACCAGCGAGCTGGTCAAGGTCGTGGCCCTGTTGGGCGCGGCGGTGGTGATGGTGCCTTTGTTCCGCAGGGCCGGCCTGGGCTCGGTGCTGGGCTACTTCGCCGCTGGCCTGGCGATCGGACCGTTCGGGCTGGGCTGGTTCTCCGACCCGCAGGCGATCCTGCATACCGCCGAGCTCGGCGTGGTGATGTTCCTGTTCGTGATCGGCCTGGAAATGCGGCCCTCGCACCTGTGGAGTCTGCGCAAGGAGATCTTCGGGCTGGGCACGCTGCAGATCGTCACCTGTGCGCTGGTGCTGACCAGCATCGCCAAGCTGTTCGGCCTGCCGTGGCAAGTGGCCTTCATCGGCGCCACCGGCTTCGTGCTCACCTCCACCGCGGTGGTGATGCAGCTGCTGGCCGAGCGCGGTGACATCGCGCTGCCGTCGGGGCAGAAGATCGTCTCCATCCTGCTGTTCGAAGACCTGCTGATCGTGCCGTTGCTGGCCCTTGTGGCGTGGATGGCGCCCGGCGCGGGCAGTGCCGATGGCGAGGGCTCGCGCTGGCTGTCGGTGGCGATCGGCGTGGGTGCCATCGTCGGCCTGGTGCTGGTCGGCCGCTTCCTGCTCAACCCGCTGTTCCGCGTGCTGGCCGAATCGAAGGCGCGCGAGGTGATGACCGCCGCCGCGCTGCTGGTGGTGCTGGGCGCGGCGCTGCTGATGCAGCTGTCGGGCCTGTCGATGGCGATGGGCGCGTTCCTGGCCGGCGTGCTGCTGAGCGAGTCGACCTTCCGCCACCAGATCGAAGCGGACATCGAGCCGTTCCGCGGCATCCTGCTGGGCCTGTTCTTCCTCAGCGTCGGCATTGCGCTGGACCTGGGCGTGGTGGCCGGCAACTGGCAGCTGATCCTCGGCCTGGTGCTGGCGTTGATGGCGGCCAAGGCGCTGTGCATCTACGTGGTCGCGCGCATCATGGGCAGCGACCACGCGCAGGCGCTGGACCGCGGCGTGCTGATGGCGCAGGGCGGCGAGTTCGCCTTCGTGCTGTTCTCCGCCGCCGCATCGGCCGGCGTGATCAACCTGAAGATCAATGCCAACTTCACCGCCGTGGTGGTGCTGTCGATGGCGCTGACCCCGCTGGTGGTGCTGGTCTACAAGCGCATCGCACCGAAGCCGACGGTGAACATGGACGGCGTGGACGAGGCCGATGGCCTGTCCGGCAGCGTGCTGCTGATCGGCTTCGGTCGCTTCGGCCAGGTCGCCAGCCAGTCGCTGCTGGCGCGCGACGTGGACGTGACCATCATCGACAACGATGTGGAGATGATCCAGAGCGCGGCGCGCTTCGGTTTCAAGATCTACTACGGCGACGGTACGCGACTGGACGTGCTGCATGCCTCGGGCGCGGCCACCGCACGTGCTATTGCGGTGTGCGTGGACAAGGCCGAGGCGGCTGATCGCATTGTTGAGCTGGTGTCGCACGAGTTCCCGCAGGCCAAGCTGATGGTGCGCTCGTTCGACCGCGAGCATTCGCTGCGGTTGATCCATGCCGGTGTTGATTTCCAGATCCGCGAGACGTTTGAATCGGCGGTGCTGTTCGGCCAGGCCGCACTGGTGGAACTGGGTGCGGACGAGGACGATGCGATCGAAATTGCCGAGCAGATCCGTCGCCGCGACGCCGAGCGCTTCGAGCTGGAGATTGCCGGTGGTGGTCTGAATGCCGGCGCCAAGATGGTGTTCGGCAACTCCGGCCAGGGCGTGCCGACGCCGACGCCGTTCACCGCACCGAAGCGGGCAAGCAAGACGTTGAACCCGCAGGACGTGCCGGAAGAGGAAGAATAAAGCCCGGTAGTGCCGGCCGCTGGCCGGCAAATGTGCAAACGTTCCGACCACATGAGGGTGCCGGCCAGCGGCCGGCACTACCGTGTGGGGAATTGCCGAAGCCGGCGGTTGGTAATGCCGGCCGCTGGCCGGCGGATACGGAAACGTTCCGACGTCATGGGGTTGCCGGCCAGCGGCCGGCACTACCAGGCAGGTGGGGGATCGCCAAAGTCGGTGGGCGAGGGGGCCTGAATCAGGGACAATAGCGTCCCCGCCGCCCCACGCCTGCCCCCGATGACCGATTCCGCCCCCCAGCATTCTGCCCGCATCCTTGATGGCCGCCGCATCGCCGAGGACCTGCTCGACAGCCTGAAGGTGCGCGTCGACGCCCGCGTGGCTGCTGGTGGCAGCCGCCCGGGCCTGGCCGTGGTGCTGGTCGGTGGCGACCCGGCCTCGACCGTGTATGTGCGCAACAAGCGCCGTGCCGCCGAGAAGGTCGGCATCGAAGCGCATGACTACGATCTGCCGGCCGGGACCACCGAAGCCGAGCTGCTCGAGCTGATCGACCAGCTCAACGCCGATCCGAAGATCAACGGCATCCTGATCCAGCTGCCGCTGCCGGGGATCCCCGACGCGCGCCGGCTGATCCAGCGCATCGACCCGCGCAAGGACGTGGACGGCTTCCACCCGGAAAACGTCGGCCACCTGGCTCTGCGCGAGTTCGGCCTGCGCCCGTGCACCCCGCGTGGCATCACCACGCTGCTGGGCCACACCGACCAGCCGGTGCGCGGCCGCAACGCCACCATCGTGGGCGTCAGCAACCACGTCGGCCGCCCGATGGGCCTGGAGCTGCTGATCGCCGGCTGCACCGTGACCAGCTGCCACAAGTTCACCCCCAAGGACGTGCTGGAACAGGCCGTGCGCAACGCCGACATCCTGGTGGTGGCGGTCGGTCGCCCGGGCATCGTGCCGGGCGAGTGGGTGAAGCCGGGCGCGGTGGTGATCGACGTGGGCATCAACCGCTTGGATGACGGCCGGTTGGTGGGCGATGTCGGGTTTGAGGCCGCCGCCCAGCGGGCCAGCTGGATCACCCCGGTGCCGGGTGGCGTGGGCCCGATGACCGTGGCCACGTTGATGCAGAACACCCTGGAAGCGGCAGAAGCGCTGAGCTGACCTCACTTGGGGCTGTTCTCAGGTGCCTGAGGGATAGTGCGGACCAACGGTCCGCACCCACCAAAGGCGCTTCAGGGCTGGCTCGGGTGATCCTCTCAAGGTGGGTGCCGACCGTTGGTCGGCACAATGCCGGTGCACAGGTGTATGAAGGCAGTGCGGACCAACGGTCCGCACCCACCGAGGCAGGTTCCAAACCCTCCTGAACCGATCACCGCCCGCGCGACACTGCGTCGCATCTACCCCCTGCCACGCGGCGCGAAAACAGGGTAAAATGTCGCGCTTCCCCACATCTCGGGTATGCCGATGCTGCGCATCCAGGCTGAAGCACTCACTTACGACGACGTCTCGCTCGTCCCCGCCCACTCGACCATCCTGCCCAAGGACGTCAACCTCGAAACGCGGTTGACCCGAGACCTGAAGCTGAAGCTTCCGATCCTGTCCGCCGCCATGGACACCGTCACCGAAGCCCGCCTGGCCATCGCCATGGCCCAGCTCGGCGGCATGGGCATCATCCACAAGAATCTCAGCCTGGAACAGCAGGCCGCGGAAGTGGCCAAGGTCAAGAAGTTCGAGGCCGGTGTCATCCGCGACCCGATCACCGTCGGCCCGGAAACCACCATCCGCGACGTACTGGCCCTGACCCAGGCGCACAACATCTCCGGCGTGCCGGTGGTGGGTAGCGACGGCCTGCTGGCCGGCATCGTGACCCACCGCGACATGCGCTTCGAGACCGAGCTGGATGATCCGGTCCGCCACATCATGACCAAGAAGGATCGCCTGATCACGGTCAAGGAAGGCGCCGCGTCCGACGAAGTGCTGCAGCTGCTGCACCGCAACCGCATCGAAAAGGTGCTGGTGGTCAACGATTCGTTCGAACTGCGTGGCCTGATCACCGTCAAGGACATCCAGAAGAACACCGACTTCCCCAACGCTGCCAAGGATCTGTCGACCCGCCTGCTGGTCGGCGCGGCCGTCGGCGTGGGTGGCGATACCGATCGCCGCGTGGAAGCGCTGGTCGCCGCCGGCGTGGACGTGATCGTGGTCGATACCGCGCACGGCCACTCGCAGGGCGTGCTGGACCGCGTCAGCTGGGTCAAGAAGAACTTCCCGAACGTGCAGGTCATCGGTGGCAACATCTGCACCGGCGAAGCCGCACTGGCGCTGCTGGACAGCGGCGCTGACGCAGTGAAGGTCGGCATCGGCCCAGGTTCGATCTGCACCACCCGCGTCGTCGCCGGCGTCGGCGTGCCGCAGGTCACCGCCATCGATCTGGTGGCCGAAGCGCTGCAGGACCGCATCCCGCTGATCGCCGACGGTGGCATCCGCTACTCGGGCGACATCGGCAAGGCGCTGGCCGCCGGTGCCTCGACCATCATGGTCGGTGGCCTGCTGGCCGGTACCGAGGAATCGCCGGGCGAGACCGAGCTGTACCAGGGCCGTTCGTACAAGAGCTACCGCGGCATGGGTTCGCTGGCTGCCATGGAGAAGGGGTCGAAGGACCGCTACTTCCAGGACGCCGCCACCGCCGACAAGCTGGTGCCGGAAGGCATCGAAGGCCGCGTGCCGTATCGCGGCCCGGTGGGCGGCATCATCCACCAGCTGATGGGCGGCCTGCGCGCCACCATGGGCTACGTGGGCTGCGCCACCATCGACGAGATGCGCAGCAAGCCCAAGTTCGTGAAGATCAGCGGCGCCGGCCAGCGTGAGAGCCACGTCCACGACGTGACCATCACCAAAGAGCCGCCGAACTACCGCGCCTGATGCGCTTGCGAACTGCTCTTGCGATTACGGGCAGCCTGCTGATGGCAGGCTGTTCGTTGTCCGAACCGCCGCCGCGCTCCGGGTCTCCGGGCGCGGCGGTTTCGCAAGTGAAGGACGTACAGGCGTGCCAGAACGCGTTCTCGCTGCCGAAGGGCTGGCAGGTGCAGGCCGCTGGCGCGCAGCGTTGGCTGCTGAAAGGCACCGGTGAGCGCCCGCTGCAGGTCACGCTGCAATGCATTACCGAGCTGCTGCACGGGCCGGATGATCCGGTGCTGACGCCAGTACTGGGCGCGCTGGAGCCCGCACGGATGAGCGTGCAATGGGCGTCCTGGGGCGCTGCAGATTCGGGCTTCTCGATGGCCGCACTGCAACGTCGCCTCGTACCTGGCACCGAAGTGCAGGAAATCGCCGAGCTGCCGCGCGCTGACCGCGCCAACCCCAACGCACCGCACGGCCTGCTGATGCTGCGCTGGGACGAGGAAGACCCCTCACATATTCAACAACGCGAGGCGTTCATCGCCACGCTGACGCAGAGCCTTGAAGCGCCGGGCACTGCGAAAAACACCACTGGAACGGCACCATGACCAACATCCATAACGACAAGATCCTCATCCTCGATTTCGGCGCGCAGTACACGCAGCTGATCGCCCGCCGCATCCGCGAGCTGGGCGTCTACTGCGAAATCTGGGCCTGGGACCACAACCCGGCCGAGATCGCCGCGTTTGGCGCCAAGGGCATCATCCTGTCCGGTGGCCCGGAATCGACCACGCTGCCGGGTGCCCCGGCTGCGCCGCAGGAAGTGTTCGACAGCGGCCTGCCGATCTTCGGCATCTGCTACGGCATGCAGACCCTGGCCGCGCAGCTGGGCGGTGCCACCGAAGCGGCTGACCAGCGCGAGTTCGGCCACGCCGAAGTGAACGTGATCAACCCGGATGCGCTGTTCAAGGGCCTGAGCGACCACGGCGGCGAGCCGAAGCTGAATGTCTGGATGAGCCACGGCGACCATGTCTCCGTTGCACCGCCGGGCTTCACCATTACCGCCACCACCGACCGCATTCCGGTGGCCGCCATGGCCAACGAAGAAAAGCGCTGGTACGGCGTGCAGTTCCACCCGGAAGTGACCCACACCCTGCAGGGCCAGGCGCTGCTGCGCCGCTTCGTGGTGGACGTGTGCGGCTGCCAGACCCTGTGGACCGCCGCCAACATCATCGACGACCAGATTGCCCGCGTGCGCGAACAGGTGGGCGATGACGAAGTGATCCTGGGCCTGTCCGGCGGCGTCGATTCGTCCGTGGTGGCCGCACTGCTGCACAAGGCCATCGGCGAGAAGCTGACCTGCGTGTTCGTGGACACCGGCCTGCTGCGCTGGCAGGAAGGCGACCAGGTGATGGCGATGTTCGCCGAGCACATGGGCGTGAAGGTGGTGCGCGTGAATGCCGCCGACCGTTACTTCGCCGCGCTGGAAGGCGTGAGCGACCCGGAAGCCAAGCGCAAGATCATCGGCAACCTGTTCGTTGAGATCTTCGACGAAGAGTCGAACAAGCTGAAGAACGCCAAGTGGCTGGCGCAGGGCACCATCTACCCGGACGTGATCGAGTCGGCCGGCAGCAAGACCGGCAAGGCGCATGTGATCAAGAGCCACCACAACGTGGGCGGCCTGCCGGAGCACATGAAGCTGGGCCTGGTGGAGCCGCTGCGCGAGCTGTTCAAGGACGAAGTGCGCCGCCTGGGCGTCGAGCTGGGCCTGCCGCGCACCATGGTCTACCGCCATCCGTTCCCGGGCCCGGGCCTGGGCGTGCGTATCCTGGGCGAAGTGAAGCGCGAATACGCCGAGCTGCTGGCCAAGGCCGATGCCATCTTCATTGATGAGCTGCGCAAGGCGGACCTGTACGACAAGACCAGCCAGGCGTTTGCCGTGTTCCTGCCGGTGAAGTCGGTGGGCGTGGTGGGCGATGCGCGCGCTTATGAGTGGGTGATTGCGCTGCGGGCCGTGGAGACGATCGACTTCATGACGGCGCATTGGGCGCATCTGCCGTATGAGTTCCTGGGCACGGTGAGCAACCGGATCATCAATGAGTTGCGGGGGGTGTCGAGGGTGGTTTATGACATCTCGGGGAAGCCGCCGGCTACTATTGAGTGGGAATGAGTTGAAAGAACGAGGGCGCCGAGAGGCGCCCTTTTTTTGTCATCGCTGGCAAGTCGGCGGGCAGGGCAGCTTGGCCCAGCCCGCTACTGCGCGTCCAACGCATCAGTGGCTGGAAGGTCGCAATCAAAGCATCCGGAACAGATGCTAATTTGAAAGAGGAGCTTATTGAATCGAGACGGGGCACTGAAACGTCTGCTGTCTCAGTCCCTGGGACGCATCCATAGTTATGATTGTGCCTTTCAATAGAAGGCTAATTAGTGGAAATAGACTGTGCTCGACCCGAGAAGCTCTACTGCTACTCGGAGCTGAGGTGGCTGGACAGGTCTCTTCGATTAGGAGAGTTCCGGCTAATGCCAGCCTCCTTCTATATGGCACTTGAGGGCGACGCTGCCCGCCAGGACTATGAGCTATGCCGCAGTCGAGCGGTGACGCCAGAGCTCGCCTACATCACTCGCGAAGATGGTCAGTTCATACGCCCGGTAGGTGACGTGATATTCACTAATCGTTTGCTACGGGACTATCTAATGATCTGCTTTTCTTCTCATCGATATCCTGAAGATGCAGGCGGATTCAGTGGAGTCGATGCTTGCCTGGTGATTCATGATCCAGAGGAGCTACTGGGGCGCTTGCATGCGGAAATTGAAACGGTTGTGCCGGGTGGAATCAGTATGGATGCTTCTGTTAGGTATGGCGCGCCGCATGAACTTGGGGTGGCGTACTCCAAGCCTGCGGCATACGCGAATCAATGCGAGCATCGCCTAACCGTACTTCCCCCGGATGATCGCTTGCTCTCACCATTGCTTATTAGCATTGGAAGTATTGATGCGATTGCAGAGATTGTTCCAATTCAGGCGGCTCGCTAAGAACCGTTTGGGGTCGCATACAGCAATGAAATTCGGGGAGAACATTGGCCAAGTGAATGATTCCCTCTCCGACTCTAGATTGGTTGACGAAGCAAGAGTACTGGCGCTGCGCGCAATCTAGGTGAACCGGGATAGGCGCAAATACTTACTCGCTGACCAGCCGCTGGGTTGCCTGGGCCGTAGAATTCGCTGGCGTGGTAGAAGTATGACTTTGAAGGGACATCGTCTTGAATTGTGCCAGTTTGGCTTCGTCCACCGCCAGCATATGTGACGCCAAAGTTAAGGATGGAGCCCAGTCGTCTCTCTGCTGTCGCGTAGCACCAAGTGCCACAGGACGTGAGCAGATCAGATGCGGTGGGTCGTGCTTGTGGGTCAACAGCCAGGCACCGCGTAATCAAGCTCCAGATCTCCTCCTCCAAGCCGCGGGTCGCGGCTGAACGGCCGAACAAGGGGGGGCGTGGGAGGTTCACTGCGCCAACCTGCTCCATTCTGACGACTTCCGCAATTGCTCTACGACCGGAGCCGAACGGTAGGTTTCCAGTAACAAGCTGATAGGCAATGCATCCAATTGCCCAGATATCCATGGGCTTTCCTGCATCGATCCAGCTTCGCCAGCACTCCGGAGCCATGTATGGGATCGCACCAAGCAGCGTGCTGGACGTTGTAAGGGTGGATTCATCACGCTCGAACTCAGCCATTTCCTCCTTAATTTCGCTCTCAGCCAACTTCGCAATTCCGAAGTCGGTCAATTTGATCGATGACAACGCGTAGTCGTCCGATGTCATTATGTTGCTGGGCTTTAGATCTCGATGACAAATTCCCGCGCGATGAGCTTCGTGTACTGCGCGAATTACGTTGTGAAGTACGTGTGCCGCCAGCGAAGGGTCAAGGAACTGGAACTGATTCGCCAATCTCTGACCTAGATCTGTTCCGTCGACGAGCTCCTCAACTAGGAATGTCCTTTGACTATCGTCATGGTAGTCATAGGTGGATGCTATGTTGTGGTGATTGATGCGCGCACTCATCTCGGCACCACGCTTGAAACGTCTATCGCGAACTCCACCTTTTGGAATCTTGATCACCGCACGACGTCCAAGCTTGAGGTCAGTGCAGGCATACACTTCCTGCATCGCCCCCGCGTTCAAGTATTCGTCCACTCGATACCGGTCTATGAGGACTTCGCCCTGAGTGAGAAGGATTCCGTTCACAGCACTATCTCCGGTTTAGAGCAAATGAAACTGATGTACTGGCGATTGCGACCAACATCGAAAGAGCCGAATGTAACTACACAGGCATCATGAAGGGGTTGCCCTGGAACCGCAGCGACGTTGTTGATGAACACGTTCCCCGTAACGCCTGTCACCTTGAATTGAGTTCCGTCATAGGCCGCGCGAAGCTCGCCCAAAGGGTCAATATTTATTCGAACAGTAGGTTGTTGGGCCGAGAGCTCATAAACCGTAGATCGCTCGCTGAAGAACAAGCCTTTGTGCTGGCCCTTCAGGAGGAGGGTGCCGCAGCGCTCCTTCACCTGCTGAGCGCTAGGTCTGTTCGTCGGGTTCGGATCAATGCATGCGTGAATGATCTCCGCGAGTTCGCTGTCCACAAACGGGGCGAGAGTGCCTAGCATAGGGGGCGGCCCAGAATTCTGTGGCGGCCGCTCCGTGAGCTGGGCCGGGAATTGATTTGTTGCCAGTTTCCAGCAGCAGATCCCGAGGGAATAGACGTCCGATGCACGTGTTACAACGCCGTTTGGAGTGAATAGTTCCGGCGCCGCGTAGTCGAGCGTGCCTCGATTCTGAGTAGTTACATGAGTTCCCGAGGTAGACGAGATGCCGAAATCGTACAGTTTGACTATTCCTGCGTCAGACGCCTTGAAGTTTTCCAACTTGAGGTCGCGATGGATGATATTGGCTGAGTGGAGATCAGTCACAGCGCAAGCAAGCTGGTAGATCACCTTCGTGAGTTCTGCGGGACTCTGTGCAGCCTCCATGTGAAAATTCAGAAAGTCCCTGCCACGTAGATTCTCGATAATGATGCCTGTTAGCATGCCGCGCTCGTCGATATCAACATCGTAGATATCAATAATATGTCTCGACCTGCTGCGCGTCAGCGCTGCAACCTCCGCGACGAGCTGACTGTTGTTCGCAGGGTCGTGCATCTGCTTGAACAGTACTGAACGATCTAGATATCGGTCGTGGACTTCTATCACTGAGCCGTAACCACCAGCCATTTGCCGTGGCGCGATTGCATACCTCCGTGTATCCATATCGTGTCTCCTACTCGTCGTCCGGGCCAGCAACTATGTTATTGCCCTTCATTGCTACATCAGAGTCAGGCAACTCCAACTGAGTGGGCTTGGCGCCTGCCTTCTTTCGGCGCTTCTTGGTCTGCTCTATCGGTGGCTTGTATGGTTCCGAGAATTCAGCTGTGGACCGATACGTGACGACTTGCTTATCTGCGAGCCACAAGATTATGCGTGTATTGCGAGGGGTGGGTGCGACAGGGTCCGGTATTTGTTGTGGATCTCTAATAGCTATTGCTGAAGCGTTATCGACTCCTCCTAACCAAGATGCGCAAGTTAACAAGCGACGTACGAGCTCGCTTGGACCGCGAGAATGCTTGGTAATCAAGTTGAATGCGCTTGAATCATTAATCCAGACTCCGTCCGTGGCCAGCAGTAGTCCGCCGGGAGGAAAGCCCCGATCAGTCAGCACGTGGATGCTGAGTTCGTTGCTCGTTCTTCCTGGCTCACCCAGGGCTTGCGATAGGCTTCCCTCTAGGCCGCGTGCGTTAAGATATGCTTGGGCATGCTCTAGATTGTGGTGCTTAATTTCATTGGCAAGCGTGTCGTCTTCAGTCAGCTGAATCAGTTCGCTGCCTTGATCCCATGAGTAAGCGCGACTATCGCCAATGCTTGCCAAGGCGCACTGTCCGTGGTTTGAATTGAGCAGCATGCAGAGGGTCGTCTGTCCTGCGCCGCCGAGCATAAGTCGTACCGCATCATCTGCAGTCCTGATCAATTCAGGCAATAGCTGAGCGGGGGGACGATGGCGTGTTTGGGAGCTCAGCTGAGAAACAATCGACGCGCAAGCAATCGCCGCCGCTTCGTCGCCGCGCTGCGATCCTCCTACTCCGTCGCAGATAATGTGCGCTGAGTAGGAAACTTGAGTGGCGATATCTACTCGTGCGATTGCGACCCTATCCTCGTTCCTTGAACGCTTATTGCCTATGTGCGTTCCGATCGCGAATCCATCGCCAATTTGGAATAGTTTGGGTATTGGTGTCGCGGGCGCAGGCAGTAGCTCCGCCAGCAACTGTTCGCCGATTTCATCAAAGGTAGGGTGGAGTGGCATGCCGATTCCTTCTGAGGCAGCCAGAGCATAACCAACGATAGTCGGTTAAACCAGCTGGCGTCGATGCTTGGTGCTGCTGGGGTCTTGTTGCGGCGAGGCATGGCCAGTCTTGCATGGTCTCTGATGTCCGCTTCTGGCTTGAAGCGGGCACTGAGCTTGCGGGCAGGTCCGTACTGGTGCCTATTGAGAGCTGCTGAGAGTCACTCCGGTCTAACCTCGTGACCAGCCCACTCAACCAGCCCCCTGCAAGCCAGAAACAACCCATCCACCACTCCCTCATCCAAATGCCGCTCCGGCTCCGCTGCTACCCGGCAGCGGTCCGCCGCGTGCAGCAACTCCAGCACCGTTAGCGCCCCCACCATCGCGCGCTCGCTCCTGGCTAGGCTCACGCGGCGGCCGGGTGACACATCGGTTTCTGGCCAAGGATGCCCATCAGCTCCTTCGCAGCCGCGCATGCGCTTGAGGATGCCGAGCAGGGAGTTCAGGTCGGGGAGGGGAGTGTCGTCGTTGATGGGCTCAACAACGGTGTACGAGGAAAAGGTATCGGCTTCGTTCATGGCGTCGGCTTCCGTGGCTGTGCTTAACAGTGCCACCGCGAAGAGGTGGCGGACGGTGCGGGTTCCAAACCGGGACAGACAGTTGTCAATAACCGGCGGGTCCGAAGACCCCCACGCACCGCCCGCCATAAAGGCCGACGGATTGCCCGCCGGCACCGGTTAAGGACGGTGCCGACGGGCAAGCGTAAACAACTATCTGTCTCGGGTTTGGACGCCCGCTGCCACCCGTTGTCGGTGGCACGTCATGGTGTTTACGCACCCGCTTCGAATGCCAATAGAAATTCGCGAAGGAATCGCGGAATCCGAGAGCGAAGAACTATTGTTGCACGCACCATTCGTGCAACACGCGACACCGCCGGACGCATTCGCGCAGCTGCTCTGCTGATGGCGAATCAAACTGGCGCAATCGCCCACGTCACAAGCGAATAGCGCGACGGCCTTCTTTGCAATAGTTCTTAGTTTGCTTCGGCAGGCAGCGGCACCCGACAGACCGCACACCCCGAAAATCGGTTCAAACCCGACACCGTTAACAAGCTCGCAGCTTCAGCCAGCGCGATCCTCAGCCGCATTCCCCACCAACAGCTCAATCATCGCCCGCGCCGCTGCCGACTGCCGCCGGTGCGGCGCATAGATCACCGAGAACGGCCGCGACCGTCCCCGCAGCTGCGGCAGCACTTCCACCAGCTGCCCACGCCGCAATCGCTCGCGCACGATGAATTCATAGCTCTGGCAGATGCCGATGCCCTGTTCCGCCAGCGACACCACGCCCAGCACATCGTCGGAGGTCTCGATGGACGAGCGCGGCAGCCAGTCCACGTCGCGCCCGTCGTCGCGGAAGATCCACGGCGCAAGCCGCCCGGTGCGTGGCATCACGAAGGGCAGGCACAGGTGCTGCTGCAGGTCGTCCAGCGTCTGCGGCGTGCCGTGGCGCTGCAGATAGTCCGGCGCGGTCACCAGCAGCAGCGGCGCGTCTTCCAGCTTTCGCGCCACCAGCCCGCTGTCCGGCAGCTGGCCCAGGCGGATGGCCAGGTCGAAGCCTTCGGCCACCAGGTCTACGTTGCGGTTGGTGATGTTCAGTTCCACCTGCACCTGCGGGTACTGCTGCGCAAAGCGCGCCAGCACGGGCGGCAGCCGGTAGTGGCCATAGGTGGTGGGCACGCTCAGGCGCACGCGGCCGGCCAGCGCACCGTCCTGGGCCAGTACGTCGCGCTCGGCGTCGTCCAGCAGGCCGAAGGCGGTGCGCACCTGTTCCAGATAGAGCCGCCCGGCGTCGGTCAGGCCCACGCGGCGGGTGGTCCGCTGCAGCAGCTGCCGGCCCAGCCGCGCTTCCAGGCGGGTGACCGCGCGGCTCAGCACCGAGGGCGTGGTGGACAGCGCCACTGCGCCGGCCGTGAACGAGCCGTGCTCGACCACCGCCAGGAACACCTCCACATCGCCCAGGTAGTCGAACTTGCGGCTCATTTGGCTCTCCGGGGAACAGATGTTTTGCGATGAGGCCAATTTATCGCCGTTGGAGCGATGAATAAAGTGGCGGCCATTCCCCGATAGGAGTTCCCCATGAACCTGAAGACCCGGCTGGCCGCAGCGCTGGCCCTGACCTTGGCCGCCACCGGCGCGCAGGCCGCCAACGTGCTGGTGGTGCTGTCCGACGAAAACCACCTGGACCTGAAGGACGGCAAGGTGCTGTCCACCGGCTTCTATCTCAATGAGCTGATGCAGCCGGTCAAGCTGCTGCTGGACGCGGGCCACGAGGTGACCTTCGCCACGCCGCAGGGGCGGGCGCCGACGGTGGATGCGTCCTCGGTGACGCCGGCGTACTTCGGCAACGATGCCGCGCAGCTGACGCTGCACAAGGACCTGCTGGAGAAACTGGCACTGACCTCGCCGACGGCCTCGCCGGTGGTCAGCCTGGCGCGCATCGAGCAGCAGGGCTACGCGCGTTTCGATGCGGTCTACATTCCCGGTGGCCACGCGCCGATGCAGGACCTGCTGAAGAGCCCGGCGCTGGGCCGGTTGCTGGCCGACTTCCACCAGCGCAACAAGACCACCGCGCTGGTCTGCCACGGGCCGATCGCGCTGCTGTCCACGCTGCCGGATGCCGCTGGGTTCGTGGCGAAGCTGGAGGCGGGTGCGATGCCGGCCACGCCGAAGTGGATCTACAGCGGCTACCAGATGACGGTGATCAGCAACCAGGAAGAAGAGCAGGCCAAGCCGCTGCTGGGTGGCGGTGAGATGAAGTTCTACCCGCAGACCGCGCTGCAGCGGGCGGGTGCGACGTTCAGCAGCAACACCACGCCGTGGACCGGGCATGTGGTGGTGGACCGCGAGCTGATTACCGGGCAGAACCCGGCTTCGGCGCTGGAGGTGGGGCAGCGGTTGGTGGAGCGGTTGAAGTAAGGCGGGGCTGCACAGCAGGTTGCCAGCCTTGGGGGCCGAGGGGCCAGCGCCTCGGCCTGTCTATGGAAGTGCCAACGTGGTCGGCAGAGAGGGCATCAGCCCTTCGCCAGCGCTACCCCTGACAGATCTTCAATCTGGGAAAGCGCGTGACGCGTTGCAGTCCAATCGCCGGCGTGCCTGATCGCCACGCCTCCGGCCGCTGTCCAGGCATCACAGTTCGCTTCGAAATCGTCGATCAGAACATCGCCTGGCTGGTGCATGAAAAGAGGCTTGTGCCTGCCGCCGAGCACAGGCAACACCAGGCAGGTTGCTGACAGGTGCTCGCGGACCCACTGCCGCTTCTGCATGGCAGCGAGTGGATAGTTCGATTTCGGGCAGGCCGTGAGAATCACTGGGTTCAAGTGGTGGATGCTGTGGAAAAACTCCACTGCACCGTGCATCGGCGGAAGGTCGCGGAAGAACGACGGGTGGTTGTTGATGTGCCCCCACATTTCATCGTCGGCAAGCACGCGATGGTCCAGGCCAAACAGGGCGGGAAATGCCGCGTCGAAGTCGGCCATTACGCCATCAAGATCTACGTAGATGGTGCGTCTGGATGCACTCGATCCACCGGTGTGCTGGTTCGCGAGCGGGTCCATCATCGGTATTGACTTCACATCATCAGCGTTCATTTACGCGCTCTCCTTTCAAGAGTGGGCTTTCTTCTTCATCGGTTCCCCAGTAACGGGGCAAAGTGTTTGGTGATTGCGACAGACGTGGCGGCAATCGCGATGCCGACTGCGCCGGCACGGCTGAAGGGGGCGGCGACCCACGGATGCCGTAATCGGCATGCTGGAAATGCGGCTTATGTCGCGGCGCTTCTTCAAAGGCCTGCCGGGTGGCTGACCTGGCCCTTGGGCAAGACGCACGGCCCGCAGCGGCTGGCTCATTTCGCCAACCAAGGAGCAATCTGGTGCGCTGGTGGTTGGATAATCCCCAAGCGCTACGGAAAGGCCGAACGGGGATGTACCTGTTGCGCTCGTTCCAGACTGATCCAGGAACGTCACTGAACATGGATGTCCAGGCGCACTCAATATAGCACGCCGACCAGCGCCAGCGGCTTGAACCCGCTCGATCTCCAGCAGTTTGATTGGGCATGGCAAGGCCGACATGGCACCATGACGGGCTTGCCTCGTCCCTTCGGGAGGGGCCGTTTTCCCAGGGAAGCCCTCGAACACGACATGCGAACGTCCTTCTTCATCCTCTCCGCCCTGTGCCTTGGCTTGCTGTCCGGCTGTGCCAGTGGCCCGGAAGAGCACGCCTCAAGCCGCGAGATCACCAGTGCGTTCGTGGCCGACGACGGCCAGCTGTACCTGCTGCCGCGCTATGACGAGCCGATGCGCTTCAATGCCGCACCGTTCCGCGAGTACCGGGCGCTGATGGACAGCCCGCTGCGCGAGGCGGTGGCCTGCGCGCAGATGTACTTCCATGAGGATTGGCGCGACCCGGCCAACAAGGCCAAGGTGCACGGCAGCTATGCGCTGCTGCTGCGGCCGGAGCAGGTGACGGCGGAGCAGGCCGCGCAGTTCAAGCTGGAGCGGATTGAGGTCCCCTCGCGTGAGGCCAAGGCCGTGGAGGAGCGGGCACGCTACTACCTGCCGATGGACCGGACCCGTTACGCGCTGGCGTTTGACCGGGCCTGCAATCTTTCAAGGAAGGGCGGCAGCTATTACAGCGCGCTGTTCGAGGGCGACGGCGAGCGGGTGAAGTTGCCGGATGCTGCGGCGCTGGCGGAGAAGGGAAAGCTGGCACAGCCGATCAATGCGCGGGCGCAGCGGATCCTGCCGGAGAGGGAGGACAAGCCGGGTGTGGGTTCGGCGGCCGGCAAGGTGCTCGGCGCGGCGCTGATCCCTGTGGCGGTTCCGGTGTTCGTGTTGAGCCTGCCGTTCCTGGGGCCGGATCACTGGAAGTGATGGGGCATTGAAGCCAGAGCATCCACGCGTGGCGTGGATCTAGTCGGGCCTTGCAAGTGCCTGAACGTTCATCCTGGAGATCTGTGTGCCCAGCACGCTGGAAACTGTTTTGAAGACCGTAGGTTTCATTGTCCTTGCGGCACTTCCGTTGGTGATCCTCTGGTTCACCCTTCGGCGAATGGCAGCAACTGCTCGCTCGTCCGTAGAGACGGGGCTGCGTTTGCATGCTCCGCGCCGGATTTCCGGCAGGTCCATGACCTTGGTGATGGTGGATGGGAAAGAAGATCGGGAGCACTACTTCTTTGATGCGGCGTCCTTTTACCTGCGGCGTGGGCCAGTGCCCACGGCGGTTCCGCTTTCGCAGATCACCTCAGTCACGCGAACGTCCGACAGGATCTACGGGCGCTATGTCTGGCAGGTGTGCTTCAGCAAAGCTTCGGGCAGAAAGTGCGTGACGTTCACCAACAACCTGACGCTGTTCAATCGGGATTTCCTGCTGTTCCTGGAGGCAGTGCGGAAGGCCAATCCGCTGGCGACCGTTGATCCGGCGGGCATCCGCTTCTAGCTGTGGGTCGTCATGGGACGCCAGTTAAAGGGAGTTGGCCCGTGTAGGTACACTGGCGGCCTACACCCAACGGAAGCTCGCCCATGTTCTCTGGAAAGGTCGCGGTGGTCACCGGCTCCACCAGCGGTATCGGTCTTGGCATCTCCACGGCGCTGGCGCGGCAAGGTGCCGATATCGTGCTGAATGGCTTCGGCGATGCGGCGGAGATCGAACGCATCCGTACCCGCCTGGAAGCTGAGTTCGGCGTGCGGGTGGTGCACGATGGCGCGGACCTTTCCCGGGGCGAGGCGGTGCGCGCGATGATCGACCGCGTCGTGACGACGATGGGCCGCATCGACATCCTGGTGAATAATGCTGGCATCCAGTACACCGCGTCGATCGAGGAATTCCCGGTCGACAAGTGGGATGCGATCCTGGCGCTGAACCTGTCGGCAGTGTTCCATGCAACGGCGGCGGCGTTGCCGCACATGAAGCAGCAGGGCGCCGGTCGCATCATCAACATCGCGTCGGTGCACGGCCTGGTTGGCTCGGTGAACAAGTCGGCCTATGTGGCGGCCAAGCATGGCGTGGTGGGCTTCACCAAGGTGACCGCGCTGGAGAATGCGGGCACCGGCATCACTGCCAATGCCATCTGCCCGGGCTGGGTGCGAACGGCGCTGGTCGAGCAGCAGATCACTGCGTTGGCCGAGAAGGAAGGCGCGGATCAGGAAACCGCCGCCCGCGCGCTGCTGGCCGAGAAGCAGCCTTCGCTGCAGTTCGTGACGCCCGAGCAATTGGGCGGGATGGTGGTGTTCCTGGCTTCGGACGCGGCGGCACAGATCACCGGCACGGCGCTGCCGGTGGATGGGGGCTGGACGGCGCGCTAGCTGGCCGACACGGGAAGACGTGCCAGCAGGGCGTCCCAATCGGCGACAAAGCAGCCGTCGCGGCCGCGGTTGCACTCGGTGATCCATGCATCCAGCGACGGGCTTTGTGCGCGGTAGGCGCTGACGTCGCCCAGTACGGCGAAGCGCAGGCGGTAGTTCACCAGCATCTGCAGCCATTGCCCGGCCATGCCGGAGCGCAGTTCGAAAAAGTCTGCCGACAGGCGTTGCACCGGTACGGCGATCCACTCGGCCTGGTGCCCAAGGGCATCGCCGACCAGGTCGCGCAGGGCGGTGGCATCGAGCGTCGTGCCCTGCGGGCCGACGCGCAGGATGCGGGTGGTGCCGATGTGTTGCAAGTGTGGGTGCATGGCGCTCTGAAGTCCGTATCGTCCTTCCAGTATGGCCATGGCAGAAGGCGACGGCGAGCGGGTGCAGCATGAATCTGGCGAACGAACGCGCTAGGCTGCGCCCGGCGCCTGCGCCTGCGCGACGCGGGTTTACTGTAATGGGGACGGGCATGGCAGGGTGGAAGAGTCGTTCGTTGTTGAGCGCGGTGCTGGTGTGTTCGGGCCTGCCGGTTGCAGCCGCCGAGCTGTGCACGGTCAGTGCCTACGGTGACGGGCAGGGCAACATCGTGGTGCTGGGCGCACCCGCCGCGGCACCGGCCACGGGGCAGCGTTATCTGATGCTGGACGGGCGACGTGGCGCCACCGGCGATGCCAACGCGCCGGTGAGCTGCAGCGGCGATGTGGTCAGCTTCAGGTCGCCTGCGGAGGCCACGCAGCGCTGGCAGCGACTGCCGACCCGCGATACCGATGCTACTTTCACCAGTGCAGGAACCAAGCTGGTCGGGCAGTTGATCGAACCCGCCGGTCCGGCCGATCCCAAGCGGCCGCTGGTGGTGCTGGTCCATGGCTCGGAACGCACGATGGCGGTGGCGGCGATCTACCAACGCATGCTGGTGGCGCAGGGAATCTCGGTGTTCGCCTACCAGAAGCGTGGCACCGGCGATTCGGAAGGCGAGTACACGCAGAACTTCGAGCTGCTCGCTGACGACGCAGCGGCGGCGCTTGCTAAGGCGCGGGAACTGGCAAAAGGTCGCTTCGGCCGTGCCGGGTACTTCGGTGGCAGCCAGGGCGGTTGGATCGCGCCGCTGGCGGCCACGCGTTCGCAGGCGGATTTCGTGGCGATCGGTTTCGGGCTGGTGGTCTCGCCCATCGAGGAGGACCGCGAGCAGCTGTTCGATGAGGCACGGCGCATGCAGCTGGATGCGGCGGCGTTGGCGCAGGTCGGGCAGCTGTCAGAGGCCACCGCGCAGCTGATGCGCACGCATTTCAGTGAAGGTTTCGAGGCGCTGGCGAAGGTGCGTGCGCAGGTGGGTGCCGCGCCGTGGGCAAAGACCATCAGTGGCGAATACAGCGGTGACATGCTGCGCATGAGCGACGCCGACCTGCGCCGGATCGGTCGCGCGCGCTTCGATAACCTGGAGCTGATCTGGGACTACGACGCCGAGGCTGCGCTGCGCCGCCTGAAGGGGCCGTTGCTATGGGTGCTGGCCGAGCAGGACCGCGCCGCGCCGATTGCCGCCACGCGTTCGATCCTGTCGCGCCTGCGCGCGTCAGGACAGCCGATCGAGACCTACCTGTTCCCCGACACCGACCATGGCATGGTCGAGTTCCGCACCGATGCCGAGGGCAACCGCGTGTCGACGCGGATCACCGACGGCTATCTGCGCCTGCTGGCGGATTGGATCAAGCAGGATGTGCACGGACAATACGGGCGCGCGCGCACAGTGAGCGATTGAGCGGATGGTGGCGCAGGCGGCGGATGGCGCTCCGCCGCCGATAGCGGCACGACTCAGCTCGGCTTCGCAAACACATCCAATCCCTTGCCGGTCTCCAGCAGCGACTTCAGGCTCGACAGCACGATCGGCCAGCCCTGGCGGATGCCGGTATCCATGCCGCTGCCGGGTTCCAATTCGTCGTGGGTGACGGTCAGCCGCACCATGTCCTGGTAGGGCACGATCTCGAAGGTGACCCGGCTGTAGGCATCGGGATTGTCGGCCTGCGAGGCGGCGGCCCAGGTGATGACCAGCCGCGAGGGCGGGGTGCTTTCCACCACTTCGCCGACCAGCTCGACCGAGCGCGTTTCGTCGGCGCGCACGTGCTGCCAGCGCGAGCCGGGTTTCCAGTCCGAGACGTTCTCGTGGCCCCAGTAGCGACTGGCGATCTCGGGGCGGGTGATGGCCTCGAACACCTTCTGTGGCGTGGACGCGATGTAGATCACGTGGATGAAGCGGGTGGTCTCTGCGGACATCGTCATTCTCCTTCCAGTTCGCGTTTCAGGTCATGCAGCAGGCTCAGGCGCTGCTGCTCGAACTTGCGTACCCAGCGTTCGTAGACTTCATGCAGCGGCACCGGGTTGATGAAGTGCAGCTTCTCGCGGCCACGGCGCACGGTGCTGATCAGGTTGGCGTCTTCCAGCAGGCCAAGGTGCTGGGTGACCGATTGCCGGGCCATGTCCAGGTGCTCGCACAGCTGGCCCAGCGTCTGGCCGTTGTCTTCGCAGAGCAGGTCCAGCAGCGTCCGGCGCGTGGGGTCGGCCAAGGCCTTGAACACCTTGTCTGCATTCATGCGGGGCGTCTTCAGTTCCAGTTGTCGATCCTGACGTCGCGGGGGTTGGGCTGGCCCTTGCCGGTTTCCAGCAGGGCTTTCAGGCTCATCAGGAACACCGCCCACTTGGTGCTGCAGTGGGAGGTGAACTCGACGCGCTCTTTCCAGCCTTCATGGGTGAACAGGACGATGCAGTAGTCGCCTTCCTGTTTCAGTGCGAAACGCGCATGCGTGCCGATCCATTCGGCGGGGCCGGCCAGGAACTGCCAGAGCACGAGCTCGCCGGGAATGAGCTGTTCCAGCTTCATTTCCATGGCGCCGATTTCCTGGCCGTTGTTGGTGAAACGCACCTTGACGGTGCCGCCAACCTCGCGGTCGCCATGGGTATCCTCAGCCCACCATCCGGCAACTCCTTCGGGGGTGGCCAAGGCCTGGTACACCTGGCTAGCGGGGGCCTTGATGCCGACGCGGTGTGTGATATCCACCATTGCAGGTTCCTCGCCATGGGCCGGCAGGCGCCGCCCTTGAGTGGACTATATGCAGGTAAATACCTGCATGTCAAAACCGGCCACGAACGCCCGGATGGGGTAGTGCCGGCCGCTGGCCGGCATCCCGGTGGAGTTGGGTGCGTGCAGTGGCCGGCCAGCGGCCGGCACTACCAGATGCTGCCGACCTCGCAGCGGGGAGTTGACAGTGAGTCAACCTACTAGTAGGTTGACGCCATGAAAGAGTCGCTCTCGCCCAAGGCCCAGGAGATCCTGGCCCACGCCCGTTCGCTGCTGGAGGCTGGTGGCTACAACGGTTTCAGCTACGCCGACGTGTCGGCGCGGGTGAACATCAGCAAGGCCAGCATCCATCACCATTTCCCCAGCAAGGTGGACCTGGTGCGCACGGTGGTTGAGCTGTACCGGGCCGAGGCGCGCGAAGGCCTGGCGCTGCTGGACCGGCAGCTGGGCGACCCGCTGCAGGAGCTCAACGCTTATGTGGACTACTGGTCGAGCTGTATTGCCGGTGGCACGTCTTCGTTCTGCATCTGCGCGATGCTGGCGGCCGAGGCGCCGATGATCCCTGCGGAGATTGCCGAAGAAGTACGCGGGCATTTCGAGGATCTGAGCGGGTGGCTGACGGTGACGCTGGAGAAGGGCGCGGCGCTGGGTCAACTGCGCCTGCAGGGTCCGGTGGCCGATGAGGCCAGAGCGTTCATGTCATCGGTGCATGGCGCGATGCTGGCCGCGCGCGGTTTCGGCGATGCGGCGAAGTTTGCTGCGCTGGCACGGTTGGCCATCGCGCGGGTGAGCGCGGCTGCCTGATGGATGTGTGCTGGGCCTGCGGCAACGTAGGCCTTTTCTTTGATCTAGAAGTCTACCTACTAGTAGGTTCAATCAACCCTTGGAGATGTTCCATGTCGCACTCTCTGTCCACGCTGGGCGTGATCCATACGGCCGTCAGCCTTGTACCGGTGTTCGCCGGCCTGTATGCCTTCATTCGCCATCGCGCGATCGACCCCGCGACACGCTCCGGCAAGCTGTACCTGCTTGGGCTGGTGCTGTCGGTGGCAACGTCGTTCACCGTCTCCAGTACGGGCGGGATCAACCCGGGCCACGCATTCGGAGTGATCGTGCTGCTGGTGGCGTTCGGCGGCGTGCTGGCGGCCCGGCTGCGCTGGCTGGGTGGCGCAGCACCTTACCTGTCGACATTTGCGCTGTCCTTCAGCTTCCTGCTGTCGCTGGTGCCAGGCGTGAATGAAACGCTGACACGGTTGCCGGCAGCGCATCCGATTGCTGCGGCGCCGATGGCACCGGTGGTGCTGCACACGTTGCTGGGATTGGCGGTGGTGTTTGTGATCGGCTTTGCCGCGCAGTGCTGGCGCATGCGGTTTCAACCGGTTCGCAGGCGCCCTTGAGCAGAGGCGCCTTAGTCCCGCACCGCGAGCGCGGCCAGCAGCGACTGCGGTTCGATCAGCGCAGCCGAACGTGTGGCATCCACCCGAACGTGTCGGCTGCAGAAGTTGAACGGTCGACCCTGCGCCGGCCGGGCTGCGTCTGGAGATGCGTCCGATGTTTCGATTTCCAGCACTTCATCTACCGCCAGCGCCAGGGTTGCGGTGCCGGCGCTGATCAACAGCATGGCTGGGCTGCCGCCATCGAATGCCGGTTGCCCGCTGAGCCTGCGCAGGTCGGCCACCGGCAATGGCTGCCCTCGTACCTCCAGGTTCCGCCTGCCATGCTGATCTGCAGGGCCGAAGGTCTCGGGGCCGCGTATTTCCACGGCCACCTGTACGTCGATCGCGAACAGGGTCGTGCCTGCGCGCAGGACGACAACCTCGAACAACTCGGCGGGCGAGGCACGTGTTTCCGTTGAAGGTTGAGCAGGTACAGGCATGCTGTGGATCTGGCAGGAACGATGGGTAACGCGGCTTGAATGATGACGTGCGCAGGGAGCACGCGGCCGCGTGGGACTACGCGCGCAGGGCGGCGGTTCAGCTGGATCCGACGGACGCATGGTGCGCACTGAGCGGGCCGATGCGCGGAATGTGCGGACGCAGCAGGCCGACGAGCTGATCCATGCCCGGAACGGCATGGCCAAATTCGTCCCATCGCGCATTGACCAGGCCGGACACCACGACCTGCCTGGTCTCGATGCGGGTCATGGCCCAATAGGGAACCGCACGCGCGCTGATGGCCATGTCCAGTACCGGCACGACGGCAGCATGCGAGCGACTGTCATGGATGCGGCGCTTGACCGCCTCCAGGCCGTCGGGCGGGCCTTCGACGTACTGGAAAAACCGCTGCCCGTCGACGAGCAGCGCTCCGGTAACGTCCACGCGACGGTTGAACGTGGCAGAGCGGGACACGATCTGCCGGAGCATTTCATCGGAAAGCCCAGCCGACATGTGGCTGGAGTAGGCAAATGCGTGGAGCATGGAAGGGGCTTCTTGTGACGCCCGTCACTATACGTGGGTCGCCATAGCCTGCCGTGAGCCTTTCCTCACGCATCGTCGGGAGTGATGCGTTGGATCAGCAGCCCACCAACCGATCCGCGCCAATTCCGCCGCGATGCTGGCTGCGGTATTGGGTAGGACTGGCGTCCACCTGGCCGCGGAAGTGCCGGCGGAACGACTCCTGCGAACCAAAGCCGGCCTGCTCGGCAATCCACTGCAGCGGCCGGTCGGTGGTTTCCAGCAGCTCGCGGGCGAATGCCACGCGCTCGCGGATCAGCCAGTCGATGGGTGACAGGCCGGTGGCTTCCAGGAACTGCCGCTGCAGCGTGCGCTGGCTGAGCGCGGCCTGCTCGGCAAGACTGCCCAGCGAGTGCGGCTCGCGCAGGTTGCGGCGCATCCATTCCATCAGTTTTGCCAGACGCGAGGGCTCGCCATTCGGAATGGCGCGGCTGACACGCTGGCTGCGTTCGGCATCACGCCATGGCGCCAGTACCAGCCGCTCGGCCACCAGGTTGGCCACGCGCGCGCCGTAGTCCTTGCGCACCATGTGCAGCATCATGTCCATGCCGGTGGCCGAGCCGGCCGAGGTGATGACGTTGCCGGTGTCGACGTACAGCACGTCTTCGCGCACATCGATGCGCGGAAAGTCGCGTGCCAGCGCTTCGGTGAGGCGCCAGTGGGTGGTGGCCGGGCGGCCATCGAGCAGCCCGGCCCAGGCCAGCACGAAGGCGCCAGAGCAGATCGAGGCGATGCGTGCGCCACGTGCGTGGGCGCGGACGAGTGCATCGAGCAGTGCCTGCGGCGGGCGTTCGCTGGGTTCGCGCCATCCGGGAATGACGATGATGTCGGCGTCATCAACAGTGCTGAGATCGTAGGGCAGCTGCACCTGTGCATTGCCGAGCATGCGCAGTGCACCGGGTTCACCCGCGCACAGCTGGGTGCGGTACCAGGCCACGCCGAGTTCCGGCCGCACAGGCGCGAACAGGCCTACCGCGCAGCCGAATTCGAATAGCCCCTGGCCGTGGCAGGCAACGATGGCGACGAGCGGTGCGGTGGGATCGGCGGGTGGGCTGGGCATGGCTTGATGCTACGGATGCAGACGCGTGGCGCTGCGTGGTGCGAGGGCATGAGGTGATGCCGGGCAGGCATATGGAGCGGTCGCTCCCTTCCTGTAGGCCCGCGCCCACACTCGGTTCAGTGCCGGCGGGGTGGATGCATCTGACGCCGTCGCGAAGAGCAGCCGAACGTGGGCTCGGCTCTACAGGCAGCAGCGCACCGTTGCGGCCACCTAACGTCATTACCAGCGGTCATGTGGGTGGCCGGATGTTACGGCTGGGTGACGCGATCGCGCCTGTCGCGGTGGGTGAACAGGCCCTTGAATGGAAGCGTGTTTCCGGCCCACCCCCACGAGCCCCCATGCCTGCTGCCCACGCCCCTGTGCTGAACACTCTCGCCGTCCTGATCGCCAGCGTTCTGGCCGCATCGCCTGGCCATGCGGCTGACGCCGATGCGGATCCTGCTGCCACCGCTGCAACGGCCAACGTGGCAGCGTCCACGCTGGATGCGGTGGTCGTTACCGGGTCGCGCACCAGCACGCGCACGGTGAAGAACAGTTCCACCCCGATCGATGTGATTTCCGCAGAGGACCTTGCTGCGACCGGCCAGGCCAACCTGCTGGAAGCGTTGCAGCGCAGCCTGCCGTCGCTGAGCCAGATCGGTGGCTACCAGAGCGACCAGGAGAGCCTGATCCGTGGCTACCAGCTGCGCAATCTCTCGCCGGGTTACACGCTGGTGCTGGTGAACGGCAAGCGCCGCAATGCCAGTGCCTATGTGAGCGGTGCCAACGGCGGCGGTTTCCCCGGCCATGCCTGGGCTGACCTGGCGTTGATTCCAGTCTCGGCGATCGACCATGTGGAAGTGCTGCGCGATGGCGCGTCGGCCATCTATGGTTCGGACGCGATCACCGGCGTGGTCAACGTGATCCTGAAATCGCAGGCACACGGTGGCGAGCTTTCCGTGGAAAGCGGGCAGAGCATTGATGGCGATGGCGCGCGCACCAGCGTGCGTGCCAACGTGGGCCTGCCGTGGGGCGCCGATGGCTTCGTCAACCTGTCGGGCGAAACCACGCGGCAGCACCACGCGATCCGTACCCGCCGCTACATCGATGGCTATCTGAGCTATCCGGCGGTAGATGCCAACGGCAATCTGGTCGCGCTGCGACCGAACAACCGGTTGCCGGCCGGCGCATCGCCGAACCCGGCCGAGGCCAACCGCGATGCCGAGGCCAACACCATCCTCAGTTCGCCATCGTATGCGCTGAAGGCGTTTGCGGTGAACGTGGGCCATGGCCTGGGCGAGAGCGCCCAGTTCTACGCCAATGCCACCGCCAGTGATCGAACCGCGCAGGCGATCCAGAATTTCCGCCTGCCGGCGACCATCTTCACCACCTACAAGGCGCCGGGTGTGCTGAGCGTGTTTCCCGATGGCTTCCTGCCGGTGCTGGAAACCAAGGAGAAGCAGTACACCGGCACCGCAGGTGTCAAAGGCCAGATCGCGGGCTGGGATTACGACGCCAGCCTGACCGGCAATCGCAGCACGGTACGCACCTATACCCGCAACTCGGTGAACTACTCGCTGCCGTACCCCGGTTCGCCCACTGATTTCTATGATGGCAAGCTTGATTACCAGCAGGGCATCGCCAACCTCGACCTGCGCCGTGGCTTCGAGGTGGCGGCATTCGCTTCGCCGCTGGAAGTGAGCGCAGGTGCCGAGTACCAGCATGAACAGTACGAGCGCGGGGCGGGGCAGTGGGAGTCGTACACCGGCTTTGGTGCTGCAGCGTTCGTCGGCTATTCCACTGCGGACGCGGTGAAGGCCACCCGCAACAGCAAGGCGGTGTACGTGGGTGCGGCCGCCAACATCACCTCACGCTGGTATCTGGATGCGGCCGCGCGCTGGGAGGACCATTCCGACTTCGGCAGTGTCTCGACCGGCCGCCTGACCACCCGCTTCGATTTCACCGATGCGCTGGGTGTGCGCGCTACGGTCAGCAATGGCTTCCATGCCCCCAGCCTGGGCGCGCAGTTCTACCAGGCCACCGGCAGCTGCCCGTGCGGTACCACGCTGGTGGCGCAGGTGTCTTCGCCGGCGGCGGTCGCACTGGGTGCCACACCGCTGAAGCCTGAGAAGGCCACCAACTACAGCCTCGGCGTGACCTGGGATCCGAGCCCGGCCTTCCACCTGGCCGTGGATGCGTACCAGATCGATATCCGTGGCCAGCTCGGGCAGTCCAGCCAGATCGGCTACAACGCACAGGATCCGGCGCGCATCACCGACAACAGCGGCACGGTGCTGAGCGCAGCGCAGAAGAACACCATCGATGCGCTGCTGGGGTCGGCCGGCATCAGCATCCTGCCGGGTGATGCGTTCTACGCCAGCTACTTCACCAATGTGGGCAATACCCGCACACGCGGTGTCGAGCTGACCCTGGAAGCGAACCAGGAAACGGCGTGGGGCAAGCTGCGCTGGAGCTATGCGGCCAACGTCGGCCGCACCACGATCCGGAAGGTCAGTGATATTCCGGCGGCGCTGCAGGGGCTGCCCAATATCAACCTGCTGACCAAATCCAGCGAGTACGCACTGCGCTTCCGCACGCCCAGCTACACCCAGGTGGCGGGCTTGGGCTGGCAGAACGGGCGCTGGCGCTCGAATGTCGACTTCACCTACTACGGCCCGATCAAGCGCCTGAACAACGGCGTGGAATACAGGCAGCCGCCGGTGCTGGTGACCAACCTTTCAGGTGCGGTGGAGCTGGGTGCGGGCTGGAGTGCGGCGCTGGGCATCAACAACGTGTTCGACAAGCGCACGCGCAAGGTGCCGGCGTACGCGCGCAGTGCTACCGATGTGGCCAGCATCGAGACGACGTGGGATTCGGGCGATGTGCTGAGCCGGATCGGGACGTTCTGGTACGGGCGGATCAATTACCGGTTCTGATCTGGAGCAGTCGAGCATGGCTCGACTCCACAAAGGCGAAAGCAGCCGAGCATGGCTCGGCTCTACACAAGGCGAAAGGCGGCCGGCGGTAGTTCGGCATCATCGAGGAGCAGTTCATGTCTTCTGCATTTAGGGTGGTTGCAGTGGTGGGGTCGCCGACCAGTTCGGCGACGTCGCGTACGTTGCTACTGGTGCGGCACCTGTTGGCGTCGCTGCAGCAGCGGGTGCACGCCAGCGTGGAGGTGGTGGAGCTGGCGCCGATCGCGCGCTCGCTGGGGCAGTCGTTGTCGCGCGATGAGGCGGAGCCTGCGGTGGAGCAGGCGCTGCAGACGATCGAGGCGGCCGAGCTGCTGGTGGTGGCCGCGCCGGTGTATCGGGGGTCGTATCCGGGGCTGTTCAAGCACCTGGTCGACTTCATCGGGCTGGAGGCGCTGGTGGATACACCGGTGCTGCTGGCGGCGACCGGTGGCAGCGAGCGCCATGCACTGGTGATCGACCACCAGTTGCGGCCGTTGTTCAGCTTCCTGCAGGCGCACACGCTGCCGATCGGGGTGTATGCCACGCCGGCCGACTTTGATGGCGAGCACCTCAACAGTGCAGCGTTGCAGGCCCGCATCGCGCTGGCGACCGAGCGTGCGGCCGGGCATCTGGCTACGCAGGCGCTGGCGGTAGCGGCGCCACTGCGACGCATCGCCTGATGCCATAACCGGCGGCGCTTTGCATATGGCCAAGGCGCATCTGCGTGGCCGGATCTGACCGCCGATTGTCGCCTGGCACCGCCACCGCAAGCACCGGCATCCCTAGCATCGAAATCGAAGCGGCATCGCATTGCCGGCCCTGATGAGGACACTCCCGTGGCGTTGGACGCAGCAAGCAAACCCATCCTGTTCCTGCTCGACCGCGAGTTCGAGGATGGCCAGATTCCTGGCCAGCGCTTCTTCTGCCGGCACAGCCTGCTGCTGGAAGGGGCGCTGTCGAGCATCGACGGCCTCGACGCGCAGCTGGACGTACGTCGCATTGGTTTCGCGCGGCCACGCCGCGAGGTGATCGCCGAGATCGGCGAGCAGGACCAGTCGTTGCCCAAGCTGGTGCTGCCGCAGGGCGTGCGCAGCGAGCTGGCCAGTGGCGCGCATCAGGACCGCCAGTACATCTCCGGTGCCGAGCCGATCCTGGCTGCGCTGAACGGATTGCTTGGCATTCCCGTGGCCCACCCCTGAGCGAGGACACGACCTTGAGCTATCTGATCAGCGTCTTGGACAAGAGCCCGGTGGCCGAAGGCGCCTCGCCAGAGCAGGCGCTGCGCAACAGCCTGCAGTTGGCGCAGCGTGCCGAGCAGCTGGGCTATCACCGGTACTGGTTTGCCGAGCATCATGCCGCGCCGGCGCTTGCCAGCCCGGCGCCGGAAGTGCTGGCCGCCTGGGTGCTGGCGCAGACCCGTCGCATCCGCATCGGCAGTGGCGGAGTGATGCTGCGCCACTATGCGCCGTACAAGGTGGCCGAGAGCTTCAACCTGCTGGCGGCGTTGGCACCGGGGCGCGTGGATCTGGGCGTGGGCAAGGCGCCCGGTGGCCTGCCAGCATCGACCGCCGCGCTGGCGGCGGGACGCCCGGCATTCGCCGATTTCGACCAGCAGCTGCGCGACCTGGAGGGCTATCTGTCCGGTGCCGCAACCGAGGCGCTGGCGCGCCCGATTCCACAGCAGGCGCCGGAGCGCTTCCTGCTCGGTGCCAGCCCGCAGAGTGCGCAGCAGGCGGCCGAGCTCGGCTGGCGCTTCGTGTATGCCGCGCACTTTGATGGCGACCCGAAACACATCGAGGCCGCGTTCGACGCCTACCGCGGTGTCTCCACGCAACCGCCGTTGCTGGCCACGGTGGCCTTCGCCGCGCCGACTGCCGAAGCAGCCGCACGCCATATCGGTGCGCTGCGCGTCTACAAGCTGCATCTTGGCCCGGGGCAGACAGTGAACCTGCCCAGCCCCGAGGCAGCTGCCGAGTATGCACGCCAGGTAGGTGTGGCGGACTTCCGCATCGAGGAAACACGGCCAAGCGTGCTGTCCGGCGATGCGCAACAGGTACGCGGCGAACTGGATGCGCTGCACCGACGCTTCGGCGTGGGTGAGTTCATCCTCGACGCGCCGGTGGCCGACCTCGACGCACGCCTGACATCCCTCGAACTGCTGTCGCCCGCGCCGCGCGCGGCGGTGGCCTGACCTGCAGGAGCGATCCCCAATGAGCACGACCGCGCGCCACATTCCGTTCGGCATCATGCTGCAGGGCCCCGGCAGCCACATGCATGCCTGGAAGCATCCGTCCAATCCGGCTGATGCCAGCGTCAACCTGCAGTTCTACATCGACATCGCGCGCACCGCCGAGGACAACGGCATCGCCTTCGGCTTCGTGGCCGACGGCCTGTACATCAACGAGAAGTCGATCCCGCACTTCCTCAACCGCTTCGAGCCGATCTCGCTGCTGTCGGCACTGGCCACGGCAACGAAGAAGATCGGCCTGGCCGGCACGCTGTCGACCTCCTACAGCGACCCGTTCACCGTGGCCCGCCAGTTCGCCTCGCTGGATCTGCTCAGCGGCGGCCGCGCCGGCTGGAACGTGGTGACCTCGCCGTTGGAGGGTTCGGGCCGCAACTATGGCCGGCCACACCCGGAACATGCGCTGCGCTACCAGATCGCCGATGAGTACCTGGACGTCGTGCAGGGGCTGTGGGATTCGTGGGACGACGACGCCTTCGTGCGCGAGCGCGACAGCGGTACATTCTTCGCGCCGGAAAAGTTCCGCCGCCTCGACCACAAGGGCCGCTTCTTCCAGGTGGAAGGGCCGCTCAACATCCAGCGTTCGCCACAGGGCCAGCCGGTGATCTTCCAGGCCGGTTCGTCCGACGACGGCATCGCGCTGGCCGGCAAGTATGCCGACGCGGTGTTCACTCATTCGCCGTCGCTGGAAGAAACCCGCGCGTTCACCCAGAAGGTGAAGAACTCGGCGATCGCGCATGGCCGCAGCGCCAACGATGTGAAAATCTTCCCGGGCATCGGCCCCATCGTCGGCCGCACGGCCGAAGAGGCCGAAGCCAAGTACCAGGCGATTGCCGCACTGGCCACGCTTGAGGATGCGCTGGCGTACCTGGGGCGCTTCTTCGATCACCATGATTTCAGCCAGTACGATCCGGACGCGCCCTTCCCGGAGTTGGGTGACATTGGCAGCAACTCGTTCCGTTCCACCACCGATCGCATCAAGCAGGATGCGCGAGAAAAGGGGCTGAGCCTGCGCCAGGTGGCACTGGAAGCAGTGAGCCCACGGCCGAACTTCATCGGCACACCGGAGCACGTGGCCGATGAGCTGATCCGCTGGTTCGATGCCGGTGCCAGCGATGGCTTCATTCTCGGCTTCGCCGCGCAGCGCGAGGGCCTGGACGATTTCGTGACCCAGGTGCTGCCGATCCTGCAGGCGCGCGGCTACCACCAGCGCGGGCTGGAAGGACAGACCCTGCGCGAGCATCTGGGTCTGCCGTACAAGGCCAGCCGCTATTCGACCGACGCCGAACCGGCGCGGAAGGTGGGGTAGGGCGATGAGCGGAGAAACTGCGGCAGCACCGGGCCACGCCCGGCGGAATCCCGCGTCCATCGGCGTGCTGCCGGAAATTGCAGCACGCGCCGAGGCCGCCATCGCGATCCGCCATGACCTGCACCAGCACCCGGAGCTGGCCTTCGAGGAGCACCGCACCAGTGCCCGCGTGGCCGAGCTGCTGCAGCAATGGGGCTATGAGGTGACCACCGGCCTCGGTGGCACCGGCGTAGTCGGCACGCTGCAGCGCGGGCAGGGAAGCCGTCGCCTGGGCCTGCGTGCCGACATCGATGCGCTGCCGATCCGCGAGGACTCCGGCCTGGCCTACGCCAGCCAGACCGAGGGCCTGATGCATGCCTGCGGCCACGATGGGCATACCGCGATCCTGCTGTCCGCTGCGCACTATCTGGCCCATCACGGCAATATCGACGGCACCCTGCAGCTGGTGTTCCAGCCTGCGGAAGAAACCGGTTCGGGTGCATCGAAGATGCTTGCCGACGGCCTGTTCGAGCGCTTCCCGGTGGATGCGATCTATGGGCTGCACAATTGGCCCGGCGTACCAGTCGGCCACTTCGGCTTCGTCGATGGCCCGGCGATGGCGTCGGTGGACTGGGCGCGGCTGAAGGTGATCGGCAAGGGCGGCCACGGTGCCGAGCCGCAGGGCAGCGTGGATCCGATCCTGGCGGCAGCGCACATCGTCACCGCGCTGCAGAGCGTGGTGTCGCGCAATGTCGATCCGCGGCAGATGGGCGTGGTCACCGTCGGCTCAATCCACGGTGGGCAGGCTGCCAATGTGATTCCGGATGTGGTCGAGCTGAAGCTGACCGTGCGCGCCTACCTGCCCGAGGTGCGCGACACGCTGCGACGCCGGGTCACGGAACTTGCCGAGCAGACCGCCGCCGCGTTCGGCGCGCGCGCCGAGATCGAGTTCCCGCGCGGCTTCCCCAGCGTGATCAACCACCCGCAACAGACGGCCTATGTCCGCAAGGTGGCGGTGCAGTGCTTCGGCGCCGAACAGGTGGTGCCCGGCTTCGCACCGCGCACCGCCAGCGAGGACTTTGCCTTCCTGCTGCAGGCGCGGCCCGGCAGCTTCGTGTTCGTCGGCAACGGCGACAGTCCACCGTTGCACAGCCCGCGCTATGTGTTCAACGACGCCGCCATTGCACCCGCTGCCAGCCTGTGGGCGCGGCTGGCCGAAGACTACCTGGTGAAGGACGTGGCATGAGCAACAACGAACGCTTCCTCTATACCTCGGTCGATGACCCGCTGGCGCGGCCGCTGTTCGCTGGCCTGGAACAGGAGTACGACCGCCGTTACGCCGACGTGCGCCGACGCATCGGTGGCAGCGCCCGCGAGGAGCTGCAGCGCTATCCGGCGCAGGCCTTCGCGGCGCCGGTAGGGGCCTTCGTACTGTTGCTGCGCGACGGTGTGGCGATCTCTGGCGGCGCCTTCATGCCGCACCGCGATCCAGACACCGCCGAATTCAAGCGCATCTGGACGCTGCCGGGGTTGCGACGCCAGGGCATCGCGCGGCGCGTGCTGCAGGAACTGGAAGAACAGGCGGCACGCCAAGGCTATCGGCGTGTGTTCCTGACCACCGGCTTCCGCCAGCCCGAAGCTGTCGGCCTGTACCTCAGCCATGGCTACACCGCGCTGTTCGATCTGGATGCAGATCCGGAAACCGTCGCGCACCTGCCCTTCGAGAAGCACCTGCGGGCGACGACGCCTGTCGTTACCCCTGCACAGGCACTGCTGCACGGAGCCCACGCATGAGCACACCGTCGACCGCGCTGGAGGGCATCGCCGCTCGTCCGGCGCCCGGACAGGCACTGAAGATCGTGCCGGCCCGGCATCCGCTGCAG
The DNA here is from genome assembly GCF_047520695.2 of Stenotrophomonas sp. AR029. Lineage (NCBI taxonomy): Bacteria > Pseudomonadati > Pseudomonadota > Gammaproteobacteria > Lysobacterales > Lysobacteraceae > Stenotrophomonas > Stenotrophomonas sp. AR029. The sequence goes on along the minus strand of NZ_JAXBQQ020000002.1, from coordinate 46,323 downwards.
GTCTTCGGCACGGTGCTGGCACTGGCGCTGATCCTGATCGGGCTGCAGTCCGTGCTGGGCAATCCGCGCTGGGGTTGGGGCACCTTCGCCGAGTGGTTCTTCGCACGCCCGGTGCTGGAAGGCCTGGGTCGCACGCTGCTGCTGACCGCGCTTGGCACCGGCCTCGGTTTCGCGCTGGGTACGCTGCTCGCGCTGGCACGCGTCTCCGGTTCGCCGCTGCTGTCGGCGGTGTCGTGGGGCTATGTGTGGCTGTTCCGCTCGATCCCGCTGCTGGTGCTGTTGCTGCTGCTGAACAACCTGGGCTATCTATACAGCACCATCGAGCTGGGCGTGCCGTTCACCGGCATCAGCCTGTTCTCGTACCCGACCACGCAGCTGATCGGCGTGTTCACCGCCGCGGTGCTGGGCCTGACCCTGAACCAGGCAGCGTTCTCGGCCGAGGTGATCCGCGGTGGCATCCTCTCGGTCGACCACGGCCAGTACGAGGCCGCGGCCGCGCTCGGCCTGCCGCGTGGCCGCCAGGTGCGCCGCATCATCCTGCCGCAGGCGATGCGTTCGATCCTGCCGGCGGCGTTCAACGATGTGATCGGCCTGGCCAAGAGCACCTCGGTGGTCTACGTGCTGGCGCTGCCGGAGCTGTTCTACACCGTGCAGGTGATCTATCGGCGCAACCTGGAAGTGGTGCCGCTGCTGATGGTGGCCACGGTCTGGTACCTGGTGATCCTGACCGTGTTGTCGCTGCTGCAGCGGCGCGTGGAACAACGCTTCGCGCGCGGCCAGCTGCAGCGCGAGCGCTCGGTGTCGCAGGTGTCGTCACCGGTGCGGACACCCAGTGATGCTGCGCCGCGCGTGGCCAACCGCCCGCGCATCGCCGCGCAGGTGGATGCCGGCGAGGGCGCGGCGGTGTCGCTGCACGGCGTAGGCAAGGTGTTTGGCGACCAGCCGGTGCTGGAGGATGTGAACCTGGACCTGCGCGCCGGCAGCGTGACGGTGCTGATCGGCCCATCGGGCGCCGGCAAGTCCACGCTGCTGCGGCTGATCAACCACCTGGAGCGTGCCGACAGCGGCTACGTGACCGTCGGCGGCCAGTTGATCGGCTACCGCCGTGACGGTGACACCCTGTACGAACTGCCCGAGCGTGAGATCCGCCGTCGGCGTGCCGAGGTGGCCATGGTGTTCCAGGGCTTCAATCTGTTCCCGCACCTGACCGCGCTGGAGAACATCATCGAGGCACCGATCGCGGTACGTGGCGTGCCACGTGCGAAGGCCGAACAACAGGCGCGCACGCTGCTGGAGCGGGTCGGCCTGGCCGACAGGGCCGATGCCTTCCCGCGCCAGCTGTCCGGTGGCCAGCAGCAGCGCATCGCGATTGCCCGCGCGCTGGCGCTGCAGCCGAAGGTGCTGCTGTTCGACGAACCCACGTCGGCGCTGGATCCGGAACTGGTGGCCGAGGTGCTGAGCGTGATCGAAGAACTGGCCCGTTCCGGTACCACGCTGGTGATCGTCACCCATGAGCTGAGCTTCGCCCGCCGCGTGGCCGACCACGTGGTGATGATGGACCAGGGCCGGGTGATCGAGCAGGGCACGCCCGACGCAGTGTTCGAGCAGCCGCGCCAGCAACGCACGGCCGATTTCCTGGCCAAGACCCTGTAACCCCGGAAGGAGCACCATGAGTCGTGCAGCATCGCGTCGTCCCTCGCGCAGCACCCTGTTGATCGTGGCGGTGCTGGTCATCGGCATTGCCGGTATCGTCTACTCGCGCGTGCGCCAGGCACCGGATGCAGGCACCGTGGTAGCGACCAGCCTGGCCGGCGCGAACACGGCCGTCCTGAAGGGCACCTTCGACTCGAAGGCGAAGGCGTTGATCCCCGCCGGTTATCAGTTCGTCACCCCTGGGGCGTTTACCGTGGCCACCCATCCGGGGCAGCTGCCGCTGGCCGACTACGGCGCCGACAGCAAGGACGTGGTCGGCATCGAGCCGGACATCGCGCGGCTGATCGCCGATGCGTTGGGCCTGAAGCTGGTGATCGTGCCGGTCGCGTGGGCGGACTGGCCGCTGGGGCTGGAATCGGGCAAGTACGATGCGGTGCTGTCGAACGTGACGGTGACCGAAGAGCGCAAGAAGAAGTTCGACTTCTCCAGCTACCGCTACGATCTTCTGGGCATCTATACGCGCAGCGACGGGCCCATCCAGAAGATCGAAAAGCCCGCTGATGTGGCCGGGCTGAAAGTGGTGGTGGGTGCCAGCACCAACCAGGACCAGATCCTGCGGCAGTGGGACCGGCAGAACATTGCGGCCGGGCTGAAGCCGGTGGAGTACCAGTACTTCGACGACGCCGTGGTCGGCCGCTTGGCGGTGATCACTGGCCGCGCCGATGTCTCGTTCGAGCCCAATGCCACCGGCGCCTACTCGGCACGCGATGGCAAGGTGCGGCGCGTGGGCCTGTTCCCCGGTGGCTGGCCGAACGCTGCGGCGATCTCGGTGACCACGCGCAAGGGCAGCGGCCTGGCCGATGCGGTGACGCAGGCGTTGAACACCCAGATCGGCAGCGGCACCTATGCGCAGGCATTGGCGCGCTGGAACCTGGCCGAGGAGGCGGTGCCGCAATCGCAGACCAATCCGCCGGGGTTGCCGACGCTGCAATGACACCGGGCGTGGCCCGGCGCTACCGCTGCTTCTGTAAAGCCGAGCCATGCTCGGCTGCAGTTCGCGCGGTGCGCGATGAGTCGAGCATGGCTCGACTCTGCAGGAGCATCCACCCATCGCGTGGATCTACTGGTGGAGTCTGCTTTCCGTAGAGCCGAGCCATGCTCGGCTGCTCTACCAACGCGCCTCCAGCGTTCTGAATGGTCTTGCCAGGCGCACGCCCTCCGCATCGAACGCGGTAACGTCGCGCCCATCCACACGCACGGTCTTCGGCATCGTCCGCGCCGGCCACCAGACCTTCACCGCCGTCCCACTGCGCAGGCCCTTGCCCAGCGTGATCGATAGCGTGCCGTCGCGTTGCCGTGCCTGCATCTGCAACGTGCCATACGCGGTGGGCAGGCGTTCCACCGCCAATCCATCGCCCGCCACCCACGAGGGGGGCGTGCCCGGCAGCAGTGAGAGCGCATCATCGTCTTCGCGCATCAGCATGCCGAACAGCGTGCGGCCGTATTCGGCACCGATCCAGGTGTGCGGCATGTCGCCCAGGTAGCGAGGAAAGCGCAGGCGTGAGTGCACGACCTCGGCCAGCACCTGCCACTGAAGCGGGCGCCGGTCATGCAGCAGCCCCTGCAGCAGCTCATCGGCGACCTGCGGCTGGCCCAGGTGTACGTAACTCAGCACGTTGCGGATCTCGTACGGTGTGTACGCGTACAGCGCACCGGGCTGGCTGCGCTTGCGCACGTCCTCCAGATAGCGCGCAAAGGTTGTCCGCAGCGCGTCGGCGGGCAACACGCTCTGTGCGCCGGTCGGGTCCAGTGCGATCGAAACGCCGGTGGGATCGCCATCGCCCAGGTCGGCCGAAGAGGGAATGAAGTCGATGCCCTTCCACGCCATCGTCGCCCGGATCGAGGCATGCAGTGCGTCGTAGAGCAGCTTGTATTGTTCGCGCGCCCAGGCTGCGGTCTCGTGGTCGCCCAGCGATTCGGCCAGCCAGGCACCGTCGTGCCAGCCCTTCAGGCCCCAATAGTCATCCCAATAGCTGTGGGTGGGTGACGGGTAGCCCTCATGGCTGATCGACGGCGCAAGAATGCCCGCGAACCGTTCCGGCGAAGGCTGGTCAGCCTTGTAACCGGGCACCAGCGTGCGTTCGCGCAGTTCCTGCAGGAAGCGCAGCGCTGCTTTCACTTTCGGCAGATAGCCACGCACAGACTCGGGGCCGCCGTCCAGGCGCGCGACATCGGCCACCAGCGCGACGTACTGGCCCTGACTGTCGTACTCGATGTCTGATCCAAAGCCGGTGTTGACGCTGCCATCGTCGTTGAGGATCGGTGAGACCAGGCCGTTGGGATGCACGCCGTGCTCGCTGTACCAGGCTAGGTAGTCGCGCGCCACGCGGGCTTCCCCCATGCGCAGCAGCACCGCCGAGGTGGCCATGCCGTCGCGGATGAAGGAACGGTTGTAGTTGCGCGGGCCGGGCTGCATGGCTGGACCGGTCTGGTTGATCAGCATGTAGGCGGCCTGCGCGCGCAGCATGTCCACCAGCGACGGATCGGGCAGGCGCAGGCCGACCTGGCCCAGCCGTGCCTGCCAGTCCGCAGACGCCTGCGTGGCCAGTGAATCAAACGCCGCACTGGCATCGTGGGGCAGCGTGGCCAGATCCAGCGCAGGCGCTTCGGGCAGCACGCCATTGGCATCGGCGGCGGCGGTGCCCAACGGGAACGCGACCACGACGGCATCACTGGTTCCCGGCGCCAACGAGACGCGGTAGTTCAATGCAGCCGAGGCAAGCCCCTGATCATCACGCACCTGTTGCGTGGAAGGCAGCTGGCCGGCAGCGAGGGTCGCGGTGATCTCCGTTGCGCCATCCTTGCCGAATGGCGCCGCACCCGACGCAGCCACCGGCGTGAGCGACTGCAGCAGCGTGCGGCCATTGATACGCAGGGCTTGCCCGTCGATGGTGACCTCGCGGATCGGGGACAGCCCGCCGTTCTGCCACGGTGGATTCATCTGCATCGGGCGCACCACCAGGCTGAGCGTGCCTTCGATCTTGGTGCTTCCCGTGTTCTGCAGCCGATGCCGCAGGAAGGTCACCGGCTGGCCATCGCGCTCGATGGCAAATACTTCACTGCGCAGCTGCAGGCCGGGTTGCGGTGACCAGGTGGCAGAGGGCATCGGCTTCCAGCCGTCGCGCAGGGCATGCTGCATTGCCTGCCCGGCGGCACCTGCGGCGCGCCCGTCAGCGCTACGCCAGATCGGCTGCACCAGTGGCGCGCCCTTGAAGGCTTCCAGGTTGCCGTACTCGTCGAAGATCGATTTCTGTCGTCCTGCATGCACACCCACGGCCGTCCAGTAGGTCTGCTGCATCTGCAGCGAGGCCGGGAACAACGCGCGCTGGGCGCCGCTGGCAACGATCTGATACTGCTTCATCGGCGTCATCACGGCTTTAGGACCGAGCAGGCGCAGGCGTGCGATCCGTGGCGCAGCGCCGTCCACGCTCAGGCGGAAAGCACGCAATGGCTGTGCTGCAGTGGCGGCCAGCCAGCTTTGCCGGTGACTGGCCGCCTGTGCATCGTGTGCGAGGTCCTGCCAACGGCCCTGTGCATCCTGCGCCTGTAGTCGGGCGGCGCCTCGTGCGCCATCGGCCCAGTCGACCACCAGGCCAGCCGTTGATTGGGCCTGCGGCAGCGTGATCTCGAACGTATGGGATCCATTTGCCCCGGCCGGCATCGCGACGGTGCCGCCGCCTTGCCAGAGCGCCGCCGCCTGCGCTGCATCGATACCGCTGACGCGTGCGCTGAGCGTGCTGTCCAGCGGCTCCATATCGAAGATCGACACGCCCCAGTCGGAAGTGCGCTGCGGGCTGGCCAGCCGCAGGTAGCGCGCCTGCCGTGGCGCGAAGTACAGCGTTTCCACGTCGCCAAGCGAATCGGCCATCGTGTACGCGGTCTGCCACTGCCTGCCATCCATTGAGGTCTGCAGTGAATAGCCTTCCGGGTTCGATACGTCCCAGGTGAGGCGTGCGCCGGCCAGCAGGGTGGGCGCGCCCAGGTCGATCTGGAACCAGTGGCCCGGACTGAACGCGCCGCCGGTAACGGTCTTCGGGTTGCCGTCGATCAGGTGGCTGATCGCCATCGCCGGCACTTGCTGCGAGGAACTGCTGGCCTGCCATTGGCTGCGCGGGGGAAGGGTCTGTGCCTGTGCGCTGGAGGCCAGGGCGGCCAACAGCAGGGCAGCGGCAGGGCGCAATGGGAAGAACGGTGTGGAAACCTTGTAGCGTTCGGCGCGCAATGTCATTACGGACAGCCTCGCAGGTTCGACCGGAATCGGGCGAGCGCTACGCTAGCAAGGGATGTAAACGGTTACATGACGCACTGCAGCGCCGCTGGACGCTGGCGCTGCCATCACGGGAGGGCTGACGGATGTGGCTCTGGACGTGTAGCGCGGATTGGCTAGGGCACGTCGAAAGTCCGTCCACGTGGTTGTCATTTGACAACCAACGTGAGCCGTGTGCAGACTATGGAGAACAAGGAATGTCTCGAGCGCGTCATCCAGACAAGGACATCGAAGCGGCGTTGCAGTTCGCGGAGGATCGTGGGTGGAGGCTCCGTATGGCGGGCGGCCATGCGTGGGGCCGGATGTATTGCCCTTACAACGACACCGATTGCCGATGCGGGGAGTTCTGCATCGTCAGCATCTGGAGCACACCGCGTAGCGGCAGCCATCATGCAAGGGCCTTGCGGCGTGTGGTCGAGAACTGCAGTCGTGAGCAATGAGATCTCGCTTCGTCAGAAGCGAAGGGGTCAATCATGGAATTCAACTTCACCCTGAAGTACCGCTTGCCGGACACAGGTATTGAAATCGGTGTCCTCGAGCAGCGCCTGGCCGAAGGCGGCTGTGACGACGCGCTTGTGGGCCTTGGGCTGCCGGGACGGCTGGCCTTGGCGTTCTGCCGCGAAGCAGATAGCGCAGGGGCTGCCCTGCGTTCGGCGCTGGACGATGTGCAGCGGGCCGTGCCCGGTGCCGAACTGGTTGAAGTGAGCCCCGATCTGGTTGGGCTCACTGACGTCGCAGACCTGCTCGGAATGTCGCGCCAGAACATGCGGAAGCTCATGCTGGCCAACCCGCAGTCGTTTCCATCCCCCGTGCATGACGGCTCGACCTCGATCTGGCATCTCGTCGACATTCTCGGTTGGCTGCGAGCGCGCGGCAGCGGGAAAGTCACGACGGAAATGACCGAGCTCGCCGCCGCTGCGCTACAGATCAATCTGGCCCGGGAAGGGCGCAGGCTTCACCCGAAGACGTAGCGGCGGCCAGAATTGTAGCCCACCGCATTACAGCTCCACCGTCTCCCACCAGCGCGTACCTGCCTGCGGCGCCTGCATGTCCAGTGCTTCGCCCATCATCGGCGTAGCCACTGCAACATTGTTTGCAGCGGCCAGCGCGGTGATGCGTTCGAATGGCTGCTGCCATGCGTGCAGGGCCAGGTCGAAGGTGCCGTTGTGGATCGGCAGCAGCCACTTGCCGCGCAGGTCCAGGTGCGCCTGCAGGGTCTGTTCCGGCTGCATGTGCACGAATGCCCAGCGTCGATCATAGGCGCCGGTCTCGATCATGGTCAGGTCGAACGGACCGTATTTCTCGCCGATGGCCTTGAAGCCGTCGAAGTAGCCGGTGTCGCCGCTGAAGAAAATGCGGAAGTCACCGTCCTGGATCACCCATGAAGCCCACAGGCTGCGGTCGCTGTCACCCAGCCCGCGGCCGGAGAAGTGCTGGCCCGGGGTCGCGGTCAGGCGCAGGCCGTTGGCTTCGGTGGATTGCCACCAGTCCAGCTGCTCGACTTTGCGCGCATCCACCCCCCACGCGATCAGCTGGTCGCCGACGCCGAGCGGTGCAATGAAGCGCGCGGTCTTGCCGGCCAGCTGCATGACCGCGGCATGGTCCAGGTGGTCATAGTGGTTGTGCGAGAGGATCACACCGGCGATCGGCGGCAGCGCGTCGATGCTGATCGGCGGTGCATGGAAGCGTGCGGGCCCCATCCACTGCACCGGCGAGGCGCGCTCGGAGAACACCGGATCGGTCAGCCAGTACTGGCCACGCAGCTTCAGCAGGATCGTGGAGTGCCCCAGCCGGAACAGGCTGCGATCCGGTGCGGCGTCCAGCGTGGCGCGGTCCAGCGGCTTCACCGGAATCGGGTGCGCGGGCACGGTGCCCTTGGGCTTGTTGAACAGGAACGTCCACCAGATCTCCGCGCCGTCGCGCAGGCCCATCGCCGGACGGGGCAGGGCATTGCGGAACTTGCCATCACGGTACCGCGGCGAATCGGGGAAGTCGGGAAGGGACCAGGATTTGCAGAAGGTGTAGGCGGTCACGGCGAGGATTCCGAGCAGGAGGACAAGGAGCAGGCGCTTCATGGGTGACGTCCGCTGGGTACACTGAACAGTGTAGTTTCGTGTTGTTCAAAAGTACACTGTCGAGTGTAAAATGGAGGCATCCGTTCAGTTATCCGGTTCCCGCCATGTCCCGTCCCCCGCAACGCCTGACCGACCGCAAACGTGACGCCATCGTGCGCGCGGCGGTGGAGGAGTTCCGTGCATCGGGCTACGAGGCGACCAGCATGGACCGCATCGCCGAGGCGGCGGGGGTCTCCAAGCGCACCGTCTACAACCATTTCCCGAGCAAGGAAGCGCTGTTCTCGATGATCCTGGAGGAGCTGTGGGAGCGCAGCGTGGCCAGCGACGCACTGCCATACCGCGCCGACCAGCCGCTGCAGACGCAGTTGCTGCAGTTGCTGGGCCAGAAGCTGGACCTGCTCAGCGATGGGAATTTCATCGATCTGGCGCGGGTCGCGATGGCCGAGATCATCCATTCACCGGAGCGCGCGCAGGCCATCGTCTGCCGCATGGGCGAGAAGGAAAGTGGCGAGAGTGCCTGGATCCGCGCAGCAATTGCCGATGGCCGTCTGCGCGAGGTGGATCCGGACTTTGCCGGCCACCAGTTGCATGGGCTGGTGAAGAGCTTCGCGTTCTGGCCGCAGGTCACGATGGGGCAGCCACCGTTGACCGCGCAGGAACGTGCGCGCGTGGCCGAATCGGCGGTGGCGATGTTCCTGGGGTTCTACGCGGTCTAGCTGGCTGCGAAGCGACGGAACTCGTCGGCCGGCAGTGCCGCCGAGTACAGGTAGCCCTGGCCGACATCCACCCCGAGTGCGCGCAGCTTCTGTTCCTGGGCGAGGGTCTCGGTACCCTCGGCCACCACGATCGCGCCGCAGCGGTGCGCGACCTCGACGATGAAGCGAACGATCGACTGTGACTTGGCGTCGGACAGCGTGGCGATCAGTGCCTGCTCGATCTTGACCTCGGCGATGGCCAGCTGCGAAAGCAGGATCAGGGTTGAATAGCCGGCGCCGAAATCATCCAGCGACAGGGTGACCCCGGCTGCCAGAAGCTGTGCGATGTTGGCATCGACCACGTCGCGCTCGACGATTTCGGTCCATTCGACGATCTCCAGGCGCAGCATCGCACCGGGGATGTCATGCAGCTGCAGCAGCTCCTGCAGGCGCAGGCCGAAGTCGTGCAGGCGCAGCGATTCGGCTGAAACATTGACTGCAATTGTCAGCGCCGCGCCGTCCCGCCGGCAGTGCTGCAGGAAGTGCACCGCCGACCGCAGCGTGGCCCATTCCAGGTCTGCCAGCCGCCCCTGCCGGCGCAGCAGCGAGATCACCCGCATCGGGGCAATCGGCCGGCCTTCGCCGTCGCGCATGCGCAGCAGTGCTTCGGCGCCGACCAGTTGGCGGTCCTGCAGACGATGCTTGGGCTGGTAGCACAGCGGCGCATTGCCCTGCTGCAGCCAGTGCTCGAGCGCAGCCTCGATCAGGGCGTCGATCTCGCTGTCGCGCTGGATCGGGTCATCGAAGAACACCACGCCCGACTCGATCGCGCTCAGTGCCAGGGTTATGGCGCGGAATGGAAGATGTCCTTCGTCGGCATCAGCGGGGGGCTTCAATTCAACCACTGCACAGCGGAACAGTGGCCGGAAGCCCGGCCAATCGCGGCCGACCCGATCGGCCAGGTTGCTGGCCAGCTCGGTGATCTGCGGTTGCGTGCGCAGTGTGGACAAGGTCAGGCCGCGCACCAGGATCGCCAGCGCGGCATCACCGAACTGATAGATCTCCAGCTGCGCAGCCGACAGCGAGGGCAGCAACCGATGCACTTCTTCGGTGCTGTCGCGCTGCCACAGGCCGTTGTCCTGCAACGGCCCGTAGCGCAGGCGCAGATCGCGCAGGTTGCCCATCTCGGCCACGATCAGGCAGGCCTTGCCGGTGCCGTCGTTATCCCGCCAGTACTGTTGCAGGCGTTCACCGAGCGCACGCATGTTGGGCAGCCCGCTGATCGGATCGATGCGGAGCCAGGCCTGTTCGCGCTGGCGTTGCGCATCGATCTGGGCATCGTTGTAGACCAGCGCGAACACAGCGCCGAGCACGAGCAGCGAGACCGGCAGTGCCAGCACGCGCTGGATCGCCAGCTCGGCCACCGGCAGTTGATCGGCGCCAATGATCGCCACACCCAGCGCCAAACCCAGAGCGGTTACCCCGATACGCACGCCCCAGGCCTGCAGGATCATGCGCGGCGAGAGCTCGTTGAGCATGCGCGGGTACAGGTGCCTGCGCAGCCAGACGCCGGCCACCATCTGCAACACGGCCTCAAGGCTGGCAGGCAGGAAGAACGGGATGCCGACGAACTGGTAGCGGGCCAGCAGGGCGGCGGTCAGGCAGGCCAAGCCCCCGCGCCAGCCGCCCAGCAGGCCACTGACCAGCAGGATGTCGAAGCCGAGGTGCAGCTTGACCACACCCTGGGAATAACGGGCCACGAACCAGGAATTGAACAGGTAGATCAGGCCCAGCGCTACGCCGACATACAGGCGACGGCCTTCAATGGCGTGCCCGGCGCGACGGGTGGCGATCAGCAGCACGCCGATCATGCCGATCACTGCCGTGGCCTGCAGCAGATACAGCGGCAGGCTGGGCAGGGCGCTGTCCAGGACCTGGGTCGAGACCCGTGAAAGCGCATCCATAGCAGGTTCCCGCCTGTGACCGACGGCCAGTGACGAGCAGGGTAAACCACGACCGCGCGCGCGGCCACTGAGCGTGCTCTGCGGCGGCCGGCAAGGTCAGTAGCGCGGGTCGGCGATGGCGGGCAGCACCAGTTCGCGCACGAAGCCGGAGGATGACAGCTGCAACAGGGCGCTTACCATGGCCACGACATCGTGGACCGGCACCTGCTCACCGTCGCCGCGCGCTGCGGCCTCGGCCACCGGCACCGACAAGGCGTCGTCGGTGTTGAGGTAGCCCAACTGCAGGCTGGTCACCGCCAGCCGGCGATCGCGGAAGCCTTCGCGCAGCGCATCGGCGATGCCGTTGAGGGCGAACTTCGAGGCGCCGAACGCCACTTCCGGGCGGCCACTGCGAGGCAGGGCCGAGGTCGAACCGGTCAGCACCAGCTGCGGGCGCGCTGCGCCCAGTACGCGGGGCAGCAGGCGTTGCAGCAGTAAAAGGGTCGCGGTGATGTTGACGTCGACCAGCTTCGTGAGTGCAGCATCGCTTTCATCGAGGAAGGCGTACTCGTCGCTGAAGGCCTTGTCTTCCCAGATGCCCAGGTTGTGGATCAGCACATCGATATCGGTCGGTGCCTGCGCTGCGATGTGGTCGGCAGCCACGGTCGGCCGGGACAGGTCTGCTTCGATCCATTGCAGGGTGACGCCGTCAGCGCAGGCGATGCCGCACGGGCGGTTGCGCGAGACACCAATCACAGTGTCACCCATGGCACAGAGGCCTTCCACGAACGCGCGCCCCAGGCCCTTGCTGGCGCCGATGACCATCAATTTCATGTTGCTTCCTCGTTGTACTGCGGCAGCCACGATCGGCTGCCAGAACGGTGCTCCACTTGGCGAACGCGCGCAGGCCGCCGCGTTCGGCGGTAAGGGTCGAGGCCGTGTCGTCGAACTGGCACCGGTACCGTGGCAGCAGCCGTCGCTGCTGCAGGCGCTGGGACGCGGTGGCCGCCGACCGCCCGGTCAGCGCGCACATCGCCTCCCGCACGGGGGGCGATGTGCGCCAGGATGAGCGAGAATGCGTAGGGTCACCGGCAACAGGAATCTCCTGGCATGGACGAGCACAACGCCACCACTGATGGCATGCCGCTGCCGTTGGCGTGGCAGAAAGCGTTGGCCGACGCGCGCATCGAGCGGCAGTCGATGGGTGTTTCGCGGGCCGACGTTGCCCGCGTGCTGCGGCCAGGTAGACCCGACGCCTTCCTCAAGTCGGAACTGATCGATGCCTTCAGTGAGCTGGGCGATGAGATCGCGCGCCTGCGCTGGCTCCAGGCACAGGGACAACCGGCGCCAACGGTGATTGCCACGGCCGAAGAAGCGGGCCGGCACTGGTTGCTGATGAGCGCGCTGCCTGGCCGCGATCTGGCTTCGTCGCCGGAACTCGCGCCGCAGCAACGGGTGGAGATACTGGCCGACGCGCTGCGCGGGCTGCATGCGTTGCCGGTAGCAGCCTGTCCGTTCGATCAGCGGCTGGCCTCGCGCCTGCCGGCCGCGCAGGCACGGGTCGAGGCGGGGCGCGTGGACGCCGATGACTTCGATGACGAACGCCTGGGACAGAGTCCACAGCAGGTCTTCGCCCAACTGTGCAGCAATCGTCCCGATCATGAAGATCTGGTGGTCAGTCATGGCGATGCCTGCCTTCCGAATCTGATGGTGGCCGAGGGGCGTTTCAGCGGTTTCATCGACTGTGGGCGGCTGGGCGTGGCCGACCGTTACCAGGACCTGGCGCTGGCCGCGCACAGCCTGGTCCACAACTTCGGTGATACGCGTTGGGTCACGCCGTTGTTCCAACGCTACGGCGCTGTAGCGGACGAGCGCCGGTTGGCGTTCTACCGGCTGCTCGACGAGTTCTTCTGAGCCCGCGCGCGGCTGGCGATGGCCGCGCAGATCAGCCCACCGATCACGCTCAGGTGTTCCAGTGCGAAGAACAGGGCCAGCTGCTGTTCCGCGCCGTGCTTGGTCCAGAAGGCATGCACGATGGCGATGGTCAGCAGCATGAACACCGCCAGCGCGCCGCTGCCCAGCCAGAGCAGGCGATCAAGTAGCAGGCACAGTGAGCCACCCAGCAGCACCACGGCGCTGGCGAGGTTGAACAGCACAGGCGGTTGCAGCCCGGCCGCCTGCATTTCGGCCACGCTGTTGTCCCACGCCAGCAGCTTGGCCAGACCCGATGACAGGAACACCACGGCCAGCAGCAGTCGGGCCAGGAACCACAGCACGCGGCTGTCGAGCAGGGCGGTGATCATCCGCGGCATGAAGTCTCTCCGGGTTGGGCTTGGAACGGGCCGCGCAGCATCGGGCCTCAACCGCAGTTGAGGTCAAGGGCCGGCTGAACGGAACTCGCTGGTTGGCCGGGTTGCCATCTTCCATGTGGACGAACGTTCGTTCATTATTGGCGCCATGAACCGAGCCGACCGCAACGCGCAACGCAACGCGCAGATCCTGCAGGCCGCCCTGCAGTGCTTCCTCGCCAAGGGATTCCACCAGACCAGCATGCGTGACATCGCGCAGGCGGCCGACGTCAGCCTGGGCAATCTCTACAACCACTTCCCTGGCAAGGAAGCGATCATCCTTGCAGTGGCCGTGGCCGAGAGCGAGGAATTGGCGCCGTTGCTGCAGCGGCTGGCCGTGGCCGACGGTGATCGCACGCAGGTGCTGGCGTTCCTGCAGGACTTCCACACGCTGTGCAGCCATCCGGAATGGGCGACGCTCGCCGTCGAAGTGCTGGCCGAGAGCGCACGCAATCGGGCCGTGGCCGAGGCATTTGCGGCCAATCGCAGGCAGTTGCAGGCTGTGCTGGCCGAAGCGCTGCAGCAGGTGGCACAGCGTGAACGTCGGCGTCCCGTGCTGGCCCCGGCACTGCAGGCGCAGGTGCTGCTGGATGCCATCGAAAGCGATGCGCTGCGTCGCGGGCTGGGCGAAGCCGGTGGCACCGATGAGGCTCCGCTGGACCCTGGCCTGCTCGCGCTGCTGCTCGGTGCACGCGCATGAGCGCGGTTGAGCGGCGATTGCACGGCCTCGATCTGGCACGGTATCTGGCGCTGGCAGGCATGGTGCTGGTCAATTTCCGCCTGGCGATGGCCGTGCCGGCAGAGGGTCAGGGTTGGCTGGCCGGCTTCTTCCATCTGCTGGAAGGCAAGGCCTCTGCGACCTTCGTCACCCTGGCCGGACTTGGCCTGGTACTGGCCACACAGCGCCTTGGCTGGATGCCGGCCGGCGCGCAGACCTGGCGGCGCGCGCTGTTCCTGCTGGTACTGGGCCTGCTCAACCTGACCCTGTTCCCGGCCGACATCCTGCACTACTACGCGGTGTATTTCGCGCTGGCGGTGCTGTGGCTGCGTGCGTCGTCACGGGTGCTGCTGGCCAGCATCGCCGGCCTGGCGGCCGGGTCGTTCTGGGCACTGCTGCACTGGAATTACAGCCAGGGCTGGAACTGGCAGACGCTGGAGTATGCCGGTCTCTGGCAGTGGCCGGGTGCCGCGCGCAACCTGCTGTTCAACGGCTTCCATCCCTTGCTGCCCTGGATGTGCTTCTTCCTGCTGGGCATGCTGCTGGCGCGCCTGCCGTTGTCACAACCGCGGGTGCAGCGTGCGTTGCTGCTGGTGGGCCTGCTGCTGATCGGCGCAGGCCAGGCCGTGCAGCACCTTGCGCAGGGAACGCCCTGGCAGCCGTGGCTGGGAACGCAGCCGATGCCGCCGGGACCGGCCTACGTGTTGACCGGTGCGGGCGCAGCCTGCAGCGCGATTGCCGCGTGCCTCTGGATCAGCCGCCGGTATCCGGGGGATTGGCTGGAACCGCTGACTGCAGCAGGGCGAATGACCCTGACCCTCTACGTCGGCCACATCCTGCTGGGCATGGGTACGCTGGAATGGTTGGGGCTGCTCGATGGCAGCGCGTCGCTACCGACCGTGCTGCTGTGGGCGCTGTTGTTCTTGATGCTGGCCACGGGCGCAGCGTGGCTGTGGTCGTGGCGGTTCACGCGGGGGCCATTGGAAGCGGTGATGCGTCGCGTCGCCGGCTAGCACGTTGGTCGCGCAGGCACGATGTTGTGACGGACATGTCTGTGTCATGGCGGGCACATCTGCGATAGTTGTCGCAGATAACACTTTCCGCTTGCATCCATGTCATCCGCTTCGGCGCAGCATCTCGGCGAAGTCCTCCAGCAATCCTATGGCATCACCGCGACCGCCGTGGTGCCACGCCCGGTTGGCGCCGATGCCAACGCCAGCGTGTATCGCATCGATGCACGGCGCGGGCAGTGGTGGTTGAAATGCCGCAGTTATCAGGTGGCCCCTGCCGTCTGGGACACCCTGCATTGGCTGCGCGGCACGCTGGGTATCGAGGAGATCGTTGCGCCCTGGCCGGCGTTGACCGGCGGGGCATCGGTGCAGCGCTGGGGCCTGCAGTTCACCCTGTTCCCGTATGTGGAAGGCCAGTCCGGTTTCGAGGCGGCATTGAGCCGCACGCAATGGCAACGGTTGGGCGAGGTGCTGCGGCGCCTGCACGAGGCGTGCCCGCCACCGGCGCTGCAGGAAGCGCTGCCAAGCATCCGGATGGAAACCGCGGCGCTTGATACCGTCGGGCAGTGGCTGGCCGGCGAAGGCCTGGCGGCTGCCAAGGATGGGCTGGGCCGTGCCTTCGTTTCCGTCTGGGACCAGCAGCACGCGCGCATCGCGGCGCTGCACGCGCAGGCACTGCAGCTGCACGCGGCGTTGCAGGATGTGCCGGTGCGGCTGCACCTGTGCCACACCGACCTTCATGCCGGCAATCTGCTGATGGGCAATGACGGCGGCCTGCACCTGATCGACTGGGATGGCCTGTCGCTGGCACCGCGCGAGCGCGACCTGATGTTCATCGGTGGCGCTGTCGGCGGGCGCTGGGGCCGCGAGAACCCGTTGGGATTCGAGGAAGGCTATGGCAGTGACCGCGGCGACCCTCGCTGGATCGCCTGGTACCGTCACTGGCGCATCCTGCAGGACCTGACCGAGTTCCAGCAGGTCCTGCTGGGCAGCGATGGAGAGGACCGGTCGCCGCAGCTGCGCCGGCAGTCGCTGCATTTCCTCAGCGAACAGTTCGCACCGGGCAATGTGTTCGACGCGGCCGAGCGGGTGTATCGCGCGCTGTAGATCCACGCCATGCGTGGATGAACCCTGCGCGCTCAGTCAACGGTGGAGGCGCGAAGAGCAGCCGAGCGTAGGCTCGGCTCTACAGAGGAGTGCAGCGTCATCCACGCGTGGCGCGGATTTACTCGGCGGGCTTCGCCGCTGATGAGGCGGCTGCGCTGGCGGCGCGGCGCGACAGCACGGCCTCGCGGTGGGCAATGTAGGCGTTGGCGGCGAGGATGATGCCGGCGCCGATGATCGTCCAGCGGTCCACGCTTTCGTTGAACAGCAGCCAGCCGAACAGCGTCACCAGCGGCAGCTGCAGGAAGCTGATCGGGGTCAGCGCCGAGACTTCACCCAGGCGCAGCGCCCGCGTCCACAACAGCTGGCCGATGGTGCCGAGCACGCCGGTGGCCAGCAGCCACAGCCAGGCCATGCCGCTCGGCCAGACCCAGACGAACAGCGCCGGAACCAGCGACAGCGGCACCCAGAACACGTAGGTGTAGAGCACCACGGTATCGGCGCTGTCGACGCGGGTGAGCTGCTTGATCTGGATCGCCACCAGCGAACTGAGCACTGCGGCGGCCACGGCGACCAGGCTGCCCGCGGTGAAGCCGGCGGTACCGGGTCGCACGATCACCAGCACACCGATGAAGCCGACCACGACCGCGGCCCAGCGGCGCACGCGCACGGTTTCACCCAGCCACAGCACGGCGGCGATGGTGACGAACAGCGGCGTGGAGTATGAGAGCGACACCGCCTGCGCCAACGGCAGGTGGCCCAGTGCCCAGAACGCGCACAGCATCGAGCCCAGGCCAATCGCACTGCGCACGAAATAGCGCGGCAGCTGTTGCGTCTTCAGCGGAGCACGGCCCGGCCGCAGCAGCATCGGCAGCAACGCCAGCAAGCCGAAGGCATTGCGGAAGAACGCGACTTCCTGGGTTGGCACGTACCGGGTGGCGTAGCGGATCGCGACCGCCATCAGGCCGAACGCCATCGTACTGCCGAGCATCAACAGCGCCGCCCGCATCGGGGCGGCGCTGGGGGAGAGGGCGGGAGTGTTCACCACTGTGCGCCGAGCAGGCGGGGCTCCGGTTCGATCGGCACGCCGAACTTCTCCAGCACCGAGGCCGAAATGCGGCGCGCCAGCGCCAGCAGCTCAGCACCGCTGGCATTGCCGTGGTTGACCAGTACCAGCGCGTGGCTGGGGGCCACGCCGGCATCGCCTTCGCGGAAGCCCTTCCAGCCGCAGGACTCGATCATCCATGCCGCCGAGACCTTGCGCTTGCCGTCCTGCTCGGCCGGGAACACCGGCAGGTCGGGGAAGTGCTGCAGCAGCACGTCGACCTGTTCCAGCGGCAGCACCGGGTTCTTGAAGAAGCTGCCGGCGTTGCCCAGTACATCCGGGTCGGGCAGCTTGCGGCGGCGGATCGCGATCACGGCATTGGCAACGTCCACTGCGCTCGGCAGCTCCACGCCCTGTGCCTGCAGTTCCTCGCGGATGCCGGCGTAGTCCATGCGCAGATCGTGCAGCAGTGGCAGCTTCAGTTCGATGGCGGTGATCAGGTAGCGATCCGGTTGCTGCTTGAACACGCTGTCGCGGTAGGCGAAGCCACACTGTTCGTTGTCCAGCCGTACCCAGGCCTGTTGCTGGCAGTCCCAGGCCTCGACGGCCTGGATGAACTCGCCGACCTGCGCGCCATAGGCGCCGATGTTCTGGATCGGCGCGGCACCGGCGGTGCCGGGAATCAGCGCCAGGTTCTCCAGCCCGGACAGGCCTTCCTGCAGCGACCACATCACCAGGCCATGCCACGGCACGCCGGCGCCGGCACGGATCACGGCATGGTCGGCGCGGTGTTCAAGGAAACTGATGTCACGGTTGCCGAACACCAGTACGGTGCCCGGCAGGTCCTCGGCGATCAGAACGTTGCTGCCGCTGCCCAGCACCAGCAGTGGGTCGCTGGCCACCTCGGGCAATGCCAGCACCTCCGGCAGCAGCGCGGCATCGTGCAGTTCCAGCAGCTGCGCGGCGCTGGCCTGCACGTGGAAGGTATTCAGCGCCTGCAGCGGCGCATTGCGGGTGAGCGTCCAGCGCAGCGGGGCGTTGCCGTCGATGGTATCCATAGGCGCGCTCACAGCGGGGCCACCGCGCCGCGGCTCGGCGCTTCGCGGCGGCGACGGATCGCCTCGACGCATTCGGAAACCAGCGCCGGTCCACGGAAGATCAGGCCGCTGTAACACTGCACCAGTGCGGCACCGGCCGCCATCTTGGCTACCGCATCGGCGCCGGACAGGATGCCGCCGACGCCGACCAGCGGCACCGATTCGGGCAGGCGCGCGCGCAGGCGGCGCAGCACCAGCGTGGACTGCTCCAGCACCGGTGCACCGGACAGGCCGCCAGCCTCATTGGCCAGCGGATCGCCGGCCACCCTGCTGTGGTCGATGGTGGTGTTGGTGGCGATCACGCCGTCCACCTGCAGTTCGCCCAGCACGCGGGCGGCGGCGTCGATATCGCGTTCGCTGAGGTCCGGCGCCACCTTCACCAGCATCGGCACGCGTCGGCCGTGGCGGGCAGCAAGGTCTTCCTGGCGGTCGCGCAGCTGGCTGACCAGCTGGCGCAGCGCGGTCTCTTCCTGCAGCTCACGCAGGCCTGCGGTGTTGGGCGAGGAGATGTTGACGGTGATGTAATCGGCCAGCGGGTACACCTTGTCCAGGCAGGCAATGTAATCGTCCACGGCCTGTTCGTTGGGGGTGTCCTTGTTCTTGCCGATGTTGATGCCGAGCAGGCCGCGGCGGTTGCGCGCGCGCTCGACGTTGCGCACCAGCGCGTCCACGCCCGCATTGTTGAAGCCCATGCGGTTGATGATCGCGTTGTGTTCCGGCAGGCGGAACAGGCGCGGTTGCGGATTGCCGGCCTGCGGGCGCGGGGTGATGGTGCCGATTTCGACGAAGCCGAAGCCGAGCGCGAACAGTGCATCGATGTGCTCGCCGTTCTTGTCCAGGCCGGCGGCCAGGCCGACCGGATTGGGGAAGGTCAGCCCGAACACCGTGCTGGGCATCGGCGCGATGCGTGCGGCCAGCAGCGGCGTGGTGCCGGTGCGATAGGCCAGGTCCAGTGCGGACAGGCCGAGGCCGTGGGCGCGCTCGGCGTCGAGCGAGAACAGGAAGGGGCGGGCAAGCGAATACATGCGTCGGTTCAGTCCAGCGTGCCGAGGAAGGCTCGGGTTCGATATTCAAAAGCGACCTGGCCGTCCACCGCATGGGCGGCGAACAGGTCCTGCAGAGCGTCGATCATCGCCGCGTGGCGGGGATGACCGGATTGGGGTGCGTAGGAGGAGGACAGCAGGCGCCCGCGCAGGGCGTCGAAGTCCAGATGCTGCACGTTTGGCAGCTCTACCCTGCCGCGCAGGCCGGGGCCGAACCAGGCCTGCATGGTGGCATCGTCCTGGTAGCGCTCGGCCACAGCGGTGTAGTCGGTGCCATAGTCCAGCAGCAACTGTTCGTAGCCGATCAGGAACGGGCTGGCATCGAGCAGGCGCGAATTCCAGTAGATCAGTGCCTGGCCACCGGGGCGCAGGATGCGCTGCCACTCGGCGCGCACCGCCACGGTGTCGAACCAGTGAAAGGCCTGCGCGACGCTGACCAGATCGATGCTGGCGTCCTCCAAGCCGGTGGCCTCGGCACGGCCATCGACAGCGGAGAAGTCCGGATACTGCGGCGCCAGCCACTGTTCGGCGGCGGCGCGCATGGCAGCGTTGGGCTCGACCGCCACCAGCGGATGACCGCTGGCCAGAAACAGGCGACTGGAAATACCGGTGCCGGCGCCGATGTCGGCGACCACGGCCTCGCGGCTGACGCCCATCGGGCCATGCAGCCACTCCAACAGGGCGGGCGGATAATCGGGCCGGTAGCGGACGTAGTCGGCGACGCGGCTGCTGAAGCGTTCAGTGCTGTCGGAGGCGGTCATGGCGTCAGTTCGACACTGCCGCCAGCCATGCCAGGCCGCCGAAGAACAGGATGAAGACCAGGATGGCGGCAAGCACGGCGCCGACCATGACCCAGCCCAGCACCAGGCCGGTAACGGCCAGGCCGTCGCCTTCCAGTTCATGCGGGCGGCGGCGGATCTCGGCGCGGGCCATGTGGCCGGTGATGATGGCGACGATGCTGGCCACGAAGGGCAGGACGGTCCAGCTGGCGATGCCCATGACCAGGCTGACCACGGCCAGGGCGCTTGTCTGTCGGGGTGCCACGCTCATCGGGTCCTCCTTGGCAGTGTGCACATGATAGTGCCTCTGCCCGGGCAATCCCATGGGCAGTGCCCTGTAGAGCCGAGCCCATGCTCGGCTGCCCCCTTGGGCTGATGCGGGATCGACCGCGTCTTGCGTGCAAGCCGAGCATGGGCTCGGCTTTACAAATTCAGCCCATCAACACCTGGCCGCCATCCACGTTGAGCACGCTGCCGGTAACCCAGCGCGCCAGTGGCGAGCACAGGAACAGGGCGGCGTCGGCGATCTCACGCGGGTGGCCAAAGCGACCGAACGGGATCTTCGCCAGGGTGCCGTGGTACAGCGCTGGATCCTCGACGCGGCGACGGTCCCAGAGCCCGGCATCGAACTCGATCGAGCCCGGTGCGATGGCGTTGACCCGGATCCGGTCCTTGGCCAGCGCCAGCGCCTGCGAGGTGGTGTAGTGCGAAAGCGCGGCCTTGGCAGCGGCGTAGGGCGCGCCACCGGGGCGCGGCTGCTGCGCGGCAATCGACGACAGATTGAGGATGCAGGCATCGCTGGATGCGCGCAGCCAGGGCAGGGCCAGGCGTGAGGCACGCACCGCCGCCATCAGGTCGATCTGCAGGCTCGCGGCCCAGCCCTCCTCATTGTCGGCCATGCCGTAGCCGGTGGCATTGTTGACCAGCACATCGATGCCGCCGAAGGCATCGGCGGCGGCCTGCAGCCAGGCCTGGATCTGGCCGGGATCGGCCAGATCGGTGGAAAACGCATGCAATGGCGTGCCCTGCGCCTGTGCATCGGTGCGCAGGGCCTCCAGGCCGGCCTGGCCGCGCGCGCAGACCGAGACCTGCGCACCGGCACCAGCAAAGGCCAGTGCCATTTCACGACCAATGCCCTTGCTGCCGCCGGCAATGAGCACGCGGCGGCCGCTGAAATCGAGGATCGGAGCCCCTGCGGGGATCCGACCCTGGGCATGGCTCAGATCCCCGGAGGGGCTCTGACCCACAGACGTGTCTGCGTCGCTTGCCATCACAGGTCGAACTTGATGCCCTGCGCCAGCGGCAGCGAATCCGAATAGTTGATGGTGTTGGTCTGGCGGCGCATGTAGACCTTCCAGGCATCCGAACCGGACTCGCGGCCACCGCCGGTGTCCTTCTCGCCACCGAAGGCGCCGCCGATCTCCGCACCGGACGTGCCGATGTTGATGTTGGCGATGCCGCAGTCGCTGCCGGCGGCCGACAGAAACTTCTCGGCGGTCTTCAGGTTCTGGGTGAAGATCGAGGACGACAGGCCCTGGGGCACGCCGTTCTGCATGTCGATGGCTTCGTCGAGGGTGTCGTACGGCATCACGTACAGGATCGGTGCGAAGGTCTCGTGCTGGACCACGGCGTCGCTGTTCTTCAGGCCCGTGACGATTGCAGGCAGCACGAAGTTGCCGGCGCGGTCGATGCGGGTGCCGCCGGTCTCGATGGTGCCGCCGGCCGCCTTGGCCTGGGCAATGGCATCGAGGAACTGCTGCACGGCGCCTTCGCTGTTCAGCGGGCCCATCAGGTTGGCGGCATCGGTCGGATCGCCGATCTTGCCTTCCACCTGCTTGTAGGCCTTGACCAGGGTGGCCAGCACGTCGGCGTAGATCGAGCGGTGCACGATCAGGCGGCGGGTGGTGGTGCAACGCTGGCCGGCAGTGCCGACCGCACCGAACACGATGCCCGGCACGGCCAGCTTCAGGTCGGCGGTTTCGTCCAGGATGATCGCGTTGTTGCCGCCCAGTTCCAGCAGGCAGCGGCCGAGGCGGCGTGCGACCTTCTCGTTGACGGTGCGGCCGACCTGGGTCGAGCCGGTGAAGCTGATCAGCGGCACGCGGCGGTCATCGACCATCTTTTCCGACAGCGCGGTGCCGGCATCGTTGATCAGGAAGAAGATGTCCGGGAAGCCCGCTTCGCGCAGGGCATCGTTGCAGATCTTCAGCGAGGCGATGGCGGTCAGCGGCGTCTTGTTGGACGGCTTCCAGATGCACACGTCGCCACAGATCGCCGCCAGGAACGAATTCCAGCTCCACACCGCGACCGGGAAGTTGAAGGCCGAGATGATGCCGACCAGGCCCAGCGGATGGTACTGCTCGTACATGCGGTGGCCGGGGCGCTCGGAATGCATGGTGTAGCCGTACAGCATGCGGCTCTGGCCCACGGCGAAATCGGCGATGTCGATCATCTCCTGCACCTCGCCATCGCCTTCCGGCTTGCTCTTGCCCATTTCCAGGGCAACCAGCGAACCCAGGGCGTCCTTGTGCCTGCGCAGTGCTTCACCGCACAGGCGCACGGCTTCACCTCGGCGCGGCGCCGGCGTGGTACGCCAGACCTTGAAGGCTTCCTGGGCGCGGGCGACGACGGTCTCGTACTCGGCCTCAGTGGTGGCGCGGACCTGCGCGATCGGCTCGCCGGTGGTCGGGTTGACCGGGGTGATCAGCTCACCGCTGGTCGCGCTCGACCACTCCCCGTTGCCCAGGTACGTGCCAGCGTTGATCGCGTCCAGGCCAAGGGACTTGAGCAGCTCGGAAGACATGCAGACTCCTGTGTTTCGTTACGTTGTTTGGCGCCATCGCGGGCAGGTGGGGGACGCGATGAACTGAATCGCCGATGGTAGCAGAGCGGCCCGACCGGCCATGGTGCAACGCGCCAGGGGAACCGGGTGGAACATGAATGCTTGGAGGGCAGGGCACGTTGCCTGTAAACTTCCGGGCTGCATGGCCCCGTAGCTCAGCTGGATAGAGCGTCCCCCTCCTAAGGGGAAGGTCGCCCGTTCGAATCGGGCCGGGGTCACCAGAATCAACGACTTGCGAAGCGCTCTAGATCGCAATAGGACATATAAGGCCATCAGAAAGCACCACTTGGTCACAGTGGTCACAACGGCGGATCAATAGGTGAGCTTGGCCGTCGCGCCATCATCACCCTCAGGGATGAGGTGTGCGTGGTACTTCTCTCTACCGGCGGTGTCGCCGGGCCCAGGCTTCGAGCTGCACACACCCGCGCACTACCGCTACATCCGGCATCAGGCGTTCGCGTGGATGCGCGCCGAGGCAGTAGAGCGCGGCTACGACAGCATCGGGTCGTGCGCCAGCTACTACACAGCGGCGTGGAGCGGTATCGCCTGGAGGCGCGCGCGATGGTGGCGTGGCGCGATGCTGTGAACCAGGCGCTGGAGCAGCTGGTGCTGGCGCCGCCGGAAGGCATCGAGTCCTGGGAGCAGGTGCGCGCGCTGTTGCCCCAATCGGAGACGTTCGCTTGGCCGGAGAAGGCGGAGCTACCGCTGGATGGACTGGCCCCGGTGCACGCGCGTTCAACGGCGCCTGCTGCCAGATTGCGCCCATGTGCTATTCCGCCCAGAACACCGCCGCCTATCAGGAGCTGGTCCGCATGACCGGCGCTACCCTGTCGCTGCAGGAGTTCGCCGTCCCGCATTGTCCCTGACCCGAGAATGTGGTTCCAAGGACGTGGTTACTATACGGTTGAAGAACGGGTCAGATGGACAGAGAGAGGCGCCTGCGAGCGTAGTGACCGTCAGGCGCCTGGGCGGTAGGCAAGAGGAAAGCTACCTCTTGTTCTGCCTGCTTTTCGTCACTTGGTTGAGTATGCCTCGCCAGGCGAAGGGCGCGGAGCAGACTGCAATTGCACCTGAAACGACTATCCCGTTGTACATCCAGGGAGTCAGCCTGGGGGTCCCGTTCGCAGGTGCCCACAAGTGTGGAAGGATGAAACCCAAAAGTACAACGGTCAGAAGGGATACGGCGAAAACAATTGCACTGCCTAGCCCAGGAGTGAACTTCATTGTCATAGTCATAGCCATCCGCATGAAACAGTAACCTTGCCGCCGATGATTGAGCTAGAGCAAATCATGATCTTCGGATCGGTCGGCGCACTGCCGCCGCTACCTCCGCTCACCGAAATACCAAGATTGTTTAGCTGGTTGATCAGGGATGCGATGTCAGCCGGATCCGCTCCCCCTGGGAACTCAAACTTGGTCGTTACGCCTCCCCTGTTCTCCGAGAGTTGCTCAACGCTCACTGGAACCAAGTTCCCGAAGCGATCTTTGTAGGAGACCGCAATTGGTACATATTTTTGTGTTGCGGCATTCCAATTGTACTGAGACTCTCCTCCGTCCGCGTATTTGATGATGAAGGGGGCCCAGACGGAGAACCCCAGTGCTGCGGCGCCATTTGCAGCATATGTGTATATTTCGAAACGCGCCTTCAGGTATTCGTCAACCTTATCTCGCTTTTGAGGGTTTTGGATGTCGTCATAAGGCGTGGTCGGATAGCCGGGCTCTGTAACCCAAAGAGGGCCGGCTGCCATGAGGGCAGGTAGAGAGCAGCTGTCCCGACCTCGAATCTGATCCCCCGTTCAGGGGAGGCGGTCGACGTTACTTGCTCGTCGGACTTGCCCTTTCACCAGAGAGAGCAACGATGAGCGCCAGCAATCGCAAGACCGCCAGCTTCGGAGTCCCGTGGGAGTCCGCTTACGGGTACGTTCAAGCGGTCCGCGTCAACAACACGATTTTCGTGTCCGGACAGCTGTCCCATACACCGGAGCGGCAGTTGGTCGCACCCGCAGAGCTGGGGGCGAATGGCAAGCCCGCCAACTTCGACACCATGGAAGCCCAGATGAGGCGCACCTACGAGAACGCGCAGGTGCTGCTGGCAGAGTTGGGTGGGTCGCTGGCTGACGTGGTCGAGGAAACGCGGTTCGTTATCGACGTTCCGGCCGCGTTCGCGGCCAGCGGCAAGGTCCGGCCGGCCATGTACGGTCAGCCGGTGCCGCAGGTTGCCAGCAACCTGATTGGGGTCTCGGCGCTGGCGTTCCCGGAGCAGCTCATTGAGATTGCGTTCCGGGCCGAAGTGCAGAGCTGAACACACGGGCGGGGTCGAGTCCGCCCGCTGGTGTCGCAACGCCCAAGTCGAAGCGACTGATGACGCGCCGGGAATGTGGGCCCCGCGCGGCCCTTCCAAGGGCGTAAGCGCCTGCCGCAGGCCCTGTTTTGGCACACGATTGGCACGGATGCCACCGGACCCCTTGATACTCTTGGCCCCGTCGCCCCCTCCTAAGGCAAGGTCGCCCGTCCGAATCGGGCCGGGGTCACCCTGTATGCGGCGCCACGTCCGCACGCTGCCCGCGAGGCCACTCGGATATGCTGGCGCCTCGCCACGCGATCCGCCCGCCATGGACCACCGCCTGCAGCCCGTGCAACCCCAGGACTACGCGCTCATCGCCGGGTGGCTGGATTCGGCCGCAGCCACGCGGCGCTGGGCCGGACCGGGCGTGCCCTATCCACTGCGACCCGAGCAGTTCGAGCAGGTATTGCAGCTGCGCGAACGCCCGGGATGGCTGCTGCTGGCAGAAAACGGCCAGCGCGTGGGTTTCGGCCAGACCTGGTGCACCGAGCCGGGTGCGATGCATCTGGGCCGTCTGCTGGTTGCCCCGCAGGCGCGGGGCTGCGGCCTCGGGCGGAGGTTGGTACACGCGCTGATCGAGCAGGCGTTCCAGTCTGATGCTGTCCAACGGCTGACCCTGCGCGTCTACCGGAACAACGCCGCCGCGCTTGCGTTGTACCGGACCCTCGGCTTCGAGCCGGTGGACACTGCATCCACGCCGGCGCTGCTGTTCATGCAGCGGGCCCGGCGCTGAGCATGGCCACGCAGGCCGGTACGCCTTCAGTCCTGCTTGAGCAGTTCAACCAGCTGGCGCAAGCGATAGGGCTTGGGCAGGAACTCCACCTGCTCAGGAAGCGGCGGCAGCTGCGAACGCGCATAGCCGGAGGACAGGATCATGCGTGCATGCGGCTGCTCACGCGCGACGTGCTCGCTGAGCTCGATGCCGGACATGCCATTGGGCATGCTGACATCGCTGAACACCACGTCGAAGCGTGCGTCGCCCTTCAGCAACGCAGCGGCTTCATGCCCGTCGGCGGTGGTGGACACCTCGATGCCGAAATCGCGCAGGGCCATGCCGATCATCTCGCGCAGATCGTTCTGGTCCTCCACCATCAGTACGCGGATCGGGTCATCGGTCATGGGTTGCATCCTCGGTTGCGGGGAGCAGCAGGCTGACCGTGGTGCCGACACCGGGCGTGGTGGACACATCGACGAAGCCGCCGCTCTGGGTAGTGAATCCGAACACCTGGCTCAGGCCCAGGCCGCTGCCCTTGCCGATGTCCTTGGTGGTGAAGAAGGGCTCGCTGGCCCGCTCGGCGATGTCGGCGGCCATGCCGTGGCCTTCGTCGCAGACGCTGAGGGTGACATAGCCGCGTTGCAGCGTGGTGTCCGCATCCGGGTCGAGGCGATGTTCCAACGCGGTGCCGATCAGGATGCGGCCGCCATCGGCGGTGGCCTCCACGGCATTGGCCACCAGGTTCGCCAGGGCGGTCTGGAGCTGCATCGCATCGGTGCTCACCAGCGGCAGGCCCGGGGTGAGATGGGCTTCCAGTACCACCGTGGGCGGGCAGGCGCGTTGCAGGTCCGGCAGCCACTGTCGTACCAGCGCATTGATGTCCACCGATTCCCGGATCAGGGTCTGGCCGGTGCTGAAGGCCAGCAGCTGGCGGGTCAGCAGCGCGCCGCGGTCGGTGGCTGCCTGCGCGGCATCCAGCAGCTCGGCTGCGCGTGCATCGTCACTGCTGACACGCAGCGAAAGCAGGTCAAGGGCGTTGCCGATGGTGGTCAGCAGGTTGTTGAACTCATGTGAGAGGCCGCGAGTGAGCCGGCCGACCGTCTCGAACTGCTGCGTATTGCGCAGCGCACGCTGGGCATCGCGCAGCAGCCGCTGCGCCTGCCACTGCTCGGTGATGTCACGGGTGATCTTGACGAAGCCGAGCAGTTCGCCGGCTTCCACGACCGGTTCGATGACCACGCTGGCGCGGAACGACGAGCCATCGCGGCGAACGCGCCAGCCCTCACTGGCGGCATGACCCTGCTGCGCTGCCACGCGAAGCAGGCGCTTCGGTTCACCGGCCTCGCGGTCGGCGGCCAGGTAGAAGCGGCTGAAGTGCGTTCCCACCACTTCATCGGCTGAATAGCCTTTGATACGTTCGGCGCCCGGGTTCCAGCTGCACACGATGCCTTCAGGATCAAGCAGGTACAGCGCATGGTCGCGCACGCTGTCGATCAGCAGTCGCAGTTGTCGGGAAGGGTCCGTCAGCACGGACGTCGTAGAGGCGGCTGCGTCCACGTGTAAATAAGTGTTACCCCTGTGAGGGACGTGAAGCTAGGCACTCAAGTGTGAAGGATGCGTGCACACCTGACACGTGCCATTTGTCCTGTGCGGCTGAATGCGACACGGAGTACCATCTTCCACCCTTTGCCTTCTGGAACCGACCTGCATGCGTCCTGGTGCGACTACGCGTGACCGCTGGATCTGGATGACGTCCGCCGTGCTGCTGGCCGCGACCATCGCGTTGGAACTGGTCGTCCCGCTCGGCTACGCGGTATGGCTGGCCTACTTCCTCGCGGTCGGCGTGACGGTGTTCCAGCGCAGTGCACGCGCGCCGTTCGTGGTCGCGGTGATCGCCTGTGTCCTGCTGGTGATCGGCTTCAACGTTGCGCCAGCCAGCAACAATTCGTCCTTCTCGCTTGTCAACCGTACCGTCGGTGGCTGCGCCTTCCTGATGATCGCACTGATCGTGTCGCGCGCGATCCAGGCCCGGCGCCAGGCGATGCGCGCGCTCTGGCTGCAGGAGGCCGAGAACGCGGTGGCGATGAGCCTGCGCGGTGACCTCGGGCCGGAGCAGATCGCCGAGGCGGCAGCAGTAAGCCTGGCCGGGCAGCTGGATGCAGAGGTCGGTGCGGTCTATCGCCTGGACGGCGGCCGGCTGCAGCTGACCGGTGGCGTGGCGCTGCCCTCTGGGACGCCGGCCTCGCTGGCCCTGCACGAAGGACTGGCCGGGCAGGTTGCCCGGGACGAACGCATCCGCCACCTGCACGGCGAAGATGCTGCCGTGCTCGAACTGCAGACCAGCCTGGGCCGGCTGCCGGTGCGCGAGCGCATCCTGGCGCCGATCAGCAGCGATGGTGCGGTGGTCGGTGTCATCGAGCTGGGCCGCGCGCGGGCGGGTGAACAGCGTGACCTGGATCGCGAGCTGCTGGAGCGCTGCGCCGACACCATCGGCATGGCACTGCGCGCATCGCTGCTGCGTGCGCAGCTGGTGGTTCTGCTGGAAGAGTCGCAGCGCCAGGGCGAGGAGCTGCAGGCCCAGCAGGAAGAGCTGCGCGTGGCCAACGAGGAACTGGAAGAGCAGAGCCGCAGCCTGTTGCAGTCGCAGAGCCACCTGGAAGAACAGCAGGCTGAGCTGGAACAGAGCAACGTGCAGCTGGAAGAGCGCACCCACGAGCTGGAGGCGCAGAAGCAGGCACTGCTGGTTGCGCAGAGCCAGCTGGTGCGCAACAGCAACGAGCTGGCGGCGACCTCGCGCTACAAGTCCGAGTTCCTGGCCAACATGTCGCATGAGCTGCGCACGCCGCTGAACAGCTCGCTGATCCTGGCCAAGCTGCTGGCCGACAACAAGGACGGCACGCTGACCGAGGAACAGGTGAAGTACGCGCGAGCGATCCTGTCGTCCAACAACGACCTGCTGGCGCTGATCAACGACATCCTCGACCTGTCGCGCATCGAGGCCGGCCATGTCGAACTGTCCGATGAAGTGGTGGTGGTCGAGAGCGCGCTGCAGCGCCTGCGCGAGACCTTCGAGCCGATGGCGCGGCAGAAGGGCCTGGCCCTGCAGATCGAAGCCGACGCCCTGGCACCGACCCAGATGGTGGTTGACAGCCAGCGGCTGCAGCAGATCCTGAAGAACCTGCTGGCCAACGCGGTGAAGTTCACCGAGCATGGCAAGGTCAGCCTGCACGTGCGTGCCGGCGGCAACGGCCGCATCCGGTTCGAGGTCTGTGACACCGGCATCGGCATTGCCCGCGAGCAGCTGGATGTCATCTTCGAAGCGTTCCGCCAGGCCGATGGCAGCACCCGCCGTCGCTACGGCGGTACCGGCCTGGGCCTGTCGATCTCGCGCGATCTGGCCGAGCGCATGGGCGGCGGCATCCAGGTCGACAGTGAGCCCGGGCGCGGCAGCTGCTTCATCCTGGAGCTGCCGCTGCAGGGAGCGCCCACGGCGAGCGCAGCCGTCGCTGCCGATGTCCCCGTGGCAGCGCCGCCGACGGCGCCGGCCGTGCTGCCGGCCGCGCCCGTACGCGCTGCGACCGCAGCAGCGCCGGTTACTGCGATGGCCGGCGTAGCCGACGACCGCGGTCGCCGCCAGCGCGCCGGGCGCCTGATCCTGGCGGTCGAGGACGATGCCACGTTCGCCGAAGCACTGGTGGCGCTGGCCCATGAACTGGACTTCGACTGCGTGGTAGCGGGCACGGCGGAAGAGGCGCTGGCCCTGGCCAGTGAACTGCGCCCGAACGGCATCCTGCTCGATATCGGCCTGCCGGACGTGTCGGGCCTGAGCGTGCTGGAACGCCTGAAGCGCAACCCGGACACCCGCCACATCCCGGTGCATGTGGTCTCGGCCACGGACCGCAGCCAGGTGGCGCGCGAGCTGGGCGCGATCGGTTTTGCGATCAAGCCGACCACGCGCGAGCGGCTGGTGACGGCGATCGAACAGCTGGAACAGACCAGCCAGCGCGACATGCGGCGGCTGCTGATCGTGGAAGACGACAACGAGCTGCGCCACAACCTGGAACTGTTGCTGGGCCGCGACCAGCTGCAGATCGTCGCTGTAGGCACCCTGGCCAGCGCACTGGAACAGCTCAGTACGGTCACGTTCGACTGCATGGTGATGGACCTGTCGCTGCCCGACGGGAGCGGCTACGACCTGCTCGAGCACATGGCCGGCAACGACGATGTCGGTTTCCCGCCGGTGATCGTCTATACCGGCCGCGCACTCAGTCGCGAGGAAGAGCAGCGACTGCGCCGCTATTCCAAGAGCATCATCATCAAGGGCGCGCGTTCGCCCGAGCGCCTGCTGGACGAGGTGACCCTGTTCCTGCACAGCGTGGAGGCCAGCCTGCCCAGCGACCAGCAGCGCCTGCTGCGCGAGGCCCGCCGTCGCGACACCGTGCTCGACGGTCGGACGGTGCTGCTGGCCGAGGACGACGTTCGCAACATCTTCGCACTGTCCAGCGTGCTCGAACCCCTCGGCGTCACGCTGGAGATCGCGCGCAATGGCCAGGAAGCGGTGGATCGCCTGGCCGAGCGCGAGGTCGACCTGGTGCTGATGGACATCATGATGCCGGAGAAGGATGGCCTTGCTGCGATGCGCGAAATCCGCGCGCAGCGCCACCTGCAGGACCTGCCGATCATCGCGCTGACCGCCAAGGCCATGCCGGACGACCGTGAGCGCTGCCTGCAGGCCGGCGCCAACGACTACATCGCCAAACCCATCGACGTCGACAAGCTGGTCTCGCTGTGCCGGGTCTGGTGCTCGCGGCAATGAACGAGCAGGCCCTGTTCGACCTGGAGCTGAAGGTGCTGCTGGAAGCGCTTTACCAGCGCTACCACTACGATTTCCGCAGTTATGCGGTGTCGTCGCTGCGCCGGCGGATCCGCCAGGCCATGCAGCGCTATGAGTGCGAGCGGCTGGCCGACCTGCAGCACCGCCTGCTGCACGAGCCGGACCTGTTCGCGCAGGCGATGCAGTTCTTCACCGTGCAGGTCTCGGAGATGTTCCGTGACCCGGCCTATTTCCGCGAGCTGCGCGAGCAGGTGGTGCCGGTGCTGCGCACCTACCCGTCGGTGAAGCTGTGGGTGGCCGGTTGCAGTACCGGCGAGGAAGTGTGGTCGCTGGCGATCCTGTTGCACGAGGAAGGCCTGCTGGAGCGCAGCATCGTCTACGCCACCGACATCAATCCGGCAGCCCTGGCCACCGCCGAGGCCGGCGCCTATGGCATCGACCGAATGGCCCAGTTCAGCCGGAACTACCTGGCGGCCGGTGGCACCGCCTCGCTGTCCGACTACTACGCCACGGCCTACGATGGCGCGGTGTTCGATCGCCAGCTGCGCCGCAACGTGGTGTTCGCCGACCACAGCCTGGCCACCGACACCGTGTTCTCCGAGGTGCATCTGGTGTCGTGCCGCAATGTGCTGATCTATTTCAACCGCGATCTGCAGGACCGCGCGGTGGGCCTGTTCCGTGAAGCGCTGGTGCATCGCGGCTTCCTTGGCCTGGGCAGCAAGGAGTCGCTGCAGTTCGGGCGCCACCACGGCGCATTCGAGACCTGCTCGCGGGAGCATCGCCTGTACCGGAAGGTTGCCTGATGGCAGTGCCGACACGACCGGCCGTGCTGGTGATCGGGGCCTCTGCGGGTGGGGTTGCGGCGCTGCAGGCGGTGCTCGGCGCGCTGCCCGCGGCTCTACCGGCGCCGGTGCTGGCGGTGCTGCACCTTCCGCGCGACCGCAGCAGCCGCATCGCCGAAGTGCTGGCGCCGTACTGCGCGCTGCCGGTGCGCGAGGCCGAAGACAAGCAGCCGCTGCAGCCAGGCACGGTGACCTTTGCGCCACCGGACTATCACCTGCTGGTGGAAGACGCCGGTTCGCTGGCGTTGTCGGTGGACGCGCCGGTGCTGTTTTCGCGCCCGGCCATCGATCCATTGTTCGAGTCGGCTGCGGCCGTGTTCGGCGCGCAGGTGCTGGCCCTGCTGCTGACCGGTGCCAGCAGCGATGGTAGTGAAGGGGTGGCCGCGGTGCGCGCCGCCGGTGGCCGCGCCTGGCTGCAATGTCCCGAGGAGGCCGAGGCATCGATGATGCCGGCCTCCGCCCTGCAGCACGCCGGCGCCGATGCCGTGCTGCCCCTCGAACTGATGTGCCGTCGCCTGAAGGAGTTGTTTGCATGAACCTGCTGCCACCGGACCCTGCGCAGTCGCAGACCCCGGTCAACCTGCTGATCGTCGATGACGTGCCGCAGAACCTGGTGGCCATGCAGGCGCTGCTGCAGCGCGAAGGCGTGAACCTGCTGCTGGCGGGCTCGGGCGCGCAGGCGCTGGAACTGCTGCTCGAGCATGAGGTGGCGCTGGCGCTGCTGGACGTGCACATGCCGGAGATCGATGGCTTCACCCTGGCCGAGCTGATGCGCGGATCACACCGCAGCCGGGATGTGCCGATCATCTTCCTGACCGCCTCGCCGGACGACCCGCTGCGCGCGTTCAAGGGCTACGAAACCGGCGCGGTCGACTTCCTGCACAAGCCGGTGGCGCCGCAGGTGATCCTGAGCAAGGTCAATGTCTTCATCGAGCTGTACCAGCAGCGGCAGCTGCTGAAGGCGCGCAACGAGGCGCTGGAGCGCTCGCTCAAGCTCAACGAGACGATGGCGGCGGTGCTCACCCATGATCTGCGCACGCCGCTGTCGGCGATCCTGCTGTGTGCCGACAAGCTGGCGCTGGAGCTTCCTGCGGGCAATGACGGCGCGCAGCAGACCCTGAAGCACCTGGAGGCCAGCACGCTGCGCATGGCGCGCATGGTCGAGCAGCTGCTGGACTTTTCGCGGATCCGCAGCGGCGGGCTGCGCCTGCAGGCCAGCGCCTGTGATCTTGCCGAGGTCACGCGTGCGGTGGTGGCCGAAGCGGGCAGCGCCCACGGCCACGCACGGGTGCATCTGGATATGCTGGGCGATACCCGCCTGCAGGGTGATCTGGATCGGCTGGGACAGGTTGCCGCCAACCTGATCGGCAATGCGCTCACCCATGGCGGTGAGGCGAGGGTGGAGGTGGACGGCCGTGATCCGCGCAGCGTGCTGCTGCGGGTGAGCAACGCGGGACGGATCGACGACGCGCTGCTGCCGCGCCTGTTCGAGCCGTTCAAGGCCAGCTTCCATCCCAGCAATGGCCTGGGGTTGGGCCTGTATATCGTCGATCAGTTCGTGCGCGCGCACGGCGGGCACATCGCAGCGCGCAATGAAGCCGGTCAGGTGGTGTTCGAAGCCCGGTTGCCGAGGCGCACAGAGGGGCTGCCGGCGGCCGCTACCTGAATTCTTCAGGGAACACCTGCGGGCACCGAGACGGACTCGTCCGCAGCTGCTACCGTGGGTGTACATCTTGTCAAGGAAGCGCCATGCCACTGCGTGCCATCGCCTACGTCAGCCAGGCGCTGCCGGATCTTTCCGCTGAACGGCTGCGGGCGCTGGTCGATGATGCAGCCCGTTTCAACAAGATGGCGGGCGTGACCGGTGTGCTGCTGCATGACGGCGGGCGATTCCTGCAGTACATCGAAGGGCCGCCGGATGGTATCGATTCGGTGTACGAACGGATCCTGCAGGCCGGTAGCCATATCGACATCATCGAACTGGCGCGTGGCCGCCTTGGCCAGCGCCAGTTTCCGTACTGGTCGATGCGCGCGTTGCCGGTGGAGGAGGCGCTGCTGCGGCAACTGTCTTCCAGCGACTGGTCAGGTTTCACCCGCGCGTTGCATGGTGACCTGTCGGCGCCGACCCCGGTGGATCTGCTCGATCAGGTCGTGCAACCGGTGCTGCACGCAGGTTGAACCTGCGTGGAAGGTTCAGCGCGCTGCACTTCCGCAGTACGCCGCGTGCAACGCCTGCAATACGCCCAGCGCCGGCCCTTCCACTACCCGGTAGTGGATCGACTGCGCTTCGCGCCGGGTCGAGACGATGCCAAGTCCGCGCAGCACCGCCAGATGCTGGGACAGCGCTGATGCGCTGAGCCCGGTCAGTGCCTGCAGTTCCGGTACTGGCGCCTCGCCTTCGACCAGCCGGCACAGCACGCGCAGCCGTGCCGGATGGGCCAGGCTTTTGAGCAGCGCCGCGGCCTGGGCGGCATGCTCGGCCATCGCGGCACTGTCGAGCTCGATTCGGGCCATGGTTGACCTTTTGATTTAGAAGACGCTAATTTAGAAAAAGCTAATTCAAAAGGCAAGCGAATGAACGCGACAACTGGAGGCAGGTCATGACCGTGCCGTGGGCCGCCGTCGCGGGGGGCGCGTTGATCGGTGCGGCGGCGGTGGTCTTGCTGGCAACCACGGGCCGGGTAGCCGGCATCAGCGGCATCGCCGCTGGCAGCGTGCGCGCAACGCCCGGCGATCGAGGTTGGCGCTGGGCATTCCTGCTCGGCCTGCTTGCCGCTGCAGGGGGGGTGCTGTGCTGGCAGGCCGTGCCAGATCAAGCGCCCCGCGACCTGTTGCGTGACGCCTTGCCGGCGTGGCAGCTGGTTGGCGCCGGCCTGCTGGTCGGATTCGGTACGCGGTTGGGCAACGGCTGCACCAGTGGTCATGGAGTGTGCGGCATGGCCCGCGGCTCAATGCGGTCGCTGCTGGCGGTGCTGGTATTCATGGCCTGCGCAATGCTGACTACATTCCTGATCCGTCATGGCGGGGGCTTCGCATGAGCCGCATGATGGTGGCCGCCGGCGCGGCAGGGGCGCTGTTCGGCGCGGGCCTGGCGCTGGCCGGCATGACCGATCCGCGCCGCATCCTCGGTTTCCTCGACATCGCCGGCGATTTCGATCCCACCTTGGCCTGGGTGCTGGCCTCGGCACTGCTGGTCAGCGCGGTCGGCCAGCGCTGGGTGCTGCGGCGCCCGCGGCCGTCATGCGCAACGCGCTTCCAACTGCCCGCTGTGCGCGGTGTCGATGTACGCCTGGTGCTGGGCGCGGCATTGTTCGGAATGGGTTGGGGTTGGGCAGGCTATTGCCCGGGCCCTGCCATCGCCGGGCTGGCGGTGGGATCGCGCGAAGCGCTTTGGTTCGTGCCGGCCATGCTTGCAGGTTTCTGGCTGCACGATCGCCTGGTTCGCCGGGGCTTCACCGCTGTGTCACCCTGAATCGGGTCATATCCACGGATCACGGGGAAAGGAGCGCAACGACATGGCACGGATGAAGTGGAAGGAAAGGGCACTGCTGGCGGTCGCGCTGGCCGCCGCAGTGGCACCCGCGCTGGCCTGCACGCGCGCGGTCTACCTGGGCGACAACGGTGATGTGATCACCGCGCGCTCGATGGACTGGAAGGTCGATGTGGCGACCAACCTCTACGTGCTGCCGCGCGGCATCGCGCGCACTGGCCAGGCCGGGCCGAAGTCGCTGGCCTGGACGGCGCGCTACGGCTCGGTGGTGGCCACCGGTTATGACGTATCGACCACCGATGGCATGAACGAGAAGGGCCTGGTGGCCAACCTGCTGTGGCTGGTCGAATCGGAGTATCCGAAGCAGCGCGGCAAAAAGCCGGGCCTGGCCATCTCACTATGGGCGCAGTATGTGCTGGACAACTTCGCCACCGTAGACGAAGCGGTCGCGGCGCTGCAGCGCGAGCCGTACTCGATCGTCACCGACAAGGTGCCGGGCGAAGACCGCCAGGCCACGCTGCACCTGTCGCTGTCAGATGCCAGTGGCGACAGTGCCATCGTCGAATACATCGGCGGTCGCCAGGTGATCCACCATGACCGGCGCTACCAGGTGATGACCAATTCACCGATCTTCGAGCAGCAGCTGGCACTCAACAGCTACTGGCAGCAGATCGGCGGCACGGTGATGCTGCCGGGTACCAACCGCTCAGCCGACCGTTTCGCGCGCGCCTCGTTCTACATCAACGCCATTCCCAAGTCCGAAGACCCGGTGGTGGCGCTGGCCAGCGTGTTCAGCGTGATCCGCAATACGTCGGTGCCCTACGGCATTACCACGCCGGGCGAGCCGAACATCTCCTCCACGCGCTGGCGTACCGTGGCCGACCACAAGCGGCGCTTGTACTTCTTCGAATCGGCATTGACCCCGAACACGTTCTGGGTCGACCTCAACAAGGTGGATTTCGGCGGCAAGGTGCTCAAGCTCGATCTCGGTCCGGACCAGCGCAATACCTTTTCCGGCGACGCGCTGGGCCACTTCGTGCCCAGCGCACCGTTCGCGTTCCTCGGCGTCGACGGTTAGTTCGACGCCTGGCTGGAAGCCGGATAGACCGCCTGGATCGTGCAGCCGCCGCGGGTGTACTGCGGCAGCGGCGCCAGGGCGTCGTTGCGCAGGTCACCATTCTCGAATCCGGCGGTGAGGATGCGATCGCCCGGATTGCCACAGATCAGGCCGTTCTGCATGCCGGAGTGGAAGCTCAGCTGTGGCGCACGGTCGAGCTGGCGGCAGTGGCTGCCAAGCTCCACGCGATAGTAGCGGTGACCCCCATTGCGATGCGGATTGGTCTCCACCAGCATGCCCTGCGGGTCGGACGACCACGCGCGCACGTTGCGCGTGGCAAAGCAGTACGACGGCGAACCACCGAAACTGCGGCGGATGTCCCTGCGCTCGCGGATGGTCAGGGCGGGCAGGGTGGCCATGCGCAGGCGGTCGCTGTCGCGGGCCACGCTGGCGTAGTCGCGATCCTGCACGGGGGTCACCGCGCTGATCGCGCAGCTGCGGCCATCGACCACCACACGCTCGCTGGGGCGACCGCAGGCCCAGCCGGCGGGTGCTTCAAGTTTCAGCGTGGTGGCACCGCGGACGCCGGGGCACTCTTCGCTGAAGTCGATCCGATAGGCCTGGCCCGAGGCGGCTCGCAGAGCGATTGAACGCGATGAAGCCTGCTCCACTTCCTGGACGCCGACCGCGTCCATGCAGTGCGGGGCCGGTGGCGTACGTTCCTGCGCGGAGGCCGAGGCGGTGAGCGCCAGGCCGAGGCTGGTGGCAAGCACCAGGGACAGCTGCTGATGGGTCATGACCTGCACTCCCTGCGTTGGATGACGGATCGACTATAGCAGCGGTTTGCACGGCCGTTGTTACACGCGCACACTGCCCGGATGGGCGCCATCTTCCATCTGCGGCACTACGGGCAGGCCACCGGCCTGGACCGCCATGACTACGCGCAGTGGGTGCTGCCGCTGCAGGGGGAACTGCAGTTCGAGATGGAAGGGCGCGGCGGCCGGCTGGACCTGCTGCAGGGGGCATTTGTCGCCGCCGGCGAAGCACATGACCAGATGGCGGACGGCCCCAATGGTTTCGTGATCGTTGATTGTCCTCCAGGCGTGCTGGATGACGGCACGCA
The DNA here is from genome assembly GCF_047520695.2 of Stenotrophomonas sp. AR029. Lineage (NCBI taxonomy): Bacteria > Pseudomonadati > Pseudomonadota > Gammaproteobacteria > Lysobacterales > Lysobacteraceae > Stenotrophomonas > Stenotrophomonas sp. AR029. The sequence continues at coordinate 9,239 of NZ_JAXBQQ020000002.1, read as the reverse complement.
GGAGCATCTGTGCCGCCAGCGCTGGCTGCATCTGCCGCTGGCGTTGCGGCAGCGCCTGGCCGCCGTGCAGGCAGGGCAGCCGATGCCGGCGTTGCTGCCGCAGTTGCTGCAGGTATTTGCACCGGCGGGCAGTGGCGCGCGCATGCAGGGCCTGTGCGCGGCGGTGCAGGCCGATCCCGGCCGGGCCTGGCCGGTTGCCCGGATGGCCGGAGTTGTCGGTGTCAGCGAGAGCCGGTTGCACACATTGTTCCAGCGCGAGTTCGGGCTGAGCCCGCAGGCCTGGCTCAGCGCGTGCCGCTTGCGTTGGGCCAAGCATCAGCTGCGCACCACTGCCGCGCCGATCAGCGATATCGCACTGGCCGCAGGCTATTCCGAACAGAGTGCACTGACCCGTGCGCTGCGCCGCGAATGTGGCCAGACCCCCGCTGCGTGGCGCAGGGGGCCGGCTGATCTGTAGAGCCGAGCCCACGCTCGGTTGCCCTTATCTGCACAACGGTGAATCGCAGCCGAGCATTGGCTCGGCTCTACAGAGGTGACAAGGCAGCAGCTTGGGTCAAGAGCGCCCAGCGGCCAGCGCTTACACTGCGCGGCCCGTTCCATCCGCCCGGACAATCCGAATGCGCAACAACCCGATGGCCGTGGGCATCGCCAATGGCGTGGCCGCTGGCGCACTGTGGGGCGTGGTCTTTCTCGCGCCTGCGGTGCTTCAGTCGTTCAATGCGTTGCAACTGTCCGCCGGCCGCTACCTGGTCTATGGCCTGATGGCAGTCGCCCTGCTGCTGCCGCGATGGAAGCGGCTGGCACCGCGGCTGGGCCGTGCCGAATGGATCGGCCTGCTGTGGCTGAGCCTGGCAGGCAACCTGGTGTATTTCCTGCTGCTGGCGACCGCCGTGCAGTGGGCCGGTGGCGCTGCAGCATCGCTGATCGTCGGCCTGATTCCGGTGGTGGTCACCCTCGTTGGCGTGCGCGAGCAGGGCGCTGTACCACTGAAACAGCTGCTGCCGGCACTGGGGCTGTGCGTGCTGGGGGTCGCCCTGGTGGGGTGGGAAGCGCTGATGTCCGAGCACCTGGCCACCCCGTGGCGGCAGCGCCTGATCGGGCTGCTGTGCGCGTTCGGTGCGCTGTTCTCGTGGGCGCTGTATTCGATCGGCAACAGCCGCTGGCTGGCGCGCAGGCCGGACCTGTCCAGCCATGACTGGTCGCTGCTGACCGGCGTCACCACCGGCGGCCTGGCCCTGCTGCTGGTGCCGATGGCCTTCATCGGGCACACCGGCAGCCATACGGCGGCGCAATGGAGCGGGTTCTGGGCGATCAGCGCCGGCGTGGCAGTGGTGGCCTCGATCCTCGGCAACGCATTCTGGAACCGTGCCAGCCGCCTGCTGCCACTGACCCTGACTGGCCAGATGATCGTGTTCGAGACCCTGTTCGCGCTGCTGTACGCCTTTGCATGGCAGCAGCGCTGGCCCTCGCTGCTGGAAGCGCTGGCAATCGTGTTCCTGGTGGCTGGCGTGATGCTGTGCGCGCATGCGCATCGCACACCACGGGCGATTGCCGAACATGCCGGCTGAATGCAGTCGTCAAGCGTGCTGATGCCGGCTTTGTCTCAGTTGCAACCAAATGTCGGCACGTTGGCCGATGATCGCTGCATCGGTTTTTTGCATCGCAGCACTTGACAGCGGCAGGGCGCACGGTGTTTTCTGTGCGCCATGGTCCTTGATGCCGCCCACGCCAGCCTGATCGCCCCCGCCATTGCGGGCCGTTCGACTGCGCCGGTCGCGACCATCACCACCATTACCACCACCACCGTCACCACTGCCCTGGTGCGGCCCGTCGTCTTCGTGTAACTCCCGAAAACCACGGCCCCGCACCCTACAGGTGGCGGGGAAACTCGACACCTGCATGCGACGGGGCCTCCTACCGAGGTCTGCATGTCTTCCCACGCTCCCGCTCATTCCGTTGCCCCGGCCGACCTGGCTGCCCCGTTCACCGTCGTGCACAAGTTCGGCGGCACCTCGGTGGCCGATGCCGAACGCTATCGCCATGTGGGCGGCCTGCTGCTGGCCCGTCCTGAATCGCTGCAGGTCACTGTCGTCTCGGCGATGAAGGGCGTCACCGACGCGCTGATCGAACTGGCCCAGCTGGCGGCCAAGGGCGATCAAGGCTGGCGTGAGGCCTGGCATGCCCTGCGCGCACGCCATCGCGGCGCTGCCGTGGCGCTGCTGGGCGAGCAGGTGGGCGAGACGGTCGAATGGATCGACGCCCGCTTCGATCAGTTGGCCGAAGTGCTGGCCGCGCTGGCGGTGATCGGCGAGCTGCCGCGCGAGGTGCTGGACCGTGTGCAGGGCTTGGGCGAAGTGTTTTCCGCACAGCTGCTCGGCACGCATCTGCGCGCGCTGGGCGAAGACTGCGCGGTACTCGACGCGCGCGATGTGCTGGTGGTCGGGCATGGCGAACTCGGCGTGGATGTCGACTGGGAAGCCAGTGCCGACCGCCTGGCCAAGTGGCGCCTGCAGCATCCGCAGTCGCGCCTGGTTGCCACCGGATTCGTCGCACGCGATCGCGATGACCGCATCACCACCCTCGGCCGCAACGGCAGCGACTATTCCGGTGCGATCTTTGCCGCGCTGTTCAACGCTGACGAGCTGCACATCTGGACCGATGTCGATGGCGTGCTGTCGGCGGACCCACGGCTGGTGCCCGAGGCGGTGCAGCTGGAAGCGCTGAGCTACGACGAGGCCTGCGAACTGGCGTACTTCGGCGCCAAGGTGGTGCACCCGCAGACGATGTCGCCGGCGATCCGCCTCGGCCTGCCGATCTTCATCCGCAATACGTTCCAGCCGGCGCATCCGGGGACGCGGATCAGCGCCGAGCGCTCGCCGCGCGGGCCGGTGAAGGGCCTGACCCTGAGTCCCGGGCTGGCCCTGCTGAACCTGGAAGGCACCGGCCTGATCGGCGTGCCGGGTACCGCCGAGCGCGTGTTTGCCGCGCTGCGCCAGGCGCAGGTGTCGGTGGTGATGATCTCGCAGGGTTCCTCGGAACATTCAATCTGCTGCGTGGTGCGTGCTGCCGAAGCCGGCCGTGGCCGTGATGCACTGCTGCACGCATTTGCGCACGAGTTGTCAGCGGGACAGGTGCAGCGCGTACAGGTCAGTGAGGGCGTCAGCGTACTGGCCGCGGTCGGTGACGGCATGGCCGGGCAGCCAGGTGTGGCGGCGCGCCTGTTCGAGGCACTGGGGCGTGCGCAGGTGAACATCCTGGCGATTGCGCAGGGCTCGTCCGAGCGCAACATCTCGGTCGCCGTGGATAGCGCCGATGCCACCCGTGCGCTGCGCGCGGCGCATGCAGGCTTCTGGCTGTCGCCGCAGACCTTCGCGGTCGGTGTGATCGGGCCCGGCAACGTTGGCGCCGCACTGCTGGACCAGTTGCTGGCCGCGCGCCCGCAGCTGCTGGCCAAGGCCAATGTGGATCTTCGCCTGCGTGCGCTGGCCTCGCGTTCGCGCATGCGCCTGGAAGTGGACGGCCTGCACGCGGACTGGCGCGAGGCCCTGCGGGACGCGGGTGAATCCAGCGATCTTGATCGTTTCACCGAGCACCTGCTGGCTGCGCACCTGCCGCATGCGGTGGTGATCGACTGCAGTGGCAGTGCCGAGGTGGCCGAACGCTACGAGGGCTGGCTGGCGGCAGGCATCCATGTGGTCACCCCGAACAAACAGGCGGGCGCCGGGCCGCTGCCGCGCTACCAGCGCATCCGCGCCGCCGCAGCGGCCAGTGGTGCGCGCTTCCGCTACGAGGCCACGGTGGGCGCGGGCCTGCCGGTGATCACCACGCTGCGCGATCTGGTCGATACCGGTGACGAGGTGCTGACCATCGAGGGCATCTTCTCCGGCACGCTGGCCTGGCTGTTCAACCGCTTCGATGGCAGCCAGCCGTTCTCGCAGCTGGTCGCGCAGGCGCGGTCAATGGGCTATACCGAGCCGGACCCGCGCGATGATCTGTCCGGTGTGGACGTGGCACGCAAGCTGGTGATCCTTGCACGCGAGGCCGGTCACGCGCTCAGCCTGGAACAGGTACAGGTGGAAAGCCTGGTGCCGGCACTGCTGCGCGACGGCAGCGTGGATGACTTCATGGCGCGGCTGGGCGAGTCCGACGCCAGCTTGCTGCTGCGCCTGCAGGATGCGCGGGCGCGTGGCGCGGTGCTGCGCTACGTGGCACGGCTGGGCACCGACGGCGCCTCGGTGGGCCTGCAGGAACTGCCGGCCGACCATGCCTTCGCCAACCTGCGGCTGACCGACAACGTGGTGCAGTTCCGTACCCGCCGCTACTGCGACAACCCGCTGGTGGTGCAGGGACCGGGCGCTGGACCGGAAGTGACGGCGGCGGGCGTGTTCGCCGACCTGCTGCGGGTAGCCGCTGGCGAGGGAGCACGCCTGTGATCGCACGTGCATTTGCGCCCGCCTCGGTGGCCAATGTGGCGGTGGGCTTCGACATTCTGGGGCATGCCATTGCAGGCGTTGGCGATACGGTGAGCGTGCGGCGTATCGATGAGCCGGTGGTGCGCATCGAGGCGATCCGTGGCAGTGCGGTCGAACTTCCGCTGGAGGCGGCCGGAAACACGGCAGGTGCGGCGTTGATGTCGCTGCGCGCAGGGCTGGACCTGGACTTCGGCTTCGCGGTGGAGATCGACAAGGGCATTCCATTCGGCTCCGGCATGGGCGGCTCGGCAGCGTCGTGCGTCGCTGCGCTGGTTGCTGCCAACGCATTGCTGGATGCGCCACTCGCGCGCGAGGCGCTGTACCCGTTTGCGCTGGACGGCGAGGCCGTGGCCAGTGGGGGCCGCCATGGTGACAACGTGGGGCCGCTGCTGCTCGGCGGGCTGGCGTTGTGCACGGCCGACCGCCTGCTGCCGATCCCTGTGCCAGCCAGTTGGCACAGCCTGCTGGTGCACCCGCACGCGGTGCTGGAAACCCGTCTGGCACGCCAGGCGCTGCAAGGCAGCTATGCGCTGGGTGAATTCGTGGCGCAGAGTGCGAATCTTGCGCTGGTGCTCAGCGGCTGCCATCGCAGCGACGCGGCGCTGGTCCGCGCTGGCCTGCGCGATGTGCTGGTGGAGCCGCGACGGGCGGGACTGATCGGCGGCTTCGAGGCGGCTCGTGATGCGGCGTTGTCAGCCCGTGCAATGGGCGCAGGCATCTCCGGTGCCGGCCCCAGCGTGTTCGCCTGGTTCGAAGATGCCGACCAGGCCCACGCTGCCGCGGCGCCGGTGCAGGCGGCATTCGCTGCTGCCGGCTTCGACAGCGATGCCTGGGTGTCGCCGCTGGATGCGCCCGGAGCCCGGCTGTGCTGAATCCTTCTCCCTCTTTGGATACTGAACCCATGCAATTCGTTTCGACCCGCGGCCGGTCCCCGGCCGTTGGCCTCAGTGCGGCCATCGCTGCAGGCTTGGCGCCCGATGGTGGCCTGTACGTGCCCCAGGTACTGCCGGCGCCACGTGAGCTGGAAGCCGGTGCGACCCTGGCCGATACCGCTGCAGACCTGCTGGCACCGTTCTTCGCCGGAGATGCGCTGGAGGCCGGATTACCGTCGATCTGCCGCGAGGCGTTCGACTTCCCGGTGCCGCTGCGTGCGCTCGGCGACGGTGACCACGTGCTGGAACTGTTCCATGGGCCGACGGCGGCGTTCAAGGACATTGGTGCGCGTTTCCTGGCTGGTACGCTGTCGCGGCTGCAGGCCGGCAAGGACCGTGACCTGACCATCGTCGTCGCCACCTCCGGCGATACCGGCGCCGCCGTTGCCGCGGCCTTCCATCGCCAGCCAGGCGTACGCGTGGTGGTGCTGTATCCGGATGGTCGCGTATCACCGCGCCAGGCGCACCAGCTCGGCTGCTTTGGTGACAACATCCTGGCGCTGCGCGTGGCCGGTGCCTTCGATGACTGCCAGGCCATGGTCAAGCAGGCGCTGGCCGACCGCGAACTGCAGGCACAGGTGCCGCTGAGCTCGGCCAACAGCATCAGCCTCGGTCGCCTGCTGCCGCAGATGAGTTACTACGCACATGCGGCACTGAGCCACTACGCGTTGCATCGTCGCCGGCTCAACCTGGTGGTGCCGACCGGCAACCTCGGCAACGCGATGGCCGCGGTGCTGGCGCGCGCACTGGGAGTGCCGATCGGGCAGATCGTGCTGGCCACCAATGCCAATGCCGTGCTGCCCGCGTACTTCAGTGGCGGCGACTACCAGCCGCAGGCCAGTGTGGCCACCGTGGCCAATGCAATGGACGTGGGTGCGCCAAGCAACTTCGAACGCCTGCGCTGGCTCTACCAGGGCGACGATGCCGAACTGCGTGCTGCCTTCCGGGCGTTTGCGGTGGATGACGTGACCATCCGGGCCACCATTGCCGCCGCGCATGCCAGCACGGGCGAGCTGTTCTGCCCGCATACGGCTACGGCGGTGAAGGTGCTGCAGGACCTGCGCGCCCGTGGTGCCAAGGGCGACTGGGCGGTGGTGGCCACCGCGCATCCGGCCAAGTTCGAGGCCGTGGTCGAGCCGTTGATCGGCGAACCTGTGGCCGTGCCGCCGGCATTGGATGCGTTGTTGCAACGGCCGGCGCACGCCGAACCATTGGCGGCAGATTACGTGGCGTTGCGCGAGGTGTTGTTGCGTTGATCGGAGATGGATGTGGTTGCCGGCCGCTGGCCGGCAATCCCATCAACCGCAGTGCGGTCAGATCAACCCTTCACCAGCCAGTGTGCGCAGCCCGTCCTCGTCGAGGATCTCCACTACGTTCAGGTGGGGCAGGGCAATCAGCCCTTGCTGGCGCAGCTTGGTGAAGGTGCGGCTGACCGTTTCCATGGTCAGACCCAGATGGTCGGCGATGTCGCCTCGGCCCATCGGCAGCGACACGCGCAGGCCGTCGCCGCCCAGCCTGGCTTCACGCGCGGCCAGGCGCAGCAGGAAATCAGCCAGCTTCTCGGCCGGCTGCAGGCGTGCCAGCGCCAGTGCAGCGTCCTGCGCGGCATCCAGTTCCTGGCAGGCACGCTGCAGCAGCTTGCGCTCCAGGTGCGGGAAGCGGCTGCGGAGCGCCTTCATCTGTGGCAGCGCGACCCGGCAGACACGGCTGTCTGCGATGGCTTCGATGTCGTAGCGGTGATGGTCGCTGCCGCTCAGGCCCAGGTAGTCGCCGGGCAGCACGAAGCCGTTGATCTGGCGGCGGCCGTCGGCCAGGGTGCGTACCAGGCGCAGTGCGCCGGCAGTCAATGTATAGACATGGTCGCGTTCTTCACCCGTGCGGGCGAGCGTGCTGCCCATGCTGACCTGCTGCGAAACGGTGACCTGTTCCAGCGCCTGCACTTCATCGGGCGACAGCGCCGAGCACACCGCAAGGTGGCGAACCGAGCAGTGCAGGCAGTCCAGCGTGGTGCAGGACGGCGAGGCGGGATCGTTGGTGGCGGGCGGAGCGCCGGAAGGCCGTGACATGTTGCGGGGGCGTATCGCGGGCGGGGAGGGCCTTATGATACTTCAAGCGGCCGTTCGACCCTGCCCGAGGCGGGGGCGCTAGAATGTCGCCCCCTCCCACGTCCCGTTCCAGCAGGAGTTCCGCCCGTGATCAAGCCCCGTACCCCGCCCGGCACCCTTGAACTGCTGCCGCGCGAGCAGATTGCGTTCCAGCGCATGCTGGACGTGATCCGCCGCAACTACGAGCGCTTCGGGTTCCTGCCGGTGGAGACGCCGGTGTTCGAGCTGTCCGATGTGCTGCTGACCAAGTCCGGCGGCGAGACCGAGCGCCAGGTGTACTTCGTGCAGTCCACCGGTGCGCTGGCCAATGCGGCCGAATCGGGCGACCGTTCGCTGCCGGAGATGGCGCTGCGCTTCGACCTGACCGTGCCGCTGGCACGCTACGTGGCCGAGCACGAACACGAACTCACCTTCCCGTTCCGTCGCTACCAGATGCAGCGCGTTTACCGCGGCGAGCGTGCCCAGCGCGGCCGTTTCCGCGAGTTCTACCAGTGCGACATCGACGTGATCGGCAAGGACAGCCTGAGCGTTCGCTATGATGCCGAAGTGCTGGCGGTCATCCACGCCGTGTTCTCGGAGCTGCGCATCGGCGACTTCAGCATCCAGCTGAACAACCGCAAGCTCATGCGCGGCTTCTTCGAAAGCCTGGGCGTGGCCGAAGGCGAGCGCCAGCTGGCGGTGCTGCGTGAAGTGGACAAGCTGGACAAGCGCGGCGCCGATTACGTGCGCGAGACGCTGGTGGGCGAGGGCTTCAACATCCCGGGCGAGCAGGTCGAGAAGATCCTGGCCTTTGTGGCCGTGCGTTCGCAGGGCCATGCCGATGCGCTGGCGCAGCTGGCAACGCTTGAAGCCGACGCCGGTTCTTCGGAGATCCTGCGTACCGGCGTGGCCGAACTGCGCGAAGTGCTGCAGCTGGTGCAGGCGCTGGGCGTGCCGGAAACCGCGTACTGCCTGAACTTCTCCATTGCGCGCGGCCTGGACTACTACACCGGCACCGTCTACGAGACAACGTTGACCGACCACCCGCAGATCGGCTCGATCTGCTCGGGCGGCCGCTACGAAGACCTGGCCAGCCACTACAGCAAGTCCAAGTTGCCGGGCGTGGGCATTTCCATCGGCCTGTCGCGCCTGTTCTGGCAGCTGCGCGAGGCCGGCCTGATCGATGGCATCGAGGCCAGCAGCGTGCAGGCGCTGGTGGCGCTGATGGACGAGCAGGGCATGCCGCAGTCGCTGGACATCGCCCGCCGCCTGCGCGCCGGTGGCATCAATACCGAAGTGCAGATGGAGCCGAAGAAGATCGGCAAGCAGTTCCAGTACGCGGCCAAGGCGGGCATCCGCTTCGTGGTGCTGGCCGGTGAAGACGAGCTGGCGCGCGGCGTGGTGGCGGTGAAGGACCTGCTGCGCGAGCAGCAGTTCGAAGTGTCGCGCGATGAGCTGGCGAGCACCCTGCAGGTGGAGCTGGAGCAGTCGAAGGTGATGTAACGGCCGGTTGGCCGCATGCCAACACGCCACGAAAACGCCCACCACCCGGTGGGCGTTTTCGTTTCCGGGCCGCGTTCCGGGGTCAGAGCCGTTTTCCTTCAGAAAACGGATCCGACCCCTTGCTGTTCCAACAGCTCGCAGGAAACTGTCGACGGCGGGGTGGGTCCGGTGGCATGGGACGCCGTAAACCCGTCCATGGGGGCTTGTCCGCGGCATGCATGCCGCGGACAAGCCCCCATGGACGGGTT
>NZ_JAXBQQ020000001.1:1192100-1377479 GCF_047520695.2 Stenotrophomonas sp. AR029 | reverse complement strand
GTGAGGGCGCTTTGCTTGCGAAGCACTGCTTCGCAAGCGCCCGAACGCCCAGCCGCCAGCGGCTGGGCCGGACCGCGGAGCGGGGTTTACGGCGTGTCCTGACCACCCACACCGCCCCGCCATCCCACGCAATGCCGCTCTTGCTTCGGCCGTTGCCGTTGCTTCGGCTTGCAGCGGGTGCAGGGCCGCAAGCCCTGCAGAAAAACACCCTACCCCGCCATCACCGCTTCGATCTCATCGGCGCTGCGCGCCAGGCCTTCGGTCAGCACGCGATGACCGTCATCGGTGATCAGCACATCGTCTTCAGTGCGGATGCCGATACCGCGCCAACGCGGTTCCACCGTCGTGTCGTCCACGCCGATGTACAGCCCCGGCTCGATGGTGAACGCCATGCCAGGCTCCAGAAGGCGTGAATCACCGGCGAGGCGGTAATCGCCTACATCGTGCACGTCCAATCCGATCCAGTGGCCGGTCTTGTGCCGGTAGAAGCGCTGGTACAGGCCTTCGGACAGATTCTTTTCCAGCGTGCCCTTCAGCAGGCCCAGCCGCAGCAGGCCCTCGGTCAAGGTCTGCACTGCGGCCAGATGGCCGGCCTCGTAGGGCACGCCCGGCTTGGCCTGGGCCAGCGCCGCCGCCTGCGCTTCACCGACCAGGTCGTGCAGCGCGCGCTGCTCGGCACTGAAGCGGCCGTTCACCGGGAAGGTGCGGGTGATGTCGCTGGCGTAGCCGCGGTACTCGGCACCTGCATCGATCAGCACCAACTCGCCATCGCGCGACCGCGCGTTGTTGTCGCGGTAATGCAGGATGCAGCCGTTGCGGCCGGCACCGACGATGCTGCAATACGCAGGCACCGCATCGCTGGCGCGGAACACGCGTTCCAGCTCGGCCTGCAGCTCGTACTCGTGGATGCCGGCCCTGGCGGCCTTCATCGCCGCCAGATGCGCACGCACGCTGATCTGTGCGGCGTGGTGCATCAGTGCCACTTCGGCGCCGGATTTGAACAGGCGCTGCTCGTGCAGCAGGTGGCCCAGCTCCAGGAACTCATGTGGCGGCTGCGCACCGTGGCGTACCTGCGAACGCACGCGGTTGACCCAGCCGATCAGCTTCAGATCGAAGTCGGCGTCGCGGCCGAAGTGGTAGTAGACGCGCGAGCGCCCTTCCAACAGGCCCGGCAGGATGTCGTCCAGATCATCGATCGGGTAGGCATCGTCCATGCCGTACTGCGCTACCGCGCCTTCCTGGCCGGCGCGGCTGCCGTCCCATGCCTCGCGCTCGGCATCGCGCTCGCGGCAGAACAGGATGGCCTCGCCATGGCGGCGGCCCGGAATCAGCACCAGCACCGCTTCCGGTTCCGGGAAGCCGGTCAGGTACTGGAAATCCGAATCCTGGCGGAACGGATAATGGGTATCGAGGCTGCGCACCTTCTCGGCTGCGGCCGGCAGTACCAGGATCGCATCCTCGCCAGCCATGTCCATCAGCTGGCGGCGGCGACGCTTGTATTCGCCGGCCGCGATGCCGGTGCGCTGCTTGATATCCATCAGTTCAGGCGCTGCCGATGGCGCGCGGCCAGCACCACGTCGCCGTGCAGCAGCAGCACCGCCACGCGGATGAATTCCTCGATCTCCGACAGGGCTTCGTCGTCGTCATCGCCGCCGGCCTCGAAATCCTCACTGGACGCACGCGCCAGGCTGGCCATGTCGGTCAGCGCTTCTTCGCCCTCTTCGGACAGGGCCGGGCGGCGGCCGCCGCTGCCCAGGCCGAAGCCGCCCAGGAACGAGCGGGTCCAGCTGAACATGGCATCGGCCTGCGCGGACACGTCGTCGCTGTCGGCGAGCAGCAGTTCGAAGGCGAAGTCGCGGTCTTCCAGCTGCTTGATGGTGGCCTGCAGCAGCTGCCCCAGCACGCTGTCGGCGGCCACCGGTGGCAGGGTGTCGTCGGCCAGCACGCGCGCCGGCCAATCGTTGCCGGGGGCGCCGCCGGCGGCCAGCCAGCCGCACAGCGCTCCGTGCAGCTCGGCAGCGGTAGCGCCCAGGCCCAGCGCCTGGCTGGCGCGGGTAACGTCGTCGACGGAGGGAAGTTCGGTCATCGTGCGGCTCGTTCGGAATAAGGAAACCCGGGGTGCGCACGCGCGCGCCCGTGAGACCCTGTAGTGTAGCAACCCTGCGTCATCCTCTCGTGGCCGTCCGGCCTTGCTGCGACAGCGCTTGACCGCCCTCACCCGGCTTGCCTATCGTGCCCGCATGGAACCCGCCGATCCCCTTGCCCAGCTGCAGGACTTTGCCGCCCGCGTGGACGCGTTGCTTGAACGCAACCAGCGCCTGGCCGAGGAGAACCGCAGCCTGCGCCACCAGCAGGAACAGCTGGTGGCCGAGCGCTCGACGCTGCTGGCCAAGAACGAACAGGCGCGCTCGCGGGTGGAAGCGATGATCAGCCGGCTCAAATCCCTGGAGCAGCACACATGAGCGCCGAACCGGTCAGTGTCCGCATCCTCGATCGTGAATACACCGTGGGCGTTGGCGGCGACGAACGCGACAGCCTGATGGCTGCTGCGCGCCTGCTCGATGCGCGCATGCGCGAGATCCGCGGCAGCAACCGCATGGCCGCCGTCGACCGCGTCGCCGTGCTGGCCGCGCTGAACCTGGCCCACGAACTGCAGCTGCTGCGCGACGAGAACGCCCGCCAGGCCGTGGCGCTGCAGCAGACGCTGGCCGACCTGAACCGGCGCCTGGACCGCGCCATCGACGGCACCCCATAGAAAAAGGGGACGGAGGGAATTAAGGCGCATTCGCCCCTTCCGTGCTGGAAACGCCTTAATTCCCTCCGTCCCCTTTTTGCTTGTCTGAATTGGCACGGACTGTTGCCGACGAACGGCCTATCCAGATCCTGCGTGCTGGCTATAATGGCCACGCGTTCTCTGCGGTACTCGACGGCATGTGCAAACATTCGCCTTGTCCCTTAAGAACGACACCGGGAGCGCGACAGCGCCGGGAGTGCAGGTCCGCCTTGTAGCGGGAAGCCCGATGGTTCTCCAGCGTTCCCACTTGAGCCCCCGGGTTCAAGGTCGTTTCGCATGCATCGACATTGCGGAGAATGCAATATTCCAGCAAGGGCGGCGTCTTCGGGCGTCGCCCTTGTTCTTTCCGGCACAATGACGGCTGATCCTTGCCGCTCGCTGCCATGACCGACCCGCGCCAGGCCCTGCGCCACGACCTGCGGCAACGCCGCCGTGACCTTAACGCTGGTAAGCGCATCGCCGCCGCCGAATCGCTTGCCGATGCCCTGCTCGCCCTGCCGTTCGCCCCGCGCGAAGGCGCCGTGGCCGGCTACTGGGCGCTGGATGGCGAAATCGCCCTGCACCGCTGGCAGCTGCAGCTGCCCGAAGGACTCACCTACTGCCTGCCGGTGCTGGCCGGCGACGTGCTGCGCTTCGCACCATGGCGGCCCGGGCATCCGCTGACCAGCAACCGCTATGGCATCCCCGAGCCGGACGTGGCCGTGGAAGACACCCTGGAACCGGAACGGATGGCGCTGGTCGTGACCCCATTGGTGGGTTTCGACGCACAGTGCCGCCGGCTGGGCATGGGGGGCGGCTGGTATGATCGCAGCTTCGCCTTCCGCCACGACCGGCCGGCGCCGCCCTGGCTGGTCGGTGCTGCGTTCGCGGTGCAGCAGGTCGAGTCCTTGCCGGTGGCGTCGTGGGACGTGCCGGTGGATGCGATCTGCACCGAAGACGGCACCCTGTTCCCCTCCGCTGCCCCCGTGAACGCATGACCGCCCGCAAGCGCTACTGGCTGATGAAGTCCGAACCGGACGCCTTCTCCATCGATGACCTGGCAAAGGTCAAGGTCGAACCCTGGAACGGGGTGCGCAACTACCAGGCGCGCAATTTCATGCGCGATGGCATGCAGGTGGGCGACGGCATCCTGTTCTACCACTCCAACACCAAGGTGCCCGGCATCGTCGGCCTGGCCACCGTCGCCAGCCCAGCCTACCCGGACGACACCCAGTTCGACCCGAAATCCGACTACCACGACCCCAAGAGCACGCGCGAAAACCCGCGCTGGATGCTGGTGGACGTGGCCTTCGACCGCAAGCTCAAGCAGGTGATCGCGCTGGACGAGATCAAGCTGCACGCTGACGAGCTCGGCGAGGGCTTCCCGCTGGTTGCCAAGGGCAATCGCCTGTCGGTGTTCCCGGTGACCGCCGCGCAGTGGAAGCTGCTGCTGTCGCTGGAAAAGAAATCCTGATTCCCCGCCTGAGAGTTCTTCCCATGTCCGAAGCCAAGCGCCTGGCCGCCGAGAAAGCCATCGAGTACGTCGAAGACGGCATGATCGTCGGTGTCGGCACCGGTTCCACCGTGGCCTATTTCATCGATGCCCTGGCCCGCATCCAGCACCGCATCAAGGGCGCCGTGTCCAGCTCCGAGCAGAGCACCGCACGCCTGAAGCAGCACGGCATCGAGGTGATCGAGCTGAACCACAGTGGCAACCTGTCGCTGTACGTCGATGGCGCCGACGAGTGCGACCCGAACAAGTGCCTGATCAAGGGCGGCGGCGCCGCACTGACCCGCGAGAAGATCATTGCCGAGGCCAGCGAGCGCTTCATCTGCATCGTCGACCCGAGCAAGCAGGTGCCGGTGCTGGGCAAGTTCCCGCTGCCGGTGGAAGTGATCCCGATGGCGCGCAGCCTGGTCGCCCGCCAGATCCGCGACATGACCGGCGGCCAGCCGACCTGGCGCGAGGGCGTGGTCACCGACAACGGCAACCAGATCCTGGACATCCACAACCTGCAGATCACCGATCCGGAAAAGCTGGAGCGCGAGCTCAACCAGTTGCCGGGCGTGGTCTGCGTCGGCCTGTTCGCGCGCCGTCGCGCCGATGTGGTGATCGTCGGTGGCGAGCCGCCGGTCGTGCTCTGACCCTTCCCAAGGATCCTGACAATGTCGCTGTTGCGTTCGCTGCTGATGCTTCCGCTGCTGGCCCTGGCCGGCTGCGCCACCGACGCGGCCCGCCATTGGGTCGAGCTGGACGGCGCCCGCTACCAGGTCGAGCTGGCCACCAACGATGAAACCCGCGCGCGCGGGCTGATGTTCCGCGACCAGATGGCGGCCGACCACGGCATGCTGTTCATCCACGACCGCGAGGAAATGCAGGCGTACTGGATGAAGAACACCAAGATCGCGCTGGACATCCTTTACTTCGACAGCCAGCGCAAGCTGGTCAGCCAGCAGCGCGACGTACCGCCGTGCTCGGCCGGCGACATGTGCCCGCCCTATCCCAGCGGCGGCCCGGCGCGTTATGTGCTGGAACTCAACGCCGGCCAGGCCGAGAAGCTGCAGCTCAAGGACGGCACGGAGCTGAAATTCGGTCCGGGCATCGAAAAATAACGGTAGTGCCGGCCGCTGGCCGGCAATCCAACCCGACCGGGGTCAGATCCCTTTCGCAAGCGAAAGGGATCTGACCCCTGAATTTTTCACGCGACACCGCTTGAAACCGCCTGCGAATGACGCCAGTCTGTGGCCATGCAGGACCGGATCACACTCCCCGACTGGGATGCCTTGGCCGACCTCGAAGACGAGGCGCTGCCACTGTTGCCGACCGCGCTGCTGATCGCGCGCGATGAATACCCCGATCTGCAGCCGTCCACCTACGACGCGCTGATCCAGAGCCATGTCGAGCACCTCCGCTCGGAAGTGGAGAGCATCGACAACAGCCCGCTGAAGATGGCGGCGATCAACCGCCACCTGTTCGACGAGCTGGGCTACAGCGGCGACCACGACGAGTACTACGACCCGCGCAACAGCTACCTCAACCAGGTATTCGAGCGCCGCCTGGGCAACCCGATCTCGCTGGCGCTGGTGCAGATGGAAGTCGCGCGCCGGCTGGGTATTCCGCTCGATGGCGTGTCCTTCCCCGGCCACTTCCTGGTGCGACTGCCGGTGGACGACGGCGTGCTGGTGATGGACCCGTTCAACGGCGGCCGGCCGCTGGACGTGGACGAACTGCGCGAGCGGGCCAAGTCACACCTGGGCGGGCAGATGCCCGACGACCAGGTGCTGGCGCAGATCCTCGACCCGGCACCCGCGCGCGCGATCCTGATGCGCATGCTGCGCAACCTGCACGGCGTGTATGCCGAAGCCGGCGAGTGGGACCGCGCCGCGCGCAGTGCCGACCGCCTGCTGAAGCTGGCCCCGGAGCAGGACGATGCGCTGCGCGACCGCGGCCTGGCCTACCTGCAGCTGGAGTACCTGGCCGGTGCCCGCCACGATCTGGGCCAGTACCTGAAGCGCAACCCGGAAGCCAGCGACGCGCAGTGGCTGCGCGAGAAGCTGATCGACCTCGGCGGGCCGATGCCGCGGCTGCATTGAGGGAGTCGGTGTGTGGACCGACAGTCCACGCCTGCCTTCATCCATCGACCTCGACCATCTCGAAATCGGCCTTGGTCACCCCGCAATCCGGGCAGGTCCAGGTCTCGGGAATGTCCTCCCAGCGCGTCCCTGGCGCGATGCCTTCCTCCGGCAAGCCTTCTGCTTCGCTGTACAGGAAGCCGCAGACCACGCACATCCAGGTGCGCAAGGTGGTGGGGGTGGCATCGCTCATCGGATAATCAGGACTGGATTCACGGGCCGCCATTGTCCCATCGCGGTCCACTCACCGGTAGCCATCGATGACTTCTGCTTCCCCGGCGCCCCGCGGCGTCTACCTGATCACCCCGGACGAGCCCGATACCGCACGCCTGCTGGCCCGTACCGCGCCGCTGCTGGCCGCGGGCGCCACCTGGCTGCAGTACCGCAACAAGACCGCAAGCGACGCGCTGCGGCGGGAGCAGGCCACCGCGCTGCAGGCACTGTGCGCAGACCACGGCGTACCGCTGATCGTCAACGACGACCCGGCGCTGGCCAAGGCCGTGGGCGCGGCGGGCGTGCACCTGGGCGGCACCGACGGCGACATCCCCAGCGCGCGCGCCCTGCTCGGCCCCGAGGCCATCATCGGCGCCTCCTGCTATGACCAGCTGGCCAATGCCGAGAGGGCCGTGGCCGCCGGCGCCAGCTACGTGGCCTTCGGCGCGTACTTCCCGACCACCACCAAGATCACCACCAGCCGCGCCCATACCGACCTGCTGCGGCAAAGCGCCGCACTGGGCGTGCCGCGGGTGGCGATCGGTGGCCTGACGCCGGACAATGTCGGTCCCATCATCGACGCCGGCGCCGATCTGGTCGCCGTGGTCAGCAGCGTGTTCGCCGCCGAAGACCCGGTCGCGACCCAGCGCGCCTACCTCGCCCAGTTCGCGTAATGCCCAGGAAAGCCCCATGAACCACGACCAGTCCCACGCCCTGTTCTCCCGCGCCCAGCAGCTGTTGCCGGGCGGCGTCAATTCGCCGGTGCGCGCGTTCAAGTCGGTCGGCGGCGAGCCGTTCTTCGTTGAACGCGCCGACGGTGCCTACCTGTACGACGTCGATGGCAACCGCTACATCGACTACGTCGGCTCCTGGGGCCCGATGATCGTCGGCCACAACCATCCGGCGGTACGCCAGGCGGTGAAGAAGGCGATCGACAACGGCCTGTCGTTCGGCGCGCCATGCGCGGCCGAAGTCACCATGGCCGAGACCATCACCCGCCTGGTGCCGTCGTGCGAGATGGTGCGCATGGTCAACTCCGGCACCGAGGCCACCCTGTCGGCGATCCGGCTGGCGCGTGGCGCCACCGGCCGCAACCGCATCGTCAAGTTCGAAGGCTGCTACCACGGCCACGGCGACTCGTTCCTGGTCAAGGCCGGCAGCGGCATGTTGACCCTGGGCGTGCCGACCTCGCCGGGCGTCCCGGCCGGGCTGAGCGAACTGACCCTGACCCTGCCCTACAACGACTTCGAAGCGGCCACTGCGCTGTTCGAGCAGCAGGGCGATGACATCGCCGGCCTGATCATCGAACCGGTGGTCGGCAACGCCAACTGCATCCCGCCGCGCGAGGGCTACCTGCAGCACCTGCGCGAACTGTGCACGAAACACGGCGCGCTGCTGATCTTCGACGAAGTGATGACCGGCTTCCGCGTTGCCCTCGGCGGTGCGCAGGGGCACTACGGCATCACCCCGGACCTGACCACCTTCGGCAAGATCATCGGCGGCGGCATGCCGGTGGGCGCCTACGGCGGTCGCCGCGAGCTCATGCAGCAGATCGCCCCGGCCGGCCCGATCTACCAGGCCGGCACGCTGAGCGGCAACCCGGTGGCGATGGCCGCTGGCCTGGCGATGCTGGAGCTGATCCAGCAGCCGGGCTTCCACGCCGACCTGGCCGAGCGCACCGCACGCCTGTGCGCCGGCCTGGAAGCGGCCGCCGCCGAAGCCGGCGTGGCGGTGACCACCACCCGCGTGGGCGCGATGTTCGGGCTGTTCTTCACCGATGAGAAGGTGGAGACCTATGCGCAGGCCACCGCCTGTGACATCCCAGCGTTCAACCGCTTCTTCCACGCGATGCTGGAGCAGGGCGTGTTCCTGGCGCCGTCGGCGTACGAGGCCGGTTTCCTGTCCAGCGCGCACGACGATGCCGTGATCGAGGCCACCCTCGCCGCCGCACGCGTAGCATTCAAGGCCGCCAAGGGCTGAGACACCCTCTGGTAGGTGCCAACCTTGGTTGGCACAAAAAGGGGACGGAGGGGATTGAGTCGTTTATGCACAAACGACTCAATCCCCTCCGTCCCCTTTTTTCAACCGAAGACGAACTTGCCCTTCATCATCGCGAAGTGGCCGGGGAACGAGCAGAAGAAGGTGTAGTCGCCGCCCTTCTGCAGGCCTTGGGTGGAAAAGCGCACGCGCGTGATCTCGCCACCACCAATTACTTTGGTGTGCGCCAGCACGCGCTTGTCAGCCTTCGGCAGGTAGCTGTCGGCCAGTGTCATGCGCATGCCTGCCAGTGCCACCGGCTGGTAATCGGCAGTGCGGGTCAGCACCCAGTTATGGCCCATCGCGGTAGCGGCCAGCTTGCCGGTGTGGCGCAGGGTCAGGTCCACGGCAGTGCAGTCGGCGGCAAGCTTGATCTCGCGAGTGCTGAAGCTCATCTGGTCGGTGCTGTCGATGTTCACTGCACACACCCGCGCCATCGCCGACGGCGCCAGCATCAGCGCGCCCAGTCCCACTGCCACCCACCAAGCCTTCATCGTTGCCTCTCCTGCGGATTCAAGCGCCATTCTAGGCAGGCCCCTGCGGCCGCGTCTGCGACCGTCTGTCGCATGCCCACTCCAGGGTTCCTCGCGCACTCACTGCAATGGCATGCTCGACCGATGCGGATCGACCTGTTGCTGCTGGATGTGGATGGCGTGCTGGTGCAGTACCAGCGCGCGCAGCGCGTGCTGCACCTGGCGCAGGTACTGGATGTTACCCCTGCCGCAGTGCAGGCGGCGCTGTTCGACAGCGGACTGGAAGCGGCGCATGACAACGGCACGCTGCAGGGTCCGGCCTATCTGGCGCGGCTGGGGGAGTGCCTGGGCAGGACCGTCGATGTACCCAGCTGGATCGCCGCACGCCAGGCGGCCAGCCATCCGCAGCACGCGGTGCTGCAGCGGCTGCAGGTCCTGCAGCTGCCACTGGCGGTACTGACCAACAATGGCGCGCTGATGGTGCAGGCGCTGCCCATCCTGCTGCCGGAACTGTTCCCTGCGCTGCAGGGACGCGTGTTCTGCAGCGCCGATTTCGGCCTGCGCAAACCCGCACCGGAGGTCTTCCTGCGCACGCTTGAGGCCCTCGGCGTGGCGCCTTCGCGCACGCTGTTCGTCGATGACCTGTTCGCCAATGTGCGCGGCGCACGCGCCGCCGGCCTGCACGCGGAAACCGTGCGCGATGGCCGTGGATTGGGCAAGGTGTTGAAGCGTTACGCGGTGGGCTGATCGGGGTCAGAGCCCTCTCCGCAGGAGAGGGATCCGACCCCAGCGCCGGGGCCTCAGCGCGCGGCGATGAACGCAGCAATCGCTGCGCGCAGGCGCTTGAGGCCTTCGGCCACTTCTTCGTCGGTGATGTTCAGCGACGGCACGAAGCGCAACACGTCCGGGCCGGCCTGCAGGGTCAGCAGGCCGTGCTCGGCGGCATGGTCGAGGATCGCCCCGGCCTGGCCGGCAAAGTCCTTGCCCAGCACCGCGCCCAGCATCAGGCCGCGGCCGCGCACTTGGCTGAACACACCGAACTCGTCATTGATGCGGGCAAAGCCATCGCGCAGTGCCTTCGACTGGCGGCTGACATTGGCGGCGATCTCTGCCGAGGCCAGCTTGCGCAGCGCCACGCGGGCCACCGCAGCAGCCAGCGGGTTGCCGCCGAAGGTGGTGCCGTGCGCGCCGAACTGCATGGTCTCGGCCACCTTCGGGCCGGCCAGCATCGCGCCGATCGGGAAGCCGCCACCGAGTGCCTTGGCCAGGGTGACCATGTCCGGCACCACATCATCCTGCCAGTGCGCGAACAGCGTGCCGGTACGGCCCATGCCGGCCTGGATCTCGTCCAGCACCAGCAGTGCGTTGTGCTGGTCGCACAGTTCACGCACGCGCTTGAGGAAACCGGACTTGGCCGGCATCACGCCGCCCTCGCCCTGGATCGGCTCCAGCATCACCGCCGCCACGTCGCCGGCGGCCATCGCGGTTTCCAGCTGCACCTCATCGTTGAAATCGATGTAGCGGAAGCCGCCAGGCAGCGGCTCGTAGCCTTCCTGGTACTTCGGCTGGGCGGTAGCGGTCACCGCGCCCATCGTGCGGCCGTGGAAGCTGCCACGGAAGGTGATGATGACGCGCTTGTCGGCCGGGCGGCCCTGGCTGGAGGCCCACTTGCGGACCATCTTGATCGCCACTTCGTTGGCTTCGGCGCCGGAGTTGCACAGGAACACCCGCTCGGCGAAGCGACTGGCCTTCACCAGTTCCTCGGCCAGGTGCAGCGGCGGTGCGCTGTAGAACACGTTGCTGGTGTGCCAGAGCTTGCCGGCCTGCTCGACCAGCGCGGCCACCAGGTCCGGATCGTTGTGGCCCAGGCCGCACACGGCGATGCCGGCAGCCAGGTCGATGAACTCACGGCCCTGGCTGTCCCATACGCGGGCGCCCTGGCCTCGCTCCAGTACCACCTGGCGGGGCTTGTAGACCGGCAGGTAATAGTGCGAAAGGGAGATCAGCGGATCGGTCGCGGCGGTCATGGCAGTCGGCAGGGTTCAGGAACGCCCATTCTCGCGCCGGAACCCCTGCGGCACAATGCGCCCATGCGACCGTTTTCCGCCCCCCAGCTCAACCCCGCCACCGAGACCGGCTGGCGCCGTCGGTGGTTCGACATCATCTACCGCCATGACTCGCGGCCCTCGCGCAACTTCGACCTGATCCTGGTGGTGGCGATCGTCGCCAGCATCCTGGTAGTGATGATCGACAGCGTGCAGCACCTGCATGCCGAGTGGTCCACCGGCCTGTACATCCTGGAATGGGGCTTCACCATCATCTTCACCGCCGAGTACCTGCTGCGCCTGGCGGTGGTCAAGCGCCCGCTGCGTTACGCGGTGAGCATCTGGGGCATCATCGACCTGCTGTCGATCCTGCCTGCCTATCTGTCGATGTTCATCCCGGGCGCGCAGAGCCTGCTGGTGGTGCGTGCGCTGCGCATCCTGCGCGTGTTCCGCATCCTGAAGCTGACCCGCTACATCGAGGAAAGCGGCGTCCTGATGACGTCGCTGTGGCGCAGCCGGCGCAAGGTGCTGGTGTTCCTGTTCACGGTGATCACCATCACCATCATCGCCGGTGCGCTGATGTACGTGATCGAGGGCCCCGACCACGGTTTCACCAACATCCCGGCCAGCATGTACTGGGCGGTGGTGACCATGGCCACGGTCGGCTTCGGCGATATCGTGCCGCAGACCGTGCTCGGCCGCTTCGTCACCTCGGTGCTGATCCTGATCGGCTACAGCATCATCGCCGTGCCCACCGGCATCTACACCGCCGAACTGGCCAGCACCATGCGTGAAGCCGAGCAGGCCGCGCGCCGCGATGCGCGTGGCTGCCCGGAGTGTGGGCTGGAAGGCCACGAGCCGGATGCACGGTATTGCCGCAAGTGCGGCGGTCAGCTACCGGATCCGTTCAACCATTGAGGCGCATGCCGGCCAGCGGCCGGCACTACCCTTGGCGCTTATGCATGGATGCGCGCGCTGCTCATCGCAGGCGGTTGCTGGTGGAGACCAGATCGTTGTAGGCGTCCAGCAGAGTGGATTGCGCACCTTCCGGCGCCGAGGTGTCCCAGCTGCCGGAGGCCTTGCGCTCGGCAGCCAGCCCTTCGGCGGTGATCGGCTTGCCCTGCTGCAGACGCTCCACGCCGCGCCCGGCGGTGCGTACCAGCTTGTCCGCTGAACGCTGCACGTGGCCCCACATCGGGTCGTCCTTGCCCACCCCGGAGTTCTGGATTTCCGTCACCAGCGCCTGGTAATCGGCCAGCTGTACGCGCAACGCCGCCAGATCCGGTGCGTCGCCCTGGAAGGCCATGGCCAGCTGCTTGCCATCGCCCAGCAGGCGCAGATGGTAGTAGGCCAGCGAACGGCCTTCGCTCTCCTCGATCTGCTTCAGCTGTGCCGCGCGACGATCGTTCTCGTTCTTCTCCAGTGCCGCATCCAGTGCCTCGCTGGCCTTGAAGAACCCGGCATAGGCCTGCATCAACGGCGCGTGCTGGCTGCGCAGGCCTTCACCACCATCGCGGCGATAGTCCTCACGGGTGAAGTAGCCGTCGGCGCGTTCGATCAGCGCGTACAGCGACTGGAAGGCCTGCTGGTAGTCACGCGCCGGTGCATCCAGCGCGGTAGACGGGTTCTTTGCCAGCGCATCGGTCAGCGCCTGGCCGCAGTACTCCACGCGGTGCGACAGCACCTTGCCCGGTGAGCGCGGCTGCGTTTCCTTGCCGGTCGGACCGGCTTCGGGATCCTTCATCCAGCCGGTGTAGGTCTGGAAGCCTTCGTGGATGGGTTGTTCAACGCCGTTGTAGCACTCGATGTAGGCGTTGACCTTCTCCAGGCCGGGATCGGCCGCCGCCGGCCCCGGCACTTTGTCGCAACCGG
The DNA here is from genome assembly GCF_047520695.2 of Stenotrophomonas sp. AR029. Lineage (NCBI taxonomy): Bacteria > Pseudomonadati > Pseudomonadota > Gammaproteobacteria > Lysobacterales > Lysobacteraceae > Stenotrophomonas > Stenotrophomonas sp. AR029. The sequence continues at coordinate 1,364,433 of NZ_JAXBQQ020000001.1, read as the reverse complement.
CCGTACCGACCAGCGTGCCGAGCAGAAGAAGGGGAAGCAGGCGTACAGAAGCGTTCAAATCGATTCCTTGCAGAAAGAGGCGGTAGATATCCTCGCGCATGACGCAAGCACCCGCATCGGCGGCCTCGCAAAGGCCCTGCCGTTCGGAAGTGTGCGATGCGATGCGTCGCAATCGACCTGTTCGATTGCGACACAAATGACACGACGGACGCTGCGATTACTGGCGGTTGCTCTGGAAAACCAGCGAGTTGTATTCCTGCATCAGCTTGCTGGCAGAGCCGCGCGGCGCCATCGAGGGCGAATCCAGCATACGCCGTTCGAAATCGCTGTAGGGCGTCTTGCTGCTGACCCGGTGCAGCCGCTCCTTGCCTTCCCGACGGAAGTTCTCGGCTTCGCGCTCGAAGCTGTTCCAGTCCAGCTTGCCCGGCTCCTGGTCAGCCACCTTCGCATGCGCTTCGTCGGAAATGCGGTTGAACGCATCCAGACGCTCGCGGGCCTTGGCCTGATCGAAATCATCCTCGCTCATCAGATCCATGATGGCCTTGGCTTCCAGCATCATCGCCAGGCGGTAGTACTCGCGCGTGCGACCCTCGGCCTGCTCCAGTGCCTTGAGCTGCTCGCGCTGGGCGGTGTCGTTCTGGCGCTCCAGCTCGGCATTGAACGTTTCGCTGGCAGCCACGAAATCCTTGAAGGCGACCATCAGGGGCGCGTGCAGCTGCTTGCCCTTGGCGAACTGGTCGTCTTCGTAGTCCTGGCGATCGTAGTAGTCGTGCGCGTCCTTGCTGATCGGCACCAGTGCCTTCAGCGCCTGCTGGTAGTGGCCAGCAGCAGCATCGAGTTCGGCCAGCACTGGCTTGGCAGCCATCGCCTCGGTCACGGGGGCATCGCACTGCTTCATGTCGTAATCGCTGATCTCGAACGGACCGTACACCTGTGTCTCGCGACCGGTCGGGCCGGCGGCGACATCCTTGATCCAGCGCGTATAGGACTCGATGCTGCCGTGGGTCTTCGAATCAAGCGCGTTGAAGCAGCCGATGTAGGCGTTGAGCTTGGCGGTCAACTGCTGCTGCGGGTCGGACGGCGCCGCGCTGGCGTCCGGCGTGCCGGAGGCAGCGGCGCCGCCCGCAGCGGCGGGTGCCTTGCCACCGCAGGCGACGAGGATCAACGACAGCGAAGCGACCAGCGCCGCGACCGAAAGAGTGCGTGACATGTGCTCACATCCCTGTTGAAAACGATTACAGCCGCGCATTCTAGCGCAGCAGGCCGAAGGTCGCAGCCCTCGGCCTCTTCCGGCGACGCGCGATCAATCCAGGAACAGATCCGGCAGCAACGGACGCGATGGATCCACTGCGTAGCCCGAAAGATCGGTGATACCCGCCTGCGCCAGCACGTCATCGTCGATCAGGAACTGGCCATGGAAGCCCGCCGCTTCGCGCACCAGCACCGCATGCGCGGCATCAGCCATGATCTGCGGCGTGCGGCAGCCGGCCGCATCCACGCCAGGGATCATGTTGATCGCATCGGTGGCGATCACCGTGCGCGGCCACAGCGCGTTCACCGCCACACCCTGCGGGCCGAATTCCGCGGCCAGGCCGAGCGTGACGAAGCTCATCCCCATCTTCGCCAGCGTGTAGCCGGTATGCGCGCCCCACCACTTCGGTTCCAGGCTCGGCGGCGGTGCCAGGGTCAGGATGTGCGGGTTCGGCGCCTGCAGCAGGTACGGCAGGCAGGCCTGCGCACACAGGAAGCTGCCACGCGAATTGACCTGCTGCATCAGGTCGAAGCGTTTCATCGGCGTATCCAGCGTGCCACGCAGCCAGATCGCGCTGGCGTTGTTGATCAGGATGTCGATGCCCCCAAAGGTGTCGACCGTGGCCGCAACCGCGGCCTGCACCTGCTCTTCCTCGCGGATATCGCACTTCAGCGCCAGCCCTTGGCCACCGGCGGCGGTAACGGCCTCGGCCGCGCTGTGGATGGTACCTGGCAGCTTCGGGTTCGGCACCGCCGACTTGGCCGCAATGGCCACGTTCGCCCCGTCACGCGCAGCGCGCAGTGCGATGGCCAGGCCGATGCCACGCGAGGCACCCGTGATGAAAAGCGTTTTGCCCTGCAGACTGCCCACGTTCCACACTCCAGCGTATGCAATGAGCCGCTAGTATGCCGCGCCGACGTGGAGTTCACCCGGCCTTGACGATACTGGCGCCTCCAGTCAACGCACGAGGTCCACGCCATGCGCCGTTCCCGCCTGTTGCTGCCTGCCCTGGGGCTTGCCCTGCTGACCGCCTGCCAGGGCCGTTCGCCGGAACCCGGCAAGGAACCGTCGGCCGGTGACACGCCCAGCGCGGAGAAAGCCGCCGCAGACGGCAAGCTGCGCTGGAGCGAGGCAGTGGTGTGGGATGGCGACCTCAACGCCTGCCGCCAGGGCGGGAATGCAGCCACGCGTGAGTGCCTGCGCGATGCGATGCGCGCTGGTGGCGCAAGCGCCGATGCCATTGCTGCCGCCGAACAGTTGTCCACCGGCGGCGAGCTGGCCTACGTGACGGCCTGGCACGAGAACGAAGGCCTGGGCATTGCCACGGTCGAGTATCCGTTCCGCGCCAACACCAACGAGGGCACCCGCCTGGTCGACGCCACCGGCAAGCGCATCGATGTGGATGCCGTGCAGCTGGACGACACCCTGCGTGCCGACCCCGCCGTGCAGGCCCTGCTGAAGGACCACCCGCAGGCCACGCCGTTCGCACCGGCGCAGTCGGGCGGGGCCACGCCGCTGGAGAACGGCGGCATCCGCCTGCTGTACCGCACGCCGCTGCGTGACTGCCACGCCTGCCCGGATGTAGGCCAGCTGCAGATCGCCTACGACTTCGACGCCAAGCGCAACTTCATCGGCCAGCAGGTAGTGCCGGCAACGCCGTAAGGTCGCCGGCACTACATCAAGGCCGTCAGCGGGCGCATCCACGCATCGCGTGGATCTACCGGTACGCCTGCGCCTGCTTCCTCAGCAGATGCGGCACGATCAGCTGATGCACCGGCGCAACCGGCAGCATGTATACGCGCCCGAACGCGTTGTGCGTATGCACCACGGTCGCCACTTCCAGTACGTCGCCCTGCCACTGCAGGGCCAGCTGCACACGCAGGTGGCGGTCGTCGTCTTCCAGCACGATGGCATCGTCACTGAGCGACTGCAGGGTGAAGATGCCCAGTCGCTGCCCGGGTTGAGGATCCGCAACATCCTGCACCGCGCGCAACGAGCCCAGGTGCTTCATGCCGAGCAGGCGCATGCCGCGATTGCGCAGCGCCATCAGCCCATCGAACCAGCCGGGAATGGTCGCGGCCATATCGCGATAGGCCTGCAAGGCCGAGCGCCCATCACGATGGGTTGTTGCCTGGCAGGCGTGCACGAAGTCGGCACCGGCCAGCTGTGGGCGCAGGACGCTGCCCGCACTCGGTGGGCCGGTCACTACCTGCAGTGGACTCACGGCTTGGGCCCCTGCCCCTCGTTGTCTTCCCAATGCAGGATGCGACGGGTAACGAAGCGGTAGACCGGCTTGCCCGTGGCGAACCACAGTTCGCGCACCCACGAGGTGCGCTTGAGCACGCGCTTTTCCACTGGGGTGAGCGACCCACGGCAGTACATGCGCTTGTGCTTGAGCAGGTGGCGCAGGTCCTCGCGGGCCAGCAGGCGCATCCAGCGCGAGCGCGGGTTGCCGATCACTGCCAGCTGGAAGTCGATCAATGCCGGGCGGCCGTCTTCGGTCACCAGCCAGTTGGCTTCCTTGGCCAGGTCGTTGTGGGCCACGCCGCGCCGATGCAGCTGCTGCAGCAGCCGACGCGCGGCGCGGAACCAGGCCAGGTCGCCACGCGGTGGGCGCTGGTACATGGCGTCGCCGGCCATGAAACTGCGGTCGAGATGATGCCCATTCCACGCCAGCAGCTGCGGCACGTCGGCCATGCCATGGATATGGCGCAGCGCGCGCGCTTCGCGGCGGGCCAGCCACCAGGCCGGCAGGCGCAACCACAGCGGCGTGGCGCCCAGGTCACGGCGTACGAAGGGGCCGGCAGGCCCTTCCACACGGAGGATGCGACCGAAGCTGTCGGCCTTCAAAGCATGTGGTGGCGTGTCTGGCGTATGCGGCATGGGCCCATTCTAGGCGATGGCGCCGGTTGCAAACGGTCACCAAGCGGCTGGGAACCAGTCACCTTCACGCCCCTATAATCGGGCAATGGACTCTTCATGGATCGACGCCACGCTTGCGTGGATTGCCGCTCACCCCGTGCTGGCGGGTGCCGTTATCTTCCTCATCGCCTTCTGCGATGCGGTGATCATTCTCGGCGCCATCGTGCCGGCGCTGCCGCTGCTATTTGCGGTGGGCGTGTTCATCGGCCTGGGCCAGATCTCCGGACCTTACGCGGTGGCGGCGGCCGCACTGGGCGCATTCGCCGGCGATGGCATCAGTTACTGGATCGGGCGCCGCTGGGGCGACCGCCTGCGTGGCGTGTGGCCGTTCAGCCGTTACCCGCAGCTGCTCGACCGCGGCGAAAACCTGTTCCGCCGCAACGCGTTCAAGAGCATTCTGGTGGCACGCTACGTCGGCGCGATCCGGCCGTTCGTGCCGGCCATCGCGGGCATGATGAAGATGCCAGCCAGCCGCTATGTACAGGCCAGTGGTATCGCCAGCATTTCATGGGCGGTGCTGTTCCTGGCCCCCGGCTGGATTCTTGGCGAGGCCTATGACGCGGTGGCCGCAGTAGCCGGTCGGCTGGTGGTGGTGGTCGGCCTGCTGGCGGTGATCCTTGGCCTGGTCTGGGCCCTCGTGCTGTACGGCTACCGCTGGTCGGCCGCGCGCATGGACAACTGGCTGGCACGCCTGCTCGACTGGTCCAACCGCCATCCGACGCTGGGCCGCTACACCGTCGGCGTGCTGGATCCGAAGCGGCGCGAGTCGGTGCCGCTGGCGATGCTGGCGCTGATGCTGCTGGTGCTGGGCTGGGGCTGGTTCGCGCTGCTGACCGTGGTGGTCGCGCATGGCGAGCCACTGGCGATCGACCTGCTGGTACACCAGGCAATGCTGGCCCTGCGCAACCCGCTGGCCGATTACCCGATGGCCGCGCTGGCGTCGCTGGGCGCCTGGCAGGTGCTGCTGCCGGCCACTGCGGCGGCGATGGGCTACCTGGTCTGGCGCCGGCGCTGGATGGCGGCCGCGCACTGGCTGGCCGCGCTGGCCTTCGGCCTGGCGCTGACCATGCTGCTCGGCGCTACCGTCGATGTTGTGCGCCCGGTCGACGCCAGCAGCGGCTTCGGCTTCCCGTCGGTGTCGGTGACGATGGCCACCATCACCTTCGGCTTCTTCGCGGTGCTGATCGCCCGCGAGATGCCCGGCCGTACCCGCGTCTGGCCGTACCTGGTGTCGGGCATCGTGGTCAGCCTGATCGGTTTCTCGCGCCTGTACCTGGGCGCGCATTGGCTGAGCGATGTGATCGGCGGCATGCTGTTCGGCACCTTCTGGCTGCTGGTGCTGGGCATCGCCTACCGCCGCCGCTTCAACCGCTCGTTCTGGGTGAAGCCGGTGGCATGGCTGTTCTACGGCGTCTTCGCCGTCGCCGCGATGTGGTACGCACCGCGCAACATCCCGGTGAAGCTGGAACGCTTCGAGCCGACCTTGCCGGCCCCGCAGGCAATGGACACGCAGGCCTGGTGGCAGCACGACTGGGCGACACTGCCGGCGCGCCGCAACGAGTTCGATGACGACCAGCGCTGGCCGCTGGACGTACAGGTGGCCGGTCCGCTGGCACCGCTGCAGGCGCAACTGGAAGCGCGCGGCTGGAAGCGGCAGGAGCAGGCTGGCTGGCAGCAGGCGCTGCTGATGCTGGACAAGAACACCGGCGCCGATGAACTGCCGGTACTGCCGGCGACGCTGGAAACCCGCGTGGAAGCGCTGTTGATGGTACGCCCGGGTACACACCGTGATGAGCGCTACGTACTGCGCCTGTGGCCGGCCCCTGCGCAGTTGCAGCCGGGCAACACGCCGCTGTGGCTGGGCAGTGCACAGACCCTGCGCTACGAACGCCATTTCGAGTGGATCGGCATGTGGCACCCGCTGCGTGGCGTCGACCCGGCATTGAATGCCGTAAAGGACGCCGTGCAGGACCTGCCGCAGCGCGAGGACGTGCACAGCGAAACCGGGTTGCCGGTGCTGCGGTTGAAGACCACCACGCCCTGACCGGTACCGGTCGCGATCACCCAGTGTAGAGCCGAGCCCATGCTCGGCTGCTCTTCGCGGGATCCATCAAGCCGAGCATGGGCTCGGCTCTACAGCAGATCCACGCCCTACATGGATGGCTTCTACGGCATCCAGCCCAGCAGCTGCTGCAACCGCTGGTGCGGATCGTCCATCTGCAGCAGCTGAAGGCGCTGCTGCTCGCTCAGCGGCAGCAGCTCGGCCAGCCGCCAGCCGACCCAGCTGGCCTGGTCCAGCAGCGCCGGATTGGCCGGCGCATAGGCCTCGCCGGCCTGCTCGATGATGTGCCCCAGCACCGTGGCCAGCAGTGCATGCTGCGGCCGCAGTTCGTCATCGGGGTCTTCCTCGCACCAGCGCACGTCAGCCACCACCAGGCCGTTGTCGCGCACGCGGGTGCGCTCGACATGGAAGCGACGGGTACCGCGCAGGCGCAGCTGCAGCACGCCGTCGGCGCCGACATCGAAGTCTTCGATGCGTACCTGCACGCCAAAGGCGGCCGGTGTCGCCGGTGCGCCGACCTCCTCGCCCTCGAGGATCAGGCAGACGCCAAATCCCTCACCACTGCGGCCGCTGTCGCGGACCAGGTCCAGATAGCGCCGCTCGAACACGCGCAGGCCTACCGCTGCACCCGGTACCAGCGCGGTGTGCAGCGGGAACAGCGGCAGCGAGCCGTCGCCGCTCATCGGGCCTGCAGCGCGGCGAGGAAGCGGCGCGGGGCACCGTCGAAGCCACCGTTGGACATGAATACCACGTGGTCGCCGCTGCGCGCGCTGGCCTGCAGCTGCGCCAGCAATGCGTCGGTATCGGGCACCGCGTGGGCTTCGCCACGCACCGCGGCGATCACCGCCGCAGCATCCCAGGCCAGTTCCGGGCGATGCAGGAACACCACTTCATCGGCCAGCGCCAGCGAGGGAGCCAGCGCCTGCGCATGTGCGCCCAGCCGCATCGAGTTGCTGCGCGGCTCCATCGCGACCACGATGCGCGCATCACCCACCTTGGAACGCAGGCCCTCCAGCGTGGTGGCGATCGCAGTCGGATGGTGGGCGAAATCGTCGTAGACGGTGATGCCGTCATGGCTGCCGATCACTTCCATGCGGCGCTTGACGCTGCGGAAGCGTGCCAGCGCCGGAATAACCTGGGCAGGTGCCACGCCCACTGCATGCGCGGCGGCCAGCGCGGCCAATCCATTGAGCACGTTGTGGCGGCCCAGCAGCGACCACTGCACATCACCCAGCGCCTGCCCACGATGGTGCACGCGGAAGGCGCTGCCATCAGCGGCCAGCAGCTCGGCATGCCATTCCAGCGACGGATCGAATCCAAAGCGCTCGACCGGGGTCCAGCAGCCCATCGCCAGCACTTCGGCAAGGTACTGATCCTCGCCGTTGACGATCAGCCGCCCACGTGCGGGTACGGTACGCACCAGATGGTGGAACTGGCGCTGGATCGCGGCCACGTCCGGGAAGATGTCGGCGTGGTCGTACTCAAGGTTGTTGAGGATGGCCACCAGCGGCCGGTAGTGCACGAACTTGCTGCGCTTGTCGAAGAAGGCCGTGTCGTACTCATCAGCTTCGACCACGAACTCGCGCCCCTGGCCCAGGCGGGCGGAGACACCGAAATCCTCGGCGACACCGCCGATCAGGAAGCCCGGCGAGCGCCCTGCACTTTCCAGCAGCCAGGTGAGGATGGTGGTGGTGGTGGTCTTGCCGTGGGTACCGGCCACGGCAAGCGTGTCGCGGCCCGGCAGCACCTGCTCGGACAGCCACTGCGCGCCGGAGATATAGCGCTGGCCGGCATCGAGCACGGCTTCCACGGCGGCATTGCCGCGCGACAGCGCGTTGCCGATCACCACCTCGTCGGTACCGGCCGGCACGCTGTCGGCACGGTAGCCCTGGTCCAGTGTGATGCCCAGCTGTTCGAGCTGGGTCGACATCGGCGGGTAGATGGCCTGGTCGCTGCCGCTGACGGAATGCCCAAGTTCCCGCGCCAGGGCGGCCACGCCGCCCATGAAGGTGCCGGCAATTGCAAGGATATGTACGCTGCTCATGACCGAGGATTGTGACCGATGACGGCTGTATAGGGCCAATGTCCGCTATCGGGTAAGACAACCCCTACACGGGATGTGAGAAAACTCCAATCAGCTGTCAGGGAATTCCCGATAGCGATGTTCTGTGAACCCGGACACAATTCGAACTGCCAGCCGCAGTACCCGAACCGGTCCTACTCCCCAAGAGGCCATCCCCAAGGGAGCTCATGCTGCGGGGCCCTGAGCAAGCCCTTCGCTGGCGCCTATCAAACGACACAGGCCTGATCCTCGCGGACCAGGCCTGTGTTTTTTGCGCCCGAAGGACCGGACGCATGCCGGCCCCGCCGGATCAGGCCTTGATCGCTGCCAGGATGCGGGCTTCGATCTCGTCCAGCTCACCGACGCCATCGACGCGGGCCAGGGTGCCACGGCCGGCGTAGAAATCGACCACCGGGGCGGTCTGGTCGTTGTAGACCTGCAGGCGCTGGCGCACCGCTTCCGGGTTGTCATCGGCGCGGCCCTGCTCCTTGGCGCGGCCGGCGATGCGGTCCACCAACAGCTCGGTGGGCACATCCAGCTGCACCACCGCGTCCAGCGGCTGGCCGATCTTGGCCAGCAGGCCATCCATCGCATTGGCCTGGGCCACATTGCGCGGGTAGCCATCGAGGATGAAGCCCTTGGCGACATCAGCCTGGGTCAGGCGCGACTCCAGCATGCCCAGCAGGATGTCGTCCGACACCAGGTTGCCGGCATCCATCACCGTCTTGGCCTGCTTGCCCAGCTCCGTGCCGGCGGCGATTTCCGCGCGCAGCATGTCACCGGTCGAAATGTGGGCGATCCCCAGCTTTTCCTTCAGGCGCGTCGCCTGTGTCCCCTTGCCCGAACCGGGCGGTCCCAACAGAACCAATCGCATTGACCTGACTCCAACGTGTTGAAAACAAAGAAGGTTCGCGTCCCGGACGGTCCGGTATCGCTGCACCGCAATAGCGCCACTTTACCGCATCCGGGTAATGTCCCTGCAATGTCCCCTCCCCCGAGCAGGTAGAAGCATGCGCAACGGTACTCTCCTTTATGCCCAGTCCGGCGGTGTCACCGCCGTCATCAATGCCACGGCGGCAGCGGTGATCGAGCAGGCCCGGGCCAAGGGCATCAAGGTCCTGGCGGCCCGCAACGGCATCCTCGGCGCGCTGCGCGAGGAGCTGATCGACACCAGCAGGGAGAGTGCCGCCGCGATCCGCGCCCTCGCCCATACCCCGGGCGGCGCCTTCGGATCGTGCCGGGTCAAGCTGAAATCGCTGGATGCCGACCGCGCCCGCTATGACCGCCTGCTGGAGGTGCTACAGGCCCACGACGTGCGCTGGTTCCTCTACAACGGCGGCAACGACTCGGCCGACACCGCACTGAAGGTCTCGCAGCTGGCCAAGGCCTCCGGCTACGACCTGACCTGTATCGGCGTGCCCAAGACCATCGACAACGACCTTGCCGTTACCGATACCTGCCCCGGCTTCGGGTCAGCGGCCAAGTACACCGCGGTCTCGGTGCGCGAAGCAGCACTGGACGTGGCGGCGATGGCCGAAACGTCCACCCGTGTCTTCATCTACGAAGCGATGGGCCGCCACGCCGGCTGGCTGGCCGCCGCCGCCGGCCTGGCCGGCAACGGTGATGACGAAGCGCCGCACATCATCCTGCTGCCCGAGCGCGCCTACGACGAGGCCACGTTCCTGGCCAAGGTGAAAGCCGTGGTCGAGCGCGTCGGCTACTGCGTGGTGGTGGCGTCGGAAGGCATTGCAACCGCCGATGGCCGCTTCGTTGCCGATGCCGGCGGTGGCAAGGACTCGTTCGGTCATTCGCAGCTCGGCGGCGTGGCGGCGCACCTGGCCGGCCGGGTCAAGGATCAGCTGGGCCTGAAGGTGCACTGGGCACTGCCCGATTACCTGCAGCGCTCGGCCCGCCACCTGGCCAGCAGGACCGACTGGGAGCAGGCGCAGGCGGTGGGCAAGGCCGCGGTGCAGCTGGCACTGAAGGGCCAGAATGGCGTGATGCCGGTGATCGTGCGCAGCAGCGATGCGCCCTATCGCTGGAAGATCGAAGCGGCGCCGCTGTCGAAGATCGCCAACCACGAGAAGAAGATGCCGGCTGGTTTCATCCGCCGCGATGGCTTCGGCATCACGGCCAGGGCGCGCGCCTACCTGTCACCATTGATCAAGGGCGAAGCACCGCTTCCCTATGGCACCGATGGCCTGCCGAAGTACGTCACCCTGAAGAACGTAGCGGTGAAGCAGAAACTGCCGGCCTTCGAAGGCTGACCTGAAAAAGGGAACGGAGGGGATTAAGTCGCATACGCCCCTCTGTCATCTCCAACAGCATCAGCAGTGGGTCGGATACGACTTAATTCCCTCCGTCCCCTTTTCATGGAGATCATCATGGCACTGCGTGTTGTCCGACTCGGTACGCCGCGCCAACCCGGCGAGGGACTGCGCATCGGCACCGTTCGGCGCCCACCGCGCGGCGTGCCGCGCAGCGAGTTCGCCCGACAGGACTGGTACGACGTCTGGTTTCCTACGCTGTCACCCAGCGCGGAGCTGGTGAAGCGGGCACATGAGGCAACGACGGCGGCCGATTGGACCGCCTTCTTCCGCCATTACAAGGCCGAGATGAAGGCGCCCGATGCCGCCCACGCGCTGGACCTTCTGGCCGCGATGTCGCAACACAGCGACATCAGCGTGGGCTGCTACTGCGAGGATGAAGCGCACTGCCACCGCAGGGCATTGCGCGAGCTGCTGGTGGCGCGCGGGGCAATGCTGGCGGATTGATCAGCCGGATGTCGGCCGTGGATGACGGCACGGGTGCACCACCCACGCGACTTCAATTGCAGGCCTTGCCTTCCATCTGCAGCTGCGCGGCGAACATCGTCACCTGCGGAATCTGGCCGGCGGCGGCCTGCTTCTTCGCCTCCTCCAGGTAAATGCGCGATTGGCCCTGCCCGTCCAGCTCTACCTTGTGGCTCGACGGCAGGCGCCACACCCGCACCACCGCCTGCTGCGCCGGGCACGCGGCGTTGGGCACGCGGATCACATCATTGAGCTTCCAGCCCTTGTCGGCACTCGGCTGCGCCTTGGTGTAATCGACGAAGCGCGCGCGTGGCTGGCATTGCTCGCTGGTCCGGACGGCGGAGAAGCGATATGGCGCGGCGGCATCACCGGTGAACGCACCTTCCAGCCGCGCGCAGGCCTCGGGGATCTGCCGCAGCGTATGCACCGCGCCCACCGCCTGCGGCGCACCGACCGCACGCTGCAGTTCCGGCGTTTCCGCAGCGAAGGCCGGTGCGGCCGGGACCAGGGCGGCAAGCATCAACAGGGACAGGCGCATGGGGAATCTCCTACGGGGCTGTGCGCAGGCTTGCAGAGGCTGCCTTAACGGGGTGCAAAGGCCGTTGGCTCGCGAATCATGCCCAGGGCCCGACGGCATGCGCCGCGGCTCCGAGGAGCCGGTCGAGCATGGCTCGACTCTACAAGTGGCGGCACGCATACTGCGGGCACCAGGGAATGCTGAACACCGCCATACGTCGGACGACCGCCAAGGTCGGTACGGGTTGGTTCCAGGCTGCAGCCCGTCGTCCCCCTCGTGGTGCCGTTCATCGCCACTGGATGCCTACATCCATTCTGCGGAGGGGTCTAATGCTGGAACGTCACGGGCTGTCACTGGCGCTGGGCTGCGCCATTCTCGCGATCCTGTTCGGAATCGTCTCGGCGCGCTGGATCCTGCGCCAACCCACCGGCAATGCACGCATGATCGCGATCGCCACCGCGATCCAGGAAGGTGCGCGTGCCTATCTCAACCGCCAGTACCTGACCATCGGCATCGCCGGCGTGGTGCTGTTCGTGCTGGTCGGCATCTTCCTCAGCTGGTACACCGCGATTGGTTTTGCAGTCGGCGCGGTGCTGTCCGGCGCCGCCGGCTACATCGGCATGAACGTGTCGGTACGCGCCAACGTGCGTACCGCAGAGGCGGCGCGCAACGGCATCAGCGCGGCGATGGACGTCGCCTTCCGCGGCGGCGCGATCACCGGCATGCTGGTGGTCGGGCTGGGCCTGCTGGGCGTGGCCGGCTACTACGCACTGCTGCTGCGCATGGGCCTGCCGATGGAACAGGCGCTGCACGCGCTGGTCGGCCTGGCCTTCGGCTCCTCGCTGATCTCGATCTTCGCGCGCCTGGGCGGCGGCATCTTCACCAAGGGCGCCGACGTCGGTGCCGACCTGGTCGGCAAGGTCGAAGCCGGCATTCCCGAGGACGATCCGCGCAACCCGGCGGTGATCGCCGACAACGTCGGTGACAACGTCGGCGACTGCGCCGGCATGGCGGCCGACCTGTTCGAGACCTACGCGGTGACCGTCATCGCCACCATGCTGCTGGGCAGCCTGATGCTGGCCGAAGCCGGTGCCAACGCGGTGCTGTATCCGCTGGTACTGGGCGGCGTGTCGATCATCGCTTCGATCATCGGCGCGCTGTTCGTCAAGGTGAAGCCAGGCGGCTCGATCATGGGCGCGTTGTACAAGGGCGTGATCGTTTCCGGCGTGCTGGCCGCCATCGCCTTCTACCCGATCACCACCGGACTGATGTCCGACAACGTGCATGGACCGATGGCGCTGTATGGCTGCGCGCTGATCGGCCTGGTCCTGACCGGCCTGATCGTGTGGATCACCGAGTACTACACCGGCACCCAGTACAAGCCGGTGCAGCACGTGGCGCAGGCCTCGACCACCGGCCACGGCACCAACATCATCGCCGGACTCGGCATCTCGATGAAATCCACCGCGCTGCCGGTGGTGGCGGTGTGTGCGGCGATCTGGGGTGCGTTCGCGCTGGGCGGCCTGTACGGCATCGCCATCGCCGCCACCGCGATGCTGTCGATGGCAGGGATGATCGTCGCCCTCGATGCCTACGGCCCGATCACCGACAACGCCGGTGGCATCGCCGAAATGGCCGAGCTGCCTTCGGAGATCCGCGACATCACCGACCCGCTGGATGCGGTGGGCAACACCACCAAGGCCGTGACCAAGGGCTATGCGATCGGCTCGGCGGCGCTGGCGGCACTGGTGCTGTTCGCCGACTACACCCACAACCTGCAGGCAGCCAATCCCGGCCAGGAGTTCCGCTTCGATCTCAGCGACCACACGGTGATCATCGGCCTGTTGATCGGCGGCCTGATTCCCTACCTGTTCGGTGCGATGGCGATGGAAGCGGTCGGCCGCGCGGCGGGCGCAGTGGTGGAAGAAGTGCGCCGCCAGTTCCGCGAGATCCCCGGCATCATGCAGGGCACCGGCAAGCCGCAGTACGACAAGGCGGTGGACATGCTGACCCGCTCGGCGATCCGCGAAATGATCGTGCCCTCGCTGTTGCCGGTCGCCGTGCCGGTGGTGGTCGGCCTGCTGCTGGGGCCGCGCGCACTGGGCGGCCTGCTGATCGGCACGATCGTCACCGGCCTGTTCGTGGCCATCTCGATGACCACCGGCGGCGGCGCCTGGGACAACGCCAAGAAATACATCGAGGATGGCCACTTCGGTGGCAAGGGCAGCGAAGCGCACAAGGCTGCGGTGACCGGCGATACCGTCGGTGACCCGTACAAGGACACCGCCGGCCCGGCAATCAATCCGCTGATCAAGATCATCAACATCGTGGCGCTGCTGCTGGTGCCGCTGCTGTAGATCCACGCGACGCGTGGATGGCAGGCTCGACGGGGTCAGAACCCTTTCCTGCGGAAAGGGATCCGACCCCGATGGCGGTCACCGCCCGCGCAGGAAGAACCACACGGGCACCATCACGTTCACCGGGTCGCCGGCCACCTCGGGCGGCGGCGGGCCGCGCGAGGATCGTTGGCGTCGTCCACTTCCACGGCCGGATGGGGCTCCGGTCGCGGTGCCGGCCGGCTGAGCACGTAACCGGCGCTGGCGGCAAAGAACAGGCCCACGCCGAGCAACAGGCGCCACGACGGATGCGCGCCCCAGCAGAACAGGGCAAAGCCCGCCGCCATGCCTGCGCTGGCAAACGCCTTGCCCTTGCCCGACACGGCACCCTGCTCGCGCCACAGCCGCAGCGACGGGCCGTAGCGTGGATGCGCCAGCAGGCGCTGCTCGAACTTCGGCGAGCTGCGCGCGAAGCAGCCCACCGCGAGGATCAGGAAGATGGTGGTCGGCATGACTGGCAGCAATGCGCCGATCACCCCGAGGCCGACCATCAGCCAGCCCAGCGCGAACCAGAGCCAGCGCATCAGCGCTGCACCTGCGGGCGCGCGCCGCGCATCAGGCGAATTCCACTTCGACGTGGCGGTACACGCTGCGGAACGCAGCGTCGGCTGCATCGATCACCTGCTGGTCCTGCTCGGCACTCAGCGGCACCGCGTCCAGCACAGCGGTGAACTCGCGCCAGTGGCGCGCTGCGCCATCGGGATGGGCGGCCAAGTGGCGGGCGCCGAAATCACGGTGCAGGCCGAGCCTGGCCGCCATCTTGTACAGAAGGGTGCCACCGAGATTGGAGCCTTCGGCCACGTACAGCCAACCCAACGCAGTCGGCAGCGCGAGGTCCGAGGGCAGCGCGTCGATGTCCGCGCCAGGCAGGGCCTGCTCCAGGTCCTGCAGGTCGCGCGCGACCTGTGTCAGGCGCCGGCGCTCTCCAAGATCGGGCAGCAATTCGCCCAGGGCAGGGTTGGCATACAGCGCATCGATGCTGCGGTGGAAGCGATACTGCCCGCGCAGGAAACGGGCGAAGTTGCTGCGGTCGGCGAAGATGTCACCGGCCATGATGCGCTTGTCCAGCGCAACGTGGCTGTCGCGGGTGGCGGCCTTGAGCCGCAGGCTGCGGCTGTCTTCGGGAGCGATGTGTGCGTTCATGGGGGAATGCCAGGAGGGTCGTCCTGCTGTAGACGTCTGCCGCGGGGCTTTCCCCAAGGCCGTCTACACCGATAATGGGCCATCCCCTTGTCCATCCGGAACCGACGATGATCACCACCGAACCGCGCATGACCAACCTGTTCCTGCAGCTGGGCCTGGACGCCAGCGCCGAAGGCATCGCCCGCTTCATCCGCGAGCACCAGCTGGCCACCGACGTCGAAGTCGTCGAGGCGCCCTACTGGAACGATGCCCAGCGCCAGTTCCTGGCCGAGTCGCTGCAGGCCGATGCGGCATGGACCACCGTGGTGGACGAGTTGAACGAGTCGCTGCACGAAGATGCGGTGAAGGCGTCGACCGGGCTGTAAGCAGACGCCGGGCGTGACCAGACGCTGGCGATTGCACGGCAGAAGCGGTGCGGACCGAGGTCCGCACCCACCAAAGGCGCTCTGCGCTGGCGGTCAGTACGTCCAGGTCAACGCCAACCGCGCGGTGCGGCCCGGTGCCGGCATCACGCCCAGGGCCAGCGGGTCCAGGTAGTAACGGTCGGTCAGGTTGTCGACGCCGGCTTCCACCGACAGCTGGTCGTTGAAGCTCCAGCTGGCGAACAGGTCGACCAAGGTGTTCGGCCGGTACAGCTGCTGGATCGCCGACAGGCCCACGTTCCAGTCCTTGTCCAACTTGCTGATCGGGCCAGCGTTGCGGACCATGCGGGTGCCGAAGGTCAGGCGCTCGTCGAACAGGCGCGAGCCCAGGATCAGGTTGACTGTGTAGCGCGGCGGGTTCTGGGTGTTGGTGTACGAGCCCTCGAAGCCACCGTCCACGCAGTTGGGTGTATTGGCCACCTCGTCGTTCCCGCGCTGCGCACCATAGGCACGACGCTCGGCGGCGATGTCCGGCGCGCAGGTCTTGGCCTTGAGATAGTAATGCGCGGACAGGTCGGCGAAGACCTTGCCGCTGTCATAGCTGGACTGGAATTCCATGCCCGAGACCTTGAACTGATCGACGTTGCGGATCAGGCCGGCCGAAAGCGTGCGGTAGTCACGGGTGATCAGGTCGTCGATGCGGGTATCGAAGTACGCCAGCTTCAGCGCCAGGCGGTCGCCAGCGGTAAACAGGTCGTAGCGGAGGGTGCTGGCACCGATTTCCCAGCTGCGCGCGCGCTCCGGCTTCAGCTCACCGACCGGCTTGGCAGCGGTGAACAGGCCCAGCGTGGTCTCGAACAGGCTCGGCAGCTTGGTGCCTTCGGCGTACTTCACGTAGACCAGGGTGTCTTCGCTGAAACGGTAGGCCACGCTGGCGGTAGGCGAGAACGCGGTGTCGCGACGGCGGATCGGCTGCGACCAGCTCCAGCTGACCGGCACTTCCAGATCCTGCGGCTTGCCGGCGTCGTAGAAGTTCCAGCCGGCGATGTCGCCCACCGTACCCTTCTTGTACGGCGAGGCCAGCAGCGAGGCCTGGGTGAAGTTGCCGTTGGCATCCGGATACCAGTTCAGCAGCGCGATGCGCTTGGCGCGCCACGAGGGCAGTGCCGGGTTTCCGTTGAGCAGCTCGGTGTAGCGGTACTGGCCCTGCACCTCGTAGGCATCGGGCGTGGCCAGCCGGTTGCGGTCGTGCACGTCCACGCGGTTCCAGCGGCCACCGGCCAGCAGCTCCCAGTGTTCGTCGGGCTGCCACTTCAGCGCGGCCACGGCGCTGTATTCCTTGCGCTCGGCATTACGCAGGAAGCGGTTGTTGACCAGGTCATCGTGCATGATCGGGCCCGAGCTGCCCGGGGCGATGTTTTCGTCGCTGTAGGACAGGCCGTAGTCGAGCGTGAACGCACCGGCGCGGGTGTCGAACCTGGAGGTATTGCTGGCATCCAGGCCGAAGCGCTTCTGCCGCAACGGATTGCGGTAGGCATCCTTGTAACCGGGATCGCCACTGAAGCTGGGCGCGTCATACCACTCTGTGCGGCGGTCGAAGTACCACGGGGTGATGCCGGTCAGGCTGTTGTACATCACGCTGTCGGTGTCGGTGTACGCAGCGTTGACGCGCAGGTCGATCAGCCCGCTGTCCGGGTTGAAGCGATAGCGCAGGGTGTAGCTGTCCATGTCGACGTGGCCCGGGTCCCACTGCGGGATGCGGTCACGGTCGACGCGGATGATCTGCGAGGCCATGATCTCGCCGGCCGTGCCTTCATAGCGACGGTAGCCGGCTTCCAGGCTCTGCGTGTCATCGATGCGCCAGGTGCCCTTGAGCAGCGCCGACTTCGAACGCGAGGAGGTATTGAACACTTCGGTACGCGGCGGATTCAGCGGCGCCAGCGTACGACGGGTCTGCGGGAAATCATCGTAGCCGTGCTTGCCGGAGAAGTAGTTGCCGTTGTCCCGGTACGCGTAGGCCGCAACCAGGTCGAAGCGGTCCCAGTGACCGGCACCGGCCACGTTGAAGAACTGGCTGCCGGTAGCGCTGCGATCGCTGCGCGGCGCCGCACTGTATGACGGCAGGTTGTTGGCACTGCCATTGGCCAGGCCACCGCGCACGCGCACGCCGAAGTCGCGGCCCTCGCGCAGCACGTCACCGATCTTCAACGTCTCCATCTCGACCACGCCGCCGATGCCACCGGACGCGTTGGCCTGCAGGCTCGGGCCCTTGGTGATGGTCAGGCTGGAGATCAGGTCGGGGTCGAGGTAGGTGCGCTGTGACTGGCCCGCATAGCCGCGGTAGGTGTCCATGCTGGACTGGCCACCGTCGATGATCACCGGTACGCGGCCCTGGCCCTGGATGCCACGGATGTTGACGTCGAAGCCGTTGCCCACGCGCGGATCACCGGCGGTGACACCGGCCACCCCCTTGACGATGTCACCGTTGGAGGTGCCGCGGAAACGCTCCAGATGCGTGCGGTCGAGCGTGGTGGTCGAACCCGCGCTGCGATAGCTGTCGAGCAGGCGCGCTTCATCGTTGTTCGCACCGCTGTCGACGCGGTCGCCGGCCACACTCAGCGTGTTGGTGACGATCACACCGCTATCGGCCGGCACCGGCGTTGCTGCCCCCAGAGTGGCCGCATCGGCGCTGACCCGGCGCACCGCCACGCCACTGCCCTGCAGCAGGCGCTGCAACGCCTGGTCGGCCGACAGGCTGCCGCTGACCGCGTGGGAGGTTACGCCGTGTGCCAGCGATGCGGGGTACACCACCTGCACGCCGGATTGGCGCATGTAGCTGCGCAGGGCCTCATCCAGCGGTTGTGCAGGAATATCAAAGCGCAGTACGGCCGCGTGCTCGCTGCGGGCGCTCTGCGCCAGTGCGGGTGGCGTCGTACTGGCCAGCCCGGCGGCAAGCAACGCAATGCACAGACGGGACGGGCGCAGTACGCGGCCCGAGCGGTGGGAGTCGAACATGGAAGAACCTGTCAGGTAATCGGTGCCGCGAACGCGGCGTCATCCGCAACACGGGCGGACACGGCGACGTACGTGGCGACGGCGGGTACGTTCGCCGGGTAAGACGGCTGGGCGCGCGACAACCCCAAGAGCGATTTGCGGTCACGGGGGATGCCGACGTGGCGCGGTGGGTGCCGACCGTTGGTCGGCCGGTGGTAGCGGTGGGTGCCGACCGATGGTCGGCACAGGGACGCTCATCCACGCGTGGCGTGGATCTACTGCACGATGGCGACGCCGAATGGAAGACGAGTAACCTGAAGACCTGCCGTTACCGCCAGCGCGTCCAGCGCCTGTTCCGGGCGGTCGATGCGCAACGCAGCACTCACTGCAGGCAGACGTGACAGATCGCCGCGCACGAAGGTCGGCCCCGCGCGATAGCGCCCCACCCACTGCAACGCATCGGCAACGGGGACCTGCTCCAGCAGCAGCTCGCCCTGGCGCCAGGCGCCGACGCTGTCGGCGGTCACGTCAGCCCGTCGCATGACCCCGCCACGTTCAGTGTAGACGGCACGCTGCCCCTGCTGCAGGTAGGTCCAGCCACCGTCGGCCGGGCTGGCCACGCGCACCCTGCCCTGCCCAACCTGGGTTTCCACCCCCTCGTCTCCACGCGCCACGGTGAACGCGGTCGAGATGTCCTCGACCAGGCCATTGCCGGCGCGCACGCTGAAACGCCGCTGTGCATCCGGGCTGACCTCGAACCAGGCGCGCCCGCGCAGCAGCTCGACCTCGCGGGCGTTCGCATCGAAGCGCACGGCAATCGCACTGTCCGCATCCAGCACCGCCCGACTGCCATCGGGGAGCCGCACGTGCTGCACCTGATGCGTGCTGCGATGATCGGACTGCAGGCGCAGCCACGCCTCCGGCCATGCCACCAGCATCGCCAGCATTGCCGCCACAGCCATCGCCCAGCGCAGTCGATGCGGCCCACGCCATCGGCTGGCCCCGGCGGCCTGTGGGCGCGGCCCGACACTGCGCCACAACGCGCGCTCGTGTTCGAAGGCCCTGCGGTGCCCCGGCTGTTGCAGCCAGTGCTCGAACGCCTGCATGCGTGCATCGCTGATGTCACCCGAGGCCAGCCACGCGATCCAGTCCCGGGCTTGTTCGGCCAGGGCATCGTCATTGGCGGCGGGCTGCATGTTCGGCGGGCTGCATGTTCGGCGGGCTCATCCGCTGGCGGACAGGCGCATTCAAGCGCAGGCGGGGAACTAGACCGCATCCACGGTCCAGTGATCAAGACGTCTGCGCGAAGGCCAGCCCCAAGCCGGCGCGCTCATCGACCGCTGCGCGCCCAGGCCAGGCGCTGCAGCGCGGAGCGCACATGATTCTCGACGGTGGTCACCGACACCCCCAAGCGGCGTGCGATCTCGGCCTGGGTGAGGCCCTGCAGGCGGTTGAGCTGGAAGATGGTGCGGGTCGGCTCCGGCAGGTGACCCGCCGCATCGAGCACCCGCTGCAGCTCATCCTGTGCCATGGCCTGCTCCTCGGTGGAGATCACCTCGTCGGCCCCCCACAGGTAGTGGTCGACCAGCAGCCGGTTGCGGCGGCTCGATTCGCGGCCGTGGTCAGTGGCAAGGTTGGCGGCCAGCCGATACAGATAGGCCCGCGGGTTGCCGATCGCCTGGCTGTCACCGACCCCACGGGCCTTGAACCAGACCGCCTGGATCACGTCCTCGGCGCCGTTGTCGCCCCCGAGGATGCGCTGCACCCGGCGCAGCAGCGCGGGCCGCTCGCGGATCAGCAGCTCAGTGAGGGAGGCAGCATTGGAGGACATGCGCGGAGCCGGGACGACAGACGGGAGGCACCGCGCATGCTACTCCGGTAATGCGAATAAGTCACATTCGTATCGTTGCCGGGACTACAGGCAATCAACCAGTGCGTCGTACGTATTGGCAGTCGTGCCGGGCAGCGGCGCGTGCAACGCATCGAACCCGTCCCCCGTTTCCCACACCTGCAACAGGGTTTCCAGGCGTGTTCCGGTTGCCAGCGGCAGCACGCAGGCATAGCGTCCGCGGTTGACCGTGATCAGGCCGCTGGACTTTACCCTGGTGTTGCTACCGGCGAAGGTCCATACACACTGGACAACCACCCCCGTGGCCTGGTCCACGGAACAGCGCAGGCGCATGGCCCACAGATTGATGTACTCGCCCTCGCAGAAGGTATCGCCACATACCTCATCGAAGCCACGCACCAGTTGCCGCTCGGCAGCAAGGAAACGCTCGTGGCCGCCCCCCGGGCCGGCGTAATCCCGCGCATCGACGAACGCAGGCGCAGCCTGCGCGACACCGGCGCACGGCAGGCTGACAGACAGCACGCCGCACAACAGCCAGCATCTACGGAAGCTCCCCATCAGCCCACCCTCCCCTGCGTGCGCAGGCATTCAGGCAACCCATCGAAGATGCCGTGGTCAAGCCCAGGCAAAGGCGCGGTCAGGCCGCCCGGCGCTTCCAGGGAGGCGTAGAACGCGTCGACGGGCACCCCGGGCTGCATTTCGACCGGACAGACCCAGCTCCCGTTGTCGATCCGCACGTGTCCCGTGTCGGGCTCAACCTCCAGCTCGCTGGCGGCCACCACCCAGACACAGCGCTGCACGGTGCCGCGGTGGGCGAGCACGGCGCAGCGGAACTCCATCACCCGGTAGTTGCTGTAATCACCTTCACACAAGGTGTCGGCACACCATGCGGCGAATCCGCCGGCGACCGCGTCCTCCAGCGCAAAGGCACGGTCCCATCCGGCCTCGTCGGAGGGATAGTCAATCAGGTTGACATGCAACCCGCGCGCGAGCGCGGGCAGCGGCGCCAGCAGCAGCAAGGCACAACAGCCCAAGCGGTTCCAGTTCATGGCAAGTCTCCTTGGCAAGGACGTCCAGCCTGCCGCGGGGACCGGGTCGAACCCATCGGGAAACCCCGCTCTGGCTCCTCCGCGATGGCCGAGCACCCAGGTCGGCCCTGCCCTACCCTGCACAGCGCCCGGCAAAGGCATAAAATGGTGAGCTATCCGTCTATATCCCCACCTGGAGCACACCATGGGCCTGGAACTCGTCTCGCCCGGCAAGAACCCGCCGGAAGAAATCAACGTCATCATCGAGATCCCGAAGGACTCGGAGCCGGTGAAGTACGAAGTGGACAAGGAAACCGGCGCGATCTTCGTCGACCGCATCCTGTCCACCCCGATGCGCTATCCGTGCAACTACGGCTACGTGCCGAGCACCCTGTGTGGCGACGGCGATCCGGCCGACGTGCTGGTGGTGCTGCCGCTGCCGCTGGTGCCGGGCTCGGTCGTGCGCTGCCGTCCGGTCGGCGTGCTGAAGATGAGCGATGAGGCAGGCAGCGACGAGAAGATCCTGGCCGTGCCGGTCTCGAAGATCTTCAGCGGCTACGCCCACGTCGAAGACATCGCCCAGGTCTCGAGCCACTGGCTGGAGCGCATTGGCCACTTCTTCGAGCATTACAAGGACCTGGAGAAGGGCAAGTGGGTCAAGCTGGACGGTTGGGGTGGCGCCGCTGAGGCCAAGCAGATCCTGATCGAGGCGCACCAGCGCCATCTCGACAGCAAGGCCTGAGCCTGAACCGCATCGCTCCGGCGATACCCTGCCGGAGCGATGCGGGTCACGTTTCATGACGACGGCACATCACTCTTGCTGCCGTATTAGGTAAATTGCGTCACTTCACACGTCATCGACATCCATCGTCGAGACAGCCAGGGGAACGTGTCGTGCGTATTCTGCTTGTTGGGGATGCAGCCAGCCTGCCGGCTGAGCTGACCGAATTCATTGCCGATCTTGGGGAAGACTGGCAGCCGCTGACCGCCGCCGATGGCCAGACCGCGATGACCGCGGTGGCCACGCAGGGCGTGGACGCGGTGATCGTCTGCCCGCAGTTGCCCGATCTCAATGCCACCACGCTGCTGGGCCAGATCCGGACACTGCGCCCGGAAACCATCCGCATCGCGCTGGTCGATGCGCACCATGGCAACCGCCCGCCGCCGGCGCGCCTGATCGGTGTCGCCCACCGCTTCCTGCCGCTGCCGCTGGCGCCGGAAGTGCTGCTGGAGGCATTGACCAGCCTGGAAGAACTGCGCGAAGTGCTGGACAGCCCGCGCCTGCGCGATGCCATCGGCCGTATCGAGAAACTGCCATCGCCACCGCACCTGTACCTGAGCCTGACCCAGGCCCTGGAACATGACGACGATACCGACAGTGCCGATGTGGCCAAGCTGGTCGCCGCCGATCCGGCCATCGCGGCCAAGGTGCTGCAACTGTCGAACTCGGCTTTCTTCAGCCAGGGCCGCACCATTGCCGACCTGCGCACCGCGGTCACCCGGCTGGGCCTGGCCACGCTGCGTGACCTGGTGCTGGCCAGCGAAGTGTTCTCCGCGCCGACGCTGTCGGCTGCCGAGCGCAACTCACTGCAGCAGCGCGCCCTGCTCGCCTCCCGGCTGGCCGCGCGCCTGCTGCCCGAGTCCAGCGCCGAACTGGGGGCGACCGCCGCACTGCTGGCCGACATCGGCCTGCTGCTGCCCGGCGTGCGCAACGAGCGCAGCGAGCCCGCGCTGGCCGGCGATACCCGCCCAGGCCATGCCGAGGCCGGCGCCTACCTGCTGGGCCTGTGGGGCCTGCCGATGCCGATCATCGAAGCGGTGGCCTTCCACCTGCAGCCGCAGCGCGCCAACACCCGCAGCTTCTGGGTGACCGGCGCGGTGCACGTGGCCCTGGCGCTGGTCAATGGCGATCCGGTGGACGAGGACTACCTGCAGCGTGCAGGCGTGCTGAACAAACTGCCGCAATGGCGCGAGCACGCCAATGCACTGATGGGACTGACACCCACTGACGCCTGAGCGGCACGCGGGCGCCTGCCTCCGCCTCGCATGAGGGCGCGTCCAACGGACGCGCCCTTTTTCCTGTCTCAGCGCTGCGGACAGGCGTCCAGCACGCACAGACGCCATTGGCGCTCGCACAGGGCCGGGGCGTTGCCCTTGGCCAGGCACTCCAGCCGGAATTGCTCGCAGTACACACCGCCGCCGCAGACGATGATGTTCTGTGCGGACAGCGAGCCCACCAGCGTTGCATAGATCAGGACTGCGGCCGATACCTGGCGGAAAAGCGTGCGCTTCATATCCATCTCCCAGTGTCCGGTATTGGACGCGCCTACTGTGCTGAATGTGACAAGAGCAGACAGTGACTGCACTCACCTTCTCGACATGATCAGAATTTCCTTACAGAAATGAAAAGGGCGGACCTTGCGGTCCGCCCTCCTCGTTCTGCTATCGCACTTCGATGGATCAGAAGCGCTGGGTGTACTTCATGTACAGGAAGCGACCCACGTCGAAGCCGCCGTAGTAGGCGAAGCTCGAGTTCGGCTGGGTGAACATGATCGGACCCTTATGGTCGAACACGTTGTTGGCGCCCAGCGCGATGGTGGCATCCCACGGTGCCTTCCAGCTGACCTGCAGGTCGTGGAAGGTGTTGGAGCCGGTCTTGCGCAGCGGCGACTTCTCACCGTTCTGGTAGCGGTCGGCGTCGTCGCACGGACGGTTGGCCACGCAGGCTTCGTTCATGCCCGAGTAGTAACGCGCGGTGTACGCCACGCCGAAGTCACCCTTCGACCAGGTCAGGCCCAGGTTCGAACGCACGCGGAACAGGCCCGGCTCACCCACACGGCCGATGGTGATGTTGTCACCGTCAGCGTTCTGGCCCTGCTCGTCGTACTTGGCCAGGTAGCTCGTCTGCCAGTCGATCGCGAACTGGCCGATGGCCAGCTCCGGCAGGCGGTACTTGATGCCCAGGTCGTAGCCCTGGGTTTCCATCTGGCCGAGGTTGGCCAGGCCGTAGGTCATGCCGTTGATGTGGCCATCGCCTGCACGGGTGTGTGCGGCGCAACGCGAAGCATCGCCCAACACGTAGCAGTCACGCAGGATGCGGTCGACGCTGTCAGCGATGATCATGTCGCTGATTTCGTACTTGTACCAGTCCAGCGAGATGTCCAGGCCCTGCACCCAGCGCGGGCTCCAGACCAGGCCGATGGTGGTGCTCTTGGAGGTTTCCGGGGTCAGGTTCGGGTTGGCACCCGAGATGAACTGGTCCGGCGTCGCACACGGGGTCGAGGTGCACGGAATCAGGCCCTGGCCCAGCTGGGTGTAACCAACCGGGACGCCCGCCGCCGAGCAGGCCGCGTTGCCGTTGACCGAACCCGGCGCGGTGATGCCGCACGGATCGGTGTACGACTCGAAGCTGCTGCTCAGGCCACCGTACAGGTTGTCGATCGTCGGAGCACGGAAGCCCTCAGCCCAGGTACCGCGAACCAGCAGCTCGTCCAGCGGACGCCAGGTGAAGCCGAACTTGGAATTCAGGGTGTCGCCGAAGTTGCTGTAATCCGAGTAACGGGTCGCAGCATTCAGGGTCAGTTCCTTGGCAAACGGCATGTCCGCCAGGACCGGCACGTTCAGTTCCAGGTAGACCTCGTCCAGCGAGTACTCACCCTGAGTGGTCTGCGCGCCCAGGCCGGTGGACTGGCCCGACTGCGCGAAGGCGTCCGGCGAGAAGCGGCCTTCTTCCTTGCGGTGCTCGACGCCCACGGCGAAGCCCAGGTCACCGGCCGGCAGGGTCACGATCGAACCCGACAGGTTGGCGGTGAAGCTGGTGGTCTTGGTCAGACCGGTATCGGTGAAGTACGGGAACAGGAAGTCCTGGGTGGCCTGGTCGGCCAGCGAACCGGCACCGGCAACGCCGAACGGCAGCAGCGGGTTCCACGGACGGCAGCCGCTGGTGGCGAGCGGATCGGACATGCTGGTGCCGCAGCGGGCGACGCCATCAGCACCGATGAACGAAGCGCCCAGCGCCTGTTCCGATGCGATCAGGCTCATGTCGCCGTGACCACGCTTGGTGGTTTCGTTGCGGTTCCACAGCGCGCCGACGTCCCAGTCGAAGGTCTTGCCGGCGAAGTCGAAGAAGCCGCTGATGCTCGGGGCGAAGCGCAGGGTCTTGACCTGGCTTTCGGTGGTGCGCGGCACTTCCCACAGACGGCGTCGGAAGGTCAGGTCTTCACCGGTCGGGTTGAACGCGCTGTCGGCCGACAGCGGGGTGCCGAAGGACGCCGACTGGTACGGATAGCCCGCGATCTGCTGGGTGGTGTTGCGCTCGTTGTAGAGCACGTCAGCGTTGAACGAGATCGCGTCGGTGAAGTCGTAGTTGCCGTTGACGTACAGCGACTTACGCTCGATACCGGTCTGCACCATCATCTGCTCGTTGGCATTGACGGCGTCAGCAGAGGTTTCCAGACGGTAGTCGGCGCGGTTGGCCGGGTTGCCGCCGTCACGCAGGGTGTACCAGCGCTGGTCGCTCGGGCCGACATAGCCCGGCTCGCCCTGCTTCAAGTTCGGGGTGACGCACGGGTCGCAGAAGCCACCCTTCTGGTTGATCGGGCTGGCGCCCGAACGCGGGTAGTTCGGGCCGGCGTTGCCGTCACGGCTGAACCAACGATCCTTCGCCCACACCGGATCCTGCTTGGAATACTCGGCGGACATGGTGACACCGCCGCGCTCGCCCATGCTGCCGAGGGTGAAAGAATAGGTTTCGGTGTCGCCGTCGCCCTTGCCGTACTGACCGACATAGACGCTGGCTTCAGCGCCGTCGAAGCGCTTGCGGGTGATCACGTTGACCACGGCCGCGATGGCGTCCGAACCGTAGATGGCCGAGGCGCCATCCTTCAGGATCTCAATGCGCTCGATGGCCGCCATCGGGATCTGGCTCAGATCCTGGTAACCGGCGGTGGTTGCGCCCAGGCGCTTGCCGTTCATCAGCACCAGGGTGCGCTGGGCGCCCAGGTTGCGGATGTCGACGTAGTAGCCGCCCACGTTCTCGCCCGAAGCCAGCGACTCCGAACGCGAAATGGCCGGGGAACCGGCCGAGGTCAGGTTCTGCAGGACGTCAGCAACCGAGGTGTAGCCCTGCTTTTCCAGGTTCTCACGGCTGAGGGTGACGATCGGCTGCTGGGTTTCAACGGCAGCGCCGCGGATGCGCGAGCCGGTGACCGAAATGCGGTCCAGGTCGGTGGTGCCCTTTGCTTCCTGCGCCGAAGCAAAGGCCGGCGCCAGCGCCAGCGCAATGCCGGCCGGCAGCAAGCCGAACCGCACTGCGGGATTACGAACGTTCATCTATCTCTCCAAGGTACGTGTTAGCAGCGTGTTAAAACACCCCAGCACGTTACGATTGCGTTGCAGCGCTGTATTTGCGCGAACCAACCGGAGACTTTGCGGATTGTGGCGGGAGCAAGCCGCCGTTCTCCCTGAAGCGCGATGCGGACTGGCCGTAGCGGGCGCGGAACGCACGCGCGAAGCTGCAGCAGTTGTCGAAACCGCTGGCGGCAGCGACCTCGCCCACCATCATGTCGGTGTCGCGCAGCAGATCAGCGGCGCGTTCGAGGCGCAGTCGTGCCGAAAGCGACTGCGGGCTTTCCTCGTACAGGCTCTGGAAGGTCTTGGACAGGTACCAGCTGGAGAAGTTGGTCAGCTCGGCCAGTTCGCCGATTCGCACCACCCGGTGGCTGTTGCCTTCCAGATAGAGGCGCGCGCGCTGCATGCGGCCGAACACCTGGCGCTTGCGGCTGCGCGAGCGGCCCGGGCAGCGCTGCACGTTGTCGGCCAGGCCGCGCTGCAGGCCCGCGAGGTGCAGCAGCAGCGGGCGCAGGGCCTGTGCCGGCTGGCCGCTGGCCAGCGCGTCGCGCCACAGGCGCAGCGCCACGCGCGCATCAGTGCGGTTCATCCGGCCACGACCTGCATACAGGCCGCAGTCGGCCATCTCGGTCAGCACGCGAAGCGCTTCGATGTTCAGGTTCAGGCCAACGCACAACCCGTTGCGACCGGCCTGCACCAGCGGCCGCGATTCCTTCTCGAACGCGATCCACTCGCCCTGGCGCAGGCGGAAGCGCCCTTCCTTGGCCTCGACCCACGAGCTGCCACGCACCTGCATCCAGACAGTGAAGCTGGAGCCGGCGGTCTGCAGGCTGCCCAGCCGGGCCACGCCCAGGCAGGTCGGTGCGACGTCGTCGAGCGACCGGTCCAGGGAAACAGTTTGGCCGCGATCGGCCAGCGAGAGTTGACGCATGGGGGCACCACGGATTTGCCTAGTACAGGACTCCGTTTTGCCAAATCAGGCGGCACTGCGTCAGGAAGGTCCGACGAGATCGCCACGAATTCGCGACGAGATCCCGACGAAGAAATTACGAAGGCCCATTTCCCTTGAACAACAACAACTTGGAGAATGCGGGGAACAGTGCAGGCGGGCGTTCGGGCAACCGCATCACGCCGATGTCAGCGCCATCGCTGACCGCCATCGCCACGAACAGGTCCTTTCCGTCGGCGCTGGCACTGAGCCCGTTGCCGGCGCTGAGCCGTTCTGCGTCCAGGCAACGTTCCGGCTCCTCGCGGCCGGGCTGGATGCGCACGAAGGTGGTGCCACACGTGGTCGAGGTACCGAGGTAGCCGATGCCGCTGTTGCCGGTCACGGTCCAGGCCCGGTATCGCCAGCGGCTGGGCCGGTCATCGCTGATCTGCTGCACGCTGGCCGGGGACAACGCGGCATCCGCCGACCACAGGCCACCGGCGGCCAAGCGGGTGAACAACACGCGGCCACTGCTCCGGTCAAAGCGCGCCTGCGACACCCCATCGATGCTGGCCAATCGGCGCCAGGGCTGGACGCTGCGATCGAACAGGCTCAACCGCGTGCGCTGGTCGGCATCGCGCTCGACCACAAACAGCTGCTGCGGCGAGGCGCCATACAGTGCCTGCAACGGCTGTTCGGCCGGAACCGGCAAGGGTTGCAGGCGTTCATCGCGTGGCGCGATTTCATAGAGCACCGTGCGCCCATGCGCATCGCGGCCAACCACCAGCAACTGCCGGCTGTCGGCCGACCAGTCAGGCGCCTGCCGCGCTTCCGGCCGCAGCCCTTCGATGGGACGCAGCGAATCCGGTCGCTGCATGTCCGCCCACCACAGGGCGAAGCTGCCGGAACGATCGGAGGTGAAGACCAGCTGGCGGCCATCAGGCGCTGCCATCGGCTGCCCATCGCGGCCACTGGAGGCGAACAGTCGCTCGGGCGAGCCGCTGCCCTGCATCGGCACCTTGAACACGCCGAACTGCGCGCGCCGGTGGACGAACGCCAGCATGCCACCGCGTCGCGACACCGCTGGCCACTGCGCATCATCCAGGCCGGCATCGCGCAACGTGTGCCGCTCGACGTCCAGGTAATAGAGCCGCGCCTCGCTATCGACACGGCGACCGAAGACGATGGTGCGGCCATCGTCCAGCCAGGCCCAGCCGCGCAGCTCTGCCGCTTCGTTGGTCAACTGCTCGGGCGTACCGCCTGCGGCTGGCACCCGCCACAGATCACCCAGCTGCGGGTTGCGCACGAACACCAGCCATTGCCCATCAGGCGAATAACGCGGTGCGTAGTCGAAGTCATCCTGGTCGACGCTGTAGGCCAGCGCGCGCCACTGGCCACTGGCCAGGTCCAGCACGCGGATGCCACGGTGCGCGTAGCGACCGACCATGCTGCCGAACACCAGGCCACGCCCATCTGGCGTCCAGTCGAAACTGAGCAGCTCCGTGCCATCGCAGCGTGTGGCCTGGCGCAGTGCGCCACCGGTGGCGCTGGCGATCAGTACCTGGCAGCCGCCGTCGGCGGAGAACCGCGCGAAGGCGATTTCGCGACCATCCGGCGACCAGTTCGGGAAGCGATCGACGGCACCGGCCGGTGGCGCCAGCAACTGGCGCGCCGGTGCGTTGCCGGAGGTCTGCAGCTTGATCGCGCCACCGCCGTTGCCATCCTCGTTGGCGCCCTCATAGGCCACCAGCGAACCGTCCGGTGACAGCGTGGGATAGGTTTCGAAGCCGCTGGTTGCGGTGATCAACCGATACGGTCGCTGCGGGCTGCCGATCACCCGCGTACCGTTCTCCACGGCAGCCTCCACCGGCGAGCTGCCGGCCGGTGCACGACGCAGCAGCAGCGTGGTCAACACCAGCAGCGTGGCCAGCATCAACACGCCCAGCACCAGCAGCACGCGCCGACGGATATGGCGCCAGCGGCGGCGCGCTGCCTGTGAATGCGCAGGCAACGCAGCAGTGGTCACCGGCTGCGCGGCCATGCCTTCGTCGTCGGGGACGCCTGCGGCCACGGGCTCGGCATCGTCCAGCACCTGCACCGGGACCAGAAGCCGATAGCCTGTCTTGGCGATGGTTTCGATGTAGGCCTGGCCGTTGTCGTCGTCGTTGCTGAACGCCTTGCGCAGCTGGGTGACGGCCTGGGTCAGCACATCGTTGGTCGGCAGCGTGTCCGGCCATACCTCGGCGAACAACTCGTCGCGGGTGACAACGCGACCCGGCTGCCGCAGCAGCACGCGCAGCACGCCCAGCGCCTTCGGCGTCAGCCGGCGCGGGCGACGCGCGCCGACGACCTCGACTTCGCGCGAGGACAGAGTGACGGTGCACTCTCCTATCCGGATCCGATCGGATACCGGGAACTGGATTTCGCTGCTGTTCATTTTCTGCTACACAGTAGAGACAGGTCCCGGGCAGTGTTTGCCTTCGATACCGCCCCGTCCTGGGAACAGCGAAAAGCCAGACTCCGCACAAAGCATCGGCGCATACCGCAAAAACAATCGAGCGCGCGAATACTAGCCTATGCAAGTTACCTCGCCTATCGCGTGGTCGACATCAGGCTCTCTCTCGCCGACGCATTCACATAATTTGCGACATCATTCGCGCCCTTTCGGGCGCGAAATTTTTATCTGGCGTTCATTTTCACATGCGCCGCAACATGGTCAATCCGACCAGCCGCGAAACCACCAAAGCCACGTACATCACGCCGGAAAACTGCTCCAGCATGACCAGTGCGCGTGCCTGTGGATGCAACGGCACAACGTCACTCAAGCCGACGCCAGACAGCAAGCTGAAGCTGAGATAAAGCAGCTCCATCCAACTGCGCTGCGAGCCTCCGCCGGTGCCCTGGAAGCTGCCCGGGTACCACTGCTGGCATACCGCGAATGCGAACGCAAATGCCCATGCAAGCAAGGTGAATGTCGCGCCTGCGGCGAACAGTTCGTCGCGGGTGACCTTGTGGTCCTGGAGCATGTAGGCAATCAGGGCGCCGGCCGTATAGAAGTACAGCAGGCTCTCCAGCAACTGTGCGGTGGTCAGCAGTGCGCTGCGGTCGAGCAATGCGCCAGCCAGCGAGAACACCACCGACGGGATGGCCAGCAGCAGTGCCAGCCAGGTGCCCAGTGGGCTGCGCTGGACCACCCACAGCGCCAGGCCCAGTACCGCCATGCCGAACATGCCCAGCGCCGCGCGGCCGGCAGCGGTGTCATCCAGCGCGGGGTACAGCAGCACCGCGATCAACTGGGCACCCAGCAGCCAGGCCGAAGGATGACGGCGGGCAATGGCCAGCCAACGGGTGGTCATGGCAACGGGCATGGTGTCCTTCCCCCAGGGTGATGCGCGGAGCATAGCGGGGAGCGGCGTGATGAGCGGTGGTGCCGGCCGCTGGCCAGCACTCCTCCCGGCCCCTGCACAACCGGCCGCCGGCCAGCGGCCGGCACCCGGCTGCTCGTCATCCCTGGTGGTAGACCTCTGCGCCAGCCGCGCGGAACTCCTCCGACTTCTCCTTCATGCCGGCTTCGGCGTAGTCACGCACATCCTGGGTGATCTTCATCGAACAGAAGTGCGGGCCGCACATCGAGCAGAAGTGGGCCAGCTTGTGCGCATCCTTCGGCAGCGTCTCGTCATGGAACTCCTTGGCCTTCTCCGGATCCAGGCCAAGGTGGAACTGGTCTTCCCAGCGGAACTCGAAGCGCGCCTTGCTCAATGCGTTGTCGCGAACCTGCGCCCCCGGATGGCCCTTGGCCAGGTCGGCTGCATGCGCGGCAATGCGATAGGCCATGATGCCGTCGCGCACGTCCTGGCGATTGGGCAGGCCGAGATGCTCCTTCGGCGTCACGTAACAGAGCATGGCCGTGCCGAACCATCCGATCATCGCCGCGCCGATCGCGCTGGTGATGTGGTCGTAGCCCGGTGCGATATCGGTGGTCAACGGCCCCAGCGTATAGAACGGCGCCTCGCCGCACTCACGCAGTTGCTTGTCCATGTTCTCCTTGATCAGCTGCATCGGCACGTGGCCGGGGCCCTCGATCATGGTCTGCACATCATGCTTCCAGGCAGTCTTCGTCAGCTCGCCCAGCGTTTCCAGCTCACCGAACTGCGCGGCGTCATTGGCATCGGCGATGCAGCCCGGGCGCAGGCCGTCACCCAGCGAGAAGGTCACGTCATAGGCCTTCATGATTTCGCAGATCTCTTCGAAATGCGTGTACAGGAAATTCTCCTTGTGGTGCGCCAGGCACCACTTGGCCATGATCGAGCCCCCGCGGCTGACGATGCCGGTCACCCGCTTGGCGGTGAGTGGCACGTAGCGCAGCAGCACGCCGGCGTGGATGGTGAAGTAGTCCACGCCCTGCTCGGCCTGCTCGATCAGTGTGTCGCGGAAGATCTCCCAGGTCAGTGCTTCGGCGCGGCCGTCGACCTTCTCCAGCGCCTGGTAGATCGGCACCGTACCGATCGCCACCGGCGAGTTGCGGATGATCCACTCGCGGGTTTCATGGATGTGCTT
Organism: Stenotrophomonas sp. AR029; assembly: GCF_047520695.2. Classification (NCBI taxonomy): domain Bacteria; kingdom Pseudomonadati; phylum Pseudomonadota; class Gammaproteobacteria; order Lysobacterales; family Lysobacteraceae; genus Stenotrophomonas; species Stenotrophomonas sp. AR029. The sequence goes on along the minus strand of NZ_JAXBQQ020000001.1, from coordinate 1,332,220 downwards.
GCCGGTGGACAGGTCCATCACGGTGTCACCGCCCCAGCGGATCGCCCACACCAGTTTCTCTACCTCCTCGGCGATTCCCGAGGAAACGGCGCTGTTGCCGATGTTGGCATTGATCTTGGTCAGGAAGTTGCGGCCGATGATCATCGGCTCGCTTTCCGGATGGTTGATGTTGTTGGGCAGCACCGCGCGGCCGCGCGCGATTTCATCCCGCACGAACTCCGGGGTGATGATCTTCTGGATCGAAGCGCCGAACGCCTCGCCCGGATGCTGCTGCAGCAGGCCCGCATCGCGGATCGCTTCCAGCCGCTGGTTCTCGCGGATGGCAACGAATTCCATTTCCGGGGTGATGATGCCGCGGCGCGCGTAGTGCATCTGGGTGACGTTCGCGCCTGCCCGTGCACGACGCGGCAGGCTGCGCGCGGGGAAGCGCACGGCATCAAGCTTCGGGTCGTGCTCGCGATCACGCCCGAACGACGAACTCAGGCCTTCGAGCTGCTCGGTATCGCCACGTTCCTCCACCCAGCCGCGACGCAGTGCCGGCAGCCCGGCGGACAGATCGATACGCGCGTCCGGATCGGTGTAGGGGCCGGACGTGTCGTAGACCGTGACCGGTGCATTCTCTTCGCCGCCGAACAGCGTCGGGGTGCGGGTCAACGCGATCTCCCGCATCGGCACCTGCAGATCCGGGCGCGAACCGGGCACGTGGATCTTGCGCGAGCCGGGAATGGGCCGGGTCACGGATTCGGAGAGTTGCTGGGCCTGTTGCTGCAGGGCGGAGAGCTGTGCGTTCATCGGGCATCGTCCAGGAAGGTCAGGGACGAAGCGGCGGCGCACGGCACCCGCGCACGGACGGTCCTTGGGCGGAGTCCGGGCACGGCTGCATTGCAAAGCTTCCCTACGCCGGTATGAGCCGGATCAGGTTCCAAGGGACTGTCTCAACCGTGGCCACATGGCCCGGTACCCCCGCTTCTTGGTGTGCATTAGAGCATAGACCGCCCGCCTCCGGATCTGACCCCAATCGCTATTCGTTAACAGAACCATGACGTCGCGTTCAGTAACGTGCACGTCCGTCGCGCTCCCGCGACCGATGCTTCCTTCGCCGCCGACGCGGCCCCTGCCCGGTTCGCGCCGCATGCCGCCGGCCCTTCGCTGCAAGCTCTGCTCGCTCCCCTCAATCCCTTGATCGGAGAAGCTCCTTCATGGTGTTTCGTGTTTCCATCGCACTGGTTCTGATGCTGGTGCTGCTTGCCGGTATTGCACCCGGCCCCTTCAATACCGTGGTGCAGAGCATCCTCGGCGAACTCATCCGCGGTATCGGCTGGCTGTACCTGCTGGTGGTGTTCCTGGCCCTGGTGTTCCTGATGTACCTGGCCTTCGGTCGCTTCGGCAACCTGCGCATCGGCGGCGAAGACGCCGAGCCGGAGTTCTCGCGGGCCAGCTGGATGTCGATGCTGTTCGCCGCCGGCATGGGCATCGGCCTGGTTTTCTGGGGCGCAGCCGAGCCGATCTCGCATTTCAGCAAGCCGCCCGAAGGATTGGCGCCAGAGAGCATGGACGCCGCGCGTGCTGCCATGCGCTATGTGTTCTTCCATTGGGGCCTGCACCCGTGGGCCATCTATGCGCTGATCGGCCTGGCAATGGCCTGGTTCCAGTTCAACCGCAACGGCCGTGGCCAGATCAGCGATATGTTGCAACCGATCATCGGCCGTCACCATCGTGGCTGGATCGGGCATATGGTCAACATCTCCGCGGTCGTCGCCACCGCGGTTGGCGTGGCTACAGCACTGGGCTTCGGCACGATACAGATCGCGGCCGGCGTGGAACGCGTGTTCGGCGTGCAGGCGGGCGTGCCGCTGCAGCTGACCATCATCGCAGTGGCTTTCGTACTGTACATGGCGTCCACGCTCAGCGGCGTCGGCCGCGGCATGAAATGGCTGTCCAACTTCAACCTTGCATTGGCTGCACTGCTGCTCGCGCTGGTGCTGGTACTCGGCCCGACTGGCGCGATCTTCAACACCTTCACGACGACGTTGGGCTCCTATCTCAATCAGCTGGTGACGATGAGCCTGCGCATGTCACCGTTCTCGTCCAGCACCTGGGTCGCGGACTGGACGATCTTCTACTGGGCTTGGTGGATCTCCTGGGCACCGTTCGTGGGTTCGTTCATCGCGCGCATCTCGCGCGGGCGCAGCGTGCGCGAGTTCGTGATCGGCGTGGTGCTGGCACCGACGCTGCTGGGCTTCTTCTGGTTCTCGGTGTTCGGTGGCACCGCGATCTGGATGCAGATCTTCGGCCAGGCCGACCTGCTGCAGGCACTGGGCAACGGCTATGAAACGGTGCTGTTCACCATGTTCGACAGCATGCCGCTGCCGTTGCTGCTGTCGTGCATTGCGCTGGTGCTACTGATGATCTTCTTCGTGACCTCGGCTGATTCTGCGGTACTTGTGCTGGCCAGCATGTCCACGGACGACGCGGGCGAGCCATTGCGCAAGCACAAAGTGGCGTGGGGTGTCGGCATTGCGCTCGTGGCGGGTTCCTTGCTGTTGGCAGGGGGACTGGAGGCGCTGCAGGGCATGATCACCATCGCTGCGCTGCCGTTCGCGCTGCTGATGCTTCTTGTGATGGTGTCCCTGTACCGGGTGCTGGACCAGGAATACACCCGGGAGCGGCGGCAGGCGCAGCGCCAGCGGCACATGATCGATGCGTGGATTGCACGCGAGATGGCGGCGCAGGAGGAGACGCAGGCCGAGGCCGCACGCGCGCACGATCAGGATTGAGGGTGTTTTGCAGCCTGCGGCTGTACCGCTTTTTCAAGCAAGTGCAAGTGCAAGTGCAGAAGCCAAGGCGGCTCTGGGCTTCTGCTTGCTTGGCGGGGAGGGGGCAGATGGCGGGACACGCCGCAAGTACGTCCCTGTAGGCTCGACCACGGCATCCATGCCGTGGACGGTCCCGCCATCTGCCCCCTCCCCGCCTCCGACGATCTCCCAGTGACGGCAGTAGATCCACGCCATGCGTGGATCAGGTGTATCGGAAAACAAGAAGGGGTCGGATCCGTTTTCCTTCGGAAAACGGATCCGACCCCAACCCACAGCGCGCGGCTGTCGCTGTTGCCTTTGCTCTTGATCTTCTTCCTTCTCTTCCGTGGCTGACGCGCACGGAAATTTTCGGGGGGCGTGCGGGTGGGAGTGGCGGGGGTATCCGCGCCATGGATGGCGCGGCTAAGCCTACAAGGACGTATTTACGGCGTCCCCCGACACTCCCACCCGCACGCCCCAGCGCATGGACCTGCTCCAGCGCTCAGCCGCGAGGGGGCTCAGCCCGGTGGCCGGGAAACCTCAGTACCCCGCCGCCTGCCCGTCCTTGCGGCTCTCCGAAGCCCCGTAGTACACCCCGGTCTCGGGATCGCGCATGATCGCCTGGTACCCGCCGTACGGACCGTCGGCGAACACGATGCGATGCCCCTTGCGCATCAGCGCGCGCACGGTCTCGTACGGGAAGCCGGTTTCCAGATTCACTTCACCACCGTCGGTCATCGCCGTGGCCTGACCCGTCGGTTCAGTCGAGCCTTCGTGCTGGATGCGCGGCGCATCACCGGCTTCCTGCAGGTTCATACCGAAGTCCACCAGGTTCATCACGATCTGCGCATGGCCCTGCGGTTGCATCGCGCCGCCCATCACGCCGAAGCTGGCATACGGCTTGCCCCCCTTGGTGATGAACGCCGGAATGATCGTCTGGAAGGGGCGCTTGCCCGGTGCGTATCCGTTGGGATGGTTCTTCTGCAGCACGAACATCTCGCCGCGGTCCTGCAGGATGAAGCCCAACCCCGGCGGCGCCATGCCGCTGCCCATGCCGCGGTAATTGGACTGGATCAACGAGACCATCATGCCGTCGGCGTCGGCCACCGTCATGTAGATCGTGTCGCCTTCCTCCAGCTGCTTCGGTGTGCCCGGCTGCACTTCCTTCAAGGCCTTGTCCATCGAGATCAGCGCGCGGCGCTGCGCGGCGTACTCCTTGGAGATCAGCTTCTGCACCGGCGCCGGCTGGAATGCCATGTCGGCGTAGAAGCGCGCACGGTCGGCGAAGGCCAGCTTCTTCGCCTCAACGAACAGGTGCACATGCTCGGGTGAGCCGAACGGGATCTTCGAGAAATCGTAGCCTTCCAGCACGTTGAGGATCTGAAGCGCAGCGATGCCCTGGCTGTTGGGTGGCAGCTCCCAGACATCGTAGCCACGGTAGTTGCTGCTGACCGGCTCGACCCATTCACCGTGGTGGTCGGCCATGTCCTGGTAGCTCAGGTAGCCACCGTTGGCCTTGAAGTAGTCACCGATGGTGCGCGCGATCTCGCCCTTGTAGAAGGCGTCGCGCCCGCCGTCGGCGATCTTCTGCAGGGTGCTGGCCAGGTTCGGGTTCTTCCACATCTCGCCCTTGCGCGGGGCGTGGCCGTTGATCGTGAACTGCTCCTTGAAGCCCGGGTACTGCGACAGCTTGGGCACCGAACGGTCCCAGTAGTAGGCGATCACCTCGGCCACCGGGTGGCCCTCGCGGGCGTAGCGGATGGCCGGCGCCAGGTTATCGGCCATCGGCTTGCGACCGAAACGGTCGTGCAGGGCGAACCAGCCGTCGACCGCACCGGGCACCGACACCGGCAACGGGCCGGTGGCCGGGATGTCCTTCAGGCCACGACGCTGGAACTCGGCCAGGGTGAGCGACTTCGGCGAGCGGCCCGAGCCGTTGTAGCCGTAGAGCTTCTGCGTCTTTGGGTCCCAGACGATGGCGAACAGGTCGCCACCGATGCCGTTGCCGGTCGGCTCCATCAAGCCGAGCGCGGCATTGGCCGCGATCGCCGCGTCGACCGCCGAGCCGCCGCCCTTCATCACGTCCAGCGCGATCTGGGTGGCCAGCGGCTGCGAGGTAGCCGCCATCGCATGCGGGGCGATCACCTCCGAACGGGTGGCGAAGGCGTGGCCGGTGATGCGGTCGGCGGCGATGGACAGTGCAGGCACGGCAGCCAGCACGGCGGCGGCGAGCAGGGAGCGGGCAAGGCGTCGGGACACGGTCGGGTTCCGGTGGAAGGTGGTTCCGCGATCTTCGCCGCTGCGGCCTTCATGCGGTATCGGGCAGAGGTCATGGGCGATGGCCTTTCGGTGGGTGCCGACCAGGGTCCGCCCCAGCATGGCGAACAGCGACCCGGAATCCGCGCAAAAAGCGTGTTGAAAGGAGTGAATTCGGGTTCACTGAAACACTTTCAGTGGCAACCATCCTTGCGGCGCAAGCGATTTCGCTGGACTCACTGGAAACCGATAAAAAAACTGTCGTGAGGGTTGACACCGCCAAAACGCCTGTGTTTCTCTCGATCGCATGTTGCATCACAACACGCCACCGCGAACCCACATCGAAGCCGCCGCCATCGGCGCCGCCTCGCTGCGTTCGATTCTTGTGCTCGTACTTATTACCCAACCCACAGGTGCGGGACGAGCCAGCGTGTAAGCAACAGACACACCGGAACTCTTCAAAAACCCGCACCCGCCCCGGTGCGGGTTTTTTCATTTCAGAACCTGGTTTCAGACGCAACCACCATGACCAACGCTCATCGCACAACCCGGACCTGCAGCACCACGCCTCGTGGTGGCTGTGCCTGTGCGATGCGCGGCGCCCCCTCCACCGCTTTCCCCTGACCGGCCGGCACGTCACCTCGACGACCGGCCGTTCTTTTTTCTTCCCACCGCAAGGAACCTCCCCCATGAGCACCAACGACCTGCCCCAGACCAAGATCGCCGTCATCGGCTACGGCAGCCAGGGCCGCGCCCACGCACTGAACCTGCGCGAATCCGGCTTCGACGTGGTGGTAGGCCTGCGTCCGGGCGGTCCGACCGAAGCCAAGGCCCAGGCCGATGGATTCACCGTGGTCGCGCCCGCCGATGCGGTGAAGGACGCCGATCTGGTCGCCGTGCTGACCCCCGACATGGTGCAGAAGAAGCTCTACAACGATGTGCTGGCGCCGAACATGAAGCAGGGGGCGTGCCTGCTGTTCGCCCACGGACTGAACGTGCACTACGGCATGATCGAGCCGCGCGCCGATCTGGACGTGGTGCTGGTCGCGCCGAAGGGCCCGGGTGCGCTGGTGCGCCGTGAGTACGAGATCGGCCGTGGCGTGCCGTGCATCTGGGCGGTCTACCAGGACGTCAGCGGCAAGGCCGCGCAGCATGCCCAGGCCTATGCGGCCGGCCTCGGCGGTGCCCGCGCCAACCTGATCCAGACCACCTTCAAGGAAGAGACCGAGACCGATCTGTTCGGCGAGCAGGCGGTGCTGTGTGGTGGTGCGTCGGCGCTGGTGCAGGCCGGTTTCGAGACCCTGGTGGAAGCTGGCTACCAGCCGGAGATCGCCTACTACGAAGTACTGCACGAGCTGAAGCTGATCGTCGACCTGTTCTACGAAGGCGGCATCTCGCGCATGCTGGAATTCATCTCCGAGACCGCGCAGTACGGCGACTACGTCAGCGGCCCGCGCGTGATCGACGCCGGCACCAAGGCACGCATGAAGGAAGTACTGAAGGACATCCAGGACGGCACCTTCACCAAGAACTGGGTGGCCGAGTACGAAGCGGGCCTGCCGAACTACAACAGGTTCAAGCAGGCCGACCTGGAGCACCCGATCGAAAAGGTGGGCAAGGAACTGCGCGCCAAGATGGTCTGGTTGCAAGGACAGGCCGCGTAACCGCGCGGCCCTCCCCCACCCGCTTTGCAAGGTTCCCCCATGAACTCTTCCACACACCGCAGCGCGCCGCCCAACGGCGCGCGCTGGCTGACCCAGGCGCTGGAGGCCGAAGGCGTCCGCACGCTGTTCGGCTATCCCGGTGGCACCATCATGCCGTTCTACGACGCGCTGGTGGACTCGTCGCTGAAGCACATCCTGGTGCGCCACGAGCAGGGTGCCGCCCTGGCCGCCAATGGTTTCGCCCGCGCCAGCAACCAGGTGGGCGTCTGCGTGGCCACCTCCGGGCCGGGCGCGTCGAACTTGGTCACCGGCATCGCCGATGCGATGCTGGACTCGGTACCGATGGTCTGCATCACCGGCCAGGTCGGCACGCCGCTGCTGGGCACCGACGCCTTCCAGGAACTGGATGTGTTCGGCCTGACGATGCCGATCGTCAAGCACAGCTGGCTGGTGCGCAGCGTCGATGACCTGCCGCGCGTGGTGGCCGATGCGTTCCGGATCGCCCGCGAAGGTCGCCCTGGCCCGGTGCTGATCGACCTGCCCAAGGACGTGCAGCTGGCCGACGCCAGCCATCTGCCGGCCCATGCGCCCAGCAGCGTCGAACCACCGCCGGCGCCGGCCGAGGCCGCCATTGCCGAAGCCATTGCCGCGCTGGCCGCGGCCGAGAAGCCGGTGGTCTACGCCGGCGGTGGCATCGCGCTGGGTGATGCGGTGCAGGACCTGCGCGATTTCGTCGAGGCCAGTGCCATCCCCACCGTGATGACGCTGCGCGGCCTGGGCGCACTGCCAGCCAGCCATCCGCAGTCGCTGGGCATGCTGGGCATGCACGGGACCCGCGCGGCCAACATGGCGGTGCAGGAAAGCGACCTGCTGCTGGTGCTGGGCGCACGCTTCGACGACCGTGCCACCGGCAAGCTGGCGGAGTTCGCACCGTTCGCCCGCGTCGTTCACATCGATGCGGACGCATATGAGATCTCCAAGCTGCGCAGCGCCGATGTCGCTGTGCCTGGCAATGTCAGCCATGCCATCCGCGCCCTGCGTGCGGCCTTCCCCTCCCCCAAGGCCAACCAGGACGCATGGCGCAAGCGCTGTGCACAGCATCGCGATCGTTTCGCAGCGCGCTACGACGCACCGGGCCAGCACATCTACGCCCCGGCGCTGCTGAAGCGCCTGAGCGAGCTGGCCCCGGCCGATGCGGTGATCGCCTGCGACGTTGGCCAGCACCAGATGTGGGTGGCGCAGCACTGCCGCTTCAACCACCCGCGCAACCACCTGACCAGTGGCGCGCTGGGGACCATGGGCTTCGGCCTGCCGGCCGCGATGGGTGCGCAGTTCGCCTGCCCCGATCGCACCGTGGTGCTGGTGTCCGGCGACGGCAGCTTCATGATGAACGTGCAGGAGCTGGCGACCATCGCGCGTTGCCGCCTGCCGGTGAAGATCGTGCTGCTGGACAACAGTTCGCTGGGCATGGTGCGGCAGTGGCAGGAGCTGTTCTTCGCCGAGCGCTACAGCGAGATCGACCTGTCCGACAACCCGGACTTCGTGGCGCTGGCGCAGGTGTTCGGCATTTCCGCCACCCGCATCGACGCGCGGGATGACGTCGAGGGTGGCCTGGCCGCGCTGCTGGCCGAACCCGGCCCGGCACTGCTGCACGTGGCCATCGATGCACGCGCCAACGTATGGCCGCTGGTGCCACCGAACACCGCCAACAGCACGATGCTGGAAAGCAACCCCGCCCATGCCCGCCAGGAGATCCCCAATGCACTACCGGCTTGACCTGGTGCTGCACCCGGCCGAAGGCGCGCTGTTGCGCGTGATCGGCATGGCCGAGCGCCGTGGCTTCGCGCCGCGTGCGATCAGCGGTGCGCCGGTGGCCGCCGACGATGGCCGCTGGCACCTGCAACTGGTGGTGGATGGCCAGCGCCCGGCGGAAACGCTGTGCCGGCAGATCGAGAAGATCTACGACTGCGTGTCCGTGCAGGTCACCGCCGTGGAAGGAGCATCCGTATGAACACCCGTACCGTAGTGACCACGGTGCCGGTACGGAGGCGTCTTCTTCGCCGCCCGTGCCCGCATGCGGCGGTCGCCTGCACCCCGCTGGTGGCCCATGCCGGCCGCTGATGCCAGCCAGGAAAGCGATGTCGGCGACGTAAGCGTCGCCGACGTACTGGCGGCGCAGGCCCGGCTGCGCCGCTTCCTGCCGCCTACCCCGCTGCACCATGCCGAGCGCTTCGGCACCTGGCTGAAGCTGGAGAACCTGCAGCGCACCGGGTCCTACAAAGTGCGCGGCGCGTTGAACGCGCTGCTGGCCGGCCGCGAGCGCGGCGATACCCGGCCGGTGATTTGCGCCTCGGCCGGCAACCATGCCCAGGGCGTGGCGTGGGCGGCCTACCGCCTGGACGTTCCGGCCATCACCGTGATGCCACATGGCGCGCCGGCCACCAAGATCGCCGGCGTCGCTCACTGGGGCGCCACCGTGCGCCAGCATGGCACCAGCTATGACGAGGCCTACGCCTTCGCGGTTGAACTGGCACAACGCCACGGCTACCGCTTCCTTTCCGCGTTCGACGACGCCGATGTGATTGCCGGCCAGGGTACGGTCGGCATCGAGCTGGCCGCGCACGCACCGGACGTGGTGATCGTGCCGATCGGCGGCGGTGGCCTGGCCTCCGGCGTTGCACTGGCGCTGAAATCACAGGGCGTGCGCGTGATCGGTGCCCAGGTGGAAGGCGTTGACTCAATGGCGCGCGCCATCCGCGGCGACGTACGCGAGATCGCCCCCGTCGCCTCGCTGGCCGACGGCGTGCGGGTGAAGATTCCCGGTTTCCTGACCCGACGCCTGTGCACCTCGCTGCTGGACGACGTAGTGATCGTGCGCGAAGCCGAACTGCGTGAAACCCTGGTCCGGCTGGCACTGGAAGAACACATCATCGCCGAGGGCGCCGGTGCGCTGGCGCTGGCAGCAGGCCGCCGTGTCGCTGGCCGCCGCAAGTGCGCGGTGGTGTCCGGCGGGAATATCGATGCGGGTGTCCTGGCCGGCCTGCTCACCGACATCCGGCCGCGCCCGCCGCGCAAACCACGGCGACGGCGTAGTGAAACCCCGCGCTCGCCCGGCAAGGCCAGCGCCCTCGCGTCCCCCACCTCTTCCCCTTCCCCCCTGCAAGCCGCCGCACCCGCTGTCGAGGAGATTTCCCTGTGACCACCATCGAACGAATTACCACCCCGCGCATCCGCATCTTCGACACCACCCTGCGTGACGGCGAGCAGTCCCCCGGCTGCAGCATGAGCCCGCCGCAGAAGCTGGTGATGGCGCGTGCGCTGGACGAACTGGGCGTGGACATCATCGAGACCGGCTTCCCGGCCAGCTCGCAGTCCGACCGCGAGGCGATGGCGCTGATCGGCCGCGAACTGCGCCGCCCGAGCCTGAGCCTGGCCGTGCTGTCGCGCTGCCTGCAGGCCGACATCGAGACCTCGGCACGTGCCCTGGAGGCCGCAGCCAACCCGCGCCTGCACGTGTTCCTGTCCACCAGCCCGCTGCACCGCGAGCACAAGCTGCGGATGACCCGCGAGCAGGTACTGGAATCGGTACGCAAGCACGTCTCGCTGGCTCGCTCCTACATCGACGATGTCGAGTTCTCGGCCGAGGATGCCACCCGTACCGAGCTGGACTACCTGATCGAAGTCTCGCGCGTGGCCATTGCCGCCGGCGCCACCACCATCAACCTGCCCGACACCGTCGGCTTCACCACGCCGGAAGAGATCCGCGCGATGTTCCAGCAGGTCATCGCCGGCGTCGCCGACGTGCCGAATGCCGCCAATGTGATCTTCAGCGCGCACTGCCACAATGACCTGGGCCTGGCGGTGGCCAACTCGCTGGCCGCCATCGAAGGCGGTGCACGCCAGGTCGAGTGCACCGTCAACGGCATCGGCGAGCGCGCCGGCAACTGTTCGCTGGAAGAGATCGCGATGGTGCTGAAGGTGCGCCAGGCCTTCTACGAACAGGACAGTTCGATCAACACCCCGCGCATCGTCGGCACCTCGCAGCTGCTGCAGCGCCTGGTCGGCATGCCGGTACAGCGCAACAAGGCCATCGTCGGTGCCAATGCCTTCGCCCACGAATCGGGTATCCACCAGCACGGCATGCTGCGCCATCGCGGCACCTACGAAATCATGCGCCCGGAAGACGTGGGCTGGGAAGATTCGCAGATGGTGCTGGGTCGCCACAGTGGCCGCGCCGCCGTCGAAGCACGCCTGCGTGCACTGGGCTTCTGGCTGGACGAAGACGAACTGAAGCTGGTGTTCGAGCAGTTCAAGGGCCTGTGCGAACAGCAGCGCGTGGTCACCGATGCCGACCTGCAAACCTTGATGCAGGGCGGCTCCAACGCGCAGGGCTATCGCCTGGCGTCGATGACCATCAGCGACGTCGGCAGCCGCGCCAATGCACTGGTCGAACTGTCCGACCCGGACGGCAACCGCGTGGCCGAGACCGCGCAGGGCGACGGCCCGGTCGATGCGCTGTTCGGCGCGCTGTCGGCTGCCACCGGCGTGCAGCTGATGCTGGACAGCTACCAGGTGCACAGCGTCGGCATCGGCGCCGATGCGCGCGGTGAAGCCAATCTGAGCGTGCGCCACGACGGCGTGGAGTACGACGGCACCGGCACCAGCAAGGACATCATCGAAGCCTCCGCGCTGGCCTGGCTGGATGTGGCCAACCGCCTGCTGCGCCAGCGCCAGGCCACCGCCCACAGCAGCACCGACGTTCCCGCCCCTGCCACCGCCTGAGGAACCCGAGATGAGCGCCTTCGACACTCCTAGCGCAGCCGCTGGCCAGCAGTGGAACGCCCAGGACTATGCGATCGATGCCGGCTTCGTACCGTTGCTCGGTGGCGCGGTCGCGCGCCTGCTCGATCCGCGCGCCGGTGAGCGCATCCTCGACCTGGGCTGTGGCGATGGCGTGCTCAGCACCGAGCTGGCCCTGAGCGGCGCGTGCATCCACGGCGTGGACGCGTCGCCGGAACTGGTGATCGCCGCCCGTGCACGTGGCGTCGACGCGCAGGTGATGGACGGCCACGCGCTGTCGTTCGACAGCGAGTTCGATGCGGTCTTCAGCAATGCCGCATTGCATTGGATGGGCAACCCGGACCGCGTGCTGGAAGGCGTGCGTCGCGCGCTGCGCCCCGGTGGCCGCTTCGTCGCCGAGTTCGGCGGCCATGGCAACGTGGCCACGATCGTCGCGGCGGTACAGGCCGCACGCGTGGCCCACGGCCATGGCGCCAGCACCTTCCAGTGGTACTTCCCGACCGCCGATGCCTATGCCGACCGCCTGCGCCAGCATGGCTTCCAGGTGCAACTGATCGAATGCACGCCGCGCCCGACCCCACTGCCGACCGGCGTGGCCGGCTGGCTGCGGGTATTCGCCGCGCCGCTGCTGGATGACCTGCCCGCCGAGGCCCGCGCCACCGTGCGCGAGGCTGCCACCGCGTTGCTGGCCGACCTGCCACGCAATGCCGCCGGCCAGGCGCTGGCCGACTACGTGCGCCTGCGTGTGCTCGCCCGCCGTCGCTGACTTGACCGTTCCGCTTTCTTTACTGATGTTCGCTATCTCGTACTTCTGCCAGGCATACGCATGACTTCCGCACCCCGCACCCTGTACGACAAACTGTGGGACGCCCACGTGGTGGTTCCCGAATCCGACAGCGCACCCGCCGTGCTGTACATCGACCTGCACCTGATCCATGAGGTCACCTCGCCGCAGGCGTTCACTGAACTGCGCGAGCGCGGCCTGTCGCCGCGCCGGCCGGACCGCACCAAGGCGACGATGGACCATTCCACGCCGACCCTGCCGGCTGCGGCGGACGGCACGTTGCCCTACGCCAGCGCCGCTTCCGAGGCACAGGTCGCCACCCTGGCGCGAAACTGCGCCGAGCACGGCATCGAACTGTTCGACATGGCCTCGGACAACCGCGGCATCGTCCATGTCATTGCGCCGGAACAGGGCTTCACCCAGCCGGGCATGACCATCGTCTGCGGCGACAGCCACACCTCCACCCACGGTGCATTCGGCTCGCTGGCCTTCGGCATCGGCACCAGCGAGGTCGGCCACGTGCTGGCCACGCAGTGCCTGCTGCAGCGCAAGGCCAAGACCTTCGCGATCACCGTTGACGGTGCGCTGGCACCCGGCGTCGGCGCCAAGGATGTGGTCCTGCACATCATCGGCGTGATCGGCGTCAACGGCGGCACCGGCCACGTGATCGAGTTCCGTGGCAGCACCATCGAAGCGATGGACATGGAACAGCGCATGACCCTGTGCAACATGTCGATCGAGGCCGGTGCACGCGCCGGCATGGTCGCGCCCGACCAGGTCACCTTCGACTTCGTCGCCGCTACGCCGCGCGGCCCCAAGGGCGCCGACTTCGACGCTGCCGTGGCGCGCTGGCAACAGCTGCGCAGCGATGACGGCGCGCGCTTCGACAGCGAAGTGCACATCGACGCCGCCGACATCCGCCCGACCCTGACCTGGGGTACGCATCCGGGTACCGCGATCGCCGTGGATGCGCCGATTCCCGCCGCCAACGATGCCGCCGCACAGAAGGGCCTGGACTACATGCACTTCCAGGCCGGCAAGGCGCTGGCGGGCACACCGGTGGACGTAGTGTTCGTTGGTTCGTGCACCAACGGCCGCCTGAGCGACATGCGCGAAGTCGCACAAGTGCTGCGCGGCCGTCGTGTTGCCGAGCGCGTACGCATGCTGGTGGTACCGGGCTCGGAGATCGTCAAGCGCGAGGCCGAGGCCGAGGGCATCCATGAGATCGTGCGCGCGGCCGGTGCCGAATGGCGCGAGCCGGGCTGCTCGATGTGCATCGCGATGAACGGCGATCTGGTCGCCCCCGGCCAGCTGGCCGTGAGTACCAGCAACCGCAATTTTGAAGGCCGGCAGGGGCCCGGTTCGCGCACGCTGCTGGCCTCGCCGATGAGCGCGGCGTGGGCCGCGGTGAACGGGCACGTTGCCGACACCCGCGAACTGTTCGCACAGGAGGTGGCGTGATGGCCGGTTTCCGTACCCTGACCTCGGCCAGCGTGGTGCTGCGCCAGACCAACATCGACACCGACCAGATCATCCCGGCGCGGTTCCTGTCCACCACCGAGCGTGCCGGGCTGGGTCGCAACGCGTTCAACGACTGGCGCTGGCAAGCTGATGGTTCGCCGGTGGCCGACTTCGCCTTCAACCAGCCGCACAACGCCGGCCGCAGCATCCTGCTGGCGGGCCGCAACTTCGGCTGCGGCTCGTCGCGCGAACACGCGCCATGGGCGCTGACCGACCTGGGCCTGCGTGCCATCGTCAGCAGCGAGATCGCTGATATCTTCCGCGGCAACGCGCTGAAGAACGGCCTGCTGCCGATCGTGCTGGACGAGGCCGACGTACAGGCGCTGATGCAGCGCCCGGACGATGCGCTGACCATCGACGTGGCTGCGCGCGAACTGCGCACCCCCGATGGCCAGGTCTATTCCTTCCCGCTGGATGGCTTCTCGCAGACCTGCCTGCTGGAAGGCGTCGACCAGTTGGGGTATCTGTTGGGCCGTGTCCCTGAAATCGAACGTTACGAGAGTGAGCATGCACGCTGAAATTGTTGTCCTGCCCGGTGATGGCATCGGCCCGGAAGTGGCCGCCGCGGCAGTTGCCGTCCTGAAGGCGGTCGCCGGACGCTTCAATCACACCTTCACCTTCAGCGAGCACGACATCGGTGGCATCGCCATCGACCGCCACGGTGAACCGCTACCGGCGTCGACGCTGGCCGCCTGCCAGGCCGCCAATGCGGTGCTGCTGGGCGCGGTCGGCGGCCCGAAGTGGTCCGACCCGAACGCCAAGGTGCGCCCGGAACAGGGCCTGCTGGCGATCCGCAAGGCGCTGGGCCTGTATGCCAACCTGCGCCCGGTGCGTACCCACGAGGCCGCGCTGCACGCCTCGCCGATCAAGGCAGAGCTGCTGCAGGGCGTGGACTTCGTGGTGGTGCGTGAACTGACCGGCGGCATCTACTTCGGCGACAAGACCCGCGACGCCGACAGCGCCAGCGACCTGTGCCGCTACACCGTGGCCGAAATCGAGCGCGTGCTGCGCAGCGCCTTCCGCCTGGCCCAGCAGCGTCGCGGCAAGGTCACTTCGGTGGACAAGGCCAATGTGCTGGAAACCTCGCGCCTGTGGCGCGACGTGGCCGCACGCATCGGCCGCGAGGAGTTCCCGGACGTGGCGCTGGAGCACCAGTTGGTCGACTCGATGGCCATGCACCTGCTGGCCAAGCCACGCGAGTACGACGTGATCGTCACCGAGAACATGTTCGGCGACATCCTCACCGATGAGGCCTCGATGCTGGCCGGTTCGCTGGGCCTGCTGCCGTCGGCCTCGCTGGGCGAGCCCGGTGCGGTGGGCATTTACGAGCCCATCCACGGTTCGGCCCCGGACATCGCCGGCAAGGGCATCGCCAATCCGTACGCAACAATCTTCAGCGCCGCGATGCTGCTGCGCCATTCGCTGGGGCTGGAAGCCGAAGCGGCCGCGGTGGAAGCCGCCGTGCATGCGGTGCTGGATGACGGCGTGTTCACCGCCGACCTTGCGGCCAAGGGCCAGGCCGTCAGCACCGCCGCGGCAACCGACGCGGTCCTGGCGAAGCTGGGCTGATCCATCGGGCAACACCTGTAGAGTCGAGCATGGCACGGCTCTACAGGTGGCCCGTGGCCACTGCCCGACTCCGTGCCAACCAAGGTTGGCACCTACCACAGCGGTAGATCCACGCCATGCGTGGATGATTCGGTTCCCGCGCGGTAGGGCCACGCCATGCATGGCTTTGCTTACTTGGTGGTGTACCCACCATTGACCAGAATCGTCTGCCCGGTCATCCACCAGCCATCGGTCACCAGGAAGCGGATCCACGGCACGATATCGGCGATGTCGGTCAGCCCGGTGCGGGTGAACGCCGACAACGCCGCCGCAGTCTTGTGATACGCCTGCGCATCGGCGCTCTCGGCCGGATAGAAGAACGGCGTGTCCATCGGACCGGGACCGATCGCGGTCACCGAGATGCCGCGCTCGCCGAACTCCTTCGACGCCGCACGGGTGAAATGCTCGACCGGCGCCTTGGTGCCGGCATAGCTGGAATAGAACGGCGTGAACGCACCCAGCAGCGAGGTGACCAGGGTGCAGATGCGGCCACCGTCATTGACGTGGCGACCTGCCTCCTTCAGGAAGAAGAACGCGGCCTTGGCATTGACCGCGCTCATCTCGTCGTACTCCGCCTCGCTGATGTCCAGCAGCGGCTTCTTGAGTACCTTTCCCACCGTATTGATGGCGATGTCAGGACGGCCGACTGCGGCCACGGCATCGACGAACAAGCGCTCCATCGCTGCCGCCGACGTCAGGTCGCCCTGCAGGGCCACCGCCTTGCTGCCGGCGGCCTGCACCGTGGCTACAGTCGCTTCTGCATCGGCCTGGGTAGCGGCACTGTTGTAGTGGATGACGATGGCTTTGGCGCCCTGTGCGGCGAAGTCGCGGGCGATCAGGCCGCCCAGGTTCTTGGCGCCACCGGCGATCAGCACGGTCTTGCCCTTGAGGGAATGCTCGGTCATGGCTTCGGTCTCGGGAGGGGGCTGCCCGGGGTGGCAACCCTGCCCTGACGACGATATCGTGCAGAAAAAGCGGATAAAGCCCGCCACATTGACTTAACTTTCCAGAGTCAGCGAACAATGGACCGGATCGATCGCTTCCGCATCTTCACCCGGGTCGTGGAGTGCGCGAGCTTCACCCGCGCCGCCGACCAGCTCGGCCTGCCCCGCTCCACTGTCTCGGCAGCCATTGCGGAGCTGGAGCAGCGGCTCGGCACCCGCCTGCTGCAGCGCTCGACCCGGCGGGTGTCCACCACCCACGACGGCGACGTGTTCCATGCCCGCTGCCTGCGCCTGATCGCCGAGGTCGAGGACGCCGAATCGCTGTTCCTCCAGGTCGACGCCCAGCCGTCGGGGCTGCTGAAGATCGACGTACCCAGCCGCATCGGCCGCCGCATCATCGCACCGGCGCTGCCAGACTTCTTCGCCCGCTACCCTCAGGTGGAAGTGGACCTGGGCATGAGCGACCGCGCGGTGAACCTGATCGAGGACGGTTGCGATGCTGTGTTGCGGGTCGGCCAGCTGGGCGACTCCAGCCTGGTGGCGCGCACGCTGGGCCAACTGGATTTTGCCAACGTTGCGGCGCCGGCTTACCTGCGCGAACACGGCGTGCCGCAGCATCCTGCCGACCTGCCGCAGCATCGCGCGGTGAACTACGCGTCGCCGACCACGGCACGGGTGGAACCTTGGGAGTGGCAGGACGGCGGCCAACTGCGCACGCTGCCGATGCCTGGCTGGGTGCGTGTGAACAGCGCCGAGGCATCGATTGCGTGCTGTGTGGCGGGGTTGGGTCTTTTGCAGATTCCGCGCTACGACGTACAGGCCGAGCTGCAATCCGGCGCGCTGGTGGAAGTGATGCCACAGCACGTCGCACAGCCATTGCCGGTCACCCTGCTGCAGCCGCATCGGCAGCACCGTGCGCTGCGCGTGCAGGTGTTCATCGAATGGCTGCTGCCGGTGCTGCGGAGCGGCCTGCAGCTGCAGTAGATCCACGCCATGCGTGAATGCATGCATCCGTGCCAACCAAGGTTGGCACCTACCTGGGAAGGGAGCAACCGGCATGGGTGGGGTCAGAGCCCTTTCCCCGAGGGAAAGGGATCCGACCCCGGTCGGCATCACGCCCCGGATTCATCGGGCTTCACCCGGAACCACGCCGCGTACAATGCCGGCAGGAACACCAGGGTCAGCACCGTACCGACGATCAGGCCGCCCATGATCGAGATCGCCATCGAGCCGTAGAACGCGCTGCGCGACAGCGGAATCATCGCCAGCACGGCTGCCAGTGCGGTCAGCACGATCGGGCGGAAGCGGCGCACCGTGGCGTCGATGATCGAATGCCAACGGTCATGCCCGGCATCGATGTCCTGCTGGATCTGGTCGATCAGGATCACCGAGTTGCGCATGATCATGCCGGCCAGCGCGATCGTGCCCAGCAGCGCCACGAAGCCGAACGGCGCCCGGAACAGCAGCAGGAACAGGGTCGCGCCGATGATGCCCAGCGGCGCGGTCACCAGCACCATCGCTGCACGCGAGAAGCTGCGCAGCTGCAGCATCAGCAGCGTGGCCACCACCACCAGGAACAGCGGCATGCCGGCCTTGATCGAGTTCTGGCCACGCGCCGAATCCTCCACGGTACCGCCGGTTTCCAGCAGGTAACCACTGGGCAGCTCGGCACGGATGCCGTCCAGTGTGGGCAGGATCTGATGCACCACGTCCAGCGCCTGCATGCCATCACTGATGTCGGCGCGCACGGTCACCGTCGGCAACCGGTTGCGGTGCCAGATGATGCCGTCCTCGAAGCCGTACTCCATCGTCGCCACCTGCGACAGCGTGATGCTGCCACCGTTGGCGGTGGGCATCGACAGGCTGGACAGCAGCTCCAGTTGATTGCGCTCATCGGCCGGCCCGCGCAGCAGCATCTCGATCTGGCGATTGCCCTCGCGATACACGCTTACCGATTGCCCGGCCAACGAACTGGACAGGAACTGGCTGACCTGGGCGCTGCTCACGCCCAGCGCGCGGGCGCGCTCCTGGTCGACCACCAGGCGCACCACCTTGCTCGGCTCGCTCCAGTCCAGGTTGACGTTCATCACGTGCGGGTTCTCCCGCACCTTGGCCTCGACCTGCCGCGCGATCGCCTGCACCTTCTCGATGTGCTCGCCGGAGATGCGCATCTGCACCGGATAGCCGACCGGCGGGCCGTTCTCCAGGCGGGTCACGCGCATCTGCACGTCCGGGAACTTCGGGATCACCTCGTGCAGCAGCCAGTCGCGGGTGCTTTCGCGTGAAGTGATGTCCTTGGCCAGCACCACGAACTGGGCGAAGTTGGTCGCCGGCAGCTGCTGGTCCAGCGGCAGGTAGAAGCGCGGCGAACCGGTGCCCACATAGGACACGTAGTTGGCAATGCCCTCGCGGCTGGACAGCAGCTTCTCAAGCTTCTCGGCCTGGGCCTGGGTCGAGCGCAGCGAGGCGCCCTCGGCCAGCTCGATGTCCACCATCAGTTCCGGCCGGGTCGAGTCCGGGAAGAACTGCTGCGGCACGAAGCGGAACATCATCAGCGAGAACACGAACAGGCCGATGGTCGCCGCGATCACCCACCAGCGATGCCGCAGGCAGGTATCGAGGAAGTGACGGAAACTACGATAGAACGGGCGCTGGTACGGATCGTGGTCGTGCCCGTGCTGCGGCGGCGCGATCAGATTGGCCAGCGCCGGATAGCGGTCGGCCCACTGCTGGCGCTTGGCGTGCCAGCGCGCTGACAGGCTGCCCGGCTTCGGCGGCTGCGGATTGAACAGGTCCGGCAGCATCTTGTCGCCCAGGTAAGGGATGAACAGCACCGCTGCGATCCACGACACCACCAGCGCGATGGTCACCACCTGGAACAGCGAGCGGGTGTATTCACCGGTACTCGATGCCGCAGTGGCAATGGGCAGGAAGCCGGCCGCGGTGATCAGGGTGCCGGTCAGCATCGGGAACGCGGTCGACTCCCAGGCGAAACTGGCGGCGCGCAGGCGGTCGTAGCCCTGCTCCATCTTGGTGGCCATCATCTCCACCGCGATGATCGCATCGTCCACCAGCAGTCCCAGCGCCAGCACCAATGCACCCAGCGAGATCTTGTGCAGGCCGATGTCGAAGTAGTGCATGACAAAGAAGGTCATCGCCAGCACCAGCGGGATGGTCACGCCCACCACCAGGCCGGTGCGCAGGCCCAGCGAGAAGAAGCTGACCAGCAGCACGATCACCACCGCCTCGGTCAGCACCTGCACGAACTCGCCGACCGACTCTTCCACCGATTGCGGCTGGTCGGACACCTTGCGCAGCTGCATGCCGGCCGGCAGGGTCTTCTGCAGGCGTTCGAACTCGGCATCGAGGTTGGCGCCGAGCTTGAGGATGTCACCGCCATCCTTCATCGCCACCGCCAGGCCGATCGCCTCTTCGCCCATGAAGCGCATCTTCGGCGACGCCGGATCGGCGAAGCCACGCTTGACCTCGGCGATGTCGCCCAGGTGCACGGTGCGGTCGCCGGCGCGGATCGGGAACTGGCGGATCGCTTCGATGTCGTTGAACTGGCCGGTCACCCGCAGCTGCACGCGATCGGTGGCGGTCTCGAAGAAGCTGGTGCCGGTCACTGCGTTCTGGTCGGCCAGCGCCTGCTGCACCTGCTGCATCGACACGCCCAGCGTGGCCAGCCGGGTGTTGGACAGTTCGATCCACACCTTCTCGTCCTGCAGGCCGACCAGGTCGATCTTGCCGACGTCGGGCACCCGCTGCAGTTCCAGCTGGATGCGGTCGGCGTAGTCGCGCATCACCGCGTAGTCGAAGCCCTTGCCGGTCAACGCATAGATGTTGCCGTAGGTGTCGCCGAACTCATCGTTGAAGAACGGACCGACGATCTCGCGCGGCAGCGTCGGGCGGATGTCGCCCACGCGCTTGCGCACCTGGTACCACAGGTCCGGGATCTGCCTGGAACGCAGGCTGTCGCGCGCCATGAAGATGATCTGCGATTCGCCCGGGCGCGAGTACGAGCGGATGAACTCGTACTCGCCGGTATTCATCAGCGCCTTCTCAAGCGGCTCGGTCACCTGCCGCGAGACCTGCTCGGCGGTCGCCCCCGGCCACAATGTGCGCACCACCATCGCCTTGAAGGTGAACGGCGGGTCCTCGGACTGGCCCAGATGCTTGTACGACCATGCGCCGATCAGCGCGAAAGCCAGCATCGCAAACAGCACCAGCGGGCGGTTGGACAACGCCCACTCGGAAAGATTGAAGCGGCGCACCGGCTTACTCCCTGGCCTTGGCGGCAGCGGCCGGCGTAGCCGGCTTCAGCACGGGACGGTTCTGCCGGTCCACGGCGATCACCGGCTGGCCGGCCCGCAGCAGGTGGCCACCCGCAGCAACTACCCAGTCGCCCCCGCTCACGCCCGACAGTACCGGTACCGTCTCGCTGCCAAACGCACCGGTGGTAACCGTTGCGGCCTTCAGCGTGCTGTTGCCCGGATCGACCACCCATACGCTGGCGGCACCGTTGGCACCACGCTGCAGCGCGCCCAGCGGCAGCTGCAGGGTGCCGTGGCGACCGGCGCTGCTGTAGACGCGTGCACTCTGGCCCAGTTCGACGTCGGCCAGCGCATCGGCGGGCAGGCTGACCCGGGTCGCATAGGTACGTGCCTGCGGATCGGCAGCGGCGGCGATCTCCCGGATCGTGCCCGGCAGGCGCTGGCCGGGGCGATTCCACAACTCCACCTCGACCGGTTGGCCCACAGCATAGTCGCGGATGGTGGCCTCGGGCAGGTCGATCAGCACTTCGCGGCCACCGTCGGCGGCCAGGTTGAAGATGGTCTGCCCGGCGGACACTACCTGCCCGGCCTCGGCCTCGCGGCTGGCGATCACACCGTCGGCCGGCGCACGCAGCTGTGCGTAGCCGGCCTGGTTGCGGAGCACATCGAGGTTGGCGCGGGCGGCGTTGGCCTGGCCCTGCGCGGCCTTGAACGCGGCGGACTGCTGGTCCAGCTGCGAGCGGCTGACCAGCTGCTGGTCGGCCAGCACCTGGTAACGCTTGAGGTCATCGCGGGCGCGCACCAGATCGGCTTCGGCTGCCGCCAGCTGCGCCTGCGAGGCACGGGCCTGCAGCGCGAAGTCGGCCACGTCCAGCTCGGCCAGCACGTCGCCCTTCTTCACCCGTTGCCCGGCATCGACGTGGCGCTTGACCAGGTTGCCGCCAACGCGGAACGACAGCGGGCTTTCCTGTCGCGCACGCACCGTGCCCGGGAACGCCGCCGGCGCCTGCCCGGCCTGCTCGCCGGGGTGAACCACCAGCACCGGTACGGCCGCCGGTGGCGCCTGTTCCTGCCCCGAACAGGCTGCCAGCGCAGCCATCCACACCATACCGCCCATCCAGCGCACGATCTTCATCGGTCAACGTCCTGAAAACGCAGGGTTGCAACTAAGGGAGGAGCCGCGACTGCCGGCCCAATTTAATAAACCGGCCGGTATAGTATAAATATCGAACCGCTTGGTCTAGTATTGTCGCGATGAGTTCCCACATTTCCCGCAAGCCGTCGGCCAAGCCCGCTGCCAAGGCCGCCGGACCCGGGCGCCCCAAGGACCTCGGCAAACGCGCGGCGATCCTTGAAGCAGCCAAGGCACTGTTCATCGAACAGGGCTATACCGGCGTGAGCATGGACACCATCGCCGCTCAGGCCGGCGTCTCGAAGCTGACTGTGTACAGCCACTTCGGCGACAAGGAGACGCTGTTCTCCGAGGCGGTGCAGTCAAAGTGCATTGAAATGCTGCCCGACGCGCTGTTCGTAGCCGACGCGGACGGCCCGCTGCGCGACCAGCTGATCGGTATCGGCCTGGCCTTCTTCGAGCTGATCACCTCCGACGCGGCGATCTCGATCCAGCGCATGATGATGGCGCCGGAGACCGACGAACGCCTGCGCGCGCTGTTCTGGAAAGCCGGCCCCGAGCGTACCTGCGAGGCGCTGGCCGATTTCCTGCGTGCCCGCGCCGAACGTGGCGAACTGGATATCCCCGACTGTGCTCTGGCCGGCGAGCAGTTCCTGACCCTGGTCAAGGGCGAAGTGCACATGCATATGATGTGCGGCATGCCACTGTCACCCGTGGAATGCGACCCTCTTGCCCACGTGACCGCCAGCATCGACTTCTTCCTGCGCGCCTACGCGCCGCGAGGGGCCGGAACGGCTGAATAACCAAAACTGAACGAACCGGAGGTCGCGATGACTTCCGGCACTGCGACCCCGGCCCCCGGCAGCTGATGCTCTGGGCGCGCCGCCGGCCTCCGGCACCGGTAAAATGGCCGGCCCACTGCGCTGGATTTGAACCTCATGACGATTGATTACGCCCACGCCCGCGAACTGATGGTGGAACAGCAGATCCGTCCCTGGGACGTGCTGGACATCAAGGTGCTCGACGTCCTGGCCCGCCTGCCGCGCGAGGCCTTTGTCGCCGACGCGCACCGGGCACTGGCCTACGCCGATGTCGAACTGCCGATCGGCCACGGCCAGAAGATGATGAAGCCGGTCATCGAGGGCCGTACCCTGCAGGCACTGGACCTGCAGCCGGGTGACGAAGTGCTGGAAATCGGCACGGGCAGCGGCTTCCTGTCGGCCTGCATCGGCGCGCTGGCGCGCGATGTGCTGAGCCTGGAAATCGACCCGGAGCTGGCCGCCGCTGCGCGTGCCCGCCTGGACGCCTCCGGCCTGGGCAGCAACGTCCGCGTGGAAGTGGCCGATGCCCTGTCCTGGCAGACCGAACGCCGCTTTGACGTGATCTGTGTCACTGGTGCGGTCGACGTGGTGCCGTCACAGTTCGCCTCGTGGCTGCGTCCGGGTGGCCGCCTGTTCGTGATCCACGGCCGCTCGCCGGCGATGGAGGCCCTGCTGGTCAAGGCCGACGGTAGCTCCGAGTCCCTGTTCGAGACCGATATCGATTACCTGCGTGGTGCCGCCCCGGCCCCCCAGTTCCACCTCTGAGTCCAAGGAAGCCGCAATGATCCGCCGATCCCTCGCTGTTGCGCTGGCCACTGCCCTGCTGCCGTTGTCCGCCCATGCCGCCGACCTGCTGCAGGTCTACGAAATGGCCCGCAACGGCGATCCGCAGCTGTCGGCCGCCGAATCGACCCGGCTGTACGACAAGGAAGGCGCCGTGCAGGCGCGTGCCGCCCTGCTGCCGCAGATCAACGGCCAGGCCGCGCTGAACCGCACGCGCAGCGAGCCGAACGCCGACGCCAACTCCGGCTCGTTCACCAACAAGCGCCGCACCTACACGATCGACGGCAGCCAGACGCTGTTCAACTGGACCCAGATCAACAACCTGCGCTCGCAGCGTGAGCTGAGCAAGGCGGCGGACTTCACCCTCGAATCGGCCAACGACAACCTGATCGTGCGCACCTCGGCGGCCTACTTCAATGTGCTGGTGGCGATCGAATCGCTGAACGCCGCACAGACCAATGAAGCGGCCGCGAAGAAGCAGTTCGACTTCGCCGACAAGCGCCTGGAAGTGGGCCTGGCGCCGATCACCGACGTGCACGAAGCACGCGCCCAGTACGACCAGGCGCGCGCCAACACCATCATCGCGCAGAACACCCTGGCCGATAACTACCAGGCCCTGACCGAACTGACCGGCCAGCCGGTGACCAACCTGCGTGGCCTGCCGGCGGACTTCCGCCCGGAAGTGCCGGCCAACCGCGGCAACATCGACGAGCTGGTGCAGCAGGCCACCACCCAGAATCCGGCGCTGAAGGCGCAGGAGCTGAAGGTCAGTGCCGCCGAAGCCGGCGTGCAGGCTGCCCGTGGTGGTCATTACCCGACCCTGTCGCTGGGCGGCAGCTGGGGCAAGAGCGCCACCTGGGGCGACAGCACCGGTGCCGGCTCGCTGTCGCCGGATGCGCGCACCAACAGCATCGGCCTGACCCTGAGCGTGCCGATCTTCTCCGGTGGTGCCACCCAGTCCGGCGTGCGCCAGGCGCTGGCGCAGCGTGACATCGCCCAGGACGGCTACGAGCAGCAGAAGCGTGCCCTGGATCGCAATACCCGCAATGCCTACCAGACCCTGGTTCAGGGCATCAGCGAAGTGGAAGCCCGCCGCCTGGCGGTGGTCTCGGCGCAGAGCGCGTACGACGCTTCGCAGGTCGGCCTGGAAGTCGGTACCCGTACCGTGCTGGATGTGATCCAGAACCAGCGCATCCTGTTCTCGGCACAGCTGGACTATGCCCAGGCCCGCTACACCTTCCTGCAGAACCGCCTGCTGCTGAGCCAGTCGCTGGGTGCGCTGGACGTGGCCGAACTGCAGGACGTCAATCGGCTGCTGACCCAGGACGCGGGCAACCCGGCCACGACCACGCACTGAGTCGTCGCCCCTGCAACGAAAAAGCCACCCGCGAGGGTGGCTTTTTTGCAGATGCTGTATCCACACGCGCGCGCCCCGGCGTGGCCCCACGAACCGTCAGCCCGGCCATGCGCGCAGGCGTTCCAACGCCGCGAGCGCGCACAGCACGGCTGCCAAGGGGGCCAGCATCGACATCATCAGCCCGCAGCCGGCTGCGCCTTGCCGGGTGTCATCCCGACGCCGCAGCACCGCCAGGCACAGCGCTGCCATGACCACCAGCGTTGCCGGACCCGGCAGCGCCGGCAAGGTGCCCTGCGGCAGCCCCAGCACCAGCATCACCGCCGGCAGCGCAACCACCATTGCGCTCAGGCGCGTGCGGGATCGTCCCGCCGCGTCAGCTGCGCGGGGCCACAACGATGTGGCCAACCGGACGGCCAGCATCAGCAGCACCAACTGCAGGGCGGCCAGGCCCGCTGCCCCGGCCAGGGGCAACAATGGCAGCATCCACTGCAGCTGGGGGTGCACCTGCAGCGCAACCGCCAGTGGCCGGGTACTGGCGAGCGCGGAAAACTCGACCAGCCCGGCCTGCAATGCTGCCAGCACGATCAGCAGCAGCATCGCCAGCAACGAGACCAGCGCCAGCACCGCCGGCTGCCACATCGCGCCCTGGCGGCGCAGCGCAGGAAAGCCCAGTGCCAGGCCCACGCTGGCAAATATGCCCAGCAGCGGCACCGCAGCCGCCAGCACGCCCCCCAGCCCGAAGCGATACGGTGCGGTCGCCGGAGGCAGCCAGGGAATCCAATGCCCGTAGTGCACATGACGCGCCGCCAGCGCCAGCAGCAACACCCCCACACCGATCTTCACCGTCAGCAGCGCACAGGCCGCCAGAGCCACACCCCGCGGCGGCAGCAACGCGAGCGCGCTCAACATCAGCAGACCCATGGCCGCCGCTACCTGCACGGGCAGCCAGTCGTTGGCATGGAGGCCTCCGGTAGCCAGCACGGCATGTACATGGCGGGCCATGGACTGTGCCGCGCCCGCCGTGGTCGCCGTCAGCTCAAGCAACAGGATCGCGCCCAGAACGATGGCCACCCGTGGCCCCCAGCTGGCGGCCAACAGTCCGTACAGGCCATCGGCCGCCGGCAGTCGCAGCACCAGATCCTGCAGGCAGCACAGCACCAGGCCAGCCCCCAGTGCGGCCAGCAACAGGCTCAGTACGATGGCCGGGCCAGCCTGTGCCGCCGTGTGCTGGCCCACCAGCGCGATCACGCTGCCGCCCACCAGCAGCGTCAGTGCCACCACAGCCAGGTGGTCCATCCCCAAGCGCGCCCCACCGGTGCCGTCCCTGCCCCTGTCGCCGTCCATCGCAAGTTCCCTTGATATCCGCCCAAGCGCGGTCGACAGCAGGCTGGCAGCCTGCGTCGTCCTGCGGAATCGGAATCGGTGCTGCGTGCGCCACGATGTGATGGCAGGCACGCTGCCATCGGCAGGGTCGGTCCAGCAACGACAGAAAAATCGTCGCTAAGCAGAATTGATGAAGTTGATCACGACAACGCAGCGCAGCGCCGCCGACGCCGCGCTGCCGGGATCACTCGCGCGGTGGTGGCAGGTGCGGTGCGACCAGCGCAAGCGTGCGCTGCAGCGCGCCACGGCCATTGCTGACCAACGTGCAGCCCGCACGCGCCATGTCTTCGCGGGCCTGCGCATCTTCAAGCAGATGCTGCAGCAGGTCGCCCACCGCCTGCGCATCTTCGCCGATCAGCAGCGCACCGGCCTCGCGCATGCGCCGGGAGATTTCCGCGAAGTTGTGCAGGTGCGGGCCGGTCACCGCCGCGGTTCCCATCGCAGCGGGCTCCAGCAGGTTGTGGCCACCGATGGCCTGCAGGCTGCCGCCGACGAAGGCGACCTGGGCGCAGGCGTAGAACGGCATCAGCTCGCCGAGGGTGTCGATGACGAACACGTCTGTGGCGGCGTGCGGCCACTGGTCCACGCGGCGGGTCGCCACGCTCCAGCCCTGTTCGCGCGCCAGCGCTTCCACCTTCGGGAAACGTTCGGGATGGCGCGGTGCCCACAGCAGCAGCAGATCCGGATGCTGCTGGCGCAGGCGGCGGTGCAGGTCGATCACCGCCTGCTCTTCGCCATCATGGGTACTGGCGGCGATCCATACCGGGCGCGCGCCCGGCACCCGTGCATGGAACTGTTCGACGAAGCCCTGCACGTCCGGCGTGGTGATGTCGAACTTCAGGTTGCCCAGTGCCTGCACCTGGCCGGGCTCCGCCCCCAGCTGCACGAAGCGCTCGGCATCGTCCTGCGACTGCGCGGCCACGCAGGTGACGGTGCGCAGGGCGCGGCGGATCAATGCGGCCAGCAGCCGGTAGCCGCGCAGCGAACGCGCCGACAACCGGGCATTGAGGATGTAGACCGGAACGCCACGGTCACGGCAGCCGAACAGCATGTTCGGCCACAACTCGGTTTCCAGGATCAGCGCCAGGCTGGGCTGGAAATGGCCGAGGAAGCGATTGACGCTGCCCGGCACGTCGTACGGCAGGTAGACATGGTCCAGCGCGTCGCCCCAGAGCGCACGCACGCGCTCGGAGCCGGTCGGAGTGATGGTGGTGATGACCCAGCGGATGTCCGGGCGCTGCTGGCGCAGGGCGTTGACCAGCGGCGCGGCGGCATTGACCTCGCCCACCGAGACCGCGTGCAGCCACACCCGTGGCTGGCCGGTCGGCTGCGGATAGGAGGCGTAGCGTTCGTCCCAGCGCCGGAAGTACTCACGGACCCGGAAGCCGCGCCAGACCAGGTGGTACACGGTGATCGGCAGCAGGATGTAGAGCACGACCGAGTACAGGCCGCGCAGGATCCATTCGACAGGGTCTTTACGCATGCGGCAAGGATACGGGAGCCCCCCGGGAAAGACACGCGGCCGCCTTGGTAGAATGGCCCCATGTCAGATGCCTCCACCGCCGTCCGCCCGTCGCTGCGCGATCCGCGCAACTGGCCGATGTTCGCCGCCATGTTCGGCGCCTTCGCCATCGCCCGCCTGCCGTGGATGCTGCAGCGCGCGCTGGGCCGGGGCGTCGGCTGGATCACCTGGCGCCTGCTCGGCAGCCGCCGCCGCGCCGCCGAGGTCAATCTGCAGCTGTGCTTCCCCGAGAAGGACGAGGCGTGGCGGCAGCGCCTGGTGCGCGACAGTTTCGATGCGCTGGGCGTCGGCGTGTTCGAGTGCATCCGCGCCTGGTGGGGCAGCATCGACAGCATCCGCCCGCAGGTACGGATCGAAGGCCTGGAACACCTGCGGCGGATGCAGGCCGAAGGCCGCGGCGTCCTGCTGGTCTCCGGCCACTTCATGACCCTGGAAATGTGCGGCCGCCTGCTGTGCGACTACGTCGATCTTTCCGGCATGTACCGCAAGCACAAGAACCCGGTGTACGAGTGGGCGGTGAAGTTCGGCCGCCTGCGCTATGCCAAGGCGATGTTCGCCAACGAGGACATCCGCGCGACCGTGCGCCACCTGAAGAAGGGCGGCTTCCTCTGGTACGCGCCAGACCAGGACATGCGGGGCAAGGACACCGTGTTCGTGCCATTCTTCGGCCACACCGCTTCGACCATCACCGCCACCCATCAGCTGGCGCGCATGACCGGCTGTGCGGTGATTCCGTACTTCCACCGGCGCGAAGGCGGAAAGTACTTCCTGAAGATCGGCGCGCCGCTGGAGAACTTCCCCAGCGAGGATGTGGAAGCCGATACCACGCGGGTCAACCAGGCCATCGAAGCGATGGTGCGCGAGGCTCCCGACCAGTACCTGTGGATCCACCGCCGCTTCAAGCGCCAGCCCGGCGGCCGGAGTGATTTCTACAAATAAAGGTGGGGCGGGAGGGTTTCGTCCACGCATGGCGTGAATTTGATGACGCGGAGCATTCTGAAGTAGATCCACGCCATGCGTGGATGCTCTACATCCGGGTGCCGGCACCTACAACGGCCAACGGCACCATGCGTGCGGGTACTCACCCAACGTGCCGGCCAGGCCCGCACAGACCGGATTGGCCAGGATGTACATCGCCTTCTCATGAAGGGATTCATCGCTGCGTACGGCATGATCGTGGTAACCGTGCTGCCACAGCGCCCCTCGTCGCTCCAATCGCCGGTTCAGCAGTCGGCTGCTGCGTGATTTGAGCAGGGCCATACACTCGGCCAGGGTTCCTCCGCGCAGCTCCATCAGCCAGTGCAGATGGTCGGGCATGACCACCCAGGCGAGGCTGTGGCTGAAGCCCTTGCGCTCTACGAAGCGCAGGGTGTCGATAAGGATCGCCACGTTTGCCGCATCGGCGAACAACGGTTCGCGGCCGAGGGTTGCTGTGGTCAATGAATAAACGTTGCCGGATCGGGAATACCGACCGTAGCGAAGTCTGGGGCTGGCCATGCCTCCAGCGTGCGCGAACTGCCGGGACACCGATAGTGGAGATGTCACCGTGTTCAGGTCGGGAAAGCCTCATCCACGCATGGCGTGGATCTACTGATCGACTCCATGGTTGATCCCTACCATGCGCGGATGCGCGGTCACTTCACCGGCGGGGAATCATCTGCGTCGCGCGCCAGCAGGCTGCCGGCGAACAGGGCTGCCAGCAGCACCGTCAGGCCACCCCAGAACGCGGAATAGAACGCCAGGTGCGTATTGAGCGGGAACACCGTAACCGCCAGCGCCAGCATCGCCGGTCGGGCGCGATCACGCGCAGCCGCCGGGGCATAGCGCCAGGCCCGCCAGGCCTGCGCCACCGCCGCCAACCACAACAGCAGGCCCAGAACGCCGGTCTCGGCAAGGATTTCCAGCACGATCTGGTGGGCGTGCAACGCCGGTTGGCTGCCCCACACGGCGGGACCCTCATCTGACACGCAGGCCGGATACGCATCGCGGAAGCCGCGCGCACCGACACCGTTGACCGGATGCTCCTCGATCATGCACACCGCTGCGGTCCAGATGCGCGCGCGCCCCGAAAGCGCCTCGTCAACGCCCTGCCCGTCTTCGTTCCATGCCTGCGCCGTGCGCGCGACACGCTCGCGCAGCTGCGGCACGCCCGCTGTCAGTGCGGCCGTACCCAGCGCTGCCACCAGGGCCAGCAGCAGCAGCCGCTTCCAGCCGAACTGGCGCACGCCGCTGTAGGCCAGCACCAGCACAAAGGTGATCCACGAGGCGCGCGAACCTGCCAGCAGCAGCACGCACCCCAGTGTTGCAGCGGCCAGCAGCCACCCTGCATTGCCGAAACGCTGCGCCATCGGCAGCAGCAGGAACGGTGACAGGCTGGCCAGCACCTGGCCGAATTTCAGATTGCAGGGCCCAAGCGCGCCACTGAGGCGGTCGGCCAGTGCGGCTTCGTCGGCCGGGCACAACGCGTGGCCACTCACGGCCAGCTTCAGGTGTTCCAGCGACCAGAACCACGGGCTGGTGCCAGCCAGCGCCTGCACCAGCGCGTCCAGCGTCCACACGCCGGTGATCAGCGCCAGGCCACCGAAGGTCAAGCGCCGCCGTTCCGGCGTGGCCACCGCGATCGCCACCAGCCACATGAAGGGCAGGTAGCGCAGTCCGGCGGCCGCCTTGGTCCACGAGGCCGAAGGGTCGATCGCATCGATGGCCGAAAACGCCTGCGGCAGCCAGTAGCCGAGGAACAGGATCGAGGTCAGCGCCCACGCCGCCGTGCTCAACAGGTGCGGACGGCGCTGCAGCCGGCGCATCACCATGCGCGCGGCAGCATAGACCGCGCCAAGGCCCAGCACGGTTTCGGCAATGCCCGGCAGCGGCCACATCGCCACGTACGCCAGCACCCACCAGGGCGCCCAGCGCCCGGCACGGTCGTCGCGCACGATGGCAGCGGGGTCAGCCGGCGAAATCGGCATAGAGGCGGAGGGTATCGCGCTGCATGGCCTGCAGGGTAAACGGGATGCGGGTCGGCAGGGACGGCGGCTGCGCCAGCAGGGCCAGCGCACGTTCACCCAGCGCGCGCGCGTCGCCGAGCGGCACCGCACCGCTGGGCTGCAGCTGCAGCAGCAGTTCGCCGACGCCACCGTGGTCCCAGCCCAGCACCGGGCGACCGACCGACAGCGCCTCGACCACGGTGCGGCCAAAGGCTTCCGGCTTGTCTGACAGCTGCAGCACCAGATCGCTGGCGGCGTAGGCCTGGGCGATGCGGACGGTAGGCGTGCTGATCTGTACGGCCTCGGCCACGCCCAGTGCCGCGGCCTGGCGGCGCAGGTCAGCCACGTAGGCCTCGCGCCCGGGTTCGTCGGTGCCCAGCATCCACAGCTGGGCAGGCACGCCGGCGGCACGCACGTCGGCCAGCAGCTGCAGCGCGTGGGTGTGGCCCTTCAGCCGGGTGCCGCGCCCCGGCAGCAGCAGCAGCGGGCCTTCGACCTGGGCCAGCCACGGGTAGTCGGCCGCCAGCGCCAGCCGCGGGCGGCGGTCGGCGCGCGCCACGCGCGGGAACTGGTTGACGTCGACACCTCTCGGTATGACCCGCAGTTTTTCTTCCGGCACCGTCGGGTAATGGCGTTGCACGTAGGCGCGCACGGTGTTGGACACGCAGATCACGCGTTCGCCACTGGTCATCACCGCGCTGTAGCGGCTGGGCGAGTTCAACCCGTGCACGGTGGTCACCCAATGCGGGCGCTGTACGGCGGGCATGGCGCGGATCGCGTACAGGCCCAACCAGGCCGGCAGCCGCGAACGGGCATGCACGATGTCCGCACCAACTTCGGCAAACAGCCGGCGCAGGGTCGGCAGATGGCGCAGGGTCAGCAGCGACTTGCGGCCGATATCCAGGGTGAGGTGCTCGGCACCACTGTCCAGCAGCGGCTGCACCAGGCGGCCACCGGCAGACACCACCAGCGCGCGATGGCCGGCGGCAACCAGGGCCGCAGCGATTTCCAGGGTCGAGCGCTCGACACCACCGGAGTGCAGCGCCGGCAGCAACTGCACCACGGTCAATCGGCGCATCGAAGGGGCCGCCGTTTAGTCGGCCAGCACGAACACGGAACCGCAGTACGGGCACTGCGCTTCGCCGTTGGGCTCGTCTTCGATCGGCAGGTACACGCGCGGATGCGAGTTCCACAGCGCCATTTCCGGGGTCGGGCAGCTCAACGGCAGATCGCTGCGGTGCACGGTGTAGCGCTTCTCGGCGTTGGCGGGCGCGGTGGCGGTATGGCTCATGGCGGATTCGGTGAACGGGTTGCGAGGCCCGTGATTCTAGCATCTGGGCCGCAACGACATTGCCCCGCAACGGGCCTTTGCACGCCGCCGCCGATGCCTCGCATCTCCCCACCGCGCGCCGGGCGGCGGCGATTCCGGGGATTTCGCGGTCGTTCCGGCAGGTTCGCTCGCCAGAATCGACTCCAGCGATATTTCCCGCATTTGGATCGAACTAAATGGCACTTGCCAGCGCGCGGCGGCTGTTGCAGGATCGGGCCAGGTCGCACCTCGACCCACCCAACCCAACCCGATCGCATGGCCCGCCCCCACCGGACCGGCATCGCCTCTTCCACTGCCAGCCTGGCGGGCGGAGCGATGCTGTCCGTGGTGTCCGCCGATGCGGGTTCGCCCGCCGCCAGCCCTTCCGGGAGACCCTTGCATGACCCTGTCCGATCCGCGCCGCGCCCTGCTTCCGCTCGCCCTGGCCCTGGCCTGTGCGACCACTGCGATGCCGGCGCGGGCGCAGGGGCTGCAGACCTCGTTCGAACCGGGCGAACCTGTACCGGCGCAGGCCACCGGTGCGCTTCAGGTCACGATCGGCAATGGACCGGCCGCGCCCTACGCCGCCAAGCGCAACGCCGGCTACAGCGGCCTGCATGCGCTGCGCTACAGCAGCGAAGGCGGCAGCGCGCGGCGCGAACTGTTCAAGGCCGACCTGCCCATCGAGGCCGATACCACGCTGTCGTGGCTGGTGCTGCCGGAAATCGTCGGCAAGGACACCGTCGCCTCGACCTATGTATCGCTGGACCTGCTGCTGGACGATGGCAGCCGCGTTTCGGCCGGTGCGGCACGCGACCAGCATGGCGTGGCGATCGGCGCACGCGCGCAGGGCGAATCGAAGACGCTGTACCCGCAACAATGGGCCCGCAAGGCAGTGCGGCTGGGCGACGTGCCCACGCTGAAGGGCCGCCGCGTGGTGGCGATCGAGCTGGAGGTAGCCAGTGCCGAGGACGCGCCGGTCTCTGGCTGGATTGATGACGTGCGCCTGGATGCCCAACCGCGGCAGCGGCCGCAGCGCGTCTCCGACTGGGTGCTGACCACCCGCGGCACCCAGGCCAACGGCACCTTCTCGCGCGGCAACAATTTCCCGGCCACGGCGGTGCCGCACGGGTTCAACTTCTGGACCCCGGTGACCGACGCCGGCGCACTGAACTGGCTGTACCGCTGGAACGAACAGAACGATGCGCAGAACCGCCCGCAGCTGCAGGCACTGGCACTGAGCCACCAGCCCAGCCCGTGGATGGGCGACCGCCAGACCTTCCAGGTGATGCCCTCGGCCAGCCGTGGCGTGCCGGACGCCGACCGCCGCGAGCGCGCGCTGTCGTTCGACCGCCGTCATGAAAGCGCGCGCCCCTACCGCTACGACGTGCGCTTCGACAATGGCATCGCTGCTGCCATCGCACCGACCGACCATGCCGCGCTGTTCCGCTTCGAGTTCCCCGAGGGCGGCGACGCCAACCTGCTGTTCGACAATGTCGATGCGCGTGGTGGCCTGACCCTGGACACGGCCACGCAGACCCTCAGCGGCTACACCGATACGCGCAGTGGCCTGTCCAACGGCGCCAGCCGCATGTACGTGGTGGCCAGCTTCGACAAGCCGTGGCGCAGCAGCGGACGCCTCGACACCGGCCGCCCGACCGGTTACATCAAGTTCGATGCTGGCAGCGACCGGCAGGTGACGATGCGCATCGCGACCTCGCTGATCTCGGTGGAACAGGCGCGTCACAACCTGGCGCTGGAAATCTCCGCCGCCGACACGCTGGAAAGCGTGGCGGGCCGTGCGCAGGATGCATGGGACGCGCGCCTGGCCCGCTTCGACATCGGCGATGCCACTGACGACCAGAAGACCACCTTGTATTCCAGCCTGTACCGGCTGTACCTGTATCCCAACTCGGGCCACGAGAATGCCGGCAGCGCGGCCGCGCCTGACTGGCGCTACGCCAACCAGGCCAGCGCCAGCGACGACAACACCGAAGGCAGCGCGAACCGCAGCTTCACCGGCGTGCGCGATGGCAAGGTGTTCGTCAACAACGGCTTCTGGGACACCTTCCGCACCACCTGGCCAGCCTATGCGCTGTTCACGCCCGACGATGCCGGGCAGATGGTGCAGGGCTTCATCGAGCAGTACCGTGCCGGTGGCTGGATCGCACGCTGGTCGTCGCCGGGCTACGCCGACCTGATGGTCGGCACCAGTTCGGACGTTGCCTTCGCCGATGCGTGGCTGAAGGGCATCGGCGGCTTCGATCCGGCCGAGGCCTACGCCGCCGCGCTGAAGAACGCGACCGTGGTCCCCCCCGACCGCCATGTCGGCCGCAAGGGCATGGACCGTTCGACCTTCCGTGGCTACGCCAGCGCGGACGTGCACGAAGGCATGTCGTGGACGATGGAAGGCGCACTGAATGACTTCGGCATCGCCAACATGGCCGACGCTCTGGCCAAGCGCGCGACCACGCCGGCCGCACGCGAGCGCTACAGCACCGAGGCCGACTACTTCCGCCATCGCGCCGCCAGCTACGCGACGATGTTCGATCCGGCCGCCGGCTTCTTCCAGGGCCGCAACGCCGATGGCCAGTGGCGCGTGGACGCCAAGGCCTACGACCCGCGCGTGTGGGGCCACGACTACACCGAATCCAATGGCTGGACCTTCGCCTTCACCGCCGCCCACGATGGCGAAGGACTCGCCGCGCTCTATGGTGGCCGTGACAAGCTGGCAGCGAAGCTGGATGCCTTCTTCTCCACGCCGGAAACCGCCGACCCCGCGTTTGCCGGATCCTACGGCGGCACCATCCACGAGATGACCGAAGCGCGCGATGTGCGCATGGGCATGTACGCACACAGCAACCAGCCGGCGCACCACATCCCATGGATGTACCTGTACGCCGGGCAGCCGTGGAAGACCCAGCAGCACGTGCGCGAGATCCTGTCGCGGCTGTATGTGGGCAGCGAGATCGGGCAGGGCTATCCGGGCGACGAGGACAACGGCGAGACCTCCGCGTGGTACGTGCTGGCTTCGCTGGGCCTGTATCCGCTGCGCATGGGCGCCCCGGAGTACGTGATCGGTTCACCGGCGTTCGAACATGCGAGGGTGGAACTGCAGGGCGGTGCGGTGCTGACCGTGAACGCGGCCAACAACTCACGCGAGAACGTCTACGTGCAGTCGCTGAAGATCAATGGCAAGCCGTGGACGAAGACCTGGGTGCCGCACGAGCTGATCGCCAAGGGCGCGACGCTGGACTTCGTGATGGGGCCGCAGCCGTCGCGCTGGGGCAGCGGCGTGGACGATGTGCCGCGCTCGCTGACCGCGCGGGGCCAGCGCCCGCAGCTGCTGCACGACCTGCTCGGCAGTGGCGCCAAGGCGACGCTGGCCGATGGTCGCGCCCTGCCAGCGCTGGTCGACGACGATGCCGCCACGACCGTCGGCCTGGGCGGCGGCGCAACCATCGCACTGACCGGCCTGGGCGACGGCGTGCCGACCATGTACACGCTCACCAGCGGTGACGGCCGCATCCAGGGCGGCGAATGGACGCTGGAAGCGCGCAGCGGCAACGGCCGCTGGATCGTGCTCGACCAGCGCAGCGGCGAAGCCTTCGAGTCTGCCCGCCAGACCCGACCGTTCCGCATCGCCAAACCCGGTCGTTACAGCGAGTATCGGCTGCGCCTGGCCGCACCGGGCCGGCTGCCGCTGGCGGAGATCGAACTGTTGGCGCCCAGCGCCGTACAATGAGCCCCATGCGCTACCGTCTGCTGCCTCTGGCCCTTGTTGCCCTTTCCTTCTCCAGCTTCGGCCAGACCCAGGCCTTTGATGCGCAGCTGACCCGCGATGGCGTGACGCTGAACTACCAGGACGCCCGTGGCGCCCTGGCCGCGCCGCAGCGAAAGCGGGTGATCGATACGTTCTACTTCGCCTACCTGCGCGAACGTGCGGACTTCCACCCGGCCGCGCCGTCGATGGTGCGCATCGTGATCGACCCGGCCTACACCGGGATCGCCTTCGTCGGTGACAAGGACCAGGCCGCAACGATCACCATCAACCCGGGTTGGCTGGCGCAGCACCCCAACGACATCGACCTGGTCACCCATGAGGCCATGCACATCGTGCAGGGCTATCCGGGCTATGGCGACGCACGGGTGCCGGGTTGGCTGGTGGAGGGCATCGCCGACTACGCACGCGACCGCTACGGCATGGACAATGCCGCCGCGGGCTGGGCACTGCCGGGCAAGGTCGAGAAGGGGCAGAACTTCGACAGCGGCTACCGTGTCACCGCTGCGTTCCTGAAATGGGCCGACGCCG
Organism: Stenotrophomonas sp. AR029; assembly: GCF_047520695.2. Classification (NCBI taxonomy): domain Bacteria; kingdom Pseudomonadati; phylum Pseudomonadota; class Gammaproteobacteria; order Lysobacterales; family Lysobacteraceae; genus Stenotrophomonas; species Stenotrophomonas sp. AR029. The sequence goes on along the minus strand of NZ_JAXBQQ020000001.1, from coordinate 1,295,971 downwards.
AACATCCGGGCCTGGTGCTGGCACTGGACAAGGCCCTGCGCGACGGCCGCTATGCACCGGCGCTGTGGCAGAAGCACACCGGCAAGGCACTGCCGGCGCTGTGGGCGCAGTACGCCAAGCCGCGTTCCGACGCTCCGCCGCCGGCCCCTGCACGCCGCGGCAAGCGGCGCTGACTGGGCGATCAACTGGGTATAGCCGCGACTGGATAGAGTCGACTGGGTAGAGTCGACTGTTAGTCGACTGACTTTCGTACAGCCCCCGAAAACCCCGCGCTTCGCGCGATAGTCGACCAACGGTCGACTCTACCTCCCTGGCGTCTACGCCTCAGCGCGACTGCACGAAACCGGCGTACAGCGCGAACAGCTGCTGGAAGTACCGCCGCGTCACTCGATTGCGCATGACACCCTCGCCGATGGGAAGTTGGTCGGGCCCAGGGTGGGAAGGCCGGTCCGGTCCCTTCCCACGGCCGGGCCGCGTGGGCGTATTGGGCCGCAGCGGCGTTGCAGGGAAATGACCGGGCGGCGTAGCGCATGTGGCAGGTTTGGCGGCCGTTGCGGCAAATGAAAACACCGGGCAATGCCCGGTGTTTTCATTTACGCCGCCGTCCAACCGCGCCAGCGCCATCCTTGTTCCGACCAGGAGCCCCTTCTTGTTGAAGGGGCGCGCCGAAGGCGGGGGTAGAGGAAGAATGCGTGGGCAGCGGAAGTGGGAAAGAAGGCTTATGCCTTCTTTTCCGCTTCCAGCTGCTTCCTGATCTGCGCATCGACCGCCGCAATCGCGGTCATGTTCAGGATCCGGCGCGAGGTCGCGCTGGTGGTCAGGATGTGCACCGGCTTGTTCACGCCCATCAGGATCGGGCCGATCGCCACGCCGTCGGTGAACACCCGCACCAGGTTGTAAGCGATGTTGGCCGCTTCCAGGTTCGGCAGCACGAACAGGTTGGCGCGGCCCTGCAGGGTCGAGCCCGGCAGCAGCTTCTGGCGCAGCGCTTCATCCCATGCGGTGTCGCCCTGCATTTCGCCATCCACGTTCAGGCGCGGGTTGCGCTTGAGCAGCAGCTCGCGCACCTGGCGCATCTTCAGCGCATCCTTCGAATCATGGCTGCCAAAGTTGGAGTGCGACAGCAGCGCCACCTTCGGCTCGATGCCGAACAGCTTCATGCGATAGGCCGCCTGCAGGGTCGCCTCGCACAGCTGCTCGGCGGTCGGATCTTCCTGCACGTGGGTATCGACGAAGAAGAACACACCCTGCTGGTTGATCACGCCGGTCATCGCCGAGGTCGAGGTGACCTTCGGCTCCAGCGGCAGCACGCTGCGCACGTAGCCCAGCTTCTTGTGGAAGCGGCCGACGATGCCGGTCAGCATCGCATCGGCTTCGCCACGGGCCACCATCACCGCTGCGATCAGGGTCGGGCGCGAACGCATCAGGTTCTTCGCCGCGGCCACGGTCACGCCACGACGGCCGGTCAGGCCGTGGTAGTACTGCCAGTATTCGTTGAAGCGCGGGTCGTCGTTGATGTTGGTGACTTCAACGTTCTCGCCGATCTTCAGGCGCAGGCCGAGGCGCTCGATGCGCGACTCGATCACTTCCGGGCGGCCGATCAGGATCGGATGCGCCAGGCCGTCATCGACCACGTTCTGCACCGCCTGCAGCACCACTTCCTCTTCGCCCTCGGCGTACACCACGCGCTGCTTGTCGCTGCGCGCGCGGTCGTACACCGGCTTCATCATCAGGCTGGTGCGGTAGACGAACTGGGCCAGCTTGTCGCGGTAGGCGCCCATGTCCTCGATCGGGCGCGAGGCCACGCCCGAATCCATCGCGGCCTGGGCCACGGCGGCCGACAGTTCCACCAGCAGGCGGCGGTCGAACGGGCGCGGGATCAGGTATTCACGGCCGAAGCTCGGGGTCTCGCCGCCGTAGGCCGAACCCATGTCGGTGGCTGCACGGCGTGCCAGTGCAGCGATGGCACGCACGCAGGCGATCTTCATTTCCTCGTTGATCGCGGTGGCGCCCACGTCCAGCGCACCACGGAACAGGTACGGGAAGCACAGCACGTTGTTGACCTGGTTCGGGTAGTCCGAACGGCCGGTGCCGATGATCGCGTCCGGACGCGCAGCGCGCGCCACCTCCGGCATGATTTCCGGGGTCGGGTTGGCCAGCGCGAAGATCACCGGATCCGGCGCCATGGTCTTGACCATGTCGGCGGTCAGGATGCCCGGTGCCGACAGGCCCAGGAAAATGTCCGCGCCGTCGACGATCTCGGCCAGAGTGCGCTTGTCGGTGTCACGCGCATAGCGCTGCTTTTCCGGGTCCAGGTCGGTACGACCGGTGTGGATCACGCCCTCGCGATCGAAGGCCAGGATGTTCTCCGGCTTCAGGCCCAGCTGCACCAGCATGTTCACGCAGGAAATGCCGGCCGCGCCCATGCCCGTGGTCGCCAGCTTCACTTCCTCGATCTTCTTGCCGGTGATCGCCATCGCGTTGAGCACGGCCGCGCCGACGATGATCGCCGTGCCGTGCTGGTCGTCATGGAACACCGGGATCTTCATGCGCTCGCGCAGCTTGCGCTCGACCACGAAGCATTCCGGCGCCTTGATGTCCTCCAGGTTGATGCCGCCGAAGGTCGGTTCCAGCGAGGCGATGATGTCGACCAGCTTGTCCGGGTCGGTCTCATCCACTTCGATGTCGAACACATCGATACCGGCGAACTTCTGGAACAGCACGCCCTTGCCTTCCATCACCGGCTTGCCGGCCAGCGCGCCGATGTTGCCCAGGCCCAGCACCGCGGTGCCGTTGGAGATCACCGCCACCAGGTTGCCGCGGGCGGTCAGCTCGCTGGCCTGCTGCGGGTCGGCCTTGATCGCTTCACAGGCGTACGCCACGCCCGGCGAATACGCCAGCGACAGGTCGCGCTGGGTCAGCATGGGCTTGGTAGCGGAAACCTTGATCTTTCCCGGCGGGGACATCCGGTGGTAATCGAGGGCGGCCTGTTTGAAATCTTCGTTGGACATCGATGTGGGTTACATGAATGGGCAGAAGGGACAGGGGATGATACCCCCGTTGGAGCGTCCGGACCTGTCGCTATCCTGTCGCAACCATGCTGCGACCGCACAATTCCGTGCCGTATGCGACGGTACCGCGATACCAGCTTCGGCGCTGCCCATGACAGCCATGGGACGCCCTGAAACGCCGCGGGGCCGTACCACTGACGTGATCGGCCCCGCGGTACCACACACCTGGATCAGCCCTTGGCCGGCAGCGCCTCGGGCAGCGCATCGACCGGCGGCGGCAGTTCGCTCTCGCGGCCATCCAGCGCCAGCTGCAGGCGGTTGCGGTCCAGCGCGCCTTCCCAGCGCGAGACCACCACGGTGGCCACCGCATTGCCGATGAAATTGGTCAGCGAGCGGCATTCGCTCATGAACCGGTCCACGCCCAGGATCAGCGCCATGCCAGCCACCGGCACCTCCGGCACCACGGCCAGGGTAGCGGCCAGGGTGATGAAACCGGCGCCGGTGACACCCGCCGCGCCCTTGGAGCTGAGCATGGCGACCAGCAGCAGGGCGATCTGGTGGCCCAGGGTCAGTTCGGTGTTGGTGGCCTGGGCGATGAACAGTGCCGCCAGGGTCATGTAGATGTTGGTGCCGTCCAGGTTGAACGAGTAGCCGGTCGGGACCACCAGGCCCACCACCGACTTGCTGCAGCCGGCGCGTTCCATCTTCTCCATCAGCGACGGCAGCGCCGACTCCGACGAGGAGGTGCCGAGCACCAGCAGCAGTTCGGCCTTCAGGTAGCGCGCCAGCTTGAACACCGAGAAGCCGCACAGGCGGCAGACCAGGCCCAGGATCACCGCGACGAACAGGAACGCGGTGAGGTAGAACGAGCCCACCAGCCAGGCCAGGTTGATCAGCGAGCCGACGCCGTACTTGCCGATGGTGAAGGCGATCGCACCGAAGGCACCGATCGGGGCGGCCTTCATCAGGATGTGCACCAGCTTGAACACCGGGGCGACCAGCGCCTCCAGGAAGTTCAGCACCGGCTTGCCCTTGTCGCCCACCATCGCCAGCGCGATGCCGAACAGCACGGCCACGAACAGCACCTGCAGGATGTTGCCATCGACAAAAGCGCTGAGCAGCGTCTTCGGGATGATGTCCATCAGGAAGCCGACCAGGGTCAGGTCATGCGACTTCTCGACGTAGCTGTGCACTGCGGTCTGGTCCAGCTCGGCCGGGTTGATGTTCATGCCCGCGCCGGGCTGCACCACGTGCGCCACGATCATGCCGACAATCAGCGCCAGCGTGGAGAAGAACAGGAAGTACGCCATTGCCTTGGCGAACACCCGGCCCACCGTGCGCAGGTGGGTCATGCTGGCGATGCCGGTGACGATGGTGAGGAAGATCACCGGCGCGATGATCATCTTCACCAGGTTGATGAAGGCATCGCCGAGCGGCTTCATCTTCTCGCCGACCAGCGGTTCGTAGTGGCCGAGGATGGCACCCAGGACGATCGCCACGATCACCTGGAAGTACAGCTGGCGATAGATCGGCAACGGCTTTGCAGGCACCGGTGCTGCGGTCGGGATGTGCATGGCGGACTCCGGAAGGGGCGTTTTCAGGCACGTACGGCCCCGGGACTGCACGGGAGCCGTTACCGTGGAAACTGACCGCAGGCCCTGTACTGCACGCACAGGGGGTGCGACCAATGGACGCCTTTGTACGCGCCAGGCACGCCGGCGCAGATAACCTATTGGTACTAGCCCCCCGGTTCAGGTGGCACAGGTGCCTACACTGGCGCCGCACCGCCCAGAAACGGGAAGGCCGGTGGCCCGGGCTGAACGGCTGGGCATGTCCCTGCGAAAGTTTCGGCCCCTGCGGCCGTTGATGTCCTGTCCACACGCAATCTGAGAGAGCCGCACCCAACATGCGCCCGAATCCCACCTTGCTGGCCCTGTCGCTGGCCGCCCTACCCGCCCTCGCTTCGGCTGCGGATTTCGACAACTGGCCGACCAAGTACACCTTCGGCGACGGCACCGAGTTGGCCGCTACCGCCAACATCGCCTACGACTACAACGACTTTTCCTCGGCCAGTGGCCTCGAGGACGACGACGCCGTGCGCCGCAAGGAATTCGGTGCGACGCTGAAGAAGAAGGGCGTGTACGACGCGATGGTCTACTACGACTTCCAGGCCGATACCTGGCTGGACGTGTTCGTGCGCTTCGAGAGCAAGGCCTTCTTCGGCCGTGACGTCGGCCGCTTCCGCTTCGGCTACATGAAGACCCCGGTCGGCCTGGATGCGAACACCTCTTCGCGTGCCGGCAGCTTCCTGGAAACCTCGCTGCCGGTGCAGGCCTTCTACGAAGGCCGCCGTACCGGTGTGGAATGGGTGCTGGAGCGCCCGCAGTACCTGCTGCAGGCAGGCGCCTATGGCGGCAAGGACCTGCAGGGCGACAACCCCGGCACCACCCAGGCGGTGCGTGCGGTGTGGACGCCGGTGAAGGCACCAGGTGACGTTATCCACCTGGGCCTGGCCTACTCGCAGGAGAACCCACGCGGCTACAGCGATGGCCGCGACGTGCACCACGAGGCCAGCGCCCGCCTGCGCGCGCGCCCGGAAGCCGGCCTGACCGACATCCGCTACGTCGATTCCGGCGCGCTGGTCACCGCCGACCAGATCCGCCGCACCGGCCTGGAAGGCATCTGGATCCGCGGCCCGTTCTCGCTGCAGGCCGAAGCGCTGCGCGCCACGGTCACCCGCCATGACGGCAAGCCCGACTTCACCGGCAGCGGCCAGTACGCGATGGCCAGCTGGGTGCTGACCGGCGAATCGCGGCCGTACAACGCCGGCGCGGTGGCCAACATCAAGCCGGCGCACAACTACGGTGCGGTCGAACTGGTGGCGCGTTACAGCCGCCTGGACCTCGACGATGGTGACATCCTGGGTGGCCGCCAGCACGACCTGACGTTGGGTGCGAACTGGTACCTGACCAGCCACTTCAAGTTCCAGGCCAACTACGTGAAGGTCGACGCCAGCCGTCGTGGCGTGCACAGCACGCCGGAGATCTTCGAACTGCGCGCGCAGATGCACTTCTGACCCCTTCCACGTCAGACCCCGGCGGGCGTGCACGCCACGCCCGCCGGCCCTGCGTAGACTGCCGCCATGTACTGGCTCAGCCGCCACCGGATGCTGTTGCTGACGATCCTGGTGATGGTCGGTGGCACCGTGCTGTGCGCGGTCGCCGCTGGCCATTACGCCTGGCGGCGCGCGCTCGGCGACGAAAGCAGCCAGGTGCAACGCCAGCTGCAGCTGTATGGCCAGGGCCTGCAACAGCGCATCGACCGCTTCGGCACCTTGCCGCAGGTCATGGCGCTGGATCCGGATCTGCTGCACGCACTGCGTGTGCCGCCCTCGCCCGGCGAACGGCGGCGACTGAACCTGAAGCTGCAACGTGCCAATGAAGTCACCCGGGCCTCGACCCTGACCCTGGTCGGCCACGATGGTGTGGCGGTGGCGGCCAGCAACTGGGACCAACCGACCAGCAACGTCGGCGAGAACTACAGCTACCGCCCCTACTACCGCCAGGCGCTGGCGCAGGGCCGTGGCCGCTTCTACGGCATCGGCATGACTACCGGCGTGCCCGGCTATTACCTTTCGCAGGCCATCGAGGATGACGGCAAACGGCTCGGCGTGGTGGTGATCAAGGTCGAGCTGTCCGCGCTGGAACAGGAATGGTTGAGCAGCCCGGACGTGGTGCTGGCCAGCGACGACCATGACGTCGTGTTCCTGTCCAACCGGGACAGCTGGCGCTACCGGCTGCTGCGTCCGCTGCGTGCCGGTGAGCGCCGCGAAATGCTCGATGCACGTCAGTACGCCGACCGTGCCCTGCAGCCCTTGCGTGCACGTACCGAAGACGTGCTGTCCGATGGCGGCCGCATGGTGCGGCTGCTGGATCCTGCGCTGCCGCAGCCGATGCTGTGGCAAAGCCTGGCGCTGCCCGCCGAGGGCTGGAACCTGCACCTGCTGCACGACGCCGGCGCCGCTACTGCTGCCGGTCGCGCGGCCGCCCTGACCGGCGGTGCCGCGTGGCTGGCCTTGGGCTTCCTGGTGCTGTTCGTGCAGCAGCGCAGGCGCTTGGCCAAGCATCGCCTGCGCAGCCGCCGCGAACTGGAAACCCTGCTCAAGCAGCACGCACAGGAGCTGCGCACCGCACAGGATGGCCTGCTGCAGGCCGCCACCGACGCCGACAGTGGTCTCAGCCGCAGCCTCGAACACCTGCCGCAGGGTGTGGTGGTGATCGACCGCGACCTGCGCCTGGTCGCGTGGAATTCGCGCTATCTGGAACTGTTCCGGTTCCCGGCAGACCTGGTGCGCGTGGGCCGGCCGATCGAGGAACTGTTCCGTTTCAATGCCCGTCGTGGCCTGCTCGGTCCCGGCCCGGTGGACGAGGCCATCGAGCGCCGCCTGAACCACCTGCGCAGTGGCCGCCCGCACATGCGCGAGAGCGAAAAGGACGACGGCACGGTGCTGGAGATCCGCGGCAATCCCCTGCCTGATGGCGGCTTCGTCACCAGCTACGCCGACATCACCAGCTACAAGAATGCCGCGCGCGAACTGCGCTCGCTGGCCGATGCGCTGGAACACCGCATCGCCGAACGCACCCGTGACCTGGACGAGGCGCGGCGCGAGGCCGAGCAGGCCAACCGCTACAAGACCCGCTTCGTCGCCTCGGCGGTGCACGACCTGCTGCAGCCGCTCAACGCCGCGCGCATGTTCGTCTCGGTGCTGCGCGGCAAGCTGGGCGACCCGGCGCAGCAGCAGACTGCCGATCATATCGATGCCGCGCTGGCGGCGCAGGACGCGATCCTCAACAGCCTGCTGGATATAGCGCGCTTGGAGTCGGGCAGTCTGCCGACCCGTGTGCAGGCGTTCCGGCTCGGACCTTTGCTGCAGACGCTGGCGCGCGAGTTCGGCATCGCCGCACAGTCGCGTGGCCTGGTGGTCGACTGGGTCGATACCGATGCGGTGGTGGTCAGCGATGAAGCCCTGTTGCGCCGCATCCTGCAGAACTTCCTGTCCAACGCGCTGCGCTATAGTGAACGCGGCCGCGTGCTGCTCGGCTGCCGTCGCCGTGAAGGCATGCTGTGGATCGAGGTGCACGACCAGGGCCCCGGCATTCCCGACGCGTTGCAGGGCGAGATCTTCGAGGAGTTCCGCCGCCTGCACGACGGCCAGCAGCGCGGCGCTGGCCTTGGCCTGGCCATCGTCGATCGCATCGGTCGCCTGCTCGGGCATCCGATCCGGCTGCGCTCGCAGCTGGGCCAGGGCAGTGTGTTCGCGGTAGGCGTTCCGTTCGGTGAAGCCAGCGCGATTCCCGCCACGGCACCCGCGCCGGTGCTGGTGCAGGAACCGGCCGCGGACAATCCGCTGCGCGGGCGCCGGGTGTGGGTGATCGACGACGATCCACACGTCTGCGCGGCCAGCCGCGCGCTGCTGGAGCGCTGGGGCTGCGAGGTGGCGCTGGCCGACGGTCCACAGGCGGCGCTGCAGGTGGCAGCAACAGGCGCGGTACCGGAGCTGGTGCTGCTGGATGTGCGCATGGGCGATCACCACGGGCCGGTGCTGTACGAGACGTTGGCCGAGTTGTGGCAGGCCCGCCCGCCGGTGGTGCTGGTCACTGCCGAGCGCGATGCGGGATTGCGTGAGATGGCCGTCGAACGCGGCTGGGGAATGATCGCCAAGCCGGTTAAGCCACCGGCGCTGCGGGCGCTGATGAGTCAGTTGTTGATCCGGCATCGCGGGTAGTTTCCAGCCAACGGCGCAGCCCCTCGTGGGTGGTGTCTGGTTGGTCGTGGAAAGCAAAAGCCGTGGGTGGGCCGGTCGGGCTGGGTGCGCGGGGGACGCCGTGAATCCGTCCCTGGAGGCTTGGCAGCCGCATCCATGCGGCTGACACCCCCGCGCACCCAACCCGACCGGCCTCCGACAGATTTCGGTGGCCTGCACCCACGAAGAAGAAAATAAGATCAAAAGCGGGTCGCGCGCTGCGCTTGCTCGTGTAGAGCCGAGCCCATGCTCGGCTTCACGGACCGTCCAGAAAGCAGCCGAGCGTGGGCTCGGCTCTACAAAAAGCAGCCTGTCAGGCTGTCTTTGCTTTTGATCTTCTTTTCTCTTCCGCGGGTGGACGCGCACGGAACCTGTCCGTGGCCGGGCAGGTGGGCTGCGCAGGGGCGTGAGCCGCATGGATGCGGCGACCGAGCTTACATGGACGTACTTGCAGCGGCCCCTGCGCAGTCCACCTGCCCGGCCTCACCCATGAACTGCTCTACGTGTCCACCCACGAGAGGCTGCGCCGTTGGCTGGAAACTACAACCCGATGCCGGCGTCGCCCTCGGGCTCCAGCGCCTTCACCAGCACCGCTGCCTGCGTTCGGCTATGGCACTCGAGTTTTTTCAGGATGGCGGTGACATGCACTTTCACCGTGTTCTCGGCCAACCCCAGCGTATAGGCGATCTGCTTGTTGAGCAGGCCATCGGCCAGGCACAGCAGCACGCGGAACTGCTGCGGGGTCAGCTGGGCCAGACGGCTGGCCAGCAGCGCATCGGCCTCCGAGCGCTCGGCGGCCATTGCCGGGAACCACAGGCCGCCGTCGAGCACCGCCTGCACGGCCTCGCCGATGGTCTCGGCCGGGGCCGACTTCGGGATGAAACCGGCCGCGCCGAACTGCTGGGCACGGCGGATCACCCGCGGATGGTCGTTGGAGGAGAGGATCACCACCGGAATGTCGGGATGCGAGCCACGCACGTGCAGCAGCGCGGAGAAGCCGTGCGCGCCAGGCATGGTCAGGTCGAGCAGCACCAGGTCCACGTCCGGCTGCGCGTCGAGCGTCTCGGCCAATGCCTCGGCGCTCGCAACCTCGCGCACCTGTGCCAACGGCAGGCTCTGCCGCAAGGACTGCACCACCGCCGAACGCAGCAGCGGGTGGTCATCGGCGATCAGGATGGTGTATTCGCTCATACCGCCATTGTACGGGCAGGTCGCCGCCTCAGCGCCCGGCCGGCTCGACGCTGCTGCGCCAGGCATCGAGAAACTGGCGACGCTTGAGCGCGTCCAGATACACCAGCAGGCCCGGACCCAGCTGGATCGGGCGGCGGCTGCGGCCCGGCGCATCATCGCCGCGCGCGTTGCCGGTCACGATCGGCATCAGCCGTGCCTCGCGCGACAGCACCTGTTGGCCGCGTGGCGACAGCAGGTAGTCGAGGAAGCGCCGGGCTTCTTCCGGGTGTGGGCCGGTACGCGGGATCACTGCGGTACGCAGCACCACCAGCGTGTAGTCCTCGGGCTCCACAATGCCCAGCGGCGCGCCGGCATCAACGCGCGCCTGCGCGTAGGAGCCAAGCACGTTGTAGACCAGCGACAGCTGGCCACTGGCCACCTGGTCCAGCAGCACGCCGGTGCGCTCCTCGCGCACCACGTCGTTGTCGCCGAGCGCGCCCAGCAGCGCGCCGGCAATGCTGCCGCGCTGCGCGTCCTGGGTCGCCAACAGGTAGCCGACGCTGCTGCGCTCGATGTCATAGGTGCCGACCCTGCCGCGCAGGGGTGCACCTTCAGCACGCAGCCGGTCCAGCAGCTGGCGGCGCGTGTGCGGCACCTTGGCCGAAGGAATCGCGCGGGTGTTGTAGACCATCACCACCGGCTCGTAGCTGATGCCGAACGCCTCGTTGCGCCACTGTGCCCAGGCCGGCAGCGCGGCGGTCTGCGCCGAACGGTGTGGCAGCGCGTGACCGTCATTGACCAGTTTGGTCTGCAGGTCCATGCCGCTGGAGATCAGCAGGTCTGGTGATGCCGGGCCGCCGCGGTCGTGCAGGTAACGTGCGTACAGGTCCTGGGTGATGATGTCCTCGTACACCACCTCGGTGCCGGGGTGCAGGCGCTGGTAGTCGGCGATGACCACCGCGAACACTTCGATATCGGTGGTGCCGTGGATGCGCAGCTGAGCGGTGGCCGCTCCCTGTGCGGGAAAACGGCGCACATCGCCGGGCGCGGCCAACACCGGCAGGGCCAGCAGCAGCGCAACAGTCGTGGCGAACAAGCGGATCATGGACTGCTCCGGGGCAGGCGGATGGTGGCGACCAGCCCGCCCTGCGGGCGGTTGCTCAGGTCAATGCGGCCGCCATGGCTGTCGACCACGCGCTTGACGATGGCCAGGCCCAGCCCGGCACCACCTGAGGGCGCGCCTTCGCCACGGGCGAAACGCTCGAATACGCGCTCGGCATCGGCCGGGGCGATGCCCGCGCCGTGGTCGGCGATGGTCAGCACGGCCTGCTCGCCTTCCACGGTAAGGGCAATCAGCAAGTCGCCGTCACCGCCGTACTTCAGTGCGTTGTCGACCAGGTTCTTGATCGCCTCGCGCAGCAGCAGCGCATCGCCGTGCACCAATGCCGGTTCGGCGGTCATCGCCAACTGCACGCGCGGCGCCGGACCGGCCTGCGGCAGCGCTTCATGCAGGGCCTGGTGCACGGTCTCGGCCAGGTCCACCGCTGCAAAGCGCTGCAGATGCGAACGATGGATCACGCTGGCATCGCTGAGCAGCTGGTTCAGCAGCCGGCTCATATGGGTGGCGTTGCGCTCGATCGCCTGCAGGCTGCGCCGCATGTCCTCCGGATCGTCATCATCCAGCGCCAGCTGCGCCTGTGCGCGCAATGCCGCCAGCGGCGTGCGCATCTGGTGCGCAGCCTCGGCCATGAACGCGCGCAGTGTCTCGTTGCTGCTGGACAGGCGTTCCATGAAGCGGTTCAGCGCCGCCACCATCTGGTCCATCTCGCGCGGAACGCGGGCATCCAGCGGCTTCAGGTCGGACGGCTCCCGTCGCGACAGCTCGCGCTCCACCCGCACCAGCGGCCGGAATGCGCGATGCACGCCGAACGCCACCAGTGCCAGCAGCAGCCCGGACAGCACGCCGATCGCCAGCAACGCGCGATTGACCATGTCCTGCGCGACCGCTTCACGCGCACGCCGGGTCTGGCCGACCTGGACCTGCACCTCGCCCTGCGCCGAGGCAGCGGCGAAGCTGCGGCCGACCACCACGAAGCGCACGGTCTCGCCGCTGTAGGTGGCATCGAACAGCTGCGGCTGGGTACCGGGCCGGCGCGGCGCTGCCGGCAGGTCATCGTAGCCGGTGATCAGCGTGCCGCGGCTGTCGGCCACGCGATAGAACACGCGGTCCTCCGGCGCCATCGCCAGCAGGTCCAGCGCCGCATACGGCAGATCGACCTGCCACTGCCCATCGACCAGCGCCACCGAATCGGCGATGGACAGCGCCGAGGACACCAGCAGGTGATCGTAGGAACGGTTGGCGGCACGCTGGCCGTAATCGCGTGCGGCGAACAGCAGGGCCACCGCGAACACCGCCAGCAGCACGCCGAGATAGAGCAGCAGCGTGCGCCGCAGCGAACCCGGCGCCGCAGTCGCAGCGCGCGCGTCAGCCATCGGCGTCGGCATGGGTATCGCTGGCCTCCAGCAGATAGCCGACACCGCGCACCGTGGTGATGCGCAGCGGTGCGCCCGCCAGCTTCTTTCTCAGGCGGCCAACATACAACTCGATGGCATTCGGGCCCGCTTCGTCATCGAAACCGAACAGGCCGTTGCCGATCTCATCCTTGCCGACCACTTGGCCGAGGCGCCCGACCAGGATCTCCAGCAGGCGGTACTCGCGGTTGGGCAGTTCGATCGGTTCGCCGTCGAGGCTGACCCGGTGCGCAGCGTTGTCGAACTGGAAGCCGCCGATCTGCACCACTTCGCTGGCCTGGCCACGCGCACGCCGCAGCAGCACGCGGCAGCGCGCTTCGAACTCGCGGAAATCGAATGGCTTGCCCAGGTAATCGTCGGCACCGACATCCAGCGCCTGCACGCGATCCTCGATGCCATCGCGCGCGGTCAGCATCAGCACCGGCGTGCTGTCACCGCGCTCGCGCATGCCGGCCAGCACGCGCAGGCCATCGAGCTTGGGCAGGCCGATGTCCAGCACCACCAGGTCGAAGCTCTGGTAACGCAGCACGCTGGCGGCGGCCAGGCCATCGGCCTGCCAGTCCACGGCGTGCCCGCTGCGGCGCATCCGGCGGATGATCGCATCGGCCAGATCCGGGTTGTCTTCGACCAGCAGCAGGCGCATGGGCACACGGGTGGGAGGGGAACCGAATGCTACCGCATGCCGCCGCCGCGCTCGCCGGGTGTGGCCCAGTGAGCGCAGCGGCCGGATTTACGCTGCACCGCACAAACTGCTGACAGGACGATGACAGCTTGCCCGACCCAGACTGCGGCCGCGCACCGTCCGGTGCCCACGATTGCCGCGCGCCTGGCGCGCACCTGGGAGGGTTTGTGGAATTCACGTTTGCCTGGCGGCGTCCTGCCGCCATGATGGCGCTGGCTGCCCTGTCGGCGCCGGCCTTCGCTGCCGAAGACAACCGCCCGGTCACCGCCACCCTCGGTGGCCGCCTGCACCTGGACTTCGCCACCTTCGACAACGACAACCGCGGCACCCCGAACAAGGACGACACCGAGATCCGTCGCGCCTGGCTGGACGTGTCCGGCAAATTCTTCGTGGTCGACTACAAGCTGGAAGCCGACTTCTCCGGCGACCGCGTCGAGGCCAAGGATGTCTACCTGGCACGCAGCTTCGGCGAGGCCGGCAAGCTGACCGTCGGCCAGTTCAAGCAGTACTTCTCGCTGGATGACCGTACCAGCTCCAACTACGGCAGCTTCCTGGAGCGCGGCAACGCCGGCACCACGCTGGCGCCGCTGTACCGCCTGGGTGCGTCCTGGCAGGCCAATCCGGGGGATTTCACCTGGGCGGCCAGCCTCTACAGCCTGGAGAGCATCGACGCCTGGCAGGTGAAGGGCCGCGCGGCGGGTGGTCGCGTCACCTGGGCGCCCACGCCCAGCGACGGTGACGTGCTGCACCTGGGCCTCTCGCTGGCCCGCGAGGCCTACGACAACCCGGGGGCCAACGGCGTGCCCGGCCTGCGTATCCGCCCGCGCCCGGCCGGCCACCTGTCCGACAACAGCCGCCTGACCCTGGTCGACTTCTCCGCCGGCCGCGATACCGACGTCAACAAGTGGTCGCTGGAATACGCGCAGGTGCGCGGCCCGTTGTCGTGGCAGGGCGAGTTCAGTGGCGCCACCTTCGATGATGGCGCCCAGCGCGGCGACGTGATGGCGGCCTACGGCATGCTCAGCTGGTTCGTCACCGGCGAAAGCCGTGCCTACGACCGCAGGACCGGCCGCTTCGCACGGGTCAAGGACATCCGCCACAAGGCTGGGGCCTTCGAAGTGGCGCTGCGTTACGACCAGATGTGGGGCGCGCAGCACCTCGATGGCGCGCCGGACCTGCGCCGTGGCAGCACCGAAGCCTGGACGCTGGGTGGCAACTGGTACCTGCGCGACAACCTGCGCTTCATGCTCAACGTGATCGAAAGCCGCAACCGCGACCGCCTGGCCGGGGTCACGGTGGACCGCACGCGCGCGGTCACCGGCCGCCTGCAGTACGACTTCTAAGCCAGCTGTGCCGGGCAAACCACCCGGCCCCCTTCCACTCCCCCACATCCTGTTTTCGCAAGGAGTCCGCAGATGATGCTGAGCATCCTCGGCTTTGGCATGGTCATTACATTCATGTACTTGATCATGAGCAAGCGGTTGTCGCCGCTGGTGGCCCTGATCACCATTCCCATCCTGTTCGCGCTGATCGGCGGCTTCGGTGCCGGCATCGACGAGATGATGCTGGAGGGCATCAAGAAGATCGCGCCGACCGGCGTGATGCTGATGTTCGCCATCCTCTACTTCGGGGTGATGATCGACGCCGGCCTGTTCGATCCGCTGGTAAGGGTGATCCTGCGCTTCGTCAAGGGCGACCCGATGAAGATCGTGCTGGGCACTGCGGTGCTGGCGATGCTGATCTCGCTCGATGGCGACGGTTCGACCACCTACATGATCACCGTCTCGGCGATGCTGCCGCTGTACCAGCGCCTCGGCATGAACGCGCTGAACATGACCTGCGTGACCATCCTGGCCGGCGGCGTGATGAACCTGACTCCGTGGGGCGGCCCGACCGCACGCGCGGCCACCGCGCTGCACGTGGACCCGGCCGATGTGTTCGTGCCGCTGATCCCGTCGATGGTAATCGCCTGTGCCGGCGTGCTGCTGCTGGCCTGGTACCTGGGGCTGAAGGAACGCCGTCGCCTTGGCGTGGTGACCCTGCCCAAGGGCGGCAGCTGGATGGACAACAGCGTGTCCGATGACAGCAATCCGCTGCCGACCGTGGAAGACGCCGAGGACATCAAACGTCCGAAGCTGCTGTGGGTCAACCTGGCCCTGACCGTGGCGCTGATGGCCGCGCTGATCATCGGCGTGCTGCCGATGCCGGTGCTGTTCATGGTCGGCTTCGCCATCGCCCTGGTGATCAACTACCCGAACCTGGCCGAACAGCGCCGCCGCGTGGTCAACCATGCCGGCAACGTGCTGTCGGTGGTGTCGCTGATCTTCGCCGCGGGCATCTTCACCGGCATCCTCAACAACACCGGCATGGTCGAGGCGATGTCACACAGCTTCCTGGCGGTGATTCCGGAGTCGTGGGGCCCGTACCTGGCGGTGATCACCGCCGTGGCGTCGATGCCGTTCACCTTCTTCATGTCCAACGACGCGTTCTACTTCGGCGTGCTGCCGATCCTGTCCGAAGCCGCCGGCAACTACGGCATCACCCCGGTGGAAATGGCGCGCGCCTCGCTGGCCGGCCAGCCGGTGCACCTGCTCAGCCCGCTGGTGCCCTCCACCTACCTGCTGGTGGGCCTGGCCAAGGTCGAATTCGCCGACCACCAGAAGTTCACCCTGAAGTGGGCCATCGCCATCTCGATGCTGCTGATGATCGGCAGCCTGCTGTTCGGCCTTTACCCCCTCGCCGCCTGACCCTTTGCCAAGGAGCCTTCTGCAATGACGCTTCGAATCGCTTACGTCACCAGTGGAATGGGCAGTGTCGGCACTGCCATCTGCCAGAGCCTGGCCCGCAGCGGCCACACCGTGGTTGCCGGCTGCGCGCCGAACTCGCCGCGCAAGGCCAACTGGCTGCGCGAGCAGCGCGAACAGGGCTTCGACTTCATCGCCTCCGAAGGCAACGCCACCGACTGGGCCTCGACCAGCGCCGCGTTCGCCAAGGTCCGCGCAGAAGTCGGTGAAGTGGACGTGCTGGTCAACAACTCCGGCGGCAGCCGCGACCTTCTTTTCCGGCAGATGACGGTGGAAGACTGGAACGCGGTGATCGCCTCCAACCTCAATGCGCTGTTCAACCTGACCAAGCAGGTGGTCGATGGCATGGCCACGCGCGGCTGGGGCCGCATCATCAACATCGGTTCGGTCAGCGCCCACAAGGGCCAGATCGGCCAGGTGAACTACGCCACCGCCAAGGCCGCGATGCACGGTTTCAGCCGTGCACTGGCCGCCGAAGTGGCCTCGCGCGGGGTCACCGTCAACACGCTGTCGCCGGGTTACATCGCCAGCCAGGCGATCAGCAGCTTCCCGCCGGATGTACTGGATCGGCTGGCCGCCTCGGTGCCGGTGCGCCGGCTGGGTCGGCCCGAGGAAGTGGCCGGCCTGTGCGCGTGGCTGGCCTCGGATGAAGCCTCGTACGTGACCGGTGCCGACTATCCGGTCAACGGTGGCCTGTACATGGGTTGAGCCCTCCCCCACGGAGTACGCGGGGCCGGTGAATCTTCGTTCGCGAGGGGGATCCGGCCCCTTTTTCTATCGGGTTGCAGGACACGCACGGGGGCCTGCGTCGTTCGTTGGTTTCTCGTAAAGAAGGTTTCATGTTCCGTTCGCATAGTGGCCATGCACCGCGCACGTGTGCCGGTGACCACCCCCCATGCAACGGACCACCATGCAGACCCGACACCTGACGATCGCCGTGGCGATCGCGCTCTCCGCCGCCACCAGCGCCCATGCCGCCACCGCCGCCGATACCGGCGCCAGCACCGATGCCGCGCTGAGCGCGCAGACGCTGGACACCGTCTCCGTGATCGGCCAGGGCGAGACCCGCCAGGTGCAGCGCATCACCACCGTCGACAAGCAGGTGCTGCCGCCGGGTACCAGTGGCCAGAAGATCCTCGACCGCCTGCCGGGCGTGTCGGTGCAGTCCAACGATGCCTTCGGTGCCAATGAGGAATCGCAGACCATCAGCCTGCGTGGCTTCGACAAGAGCCGCCTCGGCTACACGCTGGACGGCATCCCGCTGGGTGACAACAGCTACGGCAACTACAACGGCCTGAGCATTGCCCGCGCGATCATTGCCGAGAACCTGGCCGGTGCCGAGCTGTCGCAGGGCATCGGTTCGCTGGGCGTGGCTTCGACCAGCAACCTGGGCGGCACCATCCAGTATTTCTCGATGGACCCGTCCACTGAATTCGGTGGCCGCGCCAGCGTCACCGTCGGCGACAACAACCAGCGCCGTGGCTACCTGCGCGTGGACACCGGCGACCTCAACGGCTTCTCGGCCTATGTGTCCGGCGTGCACCAGGACCAGGACATGTGGGCCGCGCCGTACCAGAACCAGACCACCCGCCAGTTCAACGCCAAGGCCGTGTGGAATATCGGCGACCACCGTTTCGGTGCGTTCGTGGCGACCTCGCGCGCCAGCCAGGCCAACTACGCCTACCTGTCCAAGGACATGCTGGCCCGCGGCCTGGGCTATGACTGGAACATCTACGCACCGGACTGGGACCGCGCCGTCGCTGCTGCGTACTGCGCGCCGGGCACCTACAACAAGGCGCGCTGCAGGTTCAGCGGCGGCGTCAACAGCATCGACGATGCGTACTACCAGAGCCGTGCACTTCGCGACGACAACCTCTATTCGGTCGATGCCGACCTGCGCCTGGGCGAGCAGGGTCGCCTGAAGCTGCTGGCCTACCACCACGACAACCGTGGCCAGGGCCACTGGTGGGCACCGGGCCAGCCGTCCTACCCGGGCACCGACAGGATGCTGCCGATTTCGATCCGCAGCACCAACTACACGATCAACCGCGATGGTGTGACCGCCGCGCTGTCGTGGACGGTGGGCATCCACGAACTGGAGGCCGGCCTGTGGTACGAGCAGAACGACCATAACGCGTCGCGCAACTTCTACTACATCAGCGGCCCGTTCCTGGACGACCTGTACCTGAAGAACCCGGACCGCCTGCTGTTCAACCAGGACTTCGACATCCGCACGCGCCAGTTCTACGTGCAGGACCGCATGCGCTTCCTCGACCAGCGCCTGACCGTGGACGTGGGCATCAAGAGCCCGAACACCCGCATGCGCGCCACCGCCCAGCCGGGCGTGGAAACCAGCATCGCTTCGGGCACGCTGACCGCCAAGAAGTCGGTGCTGCCGCAGGTGGGCCTGGGCTTCAAGCTCAACGCCAACAATGAACTGTTCGCTTCGTACGCCGAGAACATCGCCGCCTTCGTCGGTGGCGGCAGCGGTGGCCCGTTGCAGGTGTCGCCGGAATCGTTCGCAGCCAGCGTCGGCCTGGAGCCGGAGAAGTCCAAGAGCCTGGAAGCCGGCTTCCGTACCTTCGGCGAGAAGTACCAGGCCTCGATCGCAGCCTACAACGTGAAGTTCGACAACCGCCTGCTGTCGCTGAACCCGTGTTCCAGCATCGAAGTCGGCACGCGTCCGGAGTGCGTAACGCGCTTCATCAATGTCGGTTCGGTGAAGAGCCACGGCGCGGAACTGACCTTCATCCTCAAGCCGATCGACGGCCTGCAGTGGTACAACGCGCTGTCCTGGAACAAGACCACCTACGAGGATGACTACACCTCGGGCGGCGCGATCGTGCCGGTGGCCGGCAAGATCACGGTGGATACGCCGCAGCGCATGGCCTCCAGCGAGATCAGCTGGAACCGCGATGGCTTCTTCGCCAGCCTGCGTGCCAAGTACACCGGCAAGCGCTACTACACCTACACCAACGACCAGTCGGTGCCCGGGGTGACCACCTTCGACGCCGGTGCAGGCTACGACTTCGGCCCGGGCCTGGGCCTGCGCAACGTTCGGGTGTCGTTGAATGCGACCAACCTGACCAACAAGCGCTACGCCGGCCAGCTGAGCTCGTTCGCACCGACCGATCCGAAGGGCACGCGCTATGCGATCCATGCGAGCGCACCGCGGCAGCTGTTCATGACGGTGGCGGCGGAGTTCTAAGTCAAAAGCGGGCGCTGCGGCGCGTTGATTGTTCCTGCATGGCGTGGGTAGGCAGGCCCATGCAGGACACGCCGTAAACCCATCCATGGGGGCTCGATGGCGCCATCCATGGCGCCAACGGTCCTGCGCCGGCCCATCCGACCCTGCTCGACGGTTTCCCGCGCCACGGTGCGGAGGACAAAGAAGAGCAAGAGCAAAGAGCCGGGCATTGCCCGGCTCTTTGCTTTTCAAGATTTTCAAGCGCAATCCCTTCGGCGCGCTGATGTGCTGCCGCCCGCGCGGGAAACTGTCTGGCGGCGGTGGCGCACCCTGGCCAGGACCGTGAGGCGCATGGATGCGCCGATCGAGCCCCCATGGATGGGTTTACGGCGTGTCCTGGCCAGGGTGCGCCACCGCCGCCCAGCGATATCAATCGAGGCGCCAGCGCATCATCCCGCCAACGCATTTCATTCCGGCGCCAGCTGGTCCATCCGTATCCGGTTGGCAAACAGCGAAAACGCCAGCATGCCGGCCAGCCCATTCGCCCGGCTCACCCAATGCGGCAGCCAGCGCGGTGGCTTCAGCACCCCCGCCTCGAACAACGGTGCGAACGCGATCGCATCGGCCAGGCTCATCTTGCCGGCGAACAACCAGCGGCAGACCTGCAGGCGGTCCTCGGCCAGCATGTGGCGGAAGAAGGTATGCACCGACACCAGGCCGCGCAGGTACACCGTGTCCTTGGTGAAGGCCAGGCCGCCACTCGGCGGCACCCCACGGAACACGCGCTGTGCCGACGCAAAGCTCTCTTCGGCGTTCTGCCCGGCATCGCAGAAGTAGCGGAACACCTCGATGAAGTCGGCGCCTTCGCGGGCCATCGCGATCGCTTCAGTGCGCAGACTGATTCGCTTCAGGCGTTCGATGTCGATGCTGCCGGTGATCTGTTCGGCGAAGGTAGCCAGCCCTTCCTGGGTGGCCGTCACCCGCGGCGAGGACAACGCCAGGCTGGGCAGCACCGGTTGTTCGCGGCCATTCAAGGCGGTCAGCGAATGCACCAGCGCTTCGTGGTGGAACAGCTGCGCGCGGTCGTAGGCACTGAAGCGCGCACTGGTGCGCAGGCGGATGCGGGTCGGTCCGGCAGCGGCCTTGGACACAAGCTCTGGATCGAGCTGCACCTGGATGATGCGCGATTCGAAGAACGCATCCAAGTCATTCTGCAGCTGCAGCTGCAGGGCAATGGCCGAGACCGGCACCTGCTCTTCCGGCGCCAGCAGTTCGTGATCGAGTTCGGCAGCAATCTGGATGAAGTGACGCGCCGCTTCGCGCGTGCTCGGGCCATTGCCTGGCAACGGCTGCTCGGGCGCGCCGAACAGCTGCACCGAACAGGTATCGACGGCGGCAGTGCCCAGCCCCTCAAGCAGCTGCGCGGCCAGGTCCCAGCTCTGTGCCGACTGCCGCACGTAGTGGCCCAGCGGATGGCTGTCATCGCAGTCAGCGGCGATCGCAGCCAATGCGCGGCGCTCCTCGCTGAAATCCAGCCTCGGGTAATCCACCTTCGGCAGCACCGGCTGGCCACGTGCCACGCTGTCCAGGAACGGGGCCTGCAGCGTGGCCGGCCAGCTGGTCAGCCCCAGCAGGCGGATGCCTCCCACGGCCTCGACCAGGCGCGCATCGAGCGCTGCATGGTGGGCCACCTCACGGTCCAGCGTCGCGGTCGGTTCCATGGGCGGACTATAGCGCCCTGCCCTTGCTTTGGTAGGTGCCAACCTTGGTTGGCATGCGCCGACGGCGGGCTGCGGACAGATTCGTGCCAACCAAGGTTGGCACCCACCCGAAGCAGGCAGACGCGGGTTCAATACAGGGGTCGGAGCCCATTGCGAGGCAATGGGATCCGACCCCGACACCCATCAGCGCCGGCGCGGCTTGGCGGCCGGGCGGAACTGCTGGCCCTTGCCCTTCCTGCCGCCACGTTCCTGCGCGGTCTCGGCCTGGCGCACCGCCAGCTTGGCGGCAGCGGCAGCCACTTCTTCCTTCAGCTTGAAGTAGTTCAGCAGCCGGCTCTCTTCGATCTCGCCAGCGTCGATCGCTGCGCGGACAGCACAGCCCGGTTCCTGCTGGTGCTTGCAGTCGTTGAAACGGCACTGCGTGGCCAGCGCTTCGATGTCGGCGAAGCCACCTTCGGACAGCGTTTCTTCGCCGGTCGGTTTCAGCTCGCGCATGCCGGGGGTGTCGATCAGGCAGGCGCCGGTCGGAAGCGGCATCAACGCGCGATGGGTGGTGGTGTGGCGGCCGCGCGAATCGTTGGCACGCACCGCGTTGGTCTTCATCCGCTGCTCGCCGAGCAGGGTGTTGGTCAGCGTGGATTTGCCGGCACCGGAGGAGCCCACCAGCACCACCGTGCGGCCCGGGCCCAGCCACGGTTGCAGCACCGCCACACTGTCGGCATCCAGGCCGTTGATCGCATGCAACGCGATGCCCTGCATCTCCAGTTCTTCCAGCACCGCCAGCGCATCCTCGCTGTACTCGGTCTGGTCGGCCTTGGTCAGCACCACCACCGGTTCGGCGCCGCCACCGCCGACCAGCAGCAGGTAGCGCTCGATGCGGCGCGGATTGAAGTCGGCATCCAGGCCACAAACGATGAACACCGTATCGATGTTCGCTGCGATCACCTGCTGGTGGTAGTGCTCGCCCGCCGCGCCACGCTTGATCGCGGTGCGACGCGGCAGCAGCGCAACGATGCGGATGCCGTCCAGCAGCACCCAGTCGCCCACTGCAGGCCGCTCGTGGCTGGGGAAGCGCGGGCGCTGCCATTCCGGCAGTGACTCCGCTTTGATCGCCGCATCCGGGCCATCGGCCACCACGTAATGGGTCCGGTGCTGCTCGATCACCCGCGCCGGGCGGGCCTGCGGGTGCGCGGCCATCATGGCCTGCCAGTCGGCCTGCTGCGCCGGGCCCGGCCAGGGCCAGCCGATGGTCTGCAGGGCGATGAAATCGGGGGTCTGGGTCATCGCCGCCATTCTACCTGTGACGGCCCCCGGCCAGCCCAGCAATGGCAGGCGCGGAGCCGTTGCCATGCACTGCAGCAATTCCGGTAGGATGGAATCCCCATGCCTTTTGACGGCCCAGCCCCCATGTCCACCCTTTCGCCCAAGCCCCTGGCCATCCGCGAGCGCCTTTCCGAAGTGCGCTACGAGATCCGCGGAGAACTGGCCCGGCGAGCGCGGGAGCTGGAGGCGCAGGGCCGCAAGCTGATCAAGCTCAACATCGGCAACCCGGGCAACTTCGGTTTCCGCGCACCCGAGCACCTGCAGCGCGCGATCGCCGACGACATGGGCCGCACCGACCCGTACACCCACCAGCAGGGCCTGCCGGTGGCGCGTGAAGCCATCGCCGATTACTACGTCCGCCGCGGCGCACCGGATGCACACCCGGACCGCGTGTTCGTCGGCAACGGTGTCAGCGAGCTGATCGACCTGTCGCTGCGCGCACTGCTCAATCCGGGCGATGAGGTGCTGGTGCCGTCGCCGGACTACCCGCTGTGGTCGGCCTCCACCATCCTCAACGATGGCCGACCGGTGTACTACCGCTGCGCCGCCGAAAACGGCTTCCAGCCGGACCCGAGCGAGATCGAGACGCTGGTGTCGTCACGCACCCGCGCCATCGTGCTGATCAACCCGAACAACCCCAGCGGCGCCAGCTACCCGCGTGAACTGCTGGAGCGCGTGGTCGAGATCGCACGACGCCACAACCTGCTGTTGCTGGTCGATGAGATCTACGACCAGATCCTGTACGACGATGCGGTGTTCCAGCCGGTCGCGCCGCTGGCCGGCGACCATCCGTGCCTGACCTTCAGCGGCCTGAGCAAGGTGCACCGTGCCTGCGGCTGGCGCGTGGGCTGGGCCCACCTCAGCGGCGACGACGCGCGCCTGGGCGACTTCCGCGCCGCGCTGGACCTGCTGGGCGCGCTGCGCCTGTGCGCCAACGTACCGGGCCAGTACGCCATCGAGGCCGCAGTGAACGGCCCGGACACCATCTCCGAACTGTGCACCCCGGGTGGCCGCCTGTATGAAACCCGCCGTGCGGTGATCGACGCCTGCGAAGCCAGCGAGCACCTGTCGCTGGTCGCGCCAGCCGGTGCGCTGTATGCGTTCCCGGCCGTGGTCGGTGCCGCTGCCAAGGGCTTTGACGACCACAACTTCGCGCTGGACCTGATGAACAACGAAGGCGTGCTGGTGGTACCGGGTTCCAGCTTCAACGTGCCCTACCGCCATCATTTCCGCGTGACCCTGTTGCCGGAAGCCTCGGTGATGCGCGATGTGTTCGCCCGCATCGACCGCGTGCTGGCCCGGCGTGCCGAGGACGCGACCAAGGTCGTGCCGCTGAAGCCGCGCCGTTCGGTGGCCTGAGCGGTGGCGCTGTCCTACCTGGCGCTGGGCGACTCGTACACCGTCGGAGAAGCCGTTGCCGTCGAAGGCCGCTGGCCGCACCAGCTGGCCGCCGCCCTGCGTGCGCAGGATGTGGCGCTGGCCGACCCTCAGACCATCGCCACCACCGGCTGGACCACCGACGAGCTGGACGCCGGCATCGATGCGGCCGCACCCCAGGGTCCGTTCGATTTCGTCAGCCTGCTGATCGGCGTCAACAACCAGTACCGCGGCCGGCCGCTGGACGAGTACCGCGTACAGTTCCAGGCCCTGCTTCAGCGGGCGATCGGCTTTGCCGGGGGCCGCCCCGGGCGTGTGCTGGTGCTGTCCTTCCCCGACTGGGGCGCGACGCCGTTCGGTGCCGGCAGCGGCCGCGACCTGGCCACCATCGAGATCGAGACCGACGAGTTCAACGCAGCGGCCGAGGTGATCAGCACCCAGCAGGACGTGGCCTTCGTCGACATCACCGACATCAGCCGTGACCAGGGTGACAACCCGGCAATGA
Source organism: Stenotrophomonas sp. AR029 (assembly GCF_047520695.2). Lineage (NCBI taxonomy): Bacteria > Pseudomonadati > Pseudomonadota > Gammaproteobacteria > Lysobacterales > Lysobacteraceae > Stenotrophomonas > Stenotrophomonas sp. AR029. Next base: position 1,271,856 of record NZ_JAXBQQ020000001.1, on the reverse strand, counting down.
TCGCCGAAGACGGCCTGCACCCGTCGGCGCGGATGTACGCACTGTGGAGCGCGCGCGCGCTGCCGGTCGCCGCACACCTGCTCGGTGGCACGGACTGACACGATGGATGGTACGCCACGGAACGGCCCGCCCCTGCCCTGCACACCGCTGACCGCCCCGCAGGCCCGCGCGATCGCCGAAGCGTTCCGCCCGGCACGGGCCTGGGGCAGCCGCCGCGACTACTACTACACCCGCGGCAAGCTCGGCAGCGACCCGCTGTATGACGGCGTGCTGCAGCATCTGCCCGACGACGGGCAACCCTTACTGGACCTGGGGTGCGGGCTGGGCCTGTTCGCCCACGTGCTGCGCCAGCGCAGCGGCACCCACCCCTACCTCGGCGTGGACGTGGATGCCGGCAAGATCACCCGTGCCCAGCGTGCCGCCGCCGGCCTGCACGCTGTGCGCTTCGACTGCCTGGACGTGCAGGCGCCACTGCCGGCGCAGCCTGGACACGTCCTGTTGCTGGATGTGCTGCAGTACCTGGACGCGGGCCCACAACTGGCATTGCTGCGTGCGGCCAGCGCGCGGGTGGCCGCCGGCGGCCGCCTGCTGCTGCGCACGCCGCTGGCCACCGGCGATGGTCGCGACCGCACCACGCGGGTGGCGGACCGGTTGGCCTGGCTGGTCGGCTGGATGGGCACGCGGCCGCGCCACTACCCCGACCCGCACGTGCTGCAAGCGACACTGGCCGAGGCCGGATTGCAGGTGACGGCGCCGCGTCCCCTGCATGGGCGCACGCCATTCAACAGCTGGTTGCTGGTGGCCGAACGCCCCGCGCTGTAGAGCCGCGCTGCGACGTTTTTCCGGTGCTTCACACCGCCGCCCGAGCATCGGCTCGGGCGCTACAGCAGCGCCCCCTTGTAGAGCCGAGCCCATGCCCGGCTGCTCTACATCACCAGGGCCGGCGTTACGGGACCGGCAGCCGCGCTTTCAGCCCGCGCTCGTCCAGTGCCTTCAGCACGCCCTCAATGATCGCCAGGTTGTGGCCGTGGGCGGCCCCCTCATGCAGCAGCACGATGGCCCCCGGTCGCAGATCCGGCAGCAGGCGGTCGAGCACCCCCTGCGCCGTGCAACCGATGCCGTCGAAGCCGCGCGCGCTCCAGCCGACCCGGACCAGGCCCAGCCGCTGCAGCACCGGCGCCACGAACGGATTGGTCATGCCCACCACCGAGCGGTACCAGCGCACCGGGCGACCGCTTACCGCCTGCAGCGCGTGCTGGCAGCCCTCGATCTCGGCGCGCATCGCCGCCGGGCCCAGCCGCCAGAAGCGCGCCTGCGGATGGCTGTGGCTGTGGTTGCCCAGGTCGTGGCCGCGGCGCAGGATCTCCTGCACCAGTTCCGGCTGCGCCAGCGCGCGCTCGCCCACCAGGAAAAAGGTGGCATGGGCCTGGTGGCGGTCCAGCAGGTCGAGGACGGCACGGGTTTCCGGGCCAGGACCGTCATCAATGGTCAGCCAGACGCTGTTGCCGGCATCCGGCAACCGGCTCAGCACCGGCGCATAGAAGCGACTGTTGGGCAGGAACACCGGCACCAAGAACAGTGCGTGGCTGGCCACCATCAGCGGCACCCCCCAGTGCCAGCCCGCCAGGGCCCAGACCAGGATCACCAGCAGCTGCGACGCCACCAGCCAGGGCAGCCAGCGCCAGGGCCGGGTCGGAATGCGATGCAATGTTCCTGCGTTGCTCATCCCCCATGATGCCATGAGGGGTAGAATCGATGGTTCGAATTCCCGGAACCCCGACGTCCATGTCCCTCGATCCCGCCCTGCGTTCGCGCATCGAATCCATCCTCAACGCCAACCGCGTCGTGCTGTTCATGAAGGGCCAGCCGTCGATGCCGCAGTGCGGTTTCTCGGCCAAGGCCGTGGGCGCCCTGCAGGACCTGGGTGTCGAGTTCGCCCACGTCAACGTGCTGGCCGACCAGGAAATCCGTGAAGGCATCAAGGCCTATGGCGACTGGCCGACCATCCCGCAGCTGTACATCGACGGCGAACTGGTCGGCGGCAGCGACATCGTGCTGCAGATGGCCGCCAGCGGCGAGCTGAGCAGCGTGCTGGGGCTGCCGGCACCGGACCGTACCCCGCCGAGCATCACCGTCACCCCGGCGGCCGTGGAAATGCTCAAGGGCGCGCTGGCCGACGCCCCGGGCGCGGCCCTGCAGCTGACCATCGACGCCGGCTTCCAGCCGAACTTCCAGCTGGCCCCGCACGACGAAGGCGCCATCGCTGCCGAGTCCAATGGCCTGCGCGTGCAGTTCGACCTGGCCAGCGCCCGTCGCGCCAACGGCATCACCATCGACTGGGTGGACGACATCCGCGGCAAGGGCCTGGCCATCGACAATCCGAATGCGCCCAAGCCGGTGCAGGAAATCAGCGTGCGCGATGCCGACGACCTGGTGCGTGCCGGCAACATCACCCTGGTGGACGTGCGCCCGGCCGACGAACGTGAAATCGCCGCTGTGGGCGTACCGTTCAAGACCTTCGACGGCAACGGCCGCGCCGCGCTGGAAGCCCTGCCGAAGGACACCGCACTGGCCTTCATGTGCCACCACGGTGGCCGCAGCGCGCAGGCTGCCGAGCAGTTCCGCGCCCTGGGCTTCACCAAGGTGTTCAACGTGACCGGCGGCATCAACGCCTGGTCGGAAGACGTCGACAACGGCGTGCCGAAGTACTGATTGACGGCGCGGGGTCAGCGCCCTTTCCTGCGGGAAGCGGATCTGGCCCCCGAAAAAAAAGGGGACGGAGGGGATTAAGTCGTTTATGCCACAAACGACTTAATCCCCTCCGTCCCCTTTTTTCAGCCGGCGAATCCGCCTTCGGCCAGGTAGTCCAGTTCTTCCGGCGAGGGAATGCGCCCCAGCACGGCGTTGCGGTGCGGGAAACGGCCGAAGCGGCGGATGATGTCGCGGTGCAGCTCGGCGTACTGCAGGTATTCCTTGTCGCCCAGCACATCGAACATCGCCACCGAACGGTCCTGGTCCAACGGGTCCTCGGAGTGCTCGAACGGCAGGTAGATGAAGGCGCGCAGCTTCGGCACCAGCTGCAGGTCCAAGCCTTCCTCGATGGCGCGCATGGCGTAGTGCCGGGCCAGGCCATCGGTAGCATAGGAATGGGCAGTACCGCGGAAGCAGTTGCGCGGGAACTGGTCCAGCAGCAGCATCAGCGCCAGTGCGCCCTCGGCACTGCCCAGCCAGTGTTCACGCCCACGCGAAGCGGCGGCGAAATGCTCATCCAGGAACAACTGGCGGAACTGCGCGTCGAACGCATCGTCGCGGGCGAACCACTTCGCAGGGCCCGCTTCTTTCCAGAAATCCACCACTTGCGCGGCAACGTCCATCACCTACTCCCCAGGGCCGGCGCGCCGCGCCAGGCCATCATCATCATTCGTCGAAGCGCAGGTGGCGGACCGACTTGCCGTTGCGCCGGATAAGCTTAAGCGCCTCGATACCGATCTGGATATGGTTTTCCACGAACTGGGAGCTGACCTTGGCATCGGAGGCCTCGGTCTTGACCCCGTCGGGGATCATCGGCTGGTCCGAGACCAGCAGCAGCGCGCCACTGGGAATGTGGTTGGCGAAACCGGCTGCGAACACGGTGGCGGTTTCCATGTCGATGGCCATGCAGCGCATCGCCCGCAGCCGCTCCTTGAAGGCCTCGTCGTGCTCCCAGACCCGGCGGTTGGTGGTGTAGACAGTGCCGGTCCAGTAGTCGTGGCCGAGGTCGCGGATCATGGTCGAGACTGCACGCTGCAGCGCAAACGCCGGCAAGGCTGGCACTTCCGGCGGCAGGTAGTCGCCCGACGTACCCTCGCCGCGGATCGCCGCGATCGGCAGCACCAGGTCACCCAGCTGGTTCTTGCGCTTGAGGCCACCGCACTTGCCCAGGAACAGTACCGCCTTGGGCATCACTGCCGACAGCAGGTCCATGATGATCGCGGCATTGGGGCTGCCCATGCCGAAGTTGATCATGGTGATGCCGTCGATGGTGGCACTGGCCATCGGCCGGTCCAGGCCGATGATGGGCGCACCGGTCAGCTCGGAAAAGGTGTGCAGGTAGCCGCCGAAGTTGGTCAGCAGGATGTGCTGGCCGAACTGGTCCAGCGGCACGCCGGTGTAGCGCGGCAGCCAGTTGTCGACGATTTCCTGCTTGCTCTTCATGGGCGGTCCGGTACGGCGTGGGGGCCGCCATTGTAGGCGTGCACGGGCCAACCCACACCTGGGTCGGCAACGAAGAAGGGCGGCCCTGCGGCCGCCCTCCTGGTTTACCTGCGGTAACCGGCGGCTTAGAAGCGCACCGACCAGCGCAGGTTGGCACTGTGGTCACGGCTTTCGTCGCCATACTGGCCGCTATAGCCCAGCTCCAGCTGCTGGCGTGCGGTCAACCATGCCGACAGCCCCAGTTCGGCCACCACCGTCCTGTCAGCCATCGGGGCACCGCTGACCACGAAGCTGTCGCTGCCGGTGGCAAAGGCGAAGCGGGCCGCCGGGTCGCGATCCCCGCTGGCATGGCGGTACCCGACGCCACCGCGCAGGTGCAGCCAGCTGTCCTGCTGGAACGAAGCCTTCAGGCCCTTGTCAAAACGCAGGCCGGCCGTGGCCACGGTGATACGGAGATCGTCCACCTCACCCTGCAGTGCAGCCGCGCCGCCGCGTTCGTTGACGCGCTTCATGTCCACTTCCACACGTGCGAGCTGCAGGTAAGGTTCCAGCCCCGCCTCGGGGCCGCCGAAGCGATAGCTCGCCTCGACGAACGCCTGGCGGGTGCGGCCGTCATAGCGTGCCGCCAGCGTATCGCTGTAACCGGAGAAGGCCAGCTCGCGGGTGCTCTTCACCTCATGCTCGCTCCAGGCCAGGCCACCCCGCAGGCCGAAGGCGCCCCAGTCGTGACTGGCATAGGCCCCCAGGTGCGTATTGTCGACCTTGGCACGCGCACGGCGTCCTTCCTGCTGCTTGGCATCGGTACGGCCGGTACCGGCCAGCATGCCCACCTGCCAGCCGTTGATCTCGCGGTCCACGCCTACCAGCAGGCCGCTGCTGTTGGCTTCGGTGCGTGCGGTGTTGCCATTGCCGTCCAGCGTGGTGCTGCCACCGATGGCCTGTACCCAGACCCCCGTGGCGGCGTCGCCGTCTGCTCCCGGCGCGCGTGCACCGACGCGGCGCGACAGTGCGGCATCACGCACGTAGCGGCTGCCCTCGACCAGGGCCATCGCGGTGGCCGCATGCAGCTCGCCGCTGAGGCCGTCCAGTGCAGCGCCTACCTGTTGAGGGAACAGCAGGGTCAGTGGGCGCGGCAGGCCCTGGTTGACCGCCAGCCGGTCGGCCACAGTGGCCACCGCGCGCTGGTTGTCGGTACTGGCGGCACTGGCGAGCGGATTGCCACGGGTGACTTCAATGCGCGCGCCACCGGTGCCATAGGACAGCCCGAATTTCAGGAACGGCGAGAACGCACTGAAGTCGGTGGTGGCGAACTGGCCACGGATTCCGCCGTCGGCACGGATGAAGTTGAACTGCTCACCCAGGTAATAGGTGCCCGCTTCCGGCAGGGCGATCAGGGTGCCGCCCAGGGTGGCGGTACCGGTGACGCGCAACTGGTCACTGTGCCCGCCCGGGGCCAGCTCGGCCTGGTACACACCGGTGGCGGTCTGCACGTAGTCGCCGTTGATGGTCAGCGTGCCGATCGAGTTGCCCGGTGCAACGATACCGGCCACGGTGGTATCGCCCAGCTGGCCGATGCCCTTCAGCGTGCCGTTGCGGCCAACGAGGGTGTGACCACCGCTCTGCGTGCCGTTGAACGACAGCACGCCACCGTTGACGGTCAGATCGGAGCCTGCGAGTACCCCGCCTGCATTCACACGACTGTTGCCCAGGCTGGTCAACGCGCTGTTTTCCAGCCTTCCGTTCAATTCGAACGTCCCCTGCGCGGCCACCGAGGTGTGGGCGCCGCGCTGCACACCGTCGAAGATGACCACGCCACCGTTGACGTTCAGGTCGGAGCCATCCAGCACACCGCGTGCGTTGATATGGCTGGAGCCCCCCTGACTGTTCAGCGCAGTGTTCTTCAACGTGCCATTGAGCAGGAAGCTACCGCCGGCCACGTCCACCGCTCCGGTGAGCGTATTGACGCCATCCAGTTCCAGCACGCCCTCGCGCACCAGCGCACCGTTGAAGCTGTTGTCGCCGCTCAAGCGCAGCCAGCCGATGCCGCTCTTGGTCAGCTTGCCGGGGCCGCCGATGTCGTTGGTCCAGTTGTCCCAGGCATCGCCTTCCCACACTTTCAGGCCACCGGCACGCTGGTTCATCACCACATTGGTGTCCACGCGCAGCGAACCGTAACCCTCGACGGCCTTGGCCAGGTTCAACAGGCCCCAACCGTAGATGTCGTCGATGCCGGGCGCACCCAGATCCGTGGTCGTGGTCAGCAGCACATCGCGCACCTGAGCGCTGTCCAGATAGGGGAAGCGTTCAAACAGCAGGCCCAGCGCGCCGGTGACGTGGGGCGCGGCCATGGAGGTTCCACTCAGCAGTGCATAGCCATAGGTAGGCACGCGCTGCTGGATGTCCAGGCTGACATTGCCGTTGGCGTCGATGCCGACGCTGCCGGCCAGGCTGGAATCATCACCATAGGCGGTCGATACGATGTCCGAACCCGGTGCGGCAAGGCACCAGTTGGCACTCAGGCCGCACTTGTTGGAGCGATTGCTCAGGGTCAGGTTGGTACCGACGTTGACCACGCTCAACCAGTACGGCTCGATGTCGGCGAATGCGCGCGGCAGCGTGGCGTAGAGGCCGGCGATGGGGCTCTGCGCCGGCGTCGGAATGAGCGAACTGGTATTGCCGGCCGCCCACACCTGGATCATCCCGCGCGCACGCGATCCGTCGGCAAAGGTGTTCAGGTACTGGCGGTCGTCCGGGTCGTTGTAGATCGCGTCCATGTCCGTCGCTGTCGTCGGTTCCGTGACCAGGCCCCAGCTATGGTTGATGGCACGCACGCCCTGCGCGTTCATCTGGGCATACAGGTCCTGGAAGGCGCTGACTTTCGGGCCGATCGCGCCCAGCGTCACGACCGAGTAGCCAGTCGCCGTACGCTGCCACTCGCGGATGCTGTCGGAGAACAGCCGGCCAACGGTCAGGTCCGAACCGAAGGACACACCGTGCATGCCGCTTCCGTCCCGGTTCGCCGCGATGGTGCCGGCAACGTGCGTACCATGGATCTCGAACTGCATCCCCGGCTGCACATAGGGGCCCGACTCGATGATCCTGCGGATGTTGTCGGGCACGTTGGCGTTGTACCCGACATAGCTGATCTGGACGTCATCGCCATCACTGGCGAAGCAGGCCGCCGGCCCACGCACTGCGGTGGTGTTGGTGCAGCGCGTGCCGTCAGCCATCAGATCGGCGATGCGGACGCTGCGGTTGTCCTTGCCGGCGAATTCCGGATGGTCCAGACCCGTGCCACTGTCGAACACGCCCAGGCGGATGCCGGCACCGGTCAGCCCGCGCGCATAGGCCACGTCGGCATTGATCGCAGCCAGGCCCCAGTCCAGTTCGAATTCACTGGTACGCCAGCTCGCAGCATCGCCGGGCCTGCCCATGACCGGCTCCGCGGAAGCATTGACGCTGGGAGCCAGCGCCGCCACCGGAATCGCTACCGAGGGAGCGATCATCGCGGGAGCGGAGGCGCTCACTCCGCCTTGCGCGGCGAACGCCGACTGCAGGCTGCGCTGCAGCTGGTAACGGGCCAGGGCGTCGTCACTGTCCTGGGCCAGGACCGGCAGTGCGGTGGCCACCAGCAAGGAACCGACAATGGCCGACGCCAGCGGCGAGGGCAGGAAGGAACGGCGCGAAACGGTCGAACGGCGGAGCTTTGCAGCAGTCATCGGTTGCGTCCTTGATTCCATGAAAGGTACGGGCCCGGCTCCGTCGTTGGAGCAGGTGCGTAAGCTGGTGATACAGGTCAGCGCAAGACGTAATCAGCCCATTGCTTCATCCAACGTTAATATTTCCTTCACAAATCCTCCATCAGAAAATTCCTACCCCCCCCCCCCCCACGCCCCTGTCCAAGGTCACTTGGCAAGCCACATCGGCCCCGGCTAGCGTCCGTGGATTCATGTTTCTGGTGAGGGGAACTGCATGGCATCGACGTTGTTGCGCACCGGGGTGGCACTGGCGCTGCTTTCATTGAGCACGGCACCGGCGGTGGGCGCCTCGCGCTTCGTCGCCGATCCCTACCCCAGCACCTACCAGGCACACCCCGATGCACCGGTGCTGATCCAGAACGCGACCGTGCTGACCGGCACCGGCCAGCGCCTGGACAACGCCGACGTGCTGCTGCGCGAGGGCCGCATCGTTGCCGTCGGCCGCCAGTTGCAGGCCGATGCTGGTGTCACCCGCATCGATGCGCAGGGCAAGTGGGTCACACCGGGCCTGATCGACGTGCACTCGCACCTGGGCGTGTACCCCAGCCCGGGCGTCGGCGCGCACAGCGACGGCAACGAGATGACCGCGCCGGTCACCGCCAACGTCTGGGCCGAGCACTCGGTGTGGCCGCAGGACCCGGGTTTCGCCACCGCACTGGCCGGCGGCGTGACCAGCATGCAGGTGCTGCCGGGCTCAGCCAACCTGGTCGGTGGTCGTGGTGTGACCCTGAAGAACGTCCCCGCCATCACCTACCAGGCGATGAAGTTCCCCGGCGCGCCGTGGGGGCTGAAAATGGCCTGCGGCGAGAACCCGAAGCGGGTCTACGGCGGAGGCAAGGGCGTCGCTCCGGCCACGCGGATGGGCAACGTTGCCGGTTACCGCGCCGCCTTCATCGATGCCGCCGACTACATCGCCAAGAACAAACCGAAGCCGGCCAAGCGCAAGGGCTGGTTCGGCAGCGACAAGGGCGACAGCGCCGGTGATGCCGGCGGCAAGCGCGATCTCAAGCTGGACACGCTGGCCGGTGCGATCGAGGGCGACATCCGCGTGCATATCCATTGCTACCGCGCCGACGAGATGGCCACCATGCTCGACCTGGCCAAGGAATTCGGCTTCAAGGTGGCCGCCTTCCACCACGGCGTGGAGGCCTACAAGCTGGCCGACCGGCTGGCCGCCGACGGCGTCTGCGGCGCGCTGTGGGCCGACTGGTGGGGCTTCAAGATGGAAGCCTTCGACGGCATTCCGGAGAACATCGCACTGGTCGATCGGCCGAAGAACAGCTGCGCCATCGTCCATTCCGACTCCCCCGAAGGCATCCAGCGCCTGAACCAGGAAGCGGCCAAGGTGATCGCCGCCGCGCGCCGCGCACGCATGCCGGAGATCCCCCCCGAACACGCCATCACCTGGATGACCGCCAACGCCGCCAGGGCGCTGGGGATTGAAGGCCAGACCGGCACCCTGGAGGCCGGCAAGATGGCCGACGTGGTGGTGTGGAACGGCAACCCCTTCAGCTCGTACGCGCTGGCCGAGCAGGTCTTCATCGACGGCCGCCGCCTGTACGACCGCAGCGCACCTGCGGCCACGCCACGTTCCGACTTCCAGCTTGGCCAGGAGGTGCACTGATGGGCGCGTTGAACAAGCGTCGCCGGGCATGGCTCGGCGCTACGGTCATGGTGCTGGCCTGCCTCTCCGCATCCGTGCAGGCGCAGGACCTGCTGGTGCGCAACGCGACCGTACATACGGCCAGCGCGCGCGGCAGCCTGCAGCACGCCGATGTGCTGGTGCAGGGCGGGATCATCCGCGCCGTCGGCAGCGGGCTGTCCGCCCCGGCCGGGGCCAGCGTGGTCGAGGCCGATGGCCGTCCGCTGACACCGGCGCTGTTCGGGGGCATCACCGAGATCGGCATCGAAGAGGTCTCCGGTGAAGCGAGCACGGTCGACAGCACGTTGAAGATCGGCGAACAACCGTTGCGCCCCGAGTTCGATGTCACCCTGGCGTACAACCCGGCCTCGGTGCTGATCCCGGTGGCGCGCCTGGACGGCATCGGCTTCACCGCCCTGGGGGCGGCCACCGGTGGCGGCTTCGTTGCAGGCCAGGGTGGCGTGATGCGGCTGGACGGCAGCGCCGATCCCCTCGGGCCGCGCGCGCTGTTCCTGCGCCTGGGGTCGGCCGCAGTGGAGCTGACCGGGCATTCGCGTGCGGCGCAATGGATGCTGCTGCAGCAGATGGTGGACGAGGCGCGTGGCCAGGTTGCCGCGGACTCACCGCATGCGCTGCTGACGCCGGCCGGGCGCCGCACGCTGGGCCGCTACCTGGCCGGCCAGGGCCGCATCGTGGTAGAGGTGGACCGCGCGGCGGACATCCGCCAGCTGCTGCGCTGGGCCGTCCGCGAAAAGGTGAAGATCGCCATCGCCGGAGGCAGCGAAGCCTGGCAGCTGGCGCCGGAGCTGGCCGCCGCACAGGTACCGGTGTTCGTCGATGTGTTGTCCAACCTGCCGGCCAGCTTCGACCAGATCGGTGCCACGCTGGAAAATGCGGCACGCCTGCAGCGTTCCGGCGTGGCGGTCTCGTTCGTGCAGCGAGGCGACGCCTCGCACAACGCCCGCAAGATGCGCCAGCTGGCCGGCAATGCCGTGGCCAACGGTTTGCCCTGGGCCGACGGCCTGGCCGGCCTGACCCGGGTGCCGGCGCAGGCGTTCGGCGTGGCCGACCAGATCGGCAGCATCGAGCCGGGCAAGCGTGCCGACCTGGTGCTGTGGGAGGGCGACCCGCTGGACGTGGCGCACTATGCCGAACAGGTCTGGCTGGGCGGCCGGGCGATGCCGATGCGCTCGCGCCAGACCGAACTGCGCGACCGCTACCTGCAGCGCAACGCGCAGCCCTGACCTCCAGTTATCCAAGGAAACCCGCATGGCCACCCTGCGCTGGTACTTCGACTTCGTCTCGCCCTATTCCTACCTGCACTGGCAGAAGCTGAAGCAGCTGCCCCAGTTCGCACGGATCCAGACCGTGCCGATCGCCTTCGGTGCCGTGCTGCATCACCTGGGCAACCTCGGGCCGGCCGAGATTCCGGCCAAGCGCCGCTTCATGTACCGCCAGCTGCTGTGGACTGCGCAGGCCGAAGGAACACCGCTGCGGTTCCCGCCGGGCCACCCGTTCAACCCGTTGTCTGCCCTGCGGCTGTGCCTGGCCGCCGGTGGCAGCGTGCAGGCGGTAGACGTGCTGTTCGACTGGATCTGGCGCGACGGCAATGCCGCCGATAGCGCCGAGGCCCTGCGCGAACCGGCTGCGCGGCTGGGGATCGAGGATGTCGCCAGCGCCACCGCGGCCCCCGCGGTCAAGGAGCAGCTGCGGAGGAACACCGAGGCCGCCATTGCTGCCGGCGTGTTCGGCGTACCGACCCTGGCCATCGATGACGAACTGTTCTGGGGCAACGACGCCCATCCGTTGATGGCCGCCGTGCTGGCCGATCCCGCCCTGCTGCAGCAGCCCGAATGGCAGCGCCTGGCCGAACTTCCGGTGGCCGTGCAGCGCAGTCGCTGAACAGGGCCTGGCGCGTTTCCCTCGCGCGCCACGCCAGAATTTGAGATAGATTTCACGTTTCCGAACCTACAACCGCCCTGGAGGGGGAGCCGCGGATGCGCATCGGAATCGTCGTCGACTCGGCCTGCGACCTGCCGCAGGACTTCATTGCCGAGCACAACATCGTGCTGCTGCCGATCACCGTACGAATCGGTGAAGCGGTTCTGGCCGATCATCGCGATGAGCAGGCCACGCTGAGTTTCCTGCATGCACACGTGGCCGAGCACGGTGCCGAGGCGGAGACCATCCCCTTCAGTGTCAACCAGATCCGCGACCTGTTCCTGCAGCAGCTGGTGATCGATTACGACCACGTGTTCTGCATGACCATCACCAAGACCCGCAGCCCGATCCACGACAATGCGCTGCAGGCCAGCTTCGCCATCCTCAACGATTACAAGCCGGTGCGGCAGGCAGCGGGCTACAACTCGCCGTTCGCCCTGCGCGTGCTCGATACCCAGAACCTGTTCGCTGCGCAGGCCGTGACCGCAGTGGAGGCGGTTCGCCTGCGTGACACTGGTGCCAGCGTGCAGCAGATCCGCGAACGGCTGGAAGAACTGGCTGGCAACGTGCACGGCTACATGGTCACCCGTGATCTGTACTACATGCGTGCGCGCGCCCGGCACAAGGGCGACCGCAGCGTCGGCCTGCTCAGTGCGGCGCTGGGCAGCGCACTGGACATCAAGCCGGTGCTGCACGGCTACCGCGGCGAAACCGGGCCGGTCGCCAAGATCAAGGGCTTCGACAGCGCCGTGCAGAAGCTGTTCGCGGTGGTCGGCCAGCGCGTACGTGCCGGGCTGATGACGCCGACGGTATGCGTCAGCTACGGCGGTGAGCTGGATGAGCTGCGCAGCCTGCCCGGCTATGTACAGATGAAGGAGGTCTGCGCCGGCCATGGCGTGACCGTGTACGAATCGGTGATGAGCCTGACCGGCATGGTCAATGTCGGCAAGGGCGCGGTCACCGTGGGCTTTGCCGATGGGCCACATCGGTTCGAGTGATGCCCCGACGCGGCGCGAATCTGCACACCGATTCCACCGTGGTTGTGCCAGCCTAGCCGCACTTCAAGGAGAACTTCATGCCTGCGCAGTACCACATCAGCCTGCCCGACCCGTCCAAGGCCCGCGGCAACGACCCTGACCTGTCCTTCCATTCGCAGGGCGCCGCCGGTTTCGCCGAAGAGCTGCAGGACGCCCTGCGCAGCGGCACGCTGTTCGAACGGTGGAAGGCCAAGCAACCCGACCCGGATGCGGTGGAACCGCAGTGGGGCGTGACCGATCCGGACGCCACCGTGACCGGCGAGCAGAAGGACCTGCGCATCAACCTGGTCGCCACCACCCGTATCGACAGTGACGTGTTCAAGCAGCGCCTGCGCCTGCTGGCCGGCCACCACTGGGAACTGCGCGACGTGCGTTGAGGCCACGCCGTGGTAGTGCCGGCCGCTGGCCGGCAACCGAGGAGATGCCGGCCACCGGCCGGCACTACCCAGTGCGATGTCCCTGGATGGGCGGCACGCCATGGGCTGGTCCGCTCAACAGTCCATGGTGCCGTGCGCGTTGCCCTCGTCATCCAGCACGCGCGCATGCAGGACCACCCGGTTGCGGCCGGCACGCTTTGCGGCATACAGGCCGGCATCGGCATCGGCCAGCAGCTGGTCGGCACTGGCCAGCGCCGGTGGGTGCAGGTAGCCCACGCCGACGCTGATGCTGACCGGGCCTTCCGGCAATGGCAGCGCTTCGACCGCTTCGCGCAGGCGCTCGGCCAGCGCCAGCACGCCCGACAGTGGGCTTCCAGGCACGATGACAGCGAATTCTTCACCGCCATAACGCGCAACGCTGTCACTGCCGCGACCTGCGACGCCCTTCAGCACCCCGGCCACCGCCTGCAGGCAACGATCACCGGCCGGATGGCCGTGCCGGTCGTTGAAGGCCTTGAAGTGGTCAATATCCACCAGCAGCAGGCCCAGCTCGGTGCCGCTGCGCCGCGCGCGATTCCACTCGGAGGTCAGCCGCGCGTCGAACTCGCGGCGATTGGCCACGCCGGTGAGGCCATCCTGCCGCGCCAGTTGATCCAGCGCCGCCTGACGCTCCAGCAGATCGGTCTGCAGCAGGACGCTGCGCAGGCCGAAACCAAGGGTGGCTACGACGAAGCCCGCGACGGCCAACGGCCGCGCATGATCGACCACCAGCGTGCCGACCACCAGCAGCAGCAACGGCAGGATGATCGGACCGGCGGCCTGCACCGTCCTCGCCAGCCGCGGGTGTGCCGTGGTGCCTGTGTCCGGCGCCGTGTCCAGCGCCATGCAGGCGATCAGCAGAAAAGGTACGTCGATCAGCAGGTCGTTGAACGCACCGAATGCATCATCGGAGGTGTAGTGGTTGATGTAGTAGGCCACCAGCAGATAGGCCAGTGCGTACAACGCCAGTGCACGGAAGAACCTGCGCCGTTCGGGCACGTCGCCGGCCAGCCATCGCACCACGGCGAACGCGGCGATACACAGGTTCTGGATGTCGAACATGCGCTGCATGTTGGACATGGCATGGGCGTCGACCTCGACACGGGCGGCGAACGATGCGGTGTGCACGAAGAACAGCACACCCAGCAGCGCCGCCATCGCCGCATCGATCAGGCTGATGCTCGGGCGCTCGCGGCGTGCCCGGGCCAGGATGAACACCAGCGGCACGCCATACAGCACGTACAACAACAGGCTGACGCGTGGGGTGAAGTCAGCCCGGCCGGCGCCCAGCGCATCCACCATGTTGAACGTCATGCCACCGGCCCACAGCAGCAGTGCCATCGCGGTAGAACGCCAGCCCAGAGCGGCGCGGTCACGTTGCGCCCGCACCAGGCACGCGGCGGCGGCCAGCAGCGGTGCGCCGGTCAGGAACAGGAAAGAGCCCACGCCCGCCGGGCTCGGCCAGAACGCCACGGCCAGCCCATGGCAGAGCACGTACAGCAGCGCCAGCACTACCGGCATGCATCCCCCCGATCCGCAAGGCCGTCTGAGCGCACGATAGCGCGCCGGCACGCCACAGCGGCGTGATCCACTGCGGCAAAACGACACTCCGCGTGCATCACCATGGTAGTGCCGTCCGCTGGCCGGCAATCCCAGGGAATTGCAGGGCTGCGGGTTGCCGGCCAGCGGCCGGCACTACCGGAAAGCCCTCAGGCGTGCAGGGCGCGAGCGTGGTGGGCGACGTGCTCGCCGATGAAGCTGGCGATGAAATAGTAGCTGTGGTCGTAGCCCGGCTGCAGGCGCAGGGTCAGCGGATGGCCGGCTGCGGCGCAGGCCTCCTGCAGGCGCTGCGGCTGCAGCTGGGTCTGCAGGAACTCGTCCGCCTCGCCCTGGTCGACCAGCAACGGCAGGCGCTCGCTGGCCGTCGCCAGCAACGCACACGCGTCCCACTGCGCCCAGTCGGCTGGGTTGTCGCCCAGATAAGCCGTGAACGCCTTCTGCCCCCACGGTACGTGGCTGGGCGCGACGATCGGCGAGAACGCCGACACACTGCGGTAGCGCCCCGGGTTGCGCAGCGCGATCACCAGCGCACCATGGCCACCCATCGAGTGGCCGCTGATGCCACGCGCCCCGGTGACCGGGAAGTTCGCCTCGATCAGCGCCGGCAGTTCCTGCGCCACATAGTCATGCATGCGGTAGTGCTTCGCCCACGGTGCACGGGTGGCGTTGAGGTAGAACCCCGCCCCCTTGCCCAGGTCATAGCCCTCGGCATCGGCCACGTCATCACCGCGCGGGCTGGTATCCGGCGCGACGATGATTACGCCGTGCTCGGCTGCATAGCGCTGCGCACCGGCCTTGGTGATGAAATTCTGCTCGGTGCAGGTCAGCCCGCTCAGCCAATACAGCACCGGCAGCTTCTGCGTTTCCGCCTGCGGCGGCAGGTACACGGCGAACTGCATGTCGCAGCCCAGCGTGGTCGAACGATGGCGGTAAACATCCTGCCAACCGCCGAAACAGGCGCGGTGTTCAATACGTTCCATGGAACTCTCCTGCGTGCCGGCGTCAGCCGTCACGTGTGTTGATCAACTCATCCAGCTGCGACAGCAGGCGCAGCAGCGGTTCGACACCAGGCTGGCCGTCCAGGTTGCGGTACGCTGCGACCGCCACGTCACTGCGCGGTGGCCATTGGCCATCGGCGCGGGCTTCGTGCAGGCGCGGCAGGAACACCTGCGCCAGCCAGTGCTCGAACGGCATTTCGTCAATGCCGAAGGGTGAGTCCACTGCGCGCGGCGGACCCACGACGCCTTCGACCCAACCCAGCACGCGCAACGCCTGCTCGATCGGATCAACCAGGGCCGCGCGCGGATCTTCCGCACGCGGCCTGCGCAAGGCATCGAACCAGCCCACGCTGCGGCTCAGTAATGGACCACCGAACGGATCGACTTGCCTTCATGCATCAGGTCGAAGGCATCGTTGATCTTGTCCAGGCCCATGGTGTGGGTGACGAACGGGGCCAGTTCGATGTCGCCCTTCATCGCGTCCTCGACCATGCCCGGCAGCTGGCTGCGGCCCTTCACGCCACCGAAGGCAGTGCCCATCCACTTGCGGCCGGTCACCAGCTGGAACGGGCGGGTGGAGATCTCCTGCCCGGCACCGGCCACGCCGATCACCACGCTCTGGCCCCAGCCACGGTGCGCGCATTCCAGCGCCGCACGCATCACGTTGACGTTGCCGATGCACTCGAAGCTGTGGTCCACACCCCAGGTGGTCATTTCAACGATGACCTGCTGGATCGGCTTGTCGAAATCCTTCGGGTTGATGCAGTCGGTGGCACCGAACTCGCGCGCCAGCTCAAACTTGGACGGGTTGGTGTCCACCGCGATGATGCGGCCGGCCTTGGCCTGGCGCGCACCCTGGATCACCGCCAGGCCGATGCCACCCAGGCCGAACACCGCCACGCTGTCGCCTTCCTGCACCTTGGCGGTGTTGTGCACCGCGCCGATGCCGGTGGTGACACCGCAGCCGAGCAGGCAGACGTGTTCCGGGTTGGCGTCCGGATTGATCTTCGCCAGCGAGACTTCGGCCACAACGGTGTATTCGCTGAAGGTCGAGCAGCCCATGTAGTGATACAGCGGCTCGCCGTTGTAGCTGAAGCGGCTGGTGCCGTCGGGCATCACCCCCTTGCCCTGGGTGGCACGCACCGATACGCACAGGTTGGTCTTGCCGCTCTTGCAGAACAGGCACTCGCCGCACTCGGCGGTATACAGCGGAATCACGTGGTCGCCCGGCTTGACGCTGGTCACGCCCTCGCCCACTTCCACCACGATGCCGGCGCCTTCATGGCCCAGCACCACCGGGAACAGGCCTTCCGGGTCATCGCCGGACAGGGTGAACGCATCGGTGTGGCAGACACCGGTATGGGTGATTTTCACCAGCACTTCGCCCTTCTTCGGCGGGGCGACGTCGATCTCGACGATCTGCAGCGGCTGGCCGGGACCAAAGGCGACGGCGGCACGGGACTTCATGATGGCTTCTCCAGGGACAGGCAATGACAGGATGGGCGGCGCCATGTTGCGCCGTCGTTTATTTCAGGTACGAGCGGATCAACGCGCTCATGTCGCGCACGCGTTCGGCGCGTTGCTCGTCGGAGGCAGCGGGCTGGCCGAATTCCTCGCGCAGATGGGCCTCCATCACCTCGGACATCAGGCCGTTGACCGCGCCACGGATGGCGGCGATCTGCTGCAGCACCGGCCCGCAGTCGGCGCCGGCTTCCAGCGCGCGGTCAAGCGCATCGCACTGGCCGCGGATGCGGCGCACGCGGGCCAGGACCTTCTTCTTCTCTTCGGGGGAGTGCGGCATGGCGAACCACCCAGGAACTATACTGGGGGATAGTATACAAGCAGCCAGCAGGAACTCAATCGTGGCCAGCTCAATCGAACAATCCCTCACCCGCCAACCGCGCCAGCTCATCCACCACGTAGCGCACCTTCGGCCGCAGGTGGCGGGTCGGTGGCCACAGCGCATGGATGTCGATATGCCGCTGCATGTGCGCATCCAGCACCGATTGCAGCGCGCCGGATTCCAGATGACGGCGGACCAGTGAAACGGGCATCTGGCAGATGCCCAGCCCAGCGATGGCCGCATCGATCACCGCGTCACCATCGTTGAGCTGGTAGGTCGCATTCGGGATGAACGTTCCCTCGGCATCATCCCTGCCGATCCGCCACGCCACCGGCTGGCCGTGGCGGAAACCAACGATGCTGCGGTGCTGCGACAGTTCCTCCACGCTGCTCGGCACGCCATGCGCCCGCAGGTACTCCGGCGATGCGCAGGTGACCAGTCGTTGGCGACCCAGCCGGCGCGCGACCAGATGTTCGGCCTGGTGCAATCCGCCGAAGCGGATCAGCAGGTCGATGCCCTCTTCGACCGGATCGACGAAGTGATCGGTGAAGGTCATCGTCAGTTGCAGGTCCGGGTATTGCCGGCACAGGCGCAGCAGCACCGGCAGCACCACCAGGCGCCCGAACGAGGATGGCATGTCGATGCGCAGCCGTCCGCTGGGCAGGCCGGCCGACCCCAGGCAGGCCTCGGCGGCGGAGATTTCTTCCAGCGCCGCCGCACACGATGCGTAGTACGCTTCGCCGTCGGTGGTCAGCGCGATGCGCCGCGTGGTGCGGTGGAACAGGCGCACGCCCAGCCGCGCTTCCAGCCGGGCGATGGCCTTGCCCACCGCCGAGCGCGAGATGCCCAGCGCGTCGGCAGCCTCGGTGAAGCTGCCTGAGCGGGCCGTGGTAACGAACGTGACCAGGCCATTCAATGATTCCAGCGGCAGCATCTATCGCGCTCCATTGGGGACAAATCGTCCCGCATCTAGGGAGATCGAAGCGCTTTATGCGCCTGCATGTCAACTCCATCCTGTGTGCATCGCGCCGCTGGCGCCTCCCCCCGTACCGAGATGACCGACATGACCGCCGCCCTGTTCCGCCCCTTCGATCTGGCAGGCACCGCCCTGCGCAACCGCATCGTGATGGCCCCGATGACCCGTGCCCGCAACCCCGGCGCGGTGGCCAATGAACTCACCGCGCAGTACTACCGGCAGCGCGCCAGCGCCGGCCTGATCATCAGTGAAGGCACCCCGGTCTCGCCGCAGGGCCAGGGTTACATCGACGTGCCGGGTATCTGGTCGGCCGAGCAGGTCGCCGGGTGGAAGCTCGTCACCGAGGCGGTGCATGCCGCACAGGGCACGATCTTCGCCCAGCTCTGGCACGTCGGCCGCATGTCGCATTCCTCGCTGCAGCCCGACGGTGGCCAACCGGTAAGCGCCGGTACCCGGCCGGTCGCCAGTGCACCGAAGAACACCTCGTTCGTCTATCTGGACGACGGCAGCCGCGGCCACGCCGATCCCACCCCGGCACGTGCGCTGGCCACCGAAGAGATCCCCGGCATCGTCGACGACTTCGCGCGCGGCGCCGACAACGCCATCGCCGCCGGTTTCGATGGCATCGAACTGCATGCCGCCAACGGCTACCTGTTCGAACAGTTCCTCAACCCACTCATCAACCAGCGCGAGGACCGCCATGGCGGCTCGCTGCCCAATCGTGCGCGCTTGATCCTGGAGACCGTCGATGCGATGGCCCAGCGCATCGGTGCGCAGCGCATCGGCGTGCGCCTGGCGCCGAACAACCTCACCTTCGACATGCCGTTCTACCCCGACAACGAGGCCACCTACCTGTACCTGGCCGAGGAACTGGGCAAGCGCGGCCTGGCCTATGTGCATCTCAACGACAACCTGCAGGCGGGCCAGTCGGTACTGGGCGAGGTGTTCCTGCGGCAGTTCAGGCAGGCCTACGGCGGCACCGTCATCCTGGCAGGTGGCATGACCCGCGAACGCGCCCTGCAGCTGGTCGAAGCGGGCACCATCGACCTGGCCGCGTTCGGCCAGCCGTTCATCGCCAACCCGGATCTGGTCGAACGCCTGCAGCGCAACATCGCGTTGGCCACGCCCGACCGCAGCACCTATTACGGTGGCGGCGAAGCAGGCTACCTCGATTACCCGGCCGCAGGCTGATCCCGCACGGGATCGGATCCCCACCACAGGTGGGGCTCCGACCCTTGGCTCAAACTTCCTCGCGCACGTAAGCGAACGACTCGTCCAACCGCTCGAAGCCGATCACTTCAACGACGATGGCCTGTGCGTCGTCTTCGCTGATGTTTCCTTCTTCAATATCGTCAACGCGGGCGAACAACCGCTGCAACGCCGCGAACTGGTCGCCGCGCAGGAACGACTGGTGGCTCTGCAGCCAGCGCTGCAGATTGCCGGCCAGCTCGCCGTGCGACAGCAGCGTATACGGCGCTTGGTAGTCGGCAACGGCTTCGACCATCTTGCGGAACAGGAAATCCTGGTAGTTGGCGGCCAGCACATCGGCACGATCATCGTCATGCCACACGAGCACGACGGGCGGCTCGGCAGAATCGGGCGCGTTGCTCCAGAAGCAGTAGCTGTCGCCGCCGCCGGTCCGCGCAAACGGCAGGAGCTGCAGGTCGGGACGCAGGGGATTGTAGTGGTCCTCGGCGGTCAGCTCCTGCCACGCCTCCAGCAGCTCATCGTGTTCCAACGGCTCGTAATCCTGGGCGTATAGCAACACCGGTGGATCCGCCTGCAGCGTCGGGAACACCACCTCGGACCAATCCGGATGGGGAGTGCCCCAGCTCAACCGACCCGCTGCATGCAACTGCTTGAACAGGGGCGGGAAGGCCTGGCCGGTGGCCTGTTCGATGTCGGATAGCACGCTCATGGATGTCCTTGTCGATGGAGGCCGCCCAGCTTGCCCGAATCCGCGCAGGAGATGAACCGGCAGCAGCAGGTGGCGAGACTAGACTGCAACCACCGGATGCTGGAAATCACTGCCGTGAACGCCACTGCCCGCAACTTCATCGTCAACATCGACGTGCCCGACCTGGCCGCGGCCGAAGCGTTCTACCTGGCCGCGTTCGGGTTGCGCATCGGTCGTCGGCTCGGTACCGGCGCGGTGGAACTGCTCGGTGGGCCAACACCGCTCTACCTGCTGCAGAACGAGGCTGGCAGCGCCGCCACCGAAGACGGCGATGTGCGTGACTACGAGCGCCACTGGACCCCGCTGCACCTGGACTGGGTGGTGGAAGACATCGATGCCGCGTTGATGCGTGCGGTCGCGGCCGGAGCGATGCTCGAGCAACCGGTGCGCGAGCGCCGCTGGGGCCGTATCGCCGTGCTGGCCGATCCGTTCGGGCACGGCTTCTGCCTGATCCAGTTCAGTGGCGAAGGCTACGACGCGCTGGTCGAATGAATTGCTGGCTGCGTCGCGGGCGCCAATCCACGCATGGCGCGGATCTACTGATCCGCTTCAAGCAACGCGTGGAGGCTGTCGTTCGGCAGTAGATCCACGCCATGCGTGGATACGCACCACCGCACGTCACTCCCGCAGCATGTCGACGAACGCGCGCAGCGCTCCGGGCATCTGCCGCTGCTTCGGGTAGTACAGCGCGAACCCGGCGAACGGCTCGCTCCAGTCTTCCAGTACCGCCACCATCTGCCTCGATTCGATATACGGCCGCGCGGTGTCTTCCAGCACGTAGGCCAGGCCGATGCCATCAAGCACTGCACCGACCACGGTGCCCTGCTCGCTCAACGTCAGCCGGCCCGGCACGTCGATCTCCAGCGCTTGCCCGCTACGCTCGAACTGCCATTTGTACAGATGCCCGCTGGCAAAGCGGAAGCGGATGCATTCATGCGCGGCCAGGTCGCGCGGATGCTGCGGCGCCGGATGTCGCCGCAGGTAATCCGGCGAGCCAACGATCAGCCCACGCAGAGGCGGCCCCATCGGCACCGCCACCATGTCCTCGGGCACGAATTCGTGCAGGCGCACGCCCGCGTCGTAGCCCTCGGCGACGATATCGACCAGCCCATCATTTTCGGTCAGCTCGACGCGTACATCGGGGTGAGCGTGCAGGAAGCGCGCAAGCCGAGGCCGCAGCTGGGTCGCCACCGCCGCCCGGGTGGCGTTGATGCGCAGCAGGCCGGCCGGGGCGGCACGGAAGTGGTTCATTTCTTCCAGCGCGTCATGCACCTGCCCCAGCGCCGGCTGAAGGCGCTCCAGCAGGCGCTGCCCGGCCTCGGTCAGGGCCACGCTGCGCGTGGTGCGGTGGAACAGGCCCACGCCCAGTCGTTCTTCCAGCGCGCGGATCGCATAGCTCACCGCCGAGGTCGACAGCGCCAGCTCGGCGCCGGCGCGGCGGAAGCTGCGGTGGCGGGCAACCGCCGCGAACGCGGCCAGGTGGGAAAGGTTGTCAGTGGCCATGATTGTGCAGTTTCACTTGATGAATCATGCCGATATCCACGCTTCTTGCCATTGGGAACGCGGCGTATTGTAAAGCGCCTTTCGATAAACCCTGCCAAGGATTCCCCATGTCCCTCGCCCGTGGTTACGCCGCCCATTCCCATACCGCTCCGCTGGTCCCCTATGAGTTCGAACGCCGTGCGGTCGGTCCCGACGATGTGCGCATCGAGATCCTCTACAGCGGCATCTGCCACTCCGACCTGCACCAGGCCCGCGATGACTGGGGTGGCTCGATCTACCCGATGGTGCCGGGCCACGAGATCATCGGCCGCGTCACCGAGGTCGGCAGCAACGTTACCCGCTTCAAGGTCGGCGACCACGCCGGCGTGGGTTGCATGGTCGACTCCTGCCGCCACTGCGACGCCTGCCAGCACGACCTGGAGCAGTACTGTGCCGAGGGCGCGACCTGGACCTACAACGGCCGTGAACGCGAAAGCGGCGCACCGACCTACGGCGGCTATTCCGACCACGTGGTGGTAGAGCAGCGCTTCGTGGTGAAGGTCTCCGATACCCTCGACCTGAAGGCGGCCGCACCGCTGCTGTGCGCCGGGATTACCACGTGGTCGCCGCTGCGCCATTGGAAGGTCGGCCCGGGCCAGAAGGTCGGCGTGATCGGCCTCGGCGGCCTCGGCCACATGGGCGTGAAGTTCGCCAAGGCACTCGGCGCGCACGTGGTGATGATCACCACCACCCCGGAAAAGGGCGCCGATGCCAAGCGCCTGGGCGCCGATGAGGTGCTGGTCTCGCGCGATGCGGCGCAGATGAAGGCGCACGCCGGCAGCTTCGACTTCCTGCTCAATACCATCCCGGTCAGCCATGACACCAATCCGTACATGGGCCTGCTCAAGCGCGAAGCCACCATGTGCCTGGTGGGCGTGCTGACCGAACTGGACCCGCCGCTGACCGGCGGCAGCGTGATCTTCGGCCGCAAGCACCTGACCGGCTCGGCGATCGGTGGCATGGCCGAAACCCAGGAAATGATGGACTTCTGCGCCGAGCACGGCATCGTCAGCGACGTCGAGATGATCGACATCAGGAACGTCAACGAAGCCTGGGAGCGCATGGCGAAGAACGATGTGCGCTACCGCTTCGTGATCGACATGGCGACGTTGAAGAACGCGGCCTGAACCAGGACGGATCTGGAAATGAAAAACCCCGGCAATGCCGGGGTTTTTCTTCTGGTAGTGCCGGCCGCTGGCCGGCGACCCTGCCAGGCTGCCGGCCAGCGGCCGGCACTACCGCAATCCACTCAGTACGCGAACTCGCGGAACACCGGATCGACGTCACCATGCCAGCGGCCATGGAACAGCGCCAGCTTGCGCTCGGCCGGGGTCAGGCCGGATTCGACGATCTCCTGCAGCACGTCCAGGAACTTGCTCTCGTCCTGGCCGTCGGCATTGCGCGCCGCACGGCGCTTGAGGCCTTCCACGGAAATCCTGACCGCTTCCCGGGCCAGGTCGCGCACCGTGCCGTTGCGGAACGGCAGGTTCATTGCATGCTTCGGCACGCCGTCACGCAGCGCATGGCGCTCGGCCAGGGTGAAGTCACGCACCAGGTCCCAGGCAGCGTCCAGCGCAGTGTCGTCGTACAGCAGGCCCACCCAGAACGCCGGCAGCGCACACAGGCGGCTCCACGGGCCACCATCGGCGCCGCGCATTTCCAGATACTTCTTCAGGCGCACTTCCGGAAACGCGGTGGTCATGTGGTCCGACCAGTCGCGCAGGGTCGGCAACGCGCCCGGCAGCACCGGCAGCTTGCCCTGCATGAAGTCGCGGAAACTCTGCCCGCTGGCGTCGTGGTAGGTGCCGTCGCGATAGGAGAAGTACATCGGCACGTCGAGCAGGTAATCGACATAGCGCTCGTAGCCGAATCCATCCTCGAACACGAAGTCGAGCATGCCGGTGCGGTCGGCGTCGGTGTCGGTCCAGATGTGCGAGCGATAGCTCAGGTAGCCGTTCGGCTTGCCTTCGGTGAACGGCGAATCGGCGAACAGCGCGGTGGCGATCGGCTGCAGCGCCAGGGACACGCGGAACTTCTTCACCATGTCCGCTTCGGTGGCGTAGTCCAGGTTCACCTGCACCGTGCAGGTACGGGTCATCATGTCCAGGCCCAGCGAACCGACCTTGGGCATGTACGCGCGCATGATCTTGTAGCGGCCCTTCGGCATCCACGGCATTTCATCGCGCTTCCACTTCGGCTGGAAGCCCATGCCGAGGAAGCCCAGCTGCAGTTCGCCGGCCACCTGCGCCACTTCGTTGAGGTGGGTGCCGGTCTCCACGCAGGTCTGGTGGATGGTCTCCAGCGCCGCACCGGACAGCTCCAGCTGGCCGGCCGGTTCCAGCGTCACCGAGGCCCCATCGCGCAGCAGGGCGATGGTGCGGCCATTCTCCTGTACCGGCTCCCAGCCGAAGCGGACCAGGCCGTTGAGCAGTGCTTCAATGCCGCGCTCCCCCTCGAAGGTCGGCGGGCGCAGGTCGTCCAGGCGGAACCCGAACTTCTCGTGCTCGGTGCCGATGCGCCACTGCGCGCGAGGCTTCTCGCCGGAGGCGATCACCTCCACCAGCTGCGAGCGGTCGGTAATGGGGGTATCGGCGACGTGGCTGGGGCTCGACAAGGGGAGGGCTCGCTGGACGGTGGCGGGGGATGTGGGGCTCGCGGCCTTCCATCGCAAGGGCGCACTATAGCGTGGCACCTCGTTGCGTCATGCGACGGTGACGGGTTTCAGCATCCTACCGACGCCCTCTTGACCCTCGTACACTCAACGACATGAGCCGCCATTCACGACATCCCGAACTGCACCGCTCCGAGCGCGTCGGCTGGCTGCGTGCCGCCGTGCTGGGCGCCAATGATGGCATCGTCTCGGTGGCCGGCCTGGTGGTCGGCGTGGCCGCCGGCGGCGCCTCCGCTACCACCATCCTCGCCACCGGCGTGGCCGGCACCGTGGCCGGCGCGATGTCGATGGCCGCCGGCGAGTACGTCTCGGTACAGACCCAGGCCGACACCGAGGACGCAGACCTGGCAATGGAAAAGCGCGAGCTGCGCGAAAATCCGCACAGCGAGCTGGAGGAGCTGGCCGCGATCTACCGCCACCGCGGCCTGGAGCCTGCGCTGGCACGGCAGGTGGCCGAACAGCTCACCGCCCATGATGCGCTGGGTGCCCACGCCCGCGACGAACTGGGCATCACCGATACCCTGCGCGCCCGCCCGCTGCAGGCAGCGCTGGCCTCGGCCGGTGCGTTCACCTGTGGCGCGGCGCTGCCGGTGCTGACCGCCCTGCTCGCGCCGGTCGACAGGGTCGCACTGATGACCACGGCCAGTACCCTGCTCGGCCTGTGCCTGACCGGCGCAGTGGCGGCCAGGGCCGGCGGCGCACCGCCGGTTCGCGGCGCGATCCGGGTGATGTTCTGGGGCGCATTGGCGATGGCCGCGGCGGCCGGCGTCGGTCGCCTGTTCGGTGCCCACGTGTCATGACCGCCATGCTGCCACCGGCCACCGCACTGCTGGCCGAGATGGCCAGCCTGGCCGGCTGCGCACGCGCCGAAGGTTATGCGTGCATCACCGCTCGGCGCGAACATGGCGCCAGCTCGGTGGAGATTCCACAACCACAGTTCGCGATCCTGCTGGAAGGACGCAAGCAAGTGCGTACCGCGCACCAGTCGCTGGAGTTCATGCCCGGCGACATCCTGCTGCTGACCCAGCGCTGCCGCATCGATGTGGTCAACACCCCCGACCCACGCAGTGGCCGCTACCTCAGCGCCATCGTGCCGCTGTGTGCCGAAGTGCTGGCGGCCGCACGCACGCTGTGGAGCGGGGAGCTTCCCGCCGCCGGTCATGCGATGGCGCGGCTGCCGTTGATCGATCATGGCGCGGTGCTGCGCCAGTGGCGGCAATCTCTGCAGGACGGCCGTTACAGCGAAGCGCGGCTGGCCCTGGCCTCGTTGGTACTGACCCTGTGCCGGCAGGGCCACGGCAACCTGCTGCTGCCGCAGGCGCCGAGCCTGGGCGAACAGATCCGCGACCGCATCGCCGCCGAACCCGCTCGCGACTGGCAATCGCGCGATGTGGAAGCGCTGTTCGCGCTGAGCGGCGCGACCCTGCGCCGTCGGCTCGCCGCCGAGGACACCAGCCTGCGCCAGCTGCTCACCGAGGCCCGGCTGGCGCATGGCATGCAGCTGCTCTACACCACCGACCTGCCGCTGAAGACCGTGGCCGCACGCGCGGGCTACCGCTCTGCGGCCAGTTTCAGCAAGCGCTTTGCCGAGCAGTACGGGCTGGCTCCCACAGACATTTGAGGGGTTCGGCAGGGCTGCGCCCTGCACCCGCCAAAGCAAGTGCAAGAGCCGAAGCAACAGCCAAAGCAACAGCAACAGCGGCTATCCGTGGGAGGGCGGGGCGGTGTGGGTGGGCAGGACACGCCGTAAACCCATCCATGGGGGCTCGATGGCGCCATCCATGGCGCCAACGGTCCTGCCCACCCACACCGCCCCACCTCTGACAGATCTTCGCGGCTGTTGGTAGGCGTCGACCTTGGTCGACACGATTTTTCTGTCAGATATCGAAATCGATCTGGGGTCAGATCCGTTTTCCTGCGGAAAACGGATCTGACCCCAAGAGCATCTCCAACAGTTCGCGGAAAACTGTCGAAGGCGGGGTGGGTCCGGTTGCGGGAGTGTCCGCGGCATGGATGCCGCGGCCAAGCCCCCATGGATGGGTTTACGGCGTCTCCCGCAACCGGACCCACCCCGCCATCCCACGGATAGATCGCTGTTGCTGTTGCTCTTGCTTCGGCCGTTGCTCTGGCTCGTAGCGGGTGCAGGGCGCAGCCCTGCAGACAACACCCCCTTCCCTGAGCATTCCACGCAGTGGTTTGAGCGCCGTGCGCACGCCAGTCACGGCACGCTAGGCCAACGGAACCGCCCATCATCCACCGAGAACCCTCATGACCCTGCGCCATCTGCCCCTACGCACCGCCCTGCTGCTGGCCCTGTCCTCCCTGCCGCTGGCCGCGTTGGCCGAAGCCACCTCGCCCGCTCCCACCCAGCAGGTGCCCGGCGTCTACCACCAGCGCGTCGGCGCGCTGCAGGTCACCGCCCTGTTCGACGGCGTGGTCGCGCTGGGCCGGCAGGAAGTGGTCGACGTGCCGCCGACACTGGTCAGCCGCCTGTTGGAAGGCCGCTACGTACCGGAAGACAAGAAGGGCCTGCAGACCGCAATCAACGCGTTCCTGGTGCGCCAGGGCAACCACCTGACCCTGGTCGATACCGGCACCGCGCAGTGCTTCGGCCCCGGCCTGGGCCAGGTGCTGGGCAACCTGCGCGCCTCCGGCGTGGACCCGGCCGAGGTGGACGAGGTGCTGCTGACCCACGCCCATCCGGACCACCTGTGCGGGGTGCTCGATGCACAGGGCAAGCCGGCCTACCCGAATGCCACGGTGTGGCTGTCCAGGGCCGATGCCGACTACTGGCTCAACCCGGCCAGCGAGGCTTCCGCGCCGAAGGGTGTGCGCTTCGCCTTCCCGCTGGCGCGCAACGCGGTGGCACCGTACCAGGCCAGTGGCCACCTGCGCACGTTCAACCCCGGCGATGCCCTGCCCGGCGGCGCGGTGGCGATGGACACCCATGGCCATACCCCCGGCCACGTCTCCTACCGGTTCGACAGCCAAGGCCAGTCACTGCTGGTGTGGGGCGACGTGCTGCACTTCCATGCGGTGCAGTTCGCGCACCCGGAGGCCGCGTTCGAGGCCGATTCGGACCGCAAGGCGGCCATCGCCAGCCGTCGCGGGCTGCTGCAGCAGGCCACCGCCAACGGCTGGTGGGTGGCCGGTGCGCACCTGCCGTTCCCGGGCCTGGGCCACGTCCGCAGTGAAGGCCAGGCCTATGCGTGGGTCCCGGCGGAGTATTCGCCGTTGTGAGGGTGTGCCGACCAAGGTCGGCACCCACCCGATCGGGTAGCGCCCGGCTGCCAGCCGGGCGACCGGCAATACCTTATTCCAGCCCCAGCCAGCCGCCGATCACGGCGCGGGCTTCGTCCACGCCGGTACGGTCTTCGCCCGAGAACACCTGCACGCTGACGCTGTCACCGTAGGCCGATTGCAGCTCCTTGCGCACCTTCTGCAAGGACTGCATCTGCTGGCTGCGGCTGAGCTTGTCGGCCTTGGTCAGCAGGGCATGCGCCGGCAGGCCACGCTGCACGGCATAGGACAGCATCTGCCGGTCGTAGTCCTTCAGCGGATGACGGATGTCCATCACCACCACCAGCCCCTTCAGGGCCTCGCGGGTGCGGAAGTACTTGTCGATGAAGGCCTGCCAGTGCGCCTGCAGGTCCAGCGGCACCTTGGCGTAGCCGTAACCGGGCAGGTCGACCAGATGCGCCTCCGGGGTGACCTGGAAGAACACCAGCTGCTGGGTACGGCCGGGGGTCTTGGAGACACGCGCCAGGGCGTTCTGGCGGGTCAGCGCGTTGAGCGCACTGGACTTGCCGGCGTTGGAGCGGCCGGCGAAGGCCACTTCGGCCCCTTCGTCGGGCGGCAGCTGCCGCACGTTATGGGCCGAAAGGTGGTAACGGGCGCGTTCGATGAGCAATGACATGTGCCTAGGATCGCATGTTGCGGCGCCGCGCGCCCGTGCCGGCGGCCTTTGCGGGCATTTTGCTGCACTGCTGCGTTGACCGTGCGCGGAAACGGCGTTGATAATCCGGGCGATGCCGGCCGCCACCGCCCGGCCCGGTCCATACGGAGCTTCAGCATGCGCCACGCTCGCGTTCTTGCCGTATCCGCCCTTGCCACTGCTGTAGTCGTTGCCGCTGCTGCGTTCGCGCAGACCACGTTGACCCCGCTGCCCGACAATGGGCCGATCAATACCGCCTCGCTGGAGGTGGATTTCAGCAAGACCCACTGGGGCGATGCGAAGGCCGGGCAGACCAAGGCGACGGCCTGCGCGGCCTGCCACGGTGCCGACGGCAATTCCACGGTGGAGATGTACCCGTCCATTGCCGGCCAGAGCGAACGCTACGTGGCCCAGCAGATGGCCCTGATCGCCAACGGCCAGCGCAGTTCCGGCGCGGCGGTGGCGATGGTGCCGTTCGTGCAGAACCTCACCCCGCAGGACATGCGTGATATCGGCGCCTACTTCGCCACGCAGAAGGCCAACGCCGGCATCGCCGATGACACGGCGGTCGCCGACGGCCCCTACAAGGGCATGAAGTTCTACGAGATCGGCCAGCAGCTGTACCGCGGCGGCGATGCCAAGCGTGGCCTGCCGGCCTGCATGGCCTGCCATGGCCCCAGCGGTGCCGGCAATCCCGGCCCGGCCTATCCGCATCTCGGTGGCCAGCACGCCAGCTATGTCGCGCGCCGCCTGCAGGAGTACCAGGCCGGCCAGACCAACGAGACCGACAAGGCGCACTTCCAGATCATGGCCACGGTCGCGCAGAAGCTCAGCGAGCAGGAGGTGCAGGCGCTGTCGAGCTACCTGCAGGGCCTGCACAACAAGGCCGACGATGTGGCCACCACGGCCACGCCAACACAACCGGCTGCCGCCCCCTGACCACCACTGGTCGGCCCGGGCCGCGACGCCGGCCTACGGCTGCGGTATGTTTCCTTCACGCCGGCGGCTGCGCCGGCGTTGCTTTTTTCAACGGAGATGCGTGTCGATGAGGTTGATTTCCCGCCTGCTGTTGTCCGTGCTGGTGCTGCTGCCGCTGGCAGCCTGCGCCGCCACCCCCGCCAATGCCCCGCTGGTCGAGGGCAAAGACTACGAGCGCATCGCCCAGCCGGGCCCGTTCCAGCCGCTGGCCGGCAAGATCGAGGTGGTCGAAGTCTTCGGCTACACCTGCCCGCACTGCGCCCATTTCGAACCGCAGCTGGAAGCCTGGGCGGCCAAGCTGCCGGCCGACGTGCGCTTCACCCCGGTCCCGGCGGCCTTCGGCGGTGCCTGGGATGCCTGGGCACTGGCCTACTACGCCGCCGACGAAGTCGGCGTGGCCAAGCGCAGCCATGCCGCCGTGTTCAAGGCCCTGCACGAGCAGGGTTCGCTGCCGATGCAGAACGTCTCCGCCGATGAGCTCGCCACCTTCTACAAGGCCTACGGCGTGACCCCGGACCGCTACATCCAGGCCCTGCGCGGCGATGCCGTGCAGAAGAAGGTCGAGGCCGCGCGCGCGTTCGCCCAGCGCACCAAGATTCCGGGCACCCCGGCCATCATCATCAATGGCCAGTACCTGGTGCGCGGCAACAGCTTCGACGACCAGCTGCGCATTGCCTCGGCGCTGATCGCGCAGGCGCGCGCCGCCCGCGGCCGCTGAACCAACACCCACCACCGACACGGCGTTGTCGCCGCCGCGTGTCATCATTTCCCCTTGGCCGGCGCCTGCCGCCGGCCCCACCTTTCCAGATGCTGGAGACGTTTCCATGAAGATCCGTTACGCCCTCGCCCTCGCAGCGCTGCTGCCGATCCTGGCCGCCTGCAAGGCCGACGACGGCAGCACCAACACCACCGCGGCCCCCGCCGAACCGGCAGCAACCCCGGCCACGACCACCGAACCGGCTGCCGCACCGGCGGCGGGCAGCGAAGGCGCCGCGCCGGCTGCCGCTGAAGGCGAGAAGACTCCGGCCGAAGCAACTCCGGCCGCCGCGCCGGCCCCGACCACCGCCGCACTGACCGGCCCGGCTCCGGTGGAAGGTGCCGACTACCAGGTGATCCCGAACGGCCAGCCGTTCCAGCCGGCCGCCGGCAAGATCGAAGTGACCGAGATCTTCGGCTACGTCTGCCCGGCCTGCGCCGCGTTCCAGCCGCTGGTCGGCCCGTGGAAGGCCGGCCTGCCCAGCGACGTGAACTTCGTCTACGTGCCGGCCATGTTCGGCGGCACCTGGGATGACTACGCCCGTGCCTTCTACGCCGCGCAGACCCTGGGCGTGCAGGAGAAGACCCACGAAGCGCTGTACGCCGCCATCCACTCGCAGAAGACCCTGAAGGGCGAGCGCGGCCGTGACTCGGTGGAAGACATCGCCAAGTTCTACGCCGCCTACGGCGTCGATCCGAAGCAGTTCGCGGCCACCATGGGCAGCTTCGCGGTGAACGCCAAGACCAACTCGGCCAAGCAGTTCGCCCAGCGCAGCCAGATCAGCGGCACCCCGTCGATCATCGTCAACGGCAAGTACCTGGTTAAGGGCAAGAGCTTCCCGGACATGCTGCGCATCGCCGACCACCTGATCGCCCGCGAACGCGGTGCGGCCCAGGCTCACTGATCCAAGAGAAGCATTTCCCGACCGTGAATTCCCCCCGTACACGGACCCTGCGCTTGCTGACGGCCAACATCCAGGCCGGCTCAAGTACCCGCCGTTACAGCGACTATGTGACCCGCAGCTGGTCACATGCGCTGCCGGCGGGTCGCAAGCGCAGCAGCCTGGACGCGATCGCCACCCTGGCGCGCGAACATGACATCGTCGGCCTGCAGGAGGCCGACCCGGGCAGCCTGCGCTCGGGCTTCACCAACCAGACCCATTACCTGGCCCAGCGCGCCGGCTTCAACTACTGGAGCCACCAGCCGAACCGGCGCATGGGCGGGGTCGCCTCCAGCGCCAATGGCCTGCTGAGCAAGCTGGAACCGGTGGAAGTGCAGGACCACGCCCTGCCCGGCCGCATCGGCGGGCGCGGCGTGCTGCTGGCCAAGTTCGGCGATGGTGCCGACGGCCTGGCGGTGGCGGTGGCCCATCTGTCATTGGGCGCGGGATCGCGGATGTCGCAGCTGGGCTTCATCGCCGAGCTGCTGTCCGACCACCCCAACGCGGTGCTGATGGGCGACTTCAACTGTCTGGCCGAACGCCCGGAAATGCAGGTGCTGTACCAGAAGACCCGACTGCAACCGCCCGGCTGCATCGTGCCGACCTTCCCCAGCTGGCGCCCCGACCGCGCCATCGACCACATCCTGGTCAGCAGTGGCCTGCAGACCCGCACCGTGGAAGCCGTGCCGGCCGCGTTCTCCGATCACCTCGCCCTGGCGATGCAGATCGACGTCCCGGCCGACGCCCTGCGCTGAACCGCCCCCCTGGTAGGTGCGGACCGCTGGTCCGCACGCCGCTCTGGTGGGTGCGGACCGTTGGTCCGCACGCTCTCTGCCGCTACCCGGCCTGGACCACCGGCACCTTCAATCGCCGCGCGGTCATCGTGCTGCCCACCGAAGCCAGCACCGTGCAGCCGATCGCCAGCCACTGCAGCCCGTGCAGGTGTTCGTGCAGCAGCAGCATCGCCCACAGCGCGGCCACCGCCGGCTCCATGCTGATCAGGATGCCGAAGGTCTCCTTTGGCAGGCGCTTGAGCGCCATCATCTCCAGTGACATCGGGATCGCGCTGGACACCAGCGCCACCAGCAGCCCGGCTGCCAGGATCTTCGGGTCGAGCAGCGCGGCACCGGCATGCACCACGCCCACCGGCACCACCACCAGCGAAGCCGCCAGCAGCCCCAGCGACACCGAATGCCCGGCGTGCAGGTGTCCGGCACGCTTGCCGAATACGATGTAAAGCCCCCAACACGCCGCTGCGCCCATCGCATACAGCACGCCGGTCGGATCCAGCGCCCGGCCGCCGCCCAGCGGCAGCAGCAGCAACAGCCCCACCGCCGCGCAGCCCACCCAGAGGAAATCGATCGGGCGCCGTGATGACAGCATCGCCACCGTCAGCGGCCCGGTGAACTCGATGGCCACCGCGATGCCGAAGGGAATCGTGCGCAGGGCCATGTAGAACAGCAGGTTCATCAGGCCCAGGGTGAGCCCGTAGCGCAGGAGGGTGATCGCATCCGCGCGGCCGGTCTTCCAGCGCCACGGCCGCCAGAACAGCAGCAGCAACAGCGCCGAGAAGCCCACGCGCAGCGCGCTGGTGCCCTGGGCGCCGATCAGCGGGAACAGGTGTTTTGCGTAGGAGGTGCCGATGGCCAGCGAGGTGACCGAGCCAAGCACCGCCAGCGCCGGCAACATCGGCGCGAGTCGTGAGGTCTGCATGGGCAAAGTCTATTGCGCCCGCGCCGAGCACTTGGCTCAATTGACAGCCCGTTCGTGCAACTTCTGCTCACCATGGCTACCGCCCCCGTGCTCGACAGCTTCGACCGCGCCATCCTCGGCCTGCTGCAGCGGGACAACACCCTGCCGCAGCGCGAGATCGCCGAGGACGTGCACCTGTCCACCCCAGCCGTGCAGCGCCGCATCAAACGCCTGCAGGACAGCGGTGTGATCGCGGCCAACGTGGCGGTAGTCGCCGCAGCCAAGGTCGGGCGACCGCTGACCATCATCGTCGAGGTGCGCGTGGTCAGCGAGCAGCGCGAACGCGTGGCGCCGTTCAAGCGCCGCGTGCAGGACGACCCGGCGGTGCAGCAGTGCTACTCGATCACCGGCGACGGCGATTTCCTGCTGCTGGTGTCGGCCGCGTCGATGGAAGAGTACGAGGCGATCACCGAGCGGCTGTTCGGTGGCGATGACAACATCGAGCGCTTCCGCACCTCGGTTGCACTGGGAACGTTGAAGCGCAGTTTCGAAGTGCCACTGGACCCGGTTCTGTAGCGCTGAGCCATGCTCGACTGCGCTTTGACCGCAAAGCAACAGCCGCCGAGCATGGCTGGGCGCTACAGTCGGAGACCATG
Organism: Stenotrophomonas sp. AR029; assembly: GCF_047520695.2. Taxonomy (NCBI): domain Bacteria; kingdom Pseudomonadati; phylum Pseudomonadota; class Gammaproteobacteria; order Lysobacterales; family Lysobacteraceae; genus Stenotrophomonas; species Stenotrophomonas sp. AR029. The sequence goes on along the minus strand of NZ_JAXBQQ020000001.1, from coordinate 1,238,364 downwards.
AACACATCGCCCTCCCCCGCCCGTCGCCTGCGCCGCTGGCTGCTGCGCGGCCTGTGGCTGGTCATCGCGATCGTTGCCGCCATGGCACTGTGGAACAGCCCATGGGCCGCTGCACCGAAACTGCTGTGGACACTCTCGCGGATGCCTCCGGCCACCGAGCTTCCGGTGCCGGTGGAAGGTGTGCGGCCCCGCCAGATCGCCGATACCTTCGGCGCCCCACGCGGCCGTGACCGCTCCCACGCCGGCATCGACATCTTCGCCAGGCGCGGTACCCCGGTGCGCAGTGCCACCGCCGGCGTCGTCGTGGATGTCAGCGACCGCGGCCTCGGTGGCCGCCAGGTGTGGGTGATCGGGCCCGGGCGTGAGCGCTACTACTACGCCCATCTGGACGACTGGGCCGAGGGCCTGGCGCGCGGCCAGGTGGTCCAGGCCGGCGACCTGCTTGGCCACGTCGGCGACAGCGGCAATGCCAAGGGCACGCCGCCGCACCTGCACTGGGGCATCTACGGCACCGACGGCGCGCGCGATCCACTCCCGCTGCTGCGCTGACCCAGCCCACACCCGGATCATCGGATCGATTCGTTCATTATTTGTAAATAGGAATAGTTCGTATTACGATTTCTTTCGTTTCCGGTGGCGCCAGGACGGCCTGCCCGCCCTCCCCCTACCCGTAGCGCCTCGCCTTCTGGATGCCGGCCGAGCGCGCGTGCTCGTCCAGGACCCCCATGACCCGTTCCGCCTTCCGTACCCCGCAGCCGCAACGGCTGTTCGTTGCCGTGCTCGCCGTTCTCTGCGCCGTGGCCCCGGCCGCCTTCGCCGACACCGCCGCCGATCCGACCACCCTCGACAAGGTGGTGGTCAAGGGCGAACGCGCCGAAGGCTATTCGGTGCGCCGCACCTCGGCCGGCACCCGCTTCGACCTGGCGCCGCGCGAGATCCCTCAGTCGATCAGCATCATCAGCCACCAGCGCATCGAAGATCAGAACCTGGACGACATCATCGACGTGCTGGCCAACACCACCGGCGTGACCAGCACCCAGTCCGACAGCGAGCGCACCGAGCTCTACGCGCGCGGGTTCTACATCGATGCCTACCAGTTCGATGGCCTGCCCACGCAGATGGTGCAAAACTGGAGCTATGGTGATTCCGGCCTGGACCTGGCGCTGTACGACCGCGTGGAAGTGGTGCGCGGCGCCACCGGCCTGCTCAGCGGCGCCGGCAATCCGTCCGCATCGGTCAACCTGATCCGCAAGCACGCCGACAGCGCCGAGCTGGCCGGCAGCGTGTCGGTGAACGTGGGCAGCTGGGGCCGCACCCGCACCACGGTGGACGTGGGCAGCGCACTCAACGCCAGCGGCACCGTGCGCGGCCGCGTGATCGGCAGCTATCTGGACACCGACGGCCAGATGGACCGCTATAACCAGCGCAAGACGCTGGGCTACGCCGTCATCGACGCCGACCTGACCCCGGACACCCAGCTGAGCGTGGGCTACGACTACCAGCAGAAGCGCGCCAATGGCGCGACCTGGGGTGGCTTCCCGATGCTGTACTCCGATGGCTCGCGCACGGGCTACGACGAATCGTTCAACGCGAGCCCGAAGTGGACCTACTGGGACACCACCAGCAAACGCGCCTTCGCCACCCTGCAGCACGCCTTCAGCAATGGCTGGAAGTTCAAGGTCGGTGCCACGCACGATGAGACCAAGGCTGACGACAAGCTGTTCTACCCGGCCTACAACGACTGGACCACGGGCGCATCGAACTTCGACAAGACCACCGGCGCGGGCATCTCGCCGTCCGCGGGCTTCTACAACACCGAGCGCAAGGTCACCGGCGTCGATGGCTACGTTGATGGTCCGTTCCAGCTGTTCGGCCGCGAGCACCAGTTCATGGCAGGCCTGAGCTACAACAAGCGCGAGTACGCCAACTACGGCGACTACCAGGTCGGCGGTGCCGGCCAGACCTGGGATCCGTTCGCAAGCTATCTGAACTGGACCGGCAACATCAGCGAGCCGAACTGGAACCCGCTGGCACTGGCCAGCGAGGGCACCATCACCCAGAAGGCCGGCTACGCGGCCGCGCGCCTGTCGCTGGCCGATCCGCTGAAGCTGATCATCGGCGCCCGCTACACCGACTGGAAGAGCGAGGGCGAAGGCGCCGACCGCACGCACAAGGTCACCACGCCGTACGCCGGGCTGGTGTTCGACATCAACGGCACGTACTCGACCTACGCCAGCTACACCGAAATCTTCCAGCCGCAGACGCTGAAGGACCGCAACGGCAGCTACCTCGATCCGGTCGATGGCAAGAGCTACGAAGTGGGCGTGAAGGGTGCCTGGTTCGACAACCGACTGAATGCCTCGGTGGCGGTGTTCCGCATCGAGCAGGACAACGTCGGCCAGTCCACCGGCGAGCCGGTCATCGGCGGCACCGGCGGCGAAACGGCCTACGTGGCCGCGCGCGGCACCGTCAGCCGTGGCTTCGAGTTCGAAGTGAACGGCGAACTGACGCCCGGCTGGAACGCTACCTTCGGTGCTTCGCGCTACGTGGCCAAGGACATCAACGGCGCCGACATCAACACCAACCTGCCGCAGACCGCGCTGAAACTGTTCACCAGCTACACCCCGCAGTCGCTGCAGGCACTGACCGTCGGCGGCGGCGCCAACTGGCAGAACCGCATCTACTACGCGGTGCCGGCTTACGGCCGCATCGAACAGAGCGGCTACGCCCTGGTCAGCGCCTTCGTGCGTTACCGCCTGTCGCCGGAATGGAGCGTGCAGGCCAACCTCAACAATCTGCTGGACAAGAAGTACTACTCGCAGATCACCGGCTACGGTGCCTACGGCGATGGCCGCAATGGCTCGCTGACGTTCACCTGGGCGTTCTGATCAGACGCGGGGTACGACCGCCCCGCACCTGTAGAGCCGAGCCCATGCTCGGCTCAGAGAATCAGCCGAGCGCGGACTCGGCGCTACATCCGCAAGGCAGCGCCGGAACTGACCGGCGCTGCCCCCCCTCACATCAGAACCGCAGGTCCGCGCGCAGGTACCAGTAACGACCGCGCGGGATGTCGTAGGTCGAAGCGTCATACCCGTTCAACGAGCACGACAGGCAGATCGGCGGATCCTTGTCGAACACATTGTTCAGGCCCGCGGTCAGCTGCAGCCCCTTCATCCAGTCGATCTTGTAGCCCACCTGCATGTCGTGGAAGGTGGTGGCCGAGAGCGTGTTGGTGCCGGCTGCCTGGTTGCTGCACACCGGGAATGCCACGGCATCGCCGCAGTTCTCGGTCAGTTCGGAGATGTGCCGCACCGTCCAGTTCGCACTCCAGCGATCCATCGTCCAGGCGATGCTGGCGTTGCTGGTCCACTCCGGAATGGAGCTGTCGGCCACTTCCACGCCCGGCTTCTGCGGCTGCTTCTGCCCGGCCGCGCCGGTGGCTTCGTAACGACCGACGAACGTGTTCTTCCAGGCCAGCTTGAACTGGCCGAAGGAGGTCTGCGGCAACGTCCAGAACAGGTCCACGTCCCAGCCGTCGGTCTTGATCGAGCCCAGATTGGTCAGGCGGTTGTTGAAGCTGCTGACCGCACCCGTGCTGGCGCGGGTGATGCCATCGCAGTACACCGGGTCAAGCGTGTCCACGCACAGGTCCAGCTGGGTCTGCGCGTTGATGGCCTGGATCGCACCATCGATGGCGTGGCGGTAGAAGGTCACCTCCACATCGAAGCGCTCCGACCACGACGCGTTGTTGCCGAACCACGGGCTCCACACGAAGCCGGTGCTGAAGCTGCGCGAGCGCTCCGGTTCCAGATCACGATTGCCGCCGGTGGTCACCGAGATCTGCGAGTTGGCCTGCTGGAAGCCGGCCGGCACGCCCAGCGCGGCACAATTGGCGGCACTGCCACGCGGCGGCGTACCGCCCAGGCCCACCGAGCACGGATCGAACAGCTGCAGGTCGGCACGTGCGGCCGAGCCGTACAGTTCGCCAATGGACGGTGCGCGGAAACCCTCGGCGTACGTGGTGCGCAGCACGAAGTCATCGGTCACCTGCCAGCGCAGGCCGTACTTGGGCGTGAACTCGCCACCGAAAGTGGAGTAGTCCGAATAGCGGCCGGCCAGGCTCAGGTCCAGCTTCTTGCCGAACGAGGAGTCGGCGAAGATCGGCACGCTCAACTCCAGGTAGGCCTCGTTGACGTCGTAGGAACCGGAGGTCGGCTGCGACGGCACGCCGTTGTAGTGGCCGATCACCGTCAGCGGATCCGGCTGGTACCAGCCCTCGTACTTGCGGTACTCGAAACCGGTGGCGAAGGACACCGGGCCGGCCGGCAGCGAGAACAGCTCGCTGGACAGGTTGGCGGTGAACAGGCTCAGCTCGTTCTGGCTGCGGTCGTGCACCACCGGCTGGATCCACTTCAGCATGTCCGGGGTGATCGAACCGACGCCACCGAAGATGTTCAACGGCACGCAGCCCGGGGTTGCCGCGCACACCGCCGGGTCACCCAGCGCCATGTTGACGTTGTAGATGTTGTAGCTGCCGTAGTTGGTCTGTTCGGCCTTGTTCTTGCTGTACATGCCGTTGACGTCCCAATACCAGCTACGGTCGGCCGCCTGGAAGTTGCCGACCAGGCCGGTGGCCACGTAGGTCGTGTTGACCTCCTGCTTGAACACGCGCGCACCGCCTTCCACCGGGCGACGGCCGATCAGGCTCATGTTGCCCGAGGACACCAGGTCGAAGCCGAACGGGTTGTACGGATTCAGGCGCGAGACCACGATGTTGTCGGCCAACGGATTGCCGGTGGCGCCATCGGGACCAAAGAACAGCGGCTCGGGGCCGGCCTGGTTGGTCGACTCGCGGCGGTTGCCCAGTGCCTTGATGTACCACTGCACGTTGTCAGTGATGTCGAAGCGGAACTGACCGAACAGGCCTTTGCGCTCGGACGGCGTGAGCACCATGTTGTATTCGGCGAAGTTGAAGCGGTCGGCGCTGGTGAAGCAGTGGTAGTCATCGCTGCGGTTGCAGCCGGCGCTGCCGTCGTAACGCGGGTTGGGCACGCCGCTGTTGGGCACGATGTCCTGCTCGGCACCGGTGTTGGGGTCGACGAAGGCGAAGCGGCCCTGTGGAATGCCGCCGCTGCCGAAGGCCAGGCCGGTGCCCGGAATCGGGAAGCGCGACTGCTCGCGATCCTTGGCGAATACCGGGTCCTGCTTGGTCCAGCTGGCGCCCAGGAACAGGCTGAAGCGGTCGCCGCTCTTGCCCCACGCCAGGTCCACGCCCTTCTGGGTGCCGTCGCCCTTGCTGTACTCACCATAGTTCAGGGTCACCTGCCCGCCATCGAAGTCGCGGCGGGTGATGATGTTGACCACGCCGGCGATGGCATCGGAGCCGTACAGCGACGACGCGCCGTCTTCCAGCACCTCGATGCGTTCGACGATGGCCAGCGGAATGGTGTTGAGGTCGGTGGCCGCACCGACACCCGATGCGGACGACTCGTTGACCCAGCGGATGCCGTCAACCAGCACCAGCACGCGCTTGGCACCCAGGTGGCGCAGATCGACCTGCGCCGAACCGGCACCCACGCCACTGCCATCGGGCGGGAAACCGAAGTTGCCGGATGAGTTGAACTTGGCGTTGAGCGCCGAACCGGAACCGGTGAGCTGCTGCAGCACTTCGCCGATCGAGGTCAGGCCGGTGCGTTCGATATCGCCGCGCGTCAGCGTCTGGATCGGCACCTGGCCCTCCACCTCAGCGCGCTTGATGCGGGTACCGGTGACTTCCACCGCATCCAGGTTGGTGGTGGATTGTGCAGCGGCACCCAACGGTGCCAGGGTCATCACGCACAGCGCGACGGCAACCGCCAAAGGGCGGTGGTGCAGGTGATTCATTCGCTCTCTCTCCAAAGGAATGTCGGGACATGGGCTGCCGCACCCCCCCTGCATGGCGGCAGCGTCTCCTTTGTAAACAAGCGGTAAAAATCACGGCGTGACGATCGACACTCTTTCACGCGAAATTGACGCAATTGCATGACATTTACGTCAGATGAGTGCCGTTTAGAACCGGACGGTAATGTTCCTCCGCCTTCGCTTTGATGCTGGCCGCGACAGCGCGCGCCGGAAACTGCCGCGCGCATGAAAGTGCCTTTGCCGAACCATTTCAGGAATAGTTTGAAATTCCTTCATTCAGAAGGCCCGGTTGATCGACCCGGTGCAGACTCGCATCTCCAGCCATTCGCGAGAGGATCGATCATGAAAGCACTAACTGCCGTGCCGAGCGTCATGATGGTGATCACGCTGCTTCTTCCTCTGGCAGGTGAATCGAGGGCAGGCGGCGTGATCGAGTGCAACAACTGCCTCTCTCCCAGCGATGCGGCCTCGGCCTCAGGAGAGGGGTTGACGGTTGTGGTGGATTTCGAGAGAGCCGAGTTGACCGCTTTCGACGTTGAACATGACCCTGAGATCGGAAGGTGGCGAGCACATCCGACCCCGGTTCCGGCGCAGATTGAGATGGCTTTTCTGCGGATCCTGGACGCGACACTGTCAGCAGGGCAAGCGCCGCTCATGCAGCAATCACCGCATGAGCGGCAGTGAGGCAACGCTCTATCGCACGAAGGCAATCCGCTCCATACCGGTCGCCTCGGCCGCGGCCAGAATCCTCGCCATGCCTTCGTACTCGGCCGACGGATCGGTGGCGATGCGCAGCTCCGGCAGGTTGCCGACATTTTCGTCCACCTGCGCCTGCAGGCGCGCCTGCAGATCGTCGATGACCATCGGCTGGCCATCCCAGCTCAGCTGGTTCGAGGCATCCAGGCGCAGCTCGATCGGAGGCGGCGGTTCGGGACGGTCGACCACCCGATCGGTGGCCTGCGGCAACTGCACCGCAATCGGCCGGGCCACGATGGGCGCGGTCACAATGAAGATGATCAACAGCACCAGCATCACATCCACCAGTGGCGTGACATTGATGTCCGCCAGCGGGCCGCTTCTTCCTGCGCTACTGAACGCCATGTGCCGCTCCCTGCAGCCGGGCCGTTCGCCCAAGGCCGACGTTACGACGCCTGCAACCCCGTGCGGCAGGGCCTGCGCGGATTCATTCAGCTGTCGTTGCCGACGCCCGGCGTGCACGCAATGCGAAACTGAATTCAGCCATTGCCCGCTATGCTGCCCGCCATGACCCGACGCACTTCGACCGCCCTGTCCCTGCTGCCCTTGGCCACCACGCTGCTGATCGGCTGCGCCAATGCCCAGTCCCTCGATGCCCAGAACGCGCAGCTGAAAGCCGCGATCGCAGCCGCCGAACGCGGCCAGTTCGATCCTGGCCAGGCCGCTGCGCTCAGCCGTCACCCGGCCTATGGCTGGCTGGAGTACGCCAACCTGCGCCGCAACATCGATACCGTCGATACCGCGCAGGCGCAGGCCTTCCTCAAGCGCTACGACGGCCAGGCCGTGGCCACCACCTTCCGCAGCGTGTGGCTGCCCTCGCTCGCACGCCGCCAGGACTGGCCGACCCTGCTGGCAAACTGGGCGCCCACCGAAAACACCGGCCTGCGCTGTGCGCAGCTGACCGCGCGCCAGGTGACGGGCAAGGTCGATCCGCAGTGGATCAGTGAAGCGCAGGATCTGTGGCGCAAGAACGGCAAGTCGCTGCCGGACGGCTGTGATGCCGTTTTTGCCGTGCTGCAGGCACAGGGTGGCCTGAGCGACGCCCTGCGCTGGGAACGCATCGATGCCGCCGCCGATGCCCAGCAACCGGCGGTGATGCGCAGCGCTGCACGCGGCCTGCCTGCCGCCGACCTGGCGCTGGCGAACAATTACGCCGCCTTTGTCGACAAGCCCAATGCCAGCGCCCTGAACTGGCCACGCAACGAGCGCAGCCGGCGCATCGCCACCGATGGCCTGGCCAAGCTGGCCAAGGCCGACCCCGGCGCCACCGAGCAGCAGCTGCCGCAGTACGCCCAGACGCTCGGCCTGAGTGCCGACCAGCAGGGCCAGGTGCTGTACCAGATCGCGCTGTGGACAGTGGCCTCCTATCTGCCCGATTCGGCACGCCGCCTCAACGCGGTGCCGGAGTCGGCCTATGACGAACGCCTGCACGAGTGGCGCGTGCGCGAAGCGATGTCGCGCGGCGACTGGCCGGCGGCGCTGACCGCCATTCGCAAGATGGGCAGCAAGCAGCGCAGCGACCCGCGCTGGCGCTACTTCGAAGGCCGCATGCTGGAGAAGACCGGCCAGGCCCAGCAGGCGCAGCCGCTGTTCCGCGAGGCCGCGCGCGCGCCGACCTTCCACGGCTTCCTCGCCGCCGACAAGCTGCAGCAGGGCTACACCCTGTGCCCGTGGAAGCCGAACGACAGCGCACAGGCACAGGCGGTGATCGCGCGCGACCCGGCCATCCAGCGCGCGATGGCGCTGTACCAGATCGACCGCGCTGGCTGGGCCGTGGCCGAATGGAACAGCGCGCTGTCGCGCTTCGATGACACCCAGCGCCGCCTCGCCGTGCGCGTGGCGCAGGACAATGGCTGGTTCGACCGCGCCGTGTTCGCGCTCGGCAAGCAGCCGCAGGAACAGCGCCTGTACGACCTGCGCTTCCCGCTGCATCACGACGCCACCATCCGCCGCGAATCGGCACGCAACGCGATCGACCCGGCCTGGGTGGCCGCGGAGATCCGCGCCGAGAGTACCTTCACTCCCCGTGCGCGCTCGCCTGCCAATGCCATGGGCCTGATGCAGGTGCTGCCGGCCACCGGTGCCAGCGTGGCCAAGTCGATCGGCCTGACCGGCTACGGCGGCGCCGACAGCCTGTACGACCCGGACACCAACATTGCCATCGGCACCGCCTACCTGCGCCAGCTGATGAACAAGTACGACGGTCTGCCGTACGTGACCATCGCCGCCTACAACGCCGGCCCGACCCCGACCGCACGCTGGCAGGGCCAGCGCCCGGGCTTCGATCCGGACCTGTGGATCGAGACCATCAGCTACAAGGAAACCCGCGAGTACGTCGCCCGCGTGCTGGCCTTCAGCGTGATCTACGACTGGCGCCTCAATGGTGATGCCCTGCCACTGAGCGACCGCCTGATGGGCCGCCTGGTCGACAAGCGCAAGAACTTCAGCTGCGCCGCCAACGCCGAGCAGGGCGGCGATTGACCGCAACACGGTACTGCCGGCTGCTGGCCTCGATCGGAATATGCACCGCCTGGGTGCTGCTTCGGGGTGGCGCGGCCTGCCGTGATGCCTCTGTATTGGTAGTGCCGGCCGCTGGCCCGCAGCCATTCCGAAGCTGCCGGCCAGCGGCCGGCACTACCGGAACATCTGCGCCGGCCGTGCGATCATTCCCCCATGAAGATCTATCTTGTCGGCGGCGCCGTGCGCGACCGCCTGCTGCAGCGCCCTGCCGGCGACCATGACTGGGTGGTGGTTGGCGCCACGCCCGCGCAGATGGAAGCGCAGGGCTACACTGCGGTTGGCCGTGACTTCCCGGTGTTCCTGCACCCGAACACGGGTGAGGAATACGCACTGGCGCGCACCGAGCGCAAATCCGGCCGCGGCTATCGCGGCTTCGTGGTGGATGCTGATCCGGCCGTAACGCTGGAAGAAGACCTGCAGCGCCGCGACTTCACCATCAACGCGATTGCCTGCGACGAAGACACCGGCACGCTGGTCGATCCCTACGGCGGTGTGCGCGATATCGAGCAACGCGTGCTGCGCCATGTCGGTCCTGCGTTCGTCGAAGATCCATTGCGCGTGCTGCGCGCGGCCCGTTTCATGGCGCGCTTCGCACCGCTGGGCTTTACCGTCGCCGAAGAGACCATGGCGCTGATGCGCGAGGTCGCCGCCAGTGGCGAGCTGGACGCGCTGGTGCCGGAGCGCGTCTGGCAGGAACTGCGCAAGGCGCTGGTCAGTGAGCGGCCCTCCGCCTTCCTGCGCACGCTGCACGATGCGCATGCCCTGGGCCCGATCCTGCCCGAGCTGGAAGCGCTGTACGGCGTGCCGCAGCGTGCTGAATTCCACCCGGAAGTCGATACCGGCATCCACCAGGAAATGGTCAGCGACATGGCCGCGAAGCTGGCCCCCGGCGATGACCTGGTCGGCTTCGCCGCGCTCACCCACGACCTCGGCAAGGGCCTGACCCCGCCGGAGGAATGGCCGCGCCACATCATGCACGAGCAGCGCGGCATCAAGCCGCTGAAGGCACTGTGTGCGCGGTTGAAGATTCCAGCCGAGCACCAGCAGCTGGCTGAAGCGGTGTGTCGCGAGCACTTGAACGTGCACCGCATCGACGAACTGCGCGATGCCACCGTGCTGGAACTGCTGGGCCGCTGTGATGCGCTGCGCCGGCCGGAGCGCGTGGCGCGCATCGCACTGTGCTGCGAAGCCGACAAGCGTGGCCGTCTCGGCTTCGAGGACGCCGACTACCCGCAGGGCGAAACGCTCAAGCGACTGCACCAGGCGGCGTTGTCAGTGCAGGCGCGGGATCTGGATACCACCCATCTGAAGGGCCCGGCCATCGGCGAAGCGCTGGCCAAGGCGCGGGTGAAAGCCATCGCCGCCGCCCGCCGAAGCACCTGGTGATGCCGGCTACTGGCCGGCACCTATCACCCGTCTATCGACGACGCTTGCGCGAGAAGTGGTCGACAGCATGAGCACCCAACATGATGGGTTGCATCAAGAGGAACAGCCATCCACCCAGCCGGAGCGTCTCCACCGGATTGAACCGGGTGATGAAGAATGCGACCAGTATGAATACGACTAAAAGCCCAAGCTCGTACACAAGGAGAGATCGATTAAAAAATTTCATCGCTTCAACCTGTCCTCGGCGATTTTCTGTCCGGTTCCAACTGCGGCATCAGCACCGCGTTGGCCCGCATTAGACAATGCACCCTGTACCGCCCCTTGCTTTGCTCCAATTGCGCCGGCACTCGCAGTCGCCTCTGCAATATGTGCACCGATGCCAGCAGGTGAACTCACTGGCGCCTTCATCATATTACTCACCGCCCCTCGAGTAGACGCCTGCGAAAAGTCTCCAGCGAGCTTTCCAATTCCGCTGCCCGCCAAACTGCCAACACTCCCGCCGACAGCCGATAGGCCCAGTTGAGCGCTTGTCACTGGTGTTCCTTCGATTGCGCCCTGTGCAGCCGTACCCGCAACACCAGTCGCGGCACCCACCGTCGCTTGAATTGCTACGACCTGACCGATCGAAATCGTTCCTCTCGCGAGGGCTCCGACAGCCAGCCCGCCAGTGCCACCAGTTATGACGCCAGCAACACCAGCGATCGCCAGCTCCGTCTTGTTGATTGGCTTTCCGGGATTCATGTATTTCTGAATCCCATAATCTACTGCCATGCCACCGGCGGCGCCAAACAGCGCTGGGCAGATCGGACAACGGCCATCAGGATCTTTGAATGTGTAGGGCGAGTTGAATCCATACGCGTAGGCATTGAAATGCCTCCAGTCACCATTCCCGTACATTGTGACTGGATCCACTGACAAGAAACGTCCCAAGTCCGGATCGTAATAGCGCTGTTGCATATAGCTCAGCCCAGTCGCCGAATCACTCACGTGCCCGGCGTAACCGACGCCATCTTCAATGTTAGTTCCAATCGGCGCCCCGTACGGTTCATAGCTATAGCGCTTTGTCACCCGGCCAGTCTCATCTGACTCGGCAACTACTGACCCCAGAGCGTCAGTATGAATATACGTAACAGTATCCGCTTTGGACTCAAGAGCATAAGTTGCAGAGCAAATAGCGACAACAAGACCAATAACCATCGACCGCATTGCTACTCTCTCCTTGACCAGCGTACTTACTCTTGAAACATGAAAACATCACAAATGCCCGCGCTTGCATTCCCCACTTCAATGTCATTCCAGTTGTTAACAGCAGGAAGCAAGGAGGATGCCTCGATTTCTATAGAATCACTCTCAATGCGCCATGCCGCGGGTAATCGCCGCCGCACGCTGCTTCAGCTGGGCCACGGCATCGGGAATCATCTCCATGCCCACGTCCAGGCCCGGGTTCAGGACCAGGCCGACGCCGTCGCCGATACCGGCCAGCAGCGCGTGCACCGCGATCGGCATGGCATGCGCAAACTGCGGCAGCTGCTCGTGCCACAGGCCCGCGCGCTCGGGGGCAGTGAACACCGCGAACATCGGCTCGCCGCTCTCGCTGGTCAGCACCAGCGGCGAGATGCTTTCGTCCCAGGCGCCATCCTCACCAATGGCCTTGTCCAGCAGCACGAACGCCGTCGAAGTCAGCAGGCCGTCGAGGAACTGCGCTGCGGTCAGCGTACCGTCCTGGGCCTGCAGCAGGCGCACCTCGAGGTCGTTGAGGGGTTCGAACGGGGTGTCGTGGTCCATGGTCGGTTCCGGTACGTGGTTGCAGGCTGCAACTTTAACAGGCCGGGAGTGAGGCACGGCAGCGTATCGGTAGGGGCTTCAGCGGCCGATGAGACTTTCTGCGGGAATGCCCAGGTTGCGGTGAAGCTTCCGGATCATTTCAAGAGTCAGACCGCGCTTGCGATTCAACACTTCATAGACACGGTTGAGCTGGCCGATGGAGGGCACCAGATCCTTCACGGTCAGACCGCCCTGCTCCATGCGGAAGCGGATTGCATCGATAGGATCTGGCGGCTCGATCGGGTAGTGCTTCGCTTCGTAGGCTTCAACCAGCGTTACGAGAATTTCAAATCGATCGCCATCCTCGCTGCCCAGCTCCGGCTCGTTGTCGACATAGAACGAAATCTCGCGCAGCGCGTTTTCGTAGTCGCTTTCCGTACGGATGGGATGGATGTTCATAGAAGCTCCACAGTGTCGGCATCGATCCGGTCGTACTCGGCGTGGGTGCCAATGAACTTGATGTAGACCACTTGAAACCTGTAACCCACAGCGACGATGAGCCGGTAGCTGTTGCCCTTTATGTTGAACACCACACGACTATTGGCCACGAAACTTGCGCTTGCGTAACGTTGGCGTACGTCATGCGGTGTGTCCCAGACGGCGTGCCTCACTTCGTCATACCAGGACCTCAGCGCTGCTTCCGAATCAGGGTGACGTTCCCAGAATCGTTTCAGCGTCGCCAAAGCAACCACTTTCATTCGGACATCCTAGTCCCAATATGGGACATAAGCAACCGTTTCATCTTCATCAGCGGCCGATGTATCCGTGCCGCCACAGCCAGCCCAGCGCAGCCAGCCCGGCCACCACCACCAGCATCAACGGCAGGCCGAAGCGGTGCCGCCACGGGATCGGCACCCCACCCAGCTGCTGGTCCATGGCCTCGGTATCCAGCACCCAGCCGTGCTCGCAACGGGTACAGGCCAGTTCGTAGCGGCGCTGGTAGGTGAAGCCGAACAGCAGGTCGATGCGCGCCATTTTGTAGCGCAGCTGCGGGGCGAATTCGGTTTCGGTCTGGCAGCGCAGGCAGTGGTGGGCTTCGGTGGGGCCGACGATCAGCACCCGTTCCTGTTGGCCGATCAGGATCATGACCGGGTGCCTTGGCAGGCGGGCTGGGCCAGCAGCCAGGCTTGGGCGGCGGCCACGGTGGCGGCGTCCCCCTTGACGCGCTGGTCGGGCTCGATCTTCAAGCCATCACCACGATCATTGCGGTCCCGCATCACGCTGGTGGTCAACAGCAGGCGACTGCCATCGGCAAGCGTGTGCACGACATTGCCAGTGGAGAGACCCGCAGTAGGCTGACCGAAACTCCGCGTCTGCAGACGACCACGCCACGCCAGCACCGAGGCCTCGCCCGAACTGCCGGTGCGCGGCCCGAACAGCACCGCCACCGGCGCGCCGGGCTGCCGCAGCACATAGCCGGACTGGCCGAAGTCCAGCACCGACTTGCCTGCACGCTGTACAGCGGTCGCGGTCAACGTCCAGCGCTCCGGCCCCTGTGCGGCTTCGAACGCTCCCACATCTTCGTTGTTCACCACCGAGGTGCGCAGCAACGGTGCCATGCCCAGCAGCATCGGCCACATGTTGCCACCGCTGTTGTCACGCAGGTCGACGATCCAGCCACAGCGCATGCCGTCGTCCTTGCTACGGATTACCTGCTGCCACCGCGCGGCGCGCTGGATGTCCTGGCGGAATTTCTCCTGCGGCGTCGCGCCGGGCATAGGGGCATAGCCCTCGATGACCACCCAGCCGATGCGCGCATCCACCGCATCGACGGCCTTGGCCCGGTCCACGGCGGCGGCACCGGCCTGCTGCGCGCGCACAAGGGATTCACGCTGGCGCTGGGTCGTGGTCCATGCACCATGGTGGCCGGTGCTGAGCGCAATGGCTTCGCGCAGAACGGCCAGCCGTTGCGCGGGATCGCCCTGCGCCGATTGCAGGCGGATGCGGATGGCGGGCCAGTCCACCCGATCGCGATACAGCGCCTGGCGTTCAAGCAGGCTGAGGATCTCGGCCAGGGTCTCCGGCGAGGGCACCTCGACCGTGCTTGGCGTATCGGCCATGGCGCCGGTCGCCAGCAACACGAACATCAGCGTGCCGATGCGACGCACTCCCTTGCGAACCTGCATGCGACGCTTCCTTGTCGTTGAGTCAGGACCGCAGCATAACCGGGGCATGATCGCTTGCGCCACGCGCGAACTGTCGTATCCGGCCCGGTCGCGGGTTGCAGCAAGGCGGCTTGCGTGCAGTCACCACATTGCAACTTTGCCCATGTCATCGCGGCGCACAACGCGCCAAGGTGGCCTCCGTCGGCGCTTCCTGCGCTGACCGGGATTGGCGTCCTGAATGAAGCTTTTCACGAGCGGGCTTGCAACGTCGTTGCCGGCCCGAACAATGCACCGTCCGTCGTTCTGCGGCGGGCGGTGCGTGGGGATCCCCGGATCCGCCGGCGTCATTCCTCGTGAAGAGCTTCACCGGCACGCCAACCCGCACCGCCCGCCACCTTGCATCCCGCAGGTGGCCTTGCCTTGTGAGGTTGCTGCCATGAACTCGCCCTACCCCACCTATCCACGCCTGCAAGCTCTGCTCGGCGCTGCCCTGCCCGGCCTGCAGCTGTCCACTACGGCCGCCGAAGCGCTGGAAGATGCGCTCACCGAAGCCCACGAACAGGCGCCGCCGTCGGCGTTCTTCGCCCGGTTGCGCGGCATCGCACACAGCCACGGAGCCGACGGCCAGGCGTGGCGCGAGCGGCAACTCAGCGAGGCACGCGGTCGGGAACTGGCCGAGGCGACGCGCTGTCTTGCCGCATTGTCCGCCTGCGGTGGTGTGTTGCTGGCCGCACAATCGGCGCGCGACATGGATGACGCGCAGGCACAGTGTCCACCGCAGGTGGAGGAAGGGTTGCTACATGCGGTGGTGGTGTTGGCCGATCGTGCCGGGGCGCTGGTGGAACCGGATGCTTGCGCACCGCTGTTGTAGAGCCGAGCCTATGCTCGGCTGCGCGGAGGTCATGGCGCCGGTGGGATTCGTGCCGACCAAGGTCGGCACCTACCAGAGCGGGTCGGACATCTGCACCGCGCGCTACCAGTCCGCGCGCAGGCCGATGTTGCCTTCGATGACGCGGCGCTTCTCGTTGCGGTCGCCGCCCAGCTCCCGCGTGTAGTCAGCCACGGCATAGGCGCTGATGGTGCGGTTGAAGCGCCCTACCACACCTACACCGGCTTCGAGCGCGCGCGAGCGCTGCGAATTGACGATCACGTCGCCGTCGAAACGGATGCGGTCTTCGCCGGAACGCCCGTGCCAGTAGTTGAGCTTGAAATACGGCTGCCAGCCGTTGTCGGCCAGCTGGTAATCGCCGGCCAAACGCAGGCCCACACGGCCGGTCCAGGCGTTGTCGTTGTCGAAGCGCACGCTCGATACTTCATCGCGACGGTCATCCAGCGAAGTGCGCTGCCAGATCACCTGCACCTGCGGTTCCAGCCACCATGCGGACTGCCCGACGTGCAGCAGCGGCTTGCCGGCCTCCACCGACACGCTGGTGCCGTCGCCGCTCAGGCCGAAGCCGAGCCCGCGCGAGGAACGCACGCGGCCGTCGTAGCGGCTCTGCATCGCCACGGCGTCGATGTAGCCACCGCTGCTGTCGGTGAACGTCCAGTACAGGCCCACGTGCTTGTCGTCCAGGCGGTTCTGGCCCACCTGTACGTTCTCCCAGCCCAGTGCCAGGCCGGTGGTCTTGCCCTGCGCGCGGGTGCGGCCGACGAACACGCCGATCTGGTTGCGGTGGTTGTCCGACGCCGCGGCCCACACGTCGAGGCCGGCCTGCAGGCCCATTACATCGCCATCAAAGCCGGGCTGCGCATCGCCCTTCCAATGGATCTCGCTGCTCTGCCCCACCAGGCGGCCCCAGGCGGTGCGGAATGCGCCCTGGTTGTACAGCAGGCGCTGTTCGCCCTGCCGCTCGTGGAAGGTACCGAGGCTGGCCAGCGAGGTCTCGCGCAGCAGCGGCGGCACCACGGCATAGGCGGCGGTTTCCACGCGGTACAGCGGTACCACCGCGCCTTCGGCCGGGCGTGCACCCGGCGTCGGCGGTGCACCGGTACCGGGCAATGCACCGCCGGCCATGGGCACATCCGGCACGGCCGGATCGCTGGGTGGCGCCACCGGCGCGGGTTCCGGTGGCGGTGGTGGCGGCGCGGTCTCGCCCGCGGTCAGGTCCGGATCGGTGGCGCCTTCGGGCGGCGGTGGCGGCGCCGGGGTAATGGGAGGCGGTGGTGCCACCGGCGGCGTCGGCGGCGGCGGGGTGGCACTGCCACCACCGTTGGGTGCCGGCGTCGGCCCGCTCACCAGCGTCGAACGCAGGTACCAGTTCTCGCTGGTACCGGCACTGACACCGCCCTTGAACAGGAAGTACTCGTAGGCACCGGCCGCGACCGGTGCGAACAGCGAGAACGCGCCCGGCGCGGTGCGGCCACCATTCAAGGCCTGCACCACCAGGATGCCATCGGCCAGCGTGGCCGCGCCGCTGCCACCGGCATTCAGCACGCCGATGCCGGTGGTTCCGGTGGCGGTACCGCCATCGATCACCAAGCGATCGCTGGGTGAGTTGTCCGCGCCCAGCACGGTGCGCAGGTACAGGCCACCACCGTCACCGCGGTAGTTGCCACGCACGGTGAACACGTCGCCGGCGCCGGTACCGGTCAGGTCGATGCGCCCGGCATTGACCATCTCCACCAGTACAGCACTGTTGAACGGGCGGATGGCATGGCCGCCACTGCCCGCGTAGACGGTGCTGGTGTCGTCCACCGTGAGCGTACCGGTGCCGGTTGCGCTGTCGCCCAGCACCAGGTCGCCATCGAAGCTCAGCTCCGTGCTGTTGGCCAGGCTGATCGCCTCCCAGTTCTGGAAGCGGCCCACGCCTGCGGTCTTGACGTTGCTCAGGTTGAGCTGGTCGATGCCACTGCCCCCGTCGAACAGCGGCACCGCACCCAGGTTGCCCTGGTTGAGGTTGCTGAGGTTGGCCACGTCGTTGTCCGGGCCCATGTCGATCGCACCGTAGACGATGCCACCGCCGTTCCAGTTGAAGGTGTCATCGCCGGTGCTGAGCAGTACCTGCCCTCGCACGGTGCCGTCGGTGATGGTCACGCTGTCGTTGCCGCCGCTGACGCTGATGTTGCCGCCGATGTAGGCCGTGCCCGAAATGATGATGGTGTCGGTGTCGAAGCCGGTCACCACGTTGCCATCCACGGTGCCGCCGGACTGGTCCCACAGGTTCTTGTCCAGCTTCATGTTGACGCGGCCGATGCGGCCAGCGGTCATCCAGGCTTGGTCGCCATCCTCGAACGCGCCGATGATGCGACCACCGCTCATGCGGAAGGTATCGATGTTGTCGCCCTGCTGCAGCGCGCCGATCGTGCCGCCACTCATGACGAAATCATCGCGGCCACTGCCCTGCGCTACCAGGCCGGTGACGGTGCCGCCGGTGACGGTCATCTGGTCATCGCCACTGCCCTGGTCGACGCTGTCGATGGTGCCATTGCCCAGCAGCAGCACGTCGTTGCCATCCCCTTGCAGGACACCGCCGCTGATGCTGCCGGCCTGCATGTCCAGGCGGTCGTTGCCTGAATCGAACTGTACGCCGGTACGCCCACTGATCGTTCCGCGGTTGACCAGCACGCTGTCGCCCGCACCGACGAACTGCAGCGCGGTGTTGTTGCCGGTGCTGATGCTGCCCGAATTCTCGACACGGCTGCCGCCACCGAGCTGGACCGCCACGCCCCCCACCGAACTGATCGCGCCCTGGTTGGTCAACAAGTGACCACTTGCACCGACCAGGGTAACGGCCGACGCCCCACCGCTCTGCTGCAACTGGGCACCGCTGGCGACGTTGACGGTGATGCCCGCTTCGCCGCTGGCCGAGATGGGCACCGTCTGCGGATTCGGCGCGTTGGCGTCGCAGGTGACCGTCTGGCCGGCGACCGGAGCGACGGTGCTGCAGCCGGCCCAGGCGGCGCTGGCGGTCAACAGCACCATGGACGGGACTGCCAGTGCCTGAAGCATGGAAACGGTGAGGCGGCGCGGACGGAAAGCGCGCGGGACGGCACGGGTCATACAGTCCTCCTGGACAGGGAATCAGGAACTGCAAATGCACGCTGCTGCGTGTGCAGTCTGCCGTCATGTGAACCGTTTCGATAGGTGAACTTGCGTGCGGGAAATCACACTTCGGATATGAAATCGCCGGGCCCTCACGCCAATGTGATGTGGCTGAAATCGTTCATTTTTCCGGCATCCGGAATCACGCGCAAAGCATCCACGCATGGCGTGGATCTACTGATCCTGCATCGCCAATCGATTCAATCGTGGCACCTGGTAGATCCACGCCATGCGTGGATGGCGTTGGCGGATGGGGTCAGATCTTCAGGTAGATCTTCCGCCGGTCCAGCCACCATGCCACGCCCCACCAGAGTGCGACGAACGCCAGCGCCTGCAGCATCGATGCCAGCTCGAGCGCCTGCGGCATCGCGGCGGCCAGCTGCTGCCAGATCCAGCTCCAGGCACCGCTGGCCATCAACGCCACCGACATCACCGAGGCCCCCAGATACGCGGTGATCGCATTGACGCCGAAGCGCCGGCCCAGCGCCGGCCATCCCTTCAGGTCTATCAGCACGTGGCCCAGCCACAGCGCCAGCGCGGCCAGGCCACCGGTCCACAGCACGTAACTGGGCGTCCACAGCTGCTTGTTCAACGGCAGCACCCCGGCCAGCAACAGGCCCAGCACGGCGGTCGCCACGGCCAGCCCGGCCAGTGCCGTCGAACGCCCGCTGCGCAGCAGGCCACCGGCCAACAGGCCGAGCACGGTACTGGCCAGTGCACCCAGCGTGCTCAGCAATCCTTCCGGGTCATGGCCGAGGCGGGTATCGGCATGCCATTGATAGATCCACGGTGCGAACAGCGTGGTGTCCAGGCGGCTGGCCGGGTTGGTCCACGGCGCCAGGTCACCGACGCCCAGCAGCAGCACCGTGTACCCCACCAACAGTCCAACAAGCATGCCGGCCTGCACGCGCGGCCGCGCGTAGACCGCCAGCACGCCCACCAACGCCGCACACACCGCGATGCGTTGCAGCACGCCCCAGATGCGGAAGTGATGGGTATCCAACGCCCACCAGATCAGCAGGTGCAGCAGCGCACCGGCCACCAGGATGCGCAGCGCGCGCTCCAGCACACCGCGCGCCAGTGCAGGACGCGCAGCGGCATCCAGCGCGCGCGGTGCCACGCTGAAGGCCATCGACACGCCCACCAGGAACAGGAAGAACGGGAACACCAGATCGGTAGGCGTGCAGCCATGCCATTCCGAATGGCGCAGCGGCGCGAACACTGCACTCCAGTCGCCTGGATTGTTGACCAGCAGCATCGCCGCCACGGTGATGCCGCGCAGGGCATCGATCGAGCCCAGACGGCGTGGCGGCGTACTGTTCATCAGGCGGCCTCGTACTGTCCGGCAATCCAGGTGCCACGTACCTGCAGGGCGTCATCCAGCAGCACCAGGTCGGCCTGGTAGCCCTCGGCGATGTGGCCCAGGCGGTCGTCGACATTGAGGAACTGCGCCGGGTAGGTCGAAGCCATGCGCGCGGCTTCGGCCAGCGGCTGGCCGAGCAGCTGCACGGTGTTGCGCACCGCCGTGGCCATGTCCAGCGCCGAGCCCGCCAGCGAACCGGCGGCATTGCGCACCACGCCGTCGATGGCGGTGATGGTTTCGCCGTACAGCACGTAGCTGGGATCGTCGGCACCGACCGGCGGCATCGCATCGGTCACCAGCAGCAGGCGACCGCGCGGCTTGGCCGCCAGCGCCACCCGCAGGCTGGCCGGATGCACATGCACGCCATCGACGATGATGCCGATCCAGCTGTCGCGGTCTTCCAGCGCAGCGCCCACCGCGCCAGGCTCGCGGCCCTGCAGCGGTGACATCGCGTTGTACAGGTGGGTGAAGCCACGCACGCCGGCATCCAGGCCGGCGCGGATCTCTTCGTAGGTGCCTGCGGTGTGGCCGGCGGCCACGATCACGCCACGTTCGACCAGCGCGCGGATGGTCTCCAGCGGCACGCGCTCCGGTGCCAGGGTCAGCAGGGTCACCCCGTTGTCCAGCGACGCGGCCAGCGCGATCTCTTCTTCGTCCGGCACGCGGAACTTGCTGGCATCGTGCGTGCCCTTGCGCGTCGGCGCGATGTAGGGCCCTTCGAGATGGATGCCGATCACGCCCGGCACGCCCTGCGCGATCGCCTCGCGCATCGCACCGATGGCTTCGCGCATCACCGCCACGTCATCGCTGATCAGCGTGGGCAGCATCGCGGTGGTACCGAAGCGGCGGTGAGCCTGCGCGATGGTACGCAGCGAGGCAACATCGGGCGTGTTGTTGAACAACGCGCCGCCACCGCCATTGACCTGCACGTCGATGAAGCCGGGCAGCAGCCAGCCGCCGCCCAGGTCCACCTGCTCGGCAGCATGGCCAAGCTGTGGTGCGGCGTCGGGCAACAGAGCGGTGATCTGCCCGTTTTCGATCACCACCGCCAGGTCATCGCGGAAATCATCGCCGGCGAGAATGCGGGCGTTGCGCAGCACCGTTGCCATCACACCGTCTCCGTAACCTTGTTCAGATGCGGCGGCAGATCCGGGTTGAAGCCACGACGCAGCGCCAGCGCATTGATCGCGCGGTAGAAGCTCTGCACGGTCAGCAGCGGTGCGCACAGCGGGTGCGGTGCGGCCGCCACCGGCAGGTTGCCGCCGGCCCCGGCCAGCCACACCTGCGCGCCCCGTGCAGAAAATTCCTCGACCACCGCGCGGGTGCCGGCGCCGGTTTCGTCGGGCTGGGCGAAGGCCAGCACCGGGAAGCCGCGGTCGACCAGCGCCATCGGGCCATGCTTCACTTCGGCCGAGCTGTAGGCTTCGGCGTGCAGGCTGCAGGTTTCCTTGAACTTCAGCGCCGCTTCCTGCGCCGCGCCCAAGCCCAGGCCACGGCCGAGCACGAACAGGTTGGTGGCCTCGACCAGGCCTTCGGTCACCGCACTCCAGTCGCACTGCCAGGCTTCACGCATCGCGTCCGGCAGCAGGTCCAGCGCGTTGCGCAGGCTGCTGTCCTGCTTCCAGTAGGCGGCCAGCTGCAGCAGTGCAGCCAGCGAGGCCAGGTAGCTCTTGGTCGCCGCCACGCTCTTTTCGGCACCGGCATGCAGCGGAATGACCGTGTCGGCCAGCTGCGCCAGCGGCGAATCCTCGACGTTGACCAGCGCGATCACGCGTGCGCCAGCGGCCTTGGCCGCCTCGGCGTTGCGCAGCAGGTCCGGGCTCTTGCCCGACTGCGAAATGACGATGAACAGCGCACCGCGCAGCTGCAGCGGTGCGGCATAGACCGACCCCACCGACGGCGAGGCCGACGCAACCACCAGGCCCAGCTGGGTTTCCAGCAGGTACTTGCCGTAGGTGGCGGCATGGTCGGAGCTGCCGCGTGCACAGGTGACCACGAACGGCGGCGGCGCCGCGCGCAGGCTGGCGGCCAGGGTTTCCAGGGTGGCGTGGTTGCGCGAGAACTGGCGGGCAACCACGTCGGCCGCTTCGGCGGCCTCGGCGAACATCAGGGTGGACGTGGGGTCTGACAGCGACATGGCGGGCTCAGGCAGGATCGGAAGGAAGGGGGCGTGCGCCGGCCGGGCGCATCGGCGCGGTCGAGCCGCGCACCACCAGCTGCGGCACGAAGCCCTGGTTGTGCAGCGGTGCCGGCGCATCGTCGTAGGCGTCGCTGCGCAGTTGTGCGATCAGCAGGCGCGCGGCGTGGCGGGCGATGTCCTCGGTGGCCTGCTTGGCGGTGGTCAGCGGTGGCCACGACTGGCGCGAGAACGGGCTGTCCTCGAAACCGGCGATGGACAGGTCGTAGGGCACGTTCATGCCGGCCGACTTGGCGGCGGCCAGCACGCCGGCAGCGATTTCGTCGTTGGAACCGAAGATGGCGGTGGGCGGTTCGCGCAGCGCCAGCAGGCGGCGCGCCCCACGGAAACCATCGTCGAAGGTGTAATCGCCCTGCACCACCAGGTGCTTGTCCACGGTCATGCCGTAGTCCTTCAGCGCCGCTTCGTAGCCGGCATAGCGTTCGCCCGAGGAGCGGTGCGAGCTGCCGCCCCAGAGGAAACCGATGCGCTGGTGACCGAGCTGGATCAGGTGCTCGGTGATCTCGTAGGCCGCCTCGCGGTCGTCGACGAACACGCAGGCGCCGTCGGCCGGGTCTTCGGTGGCGGCGATGATGCGCACCAGCTTGATGCCACGCGCGGTCAGCGCCTGGATCAGGTCTCGGCGCTCGGACATCGGTGCGGTCAACACCAGCCCGGCCAGCCGCGAGCGCTGCACCCAGTCGGCCAGTTCATCGGCCAGCAACGGCGAGCTCGAATCACAGGGATGGATCTGCAGGCCGAAACCGGTCTCGCGGCACGCGGCCAGCACGCCGTTCTGCACGCCGATGATGTGGTACGGGTTCGGGTTGTCGTAGACCAGCCCGATCACGAAGGTAGTGCCGCTGCGCAGGTTGCGCGCGGACGGATCGGGCTCGTAGTCGAGCTCGGCGATGGCACGCAGCACCCGCGCACGGGTGGCCTGCATCACCGAGGGCTCATTGTTGATCACCCGCGAGACCGTCTTCAGCGAGACCTTGGCCTTCTCCGCAACGTCCTTGATGGTCGCTCTGCGCATGGGTTTTCCCTGGGGTTGGCTGCAGTCCATCATCGCCGATCAGGCCTTGTCCTGCGGCAGGCCGGCACGATGGCCGATCACCGAGTAGAACAGGATGTACAGGTAGCACGGCACCATCAGCAGCACGAACACCAGCTGGAAGTCGATGTGCTGCTTGAGCACGGCGAACAGCTGCGGAATGATCGCGCCGCCGGCGATGCCCATCACCAGCAGGGCCGAGCCGGTCTCGGTGAAGCGGCCCAGGCCGCGGATCGCCAGCGGGAAGATGGCCGGCCACATCATGGCGTTGGCGAAGCCCAGCAGGGCCACGAAGGCCACCGAGACGTAGCCGTGGGTGGCCCAGGCGCCCAGGCAGAACACCACGCCCATCACTGCCGAAATGGTCAGGTAGCGCGACTGCGAGACCAGGCCGGGGATCGCCAGCAGGCCGACCACGTAGCCGGCCAACATCGCACCCAGCGTCAGCGAGGTGAACATCTTGGTCTGGTCCAGCGGCAAGCCGAAACCGTGACCGTAGGTTCCGATCGCATCACCGGCCATGACTTCCACGCCTACGTACACGAACAGGCACAGCACGCCCAGCCACAGATGCGGGAACTGGAAGATGCTGCGGCGCTCGGCCGTTCCCGGTGCACCTGACGGCGTTGCATTGGCTTCGGAGGACTTGATCTCCGGCAGAGGCGAGAACAGCACGGCCACCGCCAGCACCACCAGCAGCGCGGCCATCGCCAGGTACGGCGCATGGATCTTGGCGGCGAATTCGTTGAGCAGCGCGACCTTGGTGACCGCGTCGGCGGCCTGCACCTGCTTGTCCAGATCGCCGATGCCGTGCAGCACCAGGGTGCCGATCAGCACCGGCGCCAGCATGCCGGCGATCTTGTTGCAGATGCCCATCAGCGCGATGCGGCGTGCCGCCGTTTCAATCGGGCCGAGGATCGAGATGTAGGGGTTGATCGCGGTCTGCAGCAGGGCGAGGCCGCTGCCGATCACGAACAGACCGCCGAGCGCGCCCGGGTACCAGCGCTGGGTGGCGAATTCACCGAACAGCGCGGCCCCCCCGGCCATCACCAGCAGGCTCAGGCTCAGGCCCTTCTTCATGCCGGTGCGGCGAAGGATCCAGGACGCCGGCAGGGCCAGGAAGAAATAGGACAGGTAGAACACCATCAGCACCAGGAAGGCACCGACCTCGCTGAGTTCGAAGGCCAACTTGACGAAGGTGATCAGCGGGCCGTTGAGCCAGGTGAAGAAGCCGATCAGGAAGAACAACACGCCAACGATGGCGATGGAGGTGGCCACGTTCGGGCGCGCGCTTGCAGCGGGGACGGCGGACATCAGGAGGGCTCCTGCGGCGACGGCCGCAGAACGCGGCGTCGGAGAGTGGCTGGGAACAACGTTGTCACATTCTTTCGATGGACAACGGCGGTTTGTCAACTTCCATGCACGCCTGCCTGAACCTCGTGCTGCACTGCGCAAGTCCGCCGCGGTACGCCCCGCTGAATGCGCGGCAGGCCTAGAGCCCCGTGCACCAATGGTTCCCACGTGAAACCCGCACTCACACCGTGTAAACGTTTACTGCGCGCCGCATTCGTTGCGACGCAGCAACGAAAGTGTCACGAACTCGTTGACATCGTTGTCAGCGCGGTTACAGACTCCGCCCCAATCGCCGCCCCCGATCCCCGGGCCGGCCCACCTGCAGCAGGAGCCCGCGTGATCGCCAGCCACCCCGCCCCGTCGCATGTCCTGTCCCGCGTCGCGCCCTCGTTCCTGGCCGCCGACGTCGGTGGCACCCATGTGCGCGTGGCCCGGGTCCAGGCCAGCGGTGACGCCACCCATCCGGTGCAGGTGCTGGAGTACCGCAAGTACCGCAATGCCGACCATGCCGGCCTCAGCGCGATCCTGTCCGACTTCCTGGGCGAAGGCCCGCGGCCCACGCATTGCGTGGTCGCCAGCGCCGGCTATGCCCGCGAAGACGGCACGGTGATCACCGCCAACCTGCCGTGGCCGCTGTCGGCGCGCCAGGTGGAAGCCGAGGTCGGCCTGCAGCGGGTCTACATCGTCAACGATTTCGAAGCGGTGGCCTACGCCGCCGCGCAGGTGGACGCCAGTGGCGTGTTGCACCTGTGCGGGCCGGAGACCGCCGCGCGTGGCCCGACCCTGGTGGTCGGCCCCGGCACCGGCCTCGGTGCAGCGCTGTGGATCCCCACCGCGCACGGCCCGGTGGTCCTGCCCACCGAAGCCGGCCAGCCGACCCTGGCGGCCAGCACCGAACTGGAAATGGCCATCGTCCGCCACATGCAGCGCGACCGCGCGCACGTGTCGATCGAGCATGCGATCTCCGGCCCCGGCCTGATGAACCTGTACCGTGCGGTGTGCGCGCTGCAGGGGCAGGCGCCGACCCTGGCAAGCCCCGACGCAGTCACCGCTGCGGCCATGGCCGATACCGATGCGCATGCGCGCCAGGCGCTGGATGTGTTCTGTGGCCTGCTCGGCAGCACCATCGGCGACATGGCGCTGTTCTACGGCGCCCACGGTGGTGTCTACCTGGCCGGCGGCATCCTGCCGCAGATCCGCGAATACCTGCACGCCAGCACCTTCGTCGAACGCTACCTGCAGAAGGGGCCGATGGGCGAAGCGCTGGCACGCATCCCGGTAAAGGTCGTCGAGCACGGCCAGCTGGGCGTGGTTGGCGCTGCCAGCTGGTACCTGCAGCAGTCGGCCGCCTGACACCGCAACAGGCTTCAACGCAATCGCAGCACGCAGTACGTGGCACGCCAACGCACGGGACTTCGCCGCCGCCCCGCGCATGTCATCGCAACCGTAACCGAACACCGCCGCCGGCACCCAATCGAGTGATGAGGAGAGACATCATGAACACCCGCAAGACCCTGCTTTCGGCCGCCATCGTCAGCTGCATCGCCTTCAGTGCGCACGCGCAGCAGGCGGCCCCGACCGCCACCGATCTGGACACCGTGACCGTTACCGGCATCCGTGGCTCGATGGAGAAGTCGCTGGACACCAAGCGCGAAGCCAATGCGCGCGTGGAAGTGGTCACCGCCGAAGACGTGGGCAAGCTGCCCGCGCACAACGTTGCCGATACCCTGCAGCGCCTGCCCGGCGTGAACATCAGCTCGTCCAGCGCCGACGAAGGTGGCTTCGATGAAGCCGACCGTGTCAGCCTGCGCGGCACCAGCCCGAGCCTGACCCAGACCCTGATCAACGGCCACACCGTCGGCTCGGCCGACTGGTTCGTGCTCAGCCAGGGCAACAACGTCGGCCGCAGCGTCAGCTACTCGCTGCTGCCGTCGGAACTGGTCAGCTCGGTGGAAGTGAACAAGTCCTCGCAGGCCAAGCTGCAGGACGGCGGTACCACCGGTACCGTCAACATCATCACCCGCAAGCCGCTGGAGTTCTCCAAGCCGTTCACCGCGGAAGGCTCGATCGGCATGGTGCGCTCGGACCAGGCCAAGTCGAACGACCCGCAGTACTCGGCACTGTTCAACTACAAGAACGAGGAAGGCACCTTCGGCGTGATGGTGCAGGGCTTCAGCCAGAAGCGCGAGCTGCGCCGTGAAGCACAGGAAATCCCGGGCGGCTTCTTCAAGATCGGCGCCGGCGATCCGGTCGCCAAGACCAATCCGGACCTGATCGGCGTCAATGTGCCGGGCCTGCTGGGTTCGACCCTGTTTGAGCAGACCCGCGAGCGCAAGGGCGGCCTGGTCTCGTTGCAGTTCAAGCCGAGCGACAGCCTCACCCTGGGCCTGAATGGTTTCAGCTCCGAGCTGAAGGCCAACAACTACAACCGCAACTTCATGATGTTCGGCAACAGCTTCGCCAAGTCGCAGGCGCCGGATCCGGGCTATGTGGTCAAGGACGGCGTGCTGACCAACGCCAGCTACAGGGGCGTGCCGGGCACCGACTATGCGGTGTACGACATGATCTACCGCGAGTCGAAGGCCAAGTCGAGCTATGTCACCTTCGATGCCGACTGGCAGATCAGCGACAGCCTGACCGCCACGTTCCAGGCCGGCAGCACCAAGGGCACCGGTGAGACGCCGCGCCAGTACATCGCCGAGGTCACCCTGGCCAACGGCGGCGGCGCCAGCTGGGCCACCCACGGCAATGGCTCGCCGATCGACTGGAACGTCGGCGGCGACCTCTCGCCCAACGGCGTGACCAGCTTCGGCACCTGGGGCAACCAGCAGGTCACCGCCGAAGACAAGGAGAAGTGGGCCACGCTCGACTTCAACCAGTACTTCAACGATGGCGGCGTACTGAGCTCGATCGACTTCGGCCTGCGTTTCGCCGACCACAAGCGCGAAGCGCTGTCGCCGGAAGGTGCAACCCCGGGTGACATCTGGAGCGCGCTGAAGAACGGTGCCACGGCCAACTACCCCAGCGGCTTTGCCGGCGACATCGGCGGCACCTTCCCGCGCAACCTCTGGTACTTCACCCCGGGCGCGCTGAAGGACGCGGTGACCAACAATTCCACCTGGCTGGCCGGCAATGATGGCCCGACCGGTCGCCACAACTATGGCGCCGAGTGGAAGGTGAAGGAAAAGAACTTCGCCGGCTACGTGCAGGCCAATTTCCGCGGCGACTGGTGGAGCGGCAACGTCGGCCTGCGCTACGTCAACATCAAGCAGGACATCGACACCTACAACGCCGTCAGCAAGGCCGCCGATGCCGATGTCAGCAGCCTGTTCGGCATGTGGGAGCGCCTGGCCTTCCAGAACAAGCGCAACCGTGTCCTGCCCAGCGCCAACATCAAGTTCGACCTGGACGACTCGCTGGTGCTGCGTGTCGCCGCCTCGCAGACCCAGACCCTGCCGGACTACTCGGCACTGGGCGCGTCCTCGTACGGCTCGGACCTGAACCGCACCGGCGGCGGCGGCAATCCGAACCTCAAGCCGACCCTGTCGACCAACCTGGATGCCAACCTGGAGTGGTACTTCATGCCGCGCGGCCTGCTGTCGGTGGGTGCGTACCACATGAAGCTGAAGGACTACATCGCCTTCGACGTGGTCTCGCGCCAGCTCTACAGCGAACTGACCAACCAGCTTGAGACCTACCAGATCTCCACCCCGATCAATGCCGACGGCAAGGTCACCGGCGTGGAAGTGGCCTACGAGCAGCCGATCGGCGAGTACTTCGGCATCAATGCCAACTACACCTACGCCAACGGCACCACCTCGCACACCTGGTCGGATGGTTCGCACAACCTGCTGGGCACCTCGAAGAACACCTACAACGTGGGTGCCTACTTCGAGAACGAGCGTTTTGGCGCCCGGGTCAGCTACACCCGCCGTTCCTCGTTCCTGATCAGCCTGTCGGGCACCAACCCGTATTACCAGGATGATTTCGGCACGCTGTCGGCATCGCTGAGCTACAAGGCCACCGATTGGCTGAGCATCAGCCTGGATGGCCTGAACCTCAACAACCCGACCTACAAGTACTACCAGACCGCGGCCATCCCGACCTCGTTCTACAGCAACGGTCGCCAGTACTACCTCAACTTCCGCTTCAAGTACTGATCCAGCGGCAGCAACATCGCCGAGTCGTGCACGCACGCCGGGCCTGGGTCATTCCGGGCCCGGCGTTTTTCATGTATAGCGTTCATCGCACCGTTCCAAGGAGTCGTTCCGATGGTCAAGCCTTCCCGCGCCCGGATGCGCAGCGCAGTGCTGCTGGGCAGCCTGCTCGCCCTGTTGCCGGCACTGCCCGCACTCGCCGCCGATCCCACGCCGGCCGCTGAAGCACCGGGTCCGCAGCTGCGTGCCGGCAGCCTGATGCTGATTCCCGCCCCGGCCACGGTGCAGCCCGGCCTGGGTAGCGGCATCACCGTACGCGCCGATACCGCGCTGCACGCCGAAGGCGAAGCCGCGCAGCGCGTCGCCACCCAGTTCGCCGACCTGCTGGCCCGCAGCGGCGGTCCGCGCCTTACGCCGGCCCAAGGCAAGGCGGCAGGCACGTCGGGCAGCATCCGCTTCCAGATCATCCCGACCTTCCGCGACAGTGGTGAGAGCTACACGCTGGAAAGCACCGCGCAGGGCGTGCTGGTGCAGGCCGGCAACGAAACCGGCCTGTTCTACGGCGCAACCACGCTTGCCCAGCTGGCCACGGGTGGCAGCAACGGCGTGCTGCCGGCGGTGCAGATCCAGGACGCGCCGCGCTTCGGCTGGCGCGGTTTCATGCTCGACTCGGCGCGGCACTTCCAGAGCCTGGACGAGATCAAGCATGTGCTCGATGCCATGGCCGCGCACAAGCTCAATACCTTCCATTGGCACCTCACCGATGACCAGGGCTGGCGCATGGAGATCAAGCGCTACCCGAAGCTGACCGAGGTGGGCAGCTGCCGCCTGCCGGCCGGCGACAGTGGCATCGATCTGGCCAGTGGCAAGGAGCATCCTTACTGCGGCTTCTACACGCAGGAGCAGATCCGCGAAGTGATCGCCTATGCCGCCAGGCTGCATATCCAGGTGATTCCAGAAATCGATGTGCCCGGCCATGCCACCGCGGCGATCGCCGCGTACCCGGAACTGGGTTCGATCAACACCCCGCTGAAGCCGATCAGCGAATGGGGCGTGTTCCCGAACCTGTTCAACGTGGAGGACAGCACCGTCACCTTCCTCGAGAACGTACTGGAAGAAGTGATCGCGCTGTTCCCTGCGAAGTACGTGCACGTCGGCGGCGACGAGGCGGTCAAGGACCAGTGGGAAGCCTCGAAACAGGTGCAGCAGCGCATGCGTGCGCTGGGCATCAAGGATGAAATGGCCATGCAGAGCCACATCATCAAGCGCCTGGAGACCTTCCTGGAGCAGCACGACCGGCGCCTGATCGGCTGGGACGAAATCCTCGAAGGCGGCCTACCACCGCAGGCCACGGTGATGTCGTGGCAGGGCACCGAAGGTGGCCTGGCTGCAGCCAGTGCCGGCCATGACGTGGTCATGTCGCCGGTGGGGTACCTGTACCTGGATTACCTGCAGACGGCCTCGCCGAATGAACCGCCGGGCCGCCCGACCCAGGTCAACCTCGGCAAGCTGTACAACTTCGAGCCGGTGCCGGCCGAGCTGGCGGCCGACAAGCGCCAGCACATTCTCGGCCTGCAGGCCAACATGTTTACCGAGCACACGCGCACCTACGCGCGCCTGCAGCACAACCTGTTCCCGCGCCTGGCCGCCGTGGCCGAGACCGGCTGGAGTACGCCGGAACATCGCGACTTCCGCGATTTCCTCGCGCGCCTGCCCGCGCAGCTGCAGCGCTACCGTGCCTGGGGCCTGGCCTACGCGCAGACCCCGTTCGAAGTGGGCGTGGACTACACCGATGATCGCGCGAAAAACTCCGTGACCCTATCGCTGGCCAACCCGCTGGGCTATGAAGTGCGCTACAGCACCGATGGCCAGCCGGTGACCGGGCAGTCGCCGTTGTACCAGCAGCCGCTGACCGCGACGCTGCCGACCACCGTGCAGGCCGCCGCGTTCTACCAGGGCCAGATGCTGGCCGCGAAGCCGACCATCGCCACGTTCACCGCGCAGTCGCTGCTCAGCCGCCGCAGCGATGCGCTGCTCAGCTGCGTGGGCAAGAAGGGGCTGGTGCTGCGCCTGGAAGACGACGGCCCGCGCGAGGGAACGCGTGCGGTGTTCAACGTCGACATCTTCCAGCCATGCTGGCGCTGGCCGCAGGCGCAGCTGGACGGCATCGGCAGCGTGGAGGTCCGCGCGGGCCGCATTCCGTACTACTTCCAGCTGGCCCACGATGAACCCAAGCGTCGCTTCGAAAAGGCCCGGAGCGCACATGGCGAAATGCTGATCCGCCGCGGTGATTGCACGGGCAAGGTGCTGGCTCAGGTACCGCTGCCGGCCACGCCCGATGCCGGTGGCTTCGTGACCCTGCGTGCGGCGCTGCCGAAGGGCACGCAGGGCACGGGTGACCTGTGCATCAACTTCACCGGCGATACGCGCCCGGCGATGTGGGTGCTGGATGAGGTCACGCTGAAGAAGTAACCGCAAGCCTGTCCTGGCGCAATCCATCCACGCATGGCGTGGATCTACTGTAGAGCCGAGCCCATGCTCGGCTGCCTTTCGGGAGGGAGCCGAGCACGGGCTCGGCTCTACAGGAACCTCAGCCCCGCCAGCGCATCAGCAGATCGCGCAACGGGGTCAGCGCCGTGGCCATGCCGGCCAGCACGCCGATCGTGTTGGCCAGCGCATCCATCGGGTCAGCAGTGCGGTTGCTGGTCAGCGCACCCTGCGCGAACTCGATGCCGACGCCCATCAGCACCAGCCCCACGCCCACCCACAGCAGCGGGCGCCCCGGCCGGAACAGCTGCACCGCGCTGCCGGCCAGGATGAAGTAGGCGAGGAAGTGCTCGCCCTTGTCGCTGTTTTCCGGCAGCGGGATCGGCGGTGGTGGGATCAGGCAGACCACGATCACCAGCAACACCGCCAATGTCCAAAGCGCGGTCCACAGCCGCTGCCGCCGCAGCGGCTTGATCAGCGGCAACGCATTGCTCACAGGCGCCAGCTCAGGTCGCCCAGTTCGAACGCCGGCTCGAAATCGACACCACGCTGCAGGCCGATGGCCTGGAAGCGCTCGCCCATCTCGGTCGGCAGGGTCAGCTTCTTCACCTGGTCACGCAGCTGGATGCGGCCGACCTCATCCGTACGCTCTTCGGCCAGCAGCAGCACCTGGTCCAGGCCGTTGCCGAGCAGGAAACTGGCCTGGCTGCAGTACCCCGCCAATTCGAAACCACCGTGCATGCCCGCCTCGGCCATCGCGGTGAAATCCACCGACGCGGTGATGTCCTGCAGGCCGGGCCAACGATGCACGTCGTTATGCACGTGGTGGCGGTAGAACGCGCGGACCGTGCCATCGTCGCGGTCGTGCTGGTAGAACTCGCTGCGGCTGTAGCCGTAATCGACAAACAGCATCGCACCACGCTGCAGGCCGCCAGCCACTGCCTGCAGCCAGTACGGCAGCTGCGGCAGCACCTCGGAGCGGTAACCGTCGGCAAAGGGCTTTTCCAGGTAACGCTCGATGTGGCGCACCGCACCGTTGAGCAGGATGTCAGCGGGCTGCGCGCCACGGATGAAGTTGCCTTCGCCATCAAGCTCGACGGTTTCCTCGTAGACCTCGCCGTCCCGGATCAGGAAGCGCGGGGTCGGCAGCGCGTCGATCACCTCGTTGGCGAACACCACGCCCTCCCACTCCTCCTCGAACGGGCGGTCGATCCAGTCCACGCGCGCGGCCAACTCGGCCGGCAGGTTCTGCTGCAGGCGCTGCTGCTGGCGCTCGCGCAGGTCGGCGCTGGGTTCGAGGATGGCGTAGCGCGACGGCAGCGCGTCCAGTTCGGCCAGGCGCAGCAGCACGGCCTCGGCGAATGCGCCGGTACCGCCCCCCAGTTCCAGCATGCGGGCCTGCGCGCCCAGCTGCGCGAACACCGGCGCCAGCGCATTGGCCACGCTGCCGGCGAACAGGCTGCCGAGCTCGGGTGCGGTGGTGAAGTCGCCGCTGCCACCGAACTTGCTGGCGCCGGCGCTGTAGTAGCCCCAGCCGGGGGTGTACAGGCACAGCTCCATGAAGCGCGAGAACGGCATCGCCCCGCCCTGCGCAAGGATTTCGGCACGCAGGGCGGCCGCCAGCTGGTCGCTGTGGGCCAGGGCATCGGCTTCGGGCAGGGGGAAGGTGGGCTGCATGGCGTCTTCGAATGCGGTGACAATGGTGCACAGGATAGCCGAGCCTTGGAGGACCCTCGATGAGCGATACCCACCCCGTGGTCCTGATCACCGGCAGCGCGCGCCGGATCGGTGCGGCCATCGCCCGCCAGTTCCACGCCTGTGGCTGGTCGGTGGTACTGCATGCCAACACCTCCAGCGCCGAACTGCAGCAGGCCGCGTTCGATTTCGACAATGTGCGGCCGGGCAGCGTGCTTGCGCTGCAGGCCGACCTGCGTGACGCCGACGCCCTGCCCGACCTGGTGGAACAGGCCGTTACCCACTTCGGCCGCCTGGACGCGCTGGTCAACAACGCCTCCAACTTCTATGCCACCCCGCTCGGCCAGGTCACGGCCGAGGCGATGGACGAGCTGTATGCGGTCAATGCGCGCGCGCCACTGCTGCTGTCACAGGCGGCCGCGCCCTACCTGCGCCGCCAGCAGGGCTGCATCGTCAACCTGACCGACCTGCACGGCACCGATCCGATGCGCGACCACATCGCCTACACGATGGCCAAGGCCGCGCTGGAGATGGCCACCCGTTCGTTGGCGCTGGAGCTGGCGCCGAAAGTGCGGGTCAATGCGGTGGCGCCCGGCGCGATCCTGTGGCCCGAACAGGGCAAGGACGATTTCGCCCGCGAGGCGCTGCTGGCGCGCACGCCTTTGGCGCGGATCGGTACGGTCGAGGAGATTGCCGAAGCGGTGTACTGGCTGGTGGCCGAAGCCAGCTTCGTCACCGGCCACACATTGCGCGTGGATGGCGGGCGCACGGTAAGTTGAGGCGCTGCCGGGATCCACAACAGGGTCAGATCCCTTTTCCCGCCGGGAAAAGGGATCTGACCCCATCACTCAAGGTCAACCACCTCGAACGCCTCGCCAAACTGCGCGTGCGCGCGCCACAGCGTGGCCAGGTCCAGCCCGCTGACCGGATCGATGAAGTCTGGCGCGATGTCGGCCAGCGGCTTCAGCACGAAGGCATGCTTCAGTTCGGGACGGGGAATGCGCAGGTGGCCGGGACCTTCCACCACCAGGTCGCCGTAGAACACCACGTCGATATCCAGGGTGCGGTCGGAGAAGCGCGGCCCGCTGCGGTCGCGGCCGTGCGCGTCTTCCAGCGCATGCAGCCAGTCGTCCAGTTCCTGCAGCGGCAAGTCCGTCTCGATCGCCACCGCGTTGTTGAGGAAGGCCGGGCCGTCGAAGCCGACCGCGGCGGTACGGTAGGCCGGCGAGACCTGCAGCGCGCCGAAGCGCTCGCGCAGGGCCGCCACCGCGGCGTGGAGGTAGCGGCGGGGCTGGACATTGCTGCCCAGGCTCAGGAGCACGGTCGTCATGCGGTTCAGGTGGCAGCGATGGGGGCGTGGACATGCCGTCGTCACGGCGGCCTGCCTACAATCCGGGACGCACATGATAGGGCACCGACATGACCTATTGCGTTGGAATCGAGGTGGACGAGGGCCTGGTCTTCGCTGCCGACACCCGGACCAATGCCTCGCTGGACGATGTACGCGTGCATCGCAAGCTGCACGTGTTCGAATATCCCGGCCAGGCAGCCTACGTGCTGATGGCGGCTGGCAACCTGGCCACCACCCAGTTGCTGGTGTCGCGCCTGGGGCGCGATGCCGACGAACGGCGCTCACCCAACCTGCGCGACATGACTCACCTTTTCGAGGCCGCCGCGTACGTTGGCCAGTTGCTGGTGGACAGCCAGGTGCACAGCAGCCACAGTGAACATGGCCACGATGGGGTCAATACCCAGGCCACGCTGATCTTCGGCGGCCAGATTGCCGGTGAGCGGCCTGGGCTGTACATGATCTACCCGCTCGGCAACGCCATCGCCGCCTCACCGGAGACGCCCTACCTGCAGATCGGTGAATCCAAGTACGGCAAGCCGATCCTCGACCGCATCCTCAGCCCCGCCACGCGCCTGGAGGATGCCGCCCGCACGGCGATCGTCTCGTTGGACTCCACCATCCGTTCCAATCTGTCGGTAGGCCTGCCGATCGACCTGGCGCTGCTGCGCGACGGTGAACTGCGCATCGGCCAGCAACTGCGGCTGGGCGCGGATTCAGCGCTGTACGCCGATATCCACCAGAACTGGTCACGGCGCCTGGAACAGGCGGTGGACGCCCTGCCGCGGTTCCCCTGGGAAACGCTGGACCGGTAGTGCAGGCCGCTGGCCGGCAACCGCAATGATCCCACCGCACGGGGATGCCGGCCAGCGGCCGGCACTACCCTTTGTCAGCCCAGCGCCTCGGCCACTGCGCGGAACACCTGTTGCATCTGCAGCGGCTTGCGCAGTACATGGACGTCCACGCCGGCCGGGAAGGCATCGGCAGGCACCGCCACCGCCGCATCCTCCAGCACCAGCGCCGGGCCGCGATAGCCCAGCGCAGCCATCTCGCCCAGCAGCTGGCTGGCCGGCAGCAGCTTTGAGCCGGCGTCTGCAATCACCAGCGCCGGCATCGCCTCCTGCTGCATCCAGCGCAGCGCCGCCGGGCCATCGGAGGCCAGCTGCAGCTGATACCCCTGGCTGGACAGCGCGTTGCCGAGCAGCGACAGGCGCGTAGCTTCGCCGTCGACCACCAGGATCGACTGGCCACTGCCCAGGGCCACCAGCTGCTCGATCGGCTCGCTGCCGTCGCTGGCTTCGTGCATCGGCAAGCGCAGCTCGAAGCAGGTGCCCTGCCCCGGCTGGCTGCTGACATGGATGCTGCCGCCGGCGCCTTCGACGATGCGCTTGCAGGAAATCAGACCCAGGCCGGTGCCATCGGCCTTGGTGGTGAAGAACGGATTGAACAGGTGCGACAGCGTGTCCGCATCCATGCCGATGCCTTCGTCGGACACGCAGATCTGCATCCAGTCCACGCCATCGCGCTGCCCGGCATGGCTGGCGGTCAGGCTCAGGCGGCCACCGTTGGGCATCGCCTGGATCGCGTTGAGCGCCAGGTTCAGCATTACCTGCTGCAGTTCGGTGTAGTTGGCGTCGACCACCAGGCCTTCGTCCAGCACCTGCAGTTCCAGGCGCACGGCATCGGGCACGTTGCTGCGCAACAGCAGCGCCACCGCGTCGAACAGGCCGTCGATCTCGATGCGCTCGCTCGGCTTGCGCGAACCACGCACGAACGACAGCATCGACTCGGCCATCTCATGGCCGCGGCGGCCACACTCGGCGATGACGTCGGCCAGGTGGTGCAGCTGCGGATCCTCGGTGCGGGCCTTCAGCAGGTCCGGCATGATCAGCAACGGCTGCAGGATGTTGCGCAGGTCGTGGCTGAGCCCGGCGGCAAGCAGGGACAGGCTTTCCAGGCGCTGCGCACGCATCAGTTCGGTTTCCACGCGTGCGCGCTCGACCGCACTGCGTGCATCGCGGATCGCACGCGCGACCGCCGAAGGCAGGCGCGCAGGCTGGTGCTTGATGATGTAGTCGTTGGCGCCCTTCTGCAGCGCCGCTACCGCATTCTCCTCACCCATCGTGCCGGAGACGAAGATGAAGGGCACCTCCGGTGAGGTCTCGCGCACGATACGCAGCGCGTCGTCACCGGAGAACCCCGGCATGCTCAGGTCGGACAGCACGATGTCCGGCTGGAACACAGCCAGTGCCTGGCGCAGTTCCGCCTCGCTCTCCACACGCTCGAAGCGGGCCTCCAGGCCCGCGTCGAGCATCTGTTCGGACATCAGCTCGGCATCTTCCGGTGAGTCTTCCACCAGCAGGATGCGCAGCGCCCCCAGGGCGGGACCGGTCAGGGGCATGGGCTCACTCGAGTTCCGGTGCCTGGTTGATCAATGCCCAGAACTTGCCCAGCGTCTGCACCGCGCCGAAGAACTGGTCCACGTCCACCGGCTTGACCACGTAGGCGTTCACGCCCATGTCCCAGCTGCGGGCCAGGTCACTTTCCTCGCGCGAAGACGACAGGATCACCACCGGCAGGCGCTTGAGTTCTTCGTGCTCGCGGATCTGCCGCAGCACTTCCAGGCCATCCATGCGCGGCATCTTGATGTCCAGCAGCAGCACCGCCGGCAAGCCTTCCTCGCGGTTGGCGAAGGCGCCGCGGCGCAGCAGGTAGTCCATCACTTCCACGCCGTCCTCGACGTGCACGATGGGATTGGCCAGACGCGCTTCTTCCAGGGCGTCGATCGCCATTTCGGCATCCGCCGGGCTGTCTTCGGCGAGAAGAATGGTGCGCAGAGTCGTCATGCAGAGGGACCTTGTTTGTCCGCGTCGGTCGCGGGGGGCAGGTAGAAGTGGAAAGCAGCGCCGACGTCCGGTTCGGCCTCGGCCCAGATACGGCCACCATGGCGGGTCAGCACGCGGCGCACGCTGGCCAGGCCGATGCCGGTCCCCGGGTAGTCACTGGCCTTGTGCAGGCGCTGGAACACACCGAACAGCTTGCCGGCGTAGGCCATGTCAAAGCCTGCACCATTGTCGCTGACCGTGAACTGATGGCCGCCGTCGGGCTGCTGCTGGTAGTCAACGCGGATCTTCGCCGGTTCGCGGTTGCCCGAGTACTTCACTGCGTTGCCGAGCAGGTTGAGCCAGACCTGGCGGATCATGTTTTCGTCGCCCACCACGATCGGCAGCGGCGCGATGCTCCACTCCACCTGGTGCGCATGGCCGCTGTTCTCGGCCTCGGCCTGCAGATTGGAATCGAGCATGGCGCGGGTGTCGGCCACCAGCGACTGCATGTCCACCGCCTGCTGCCGCATCGCCGCACGGCCAAGTCGCGAGTAGACCAGCAGGTCGTCGATCAACGCTGCCATGCGCCGGGCCGAACTGGAAATCACGTCCAGATAGTGGCGGCTCTTGTCATCAGCCTGGTCGCCGAGGTGGCGCGACAGCTTGTCGGAGAATCCTGCCACGTGGCGCAGCGGTGCACGCAGGTCATGCGAGACCGAATAGCTGAAGGCCTCCAGCTCGCGGTTGACCTCGGACACCTGCGCAACCTTGCCTTCCAGCTGGCGGTTCAGCTCTTCGACGCGCAGCTGCACTGCGCGCTGCATGGTGACGTCGCTGATGGTCAGCAGCACCACCTCGTCATCGCTGTCGGGCAGCGGCATGCGCCGCGCGTTGAGCAGCATGTAGCGCACCATGCCGTCGGCGGTGCGCTGCTCGTGCTCGAAGTCCCACAGTTCGCGACCGCGCGACAGTACGTCGGCCAGGCGCTGCCGGACCACCGGGTCCTGCCATGCGTTGTCGCCAACGTTTTCCAGCAGCAGGCCGTCGGCGCGCTCGTCCTGCAGGCCGTACAGCTCAGCGAATGCTGGATTGTGCAGCTGCACGCGCAGGTCGCGGTCGAGCAGCACGATCGGTTCGCGCACGGTCTGCAGCACCGACGCCGCACGTGCAGCCGAGCG
Organism: Stenotrophomonas sp. AR029; assembly: GCF_047520695.2. Taxonomy (NCBI): domain Bacteria; kingdom Pseudomonadati; phylum Pseudomonadota; class Gammaproteobacteria; order Lysobacterales; family Lysobacteraceae; genus Stenotrophomonas; species Stenotrophomonas sp. AR029. Next base: position 1,200,194 of record NZ_JAXBQQ020000001.1, on the reverse strand, counting down.
CAGCGATTGCCGCTCCGCATGCAGGCGACGGCCGATCTGCCGCTGCAGCAGCCACAGCACCAGGCCGAGCAGCGCCAGCTGGATCACCAGCGAACTCCACGACACCAGTTCGGTCTGCTTGCGCTGGCGTGCCGCCTGCTCGGCGCGCAGCGCCAGCAGCTTCTGCTCGCTGGCCTGCAGTTCTTCCACCAGCCCGCGGATGGGATAGCGCGTACTCAGGTCCTGCACCAGCTCGCGCTGGTCGCTGTTCGGTTCGGACCTGGCCAACTCGCGGGCAAGTGCCATGCGGCCTTCCAGCATCGATTCGATCCGACCGATGCGGATCAGCTGGTCGGGATTGTCGCGGGTCATCCGGCCCAGTTCGGCCAGGCGCCCGGGAATTTCATCGGCCCGGGCCATGCGTTCGCGCAGGCCGGGGGCATCCACGCCCTTGGACAGGGTCAACGCGGCCGATTCGACATCGCGCACATCGGCCTGCAGTTGCTGCAGTGCCACGCCCACGGCCTGGGTGTGGTTGACCCAGGCCATCGCTTGTTCGCTGTCCTGCTGCAGTTTACGCAGGGTCAACCACGGCACCACGATGATCGCGGCGGCGGCCAGCGCCAAGGCCGGCAACCGCCAGCGGTCCCAGATGTCGTCACTGAAAACCAGCGCCATAGTTCCTCGTCAGCTCTGCCGCGACGCGTTGGCCGGGTCGAGCCCGGTTGCGGCGGAACCGGCAATATAGCGCAGGCGGTCACAACTCTGGAATTTCCAGCGCGGTCGGCTGAACGGGTTGGCAATCAGACCTGTAGGGCCAAGCCCATGCTCGGCTGCCTTGGAGTGCCAGCCGAGCATGGCTCGGGTCTACAGGTCAGCGGGCGCCCCACGCGGGGCGCCCAACCGGTTCAGCGCTTGGCGGCAGCGCTGACCTTCAATGCGGCGGCATCGACGCGGGTCACGCCCTTGATGCCCTTGGCGGTGGTGACCGCCTTGTCCTTCTCGGCCTGGGTGGCCACGGTGCCGCTCAGGCTGACCACGCCGTTCACCGTTTCCACCTTGATCTCGGTGCCCGGGACGTTGCTGCTGGTCAGCAGGTCCGCCTTCACCTTGGTGGTGATCCAGCTGTCGGTCACCGGTTCGTTGGAATCATGGCGATCCGCGTGGGTAGCCGGATGTGCGCTGGTGGTCGGCGGGCTCTTCGCGGCCGGGTCCTTGGCGAATGCGGCCGAGGAGGACAGTGCCAGGCCCAGCGTCAGGGCAGAAGCAATCAGCGTGCGAGTGGTATTGCTCATCGTGTCGTTCTCCTTCGGGATGTGCTGCCAGTCTGGACAAGCGCACGTGGAGCAGGCGTGGCGTCGTGGTCATGCCGCCGTGAATCGAAGCGTTTCCAACGGCAACGGTTCAGTTTTGGGCTGTCCGCATCTGTCGTTTACCCTGCCCTTCCCCCCTGCCGGAGCTCTGCCATGCGCCCCGACCTGCACCTGGCCCTGATCGGCTACGGCCTCGCCGGCCGCGTCTTCCATGCCCCTCTGATCCAGCACACGCCCGGCCTTGTCCTGCACAGCATCGTCAGCTCGCAGCGCGACACGTTGCTGCGCACGTTCAGCAACGTACACGTGCGTGCAACGCCACAGGACGTGTTCGACGATCCAGCGGTGGATGCGGTGGTGATCGCCACGCCGAACGAACAGCACGCGCCGCTGGCGATGGCCGCGCTGGCCGCCGGCAAGCACGTGCTGGTCGACAAACCCTTTGCGCTGGATGTGGCCGAAGCGGAAACAGTACTGGCCGCAGCACGCGACGCCGGCCGCATCGCCACCGTGTTCCAGAACCGGCGCTTCGATGCCGACTTCCTCACGCTGCAGGCGCTGCTGTCCGAAGGCACGCTGGGCGAGGTGGCCGAATGCCATGCGCATTTCGACCGCTACCGGCCGCAGGTGCGCGACCGTTGGCGCGAACAGGACGGGCCAGGCAGTGGCCTGTGGTACGACCTCGGCCCGCACCTGCTGGACCAGATGCTGGTGCTGTTCGGCTGGCCCGACGCCATCGATGCGGATCTGGCCGTGCAGCGCCAAGGTGGCGCCGGCATCGACTACTTCCACGCCGTACTGCACTACCCACGGCATCGCGCCATCGTGCATGCCGGTTCGCTGGTGGCTGCCCCTGCCCCGCACTTCAGCGTGCATGGCAGCAAGGCCAGCTGGATCAAGTACGGCCTGGATGTGCAGGAGGCCCAGCTGCGCCGCGGCGTAGCGCCGGGTGCGCCCGGATGGGGCATCGATCCCCGGCATGGCGAACTGGTGCACTGTGATGCAGAAGACAATGTTCTGCGCAGCACCGTCGACAACCTGCCCGGCGACTATCGTCGGTTGTATGCGCAGTTCGCAGCGGCGATGCACGGCGACGGCGAAGCGACGGTCAGCCCGATGCAGGCATTGCAGTTGATGCGGCTGCTGCAGGCCGGCATGGACAGCGCGCGCGAAGGGCGGCGGATCGCGTTGCACTGACCAGTAGATCCACGCCATGCGTGGATGACGTGGCAACGATCGGAGACGGCTTTTGTAGAGTCGAGCCATGCTCGACTGGCTGTATGGGGTCAGAACCCTTTCCTGCGGAAAGGGATCCCACCCTGATCTGCCCGGGGTCGGATCCCTTCGGCAACGCCGAAGGGCTCTGACCCCACCGCAGTGCTTACGACTTCTTGATGGCGTGGCCGCCGAATTCATTGCGCATCGCCGACAGCAGGCGGTCGGTGAACGAATTGGATTCCCGCGAACGCAGGCGTTCCAGCAGCGACAACGTGATCACCGGTGCCGGCACGTCCAGTGCGATGGCTTCGGCCACGGTCCAGCGGCCTTCGCCGGAATCCTCCACGTATGGCGCGATGCCATCCAGCGACGGATTGCGCTTGAGGGCTTCGGCGCTCAGGTCCAGCAGCCACGAGCGCACCACGCTGCCGTGACGCCACACCTCGGCTACCTGGGCCAGGTCCAGCGCCATCTCCTGCTTGCGCTCCATCAGCGCGAAGCCTTCGGCATAGGCCTGCATCATCCCGTACTCGATGCCGTTGTGGACCATCTTGGTGAAATGGCCGGCGCCGGATGGACCAACACGCGCCCAGCCACGATCTTCAGCCGGTGCCAGCGTGCGCAGCAGCGGTGCGATCTGCTCCACCACCGGCGCTTCGCCACCGACCATCAGGCTGTAGCCTTCCTGCAGGCCCCACACGCCGCCGCTGGTGCCACAGTCGACGTAGCCCAGATCGTCCTCCGCCAGCGCCTTGGCGCGACGGATCGAGTCCTGGTAGTTGGAGTTGCCGCCGTCGATGACGATGTCACCCTCGGCCAGGTGCGGGGTCAGCTGTCCCAGCGTCTGGTCGACGGTTTCACCCGCCGGCACCATCAGCCACACCACGCGCGGCACCGGCAGCGCGGCCACGGCGGCGGCCAGCGAATCAACCACCTCCAGGCCGGCCTCTGCAGCACGCTGGCGCGCACTTTCGCCCGGGTCGTAGCCGACCACGCGGTGGCCGCCGCGATGCAGGCGCTGGGCCATGTTGGCGCCCATGCGGCCGAGGCCGATCATTGCAATATCCATTGTTTCACCTTCAGTTGGGGTCTAGGGTCAGGCTGCCTGGCCTGCCGGTAGCCGCGCAGTGGCGCAGCTGCGCCTCGCGCCAACGCCGGTAGAGCGTGGTATGCAGATTGTGCACCGCCAGGTCGATCGAAAACGGCGTTCTCGGGTTGCGATCGAGCAGGCGGACGATGTGGTAGCCGATAGGACGTATACCGCGCGGATGCACGTAGATCACGAACTGCTGGTAGAACGGATCGTCCAGCAGCTGATCCATGCGCACCAGAGCCGCGTGGTAGCGCGGTGCCAGGCGCGCGCGCAGCTGTGGATCGCGCTCGAACAGCAGGCGCTCGAAATAGCGCTGGCCGATGCGCGGGATGTCCTGCGCCAGTTTCCAGAGCTCGGCATTGCGCTGGTCGTACCAGGCCAGGCCAGCGTGCAGTGCCAGCGCCTGCGCAGCGCCCTCGCCCACCTCGACCACCACGAAGTTCTCGGCCTGGTTGCTCAGGTCGTCCAGCGTGCCTTTGTCGTACACATGTTCGATGAAACCGGGCACGCCCACGAACGCCTGCCGCCCCATCGCCGAGGTGCGCACCGCCTTGCCATCGGCGAAGAAGTCGCCCGCATGCGCGCCGAGCAGGATGCTGTCGGTGTCGTGCAGCGCGAGGAAGGTGCCGATCGACAGTTCCTCCGCTGCGAACCCTGTGTCGAACGCAGCATCGCCATACAGCTCGCGCTGGGTGGCCAGCTGTGCGACCTGGCGGCCGACACCGCATTCGGCACGCACGGCACCGCTGTAGAACGCCTCCAGCGCATGGCTGTTGCCCGCGCGGGGCACGAAGCCACGACCGAAACTGCGTGTACGCTGCCAACCCTGTGCCGGTGCGCCCTGCAATCCGAAGCCGATCCATCCCAGCTGCGGGCCGGAGAAGCGGAACGTGGGATTGCCCTGCAATGCCGAAGTCGCGCGCCGCGTGGCCGCCCCCAGCTCAAAGGCATAGGCGCAGACGGTGGCGGGGTCATCCAGCAGCTGCTGCAGAAGTGCGTGCCGAGCAGCAGCGGGCAACGCCGTCGGCCACCGCACCTGCAGGTCGCCGGCCGCTTGTGAATCAGCCAGCGAGGCACGCGTACATACGGGACCACCGCGCACCTGCGGCGCGGTGAGGGACGCTTCTTCGAAGCGCCACCCCAACCGCTGCAGCAGGCCCTGCGTACAGTCCGGGGATGGCGCTGCCACGACCCACGCGGGCGCCAGCAGCAGGGCTGCAATCAGCCACCTGCCGCGCACTCTCAGCCCTGGTCCGTAACCGCCGGTGCGGGTTCCGGCGCCGCGGCCGGCGATGGCGATGGCGTGCCCGCCGCGGCCGGCAGATACTGCTGCAGGCGCTGGAAGAAGCGACGATAGAACTCGGCATCCGTGACCGTGCTGCTGGCCACCTTCACCAGCGAGTCGTCGTTGCTGCCGAACGGCAGCGACACCGAGCCCAGCGCACCCACGCCGACACTGGCCGAGGTCGGGCTCTTCTTCAGCGCGTAGCGGTCCTGCACGGCACTGACGAATACCAGCGTCTGGCTGCCGCGCGGGGCGCACGAGATGCGCAGCACCAGCTGCTCATGGTCATCCTCGCGCGGCTGGAAGTTCTTGCTGCCCTCCACCTGTGCATCATCGGAACGGGCGATGGCATAGCCTTGGCTGAGCAGCGTGCGGCGCGCGGCCTCGCAGGCTTCGCCGGGGCGTCCCTCAACGGTGCGCGAGAAGGTATCGCCGGAATCGAAAGACTCGCGCAGCACGGTGCTGTCGGCGGCGCGGCCACCACAGGCCGAAAGGATCAAGGCGCTGGCGCACGCCACGGCAGCGCTGGAAAGACGGGAGGCCCGCATGGGTACTCCTGCGAGAACGGAAGCACCAAGGGTAGTCCCGCCCCCGTGTGCGGCAGGTCGATATGGCCCCCCACGTTGCTCCCGGTTCATGCACGTAAAAGGGGACGGAGGGGATCAAGTCGTTTGCGGCACTTCACTGGTCCGGACATGGCCCGGCGCGACCGGGAATGGGCTTCCCAAACAAGAAGGGGCCGGCAATGCCGGCCCCTGCGAATGTCGCGCGCCGTCTCCGGCTCAGTCCGCCCAACGCCCCGCGCCGGTGGACTGCGGCAGCACCTGGGCCGACAGCGGACGGTCATTGGCCAGCAGGTTCACCGCGTCGGCCAGGATCGAGGCCGACTCGCGCAGCAGCGGGTCCGGACGCTTTTCGGCGGCCTTTTCGCGGGCGGCATCCTTCACGATGTCGCGCTCGTTGCCGGTCAGGCCATCATCACTGCTGTCATCGGCCAGCGGGTCCAGGGCCAGGCCCAGCTCCTTGCGCTGCAGCTGGCGTTCCTTGCGCTGGGCGTCCTGGCGCTCGCGTTCGGCGCGACGGGTGGCCTCGTTGAGCGAGATGTACTTCTTCGCCGCCTCGGTCCGGAACTGCTGCACGTCCTCGTTCCACCACTGGAATTCCTTGTCGGTGGCGATTCGCGCGTCGTGGCGGGCCTCCAGCTTCGGCAGCAGCGGCGCGAAGTTGCCGTACTGGGTGTGCGGCACGGCGGCGATGCGGGTCCACGGCAGGGCGTTATCGTAGGTGCTCTCGCCGAACTCGGTGGCATCGACGCTGGCCGGGAAGGCCAGGTCCGGCACCACGCCCTTGTGCTGGGTGCTGCTGCCGCTGATGCGGAAGAACTGGGCGATGGTCAGCTTGACCTGGCCGAAGCGCTGGGTCTCGCCACTCGGCCAGCGGTCGAGGTCGACGATGTTCTGCACGGTGCCCTTGCCGAAGCTGGTTTCACCGATCACCAGGCCACGACCATAATCCTGGATCGCACCAGCGAAGATCTCCGAGGCCGAAGCCGAACCGCGGTTGATCAGCACCGCCAGCGGGCCATCCCACGCCACGCCCTGGTTGCGGTCGCTGTTGACGGTGACGCGGCCACCGGACTCGCGCACCTGCACCACCGGGCCCTGCTCGATGAACAGGCCGGTCAGTTCGATGGCTTCATCCAGCGAACCGCCGCCGTTGTTGCGCAGGTCCAGCACCACGCCGTCCAGCTTGTCGTTCTTGAAACCAGCCAGCAGCTTGGCCACGTCGCGGGTGGCCGAGGCATAGTCGGCGGCGTTGCGGCGGCGGCCTTCGAAATCCTGGTAGAAGGTCGGCAGCTTGATCACACCAATCTTCCGTGCCGGCTCGCCGTTGGCGGCCGGAATGGTCATGGTCTCGCCCTTGGCGGCCTGTTCGGCCAGGCGCACCTTCTGCCGGGTCAGCACCAGGGTGTGGTGCTTGCCATCGGCACCTTCGGCAGCCGGAATGAACTCCAGCTTGACCTGGGTGTCCTTGGCGCCGCGGATCTTGGCGACCACATCGTCGATGCGCCAGCCGATCACGTCCTCGACCTGGCCAGACTTGCCCTGGCCAACGCCAACGATGCGGTCACCCGGCTTCAGCGTGCCGTCCACCGCAGCCGGGCCGCCGGCGATGATCTCGCGGATCACCACCACGTCGTCCTGGCGCTGCAGCTGCGCACCGATGCCTTCCAGCGACAGCGACATCGCCTGGTTGAAGTTCTCGGCCGTGCGCGGGGTGAAGTAATCGGTGTGCGGATCAACCGCGCTGGTGTACGAATTCATGAAGAACTGGAAGACGTCTTCGCCCTTCAGCTCGTTGACCGACTTTTCCAGCGTCGCGTAGCGCTTGTCCAGCGTCTTGCGGATATCGTCCGGCTTCTTGCCTGCCAGCTTCAGGCGCAGCCAGTCGTTCTTCACCGACTTGCGCCACAGCTCATCCAGCTCGGCGCTGCTGGCCGCCCACGGCACCTTCTTGCGGTCGTACTCGAAGCGCTCGTCGGTGGTGAAGTCCGGCTCCTGCTTGAGCAGCTTGCGCGCAAAGGCCACACGTTCGCCGACACGCTGCTTGTAGACCGCGAACACCTGGAACGCCGGTTCCAGTTCGCCGCCACGGATGGCCGAGGAGATGTTGGCTTCGAAGGGCGCGAAGCGCGCCACGTCGGCCTGGGTGAAATACTGCTTGGCGCCGTCCAGCGTCTCCAGATAGCGCTTGAACACGTCCTTGGAGGTGGCCTCGTCCAGCGCACGCGGGCGGTAGGCGTAACGACTGTCGGACAACAGGCCATACACCAGCTTGGAGGTGGTCACCTGATCGGCAGTCGCCGCAGCGGGCAATGCAGGCGAGTCGGCCTTGGCCGCCAGCGCCAGCGGCGCGACCAGCGCCAGGGCCATCAGGAATGCGGGGGCTTTGAATTTCATTGACGTGCTCGAAGGCGCCTTGCCAAGGGGGAGACTGCAGGGTGTTCAGACACCCCGACAGTGCCGAAAGTTGCCGGGTTTGTCACCCGGCCGCGCTCGGTGGAAAACCAGCCTAGCGGGGCCGGTGTAGCAAATTGTGAATGCATGTAGAGCCGAGCCCATGCTCGGCTGGCCGGCAGCAAGCAGCCGAGCATGGGCTCGGCTCTACCGCAGGCAGAGGTGTGGGGGCCCAACGGGCGCCCCCCC